>JBKBNT010000001.1:0-837042 GCA_046295155.1 Beijerinckiaceae bacterium
CGCCCGTCTCCGCCAGGATCTTCGTGATCGCAGCCGTCAGTGACGTCTTACCGTGGTCAACGTGACCAATCGTGCCGATGTTGCAGTGCGGCTTATTGCGTTCGAATTTTTCCTTCGCCATGGCCCTGTTCCGGATTGCTGGTTCAAGCTTCCGCACGGCGGCGGAAAAGCCGCGGTTCGATAGGCAATTTCCGACAAAATCGCAAGTGTGGCGCGGGCGCCCCGGTCAAGGCCGCGGCTGCGCGCGCTTCAGCCGGACGACGGCCAGGTCGAGCGCGGAGAGGAAGGCCGACCGGTCGCGGGGGGAAAATGGCTTCGGGCCGCGCGTCTGCTCCCCGAAAGAGCGCAGGTCGCTCATCAGGTTGCGGGTGGCGAGCGCCATGCCGATGGAGGCGGCGTCGAAGGCGCGCCCGTTCGGCCCCAGAACGGTCGCCCCCTTCTTGACGCACCGGTCGGCCAGCGGAACGTCGGCGGTGACAACAACGTCGCCCGGCGTTGCGCGCTCCACGATCCAGTCGTCGGCCACATCAGGCCCGGCGGGGACGATAACCCGCTCGATCATGGGGTCGCGCGGGACGTTCATGAACGCGTTCGACACGACGAACGTTCGCAGGCCGTGACGCGCGGCGACCTTGTATGCCTCGTCCTTCACGGGACAGGCGTCGGCGTCGATGAAAATGCGGATTTGGTTCATGCCTGCCTTCTGACGCGTAAGCAGACCTGCGTAAACCCGCTTGTCAGGCCGCCAGGTCGCGCGCACACTTCGACCGGACCGCCCCTTGAGAGGCGGACGTTCAGGGAGGCTCCGATGGCGCGTTTCGCATTCGCAGGCCGAATCCTTCTTGCAGGCGCGGCGGCCGCAATGGCCGCGACCGGCGCACTCGCCGAAGACAAGGCCTATTATCAGGGCAAGACTGTGCGCATGATCGTGGGTTCGGGTCCAGGCGGCGGCTACGACGTCTTCTCGCGGATGATCGCGCCTTACCTGGCGCGCACACTCGGAACGACGGTCGTCGTCGAAAACCAGCCGGGCGCCGGCGGCCTCACCGCCCTCAACCGCCTCTACGCCGCGCCGCCGGACGGTTATTTGCTGTCGCTGTCCAATGGCACCGGGGCCGCCTTCGCGCAGATCACGAGCCAAAAGGGCGTGCGGTTCGACCTGGCAAAATTCAGCTACCTGGCGACCGTTGGCGCGCCACCGGCGCTGTGGATGGTCGCCCCTGATTCCCCGATCAAGACCGTCGAGCAGGCGCTGGCGCTCAAGCAGAAGTGGCGGTGGGCTGCGTCCGGATCGACCTCCGGGCTCGCCACCGGGGCGGCGTTCGCCTGCGAGGCGTTGAAGATGCAATGCCAGATCGTTGCAGGGTACACCGGGTCGAACCAGGCGGCGCTCGCCGTGACGCGTGGCGAGATGGACGCGATCAACCTGCCGGAATCCTCGGCCAACCATTTCCAGCGCACGAAGCAGAATTCCGCGATCGCCACAATGGGCCGCACCAAGTCGCGCTTCTTCCCCGACCAGCCGACGATCTTCGAAGCCGTGAAGCTCGACGCGGACGCGGAATGGCTGTTCGACTTCTACGACAACGTCAGCAATCTGGGACGAGTCCTGGTCGCCGCTCCCAATATGCCCCCTGCCCGCCTCGCGTTTCTTCAGGCTGCCGTGAAGGAAACGCTCGCCGATCCACAACTCATCGCCGAGGGTGAAAAGGCCGAACGGATCATCGAGTATCTCGGGCCCGCGGAGACGCTGGAAAACGCCCGGAAAGTGGTGAGCGCGGTGACGCCGGAGCAGAAGGCGCGCATCATCAAGATCCTGGAGAGCGCCGGCAGCGACTGAGCGCACCCCGGCGCACACGCTGTCGCGCCGCCCATGCAGCGGAAATCGGCCCCCCGCAAAGCGCGGCCGGGAGGATGGCTCGCGCGCGTCGCCGCGACCGCTTAATTTCAAGTAAATAATTCTGGCCGCGCGCGGAACGCTGAGGCATCATCTTCGTTGTTGGAATGCGCCCGGTGAGCTGCAATCGCGAAACCTTGTGAAAAGGGCCGCGGGAGGAAAAAAGCGGGCGCGCGTTTCCCTGTACTGATGTTTTGCGTGGTGCGCGTATGGACCAGAGTTCCGAGCACGGAGGCCCGCAGTCCGTCCCCGATTCATGGGGCGCATGGGTGAGCCGATACGGCTTCACGCTCGCCTTTGTCGCTCCGCTTTATCTTGCGGCGGGCGCCGGCGGAGAAGCAATCGGGACCGCGATTCTCGGCGAGCAGGGTCTCCTTAACCTGTTTCCTGCGGCGCTGGCCATGTATATCCTGCACCGCTGCTTCTGGGATTGAACTTCAGCCTACGTCCTTGACGACGAACCTGCGGGCGAGGCCCACGAGCAACGACCCCGCAACCAGGGCGACCGTCAACGCGAGCAGCATCTGCCAATAAAGTCCGATGTAGGTAAAGAGCTCCAGGAACATCTGCGGCCCGGAGTGCTCGCTGTTCCAGATTTCGACAAGGAGCAGAGCCACCGGCGCCACGACGAACCCGAGAACGATCGACACGACGATCCGCTCCCGGGCGTCACGCCCCATCAGGCCTACAAGCACGCACACTCCGGCGAGCGTCAAAAGCTCAAGCATCCGCCCTCTCCGAATCGGCGGTCGTGAAGCCTGACTTTACATTGAAGCGGGACGAAGACACATCGAGGCGGGGGAGAGGGACTCAACTCATTCCTCGCGGCGTCGCGAAGTATTCTCGTGCTCATTTCGGCGAGGTTCAGCAGTGGCATGGCTCCCGCCCGAGACGAAAAATGTAACTGTGAGGATGAAGCAAATCAAAATCAGAATTGTGAAAGCAACAGCCACATACAATGGCAAATAAAGGCACGCCAACACCGCCACGAAAATATAATTCAGCAAAGAAATCACAAGACCGACTAATGGCATAGCACTGATCAGCAGTTCGTGTCGCACCATGCGATATTAACTGCGAGCACAACTTGCGAAGGCAAGCGAAAGCTTATCTATTCAGCCACTATTTTCGCAATATGATTGCAGGAAGTGTGGGTGAATATATTCGAGGTCCGCCCCGTCGTGAGCGAACCGCCCCGGGCGATGAAAAAAGCGCATCTCCTTTTCACCTCAACGAGACGCGAGGCGAATCTGGCTGCGGCTCGAGTGCGACCCTTGTCAAAAACTGAACCAGGGGAGCGCCGACGGCATCTGGCTCGCCAACCTATTGCTTGCGGTCCAGGCAATAGGACCGGAGCCAGGGAAAAATCGGTTCGGCCCGAGATTGCCATTCATGTCCGGGCACAATCTCGTCCGATGTCTCCCGATCTTACATCGCCGAATCTGGAGCGGGTGAAGGGAATCGAACCCTCGTATTCAGCTTGGAAGGCTGCTGCTCTACCATTGAGCTACACCCGCGTTGACCTCCATATGCAATGGTTCGCGCCGGGATTCAATCCTCCCTGCGCCCACCCGGTCCGGCTGGCCGCGTCAGGCGCTCGAACCGCCAGACCAGAAGGACGGCGTAGACGATCAGGGACAGGGTGAGGCCGATCCAGACGCCCACTGTCGCGTAGCCAAGCGTGAAGCCGAGCGCCCAGGCGGCGGGAAAGCCGACGCCCCAGAAACTAAAAAGGGCGAAATAGAACGGCACGCGCGTGTCGTTGAGGCCGCGCAGCGCGCCGGCGCCGACGGTCTGCAGGCCGTCGAAGATGAAGAAGCTGGCCGCGACGAGCAGGAGCGTGGAGGCGAGCGCCAGTGTTTCCGCAGCCGGCGAGGAGAAGCCGAGGAACAATTGCGGAATGACCTGGCGCGTCAGCACGATCAGCAGCGTCGCGCCGCACATGAAGGCGAGCGCGAGGCCCAATGCGATGAAGCCCGCGCGGCGGGCGGAGCCCTTGTCGCCACGGCCGAGCGCCTGCCCGACGCGCACCGTGGCGGCCATGGAAATGCCGAACGGCGCCATGAAAATGACTGCGGCCGTCTGCAACGCGATCTGGTGCGCTGCGAGTTCCGTTACGCCGATCATGCCGACGAGAAGCGAGGCGCCTCCGAACAGGCCGTACTCCAGAAAGAAGGTCGCCGATATCGGGAACCCGATCACCAGCAACCGGCGCATGAGCGCGCCATCGCAGCGCCAGAAATCCCCCAGCACGGCGTATTTCTTGAACGGACGCTGCGTGACGCAAACCCACAAGGCGGCCACGAGCATGGCGACGTTGACAATCGTCGTTGCTATGCCTGCGCCCAGCAGATCGAGTCGAGGCAGGCCGAACGCGCCGTATATCAGCCCGTAGGCGAGGAGCGCGTTCACCGGCACGGCTGCGAGCATGATGGTTAGCGCAGGCTCCGGCCGGTTCACCGCGCCCATGAAGCCGCGAATCGCGATGAACGCCCAGCCGGGCGCGAGGCTCCACGCCAGCCCATGCAGATAGCGCGCGGCAAGACGCGCCGCTTCGTCCGTTTGCCCGAGGAAAACGAGCATGTCGTAGCCGAAAAGGGTCAGCAGCGTCACTGGTCCGCCCGCAACGGCGCACACCCAGAGGCCCACACGCAAGGCCGCGCGTACGCCCTGCGGATCGCGCGCGCCGAACGCCTGCGCGGCAAGCGGCGCAACGGCCGAGACCAAGCCTGCCCCGATGACGAACATGGCGAACAGGATCGTATGCGCCAGCGAGGCTGCAGCCATCACCTTGTCGCCAAGGCGGCCAAGCAGCACGAGGTCCGTCGTCATCATCGCGATCTGGCCAAGCTGCGTCAGCGCCATCGGCCAGGCAAGCCGCAGCGTGTCGAGGATGTCGGCGCGCAATTTTCTCGGCTGCGCGGCCGGGCCAGGCGCAACAGTCGCGCTCAGATGCAATTCGGTCATGCGCGCCTTCTAGAGGAAACGGGCGACGATTGCGCGACCTTTCACGGACGTTTGAGAGAGGGGCGCTGGCGAACGTCGTCCATTTCCGCCCACGGATCCGTGCGGCGTGCGAGGATGCCGGGAACGGCGCCCACATCGCAATCCGCTCTGGCAAGGCCAGGCTTCGCCAATATACGCGTCCCGCTCGCCGGTCGCGACCATCAAGCGTCAGCGCGCGCCGGGCGGGCACGGCGAAGCATGATGAAGCCGATCAGGAGGAGAAGCGCCCCTGAAATCAGAAAGCCAACGTCCCAGTAAATCCACTGGTCGCGCGGCGCGGTTTCATTGACATGATGCAAGCCAAGGATCTGATGGTTGATCAGACCTTCCGCGAGATTGAACGCGCCGAACCCGATCAGCATCGAGGCGGGCAGTTCCGAGCCGGCCCATCTCACGTGGGTCCGGCGGGAGCGGACCCAGAGGATGACGACGCCCGCCACCGTGAAAAGCCACGTCGCCGCATGGAAGAGGCCGTCGAGCATGACATTGAAGCGCATGTTCTCGACAGAATCCGCCGGATAGCCCGCGCTCGTCGCCATGTGATGCCATTGCAGGATCTGGTGGAGCACGATGCCGTCGAAGAAGCCGCCAAGCCCGAGTCCCAGCAATACGCCCGCCGACACGGGGAACGCAGCTTGCTCGCGTCCATCCATTTCTGTGTGCTCCCGCCTTCGCCCAAAGCACAACGCGTCCGGGTCGCCTTTCGTTTGAACCGTCCTGAAACGAAAACGGCCGGGACGAACCCGGCCGCGCCTTTTCCTGATGACCGCCTACGCCTTTCGGGGCGGGACGATCCAGAGAAACACTGTTCTTCCGTCGACGCTCACCTTCTGCTCGGGTTTCCAGTCGCCCATGTCGAACGCGTGGGAGACCACGCGGCTGCCAGGCTTCATGTCGCTGAGGATTTTCGGGCGAAGCTTCATGTTGACCGACGGCAACAGATACATCGTCAACACGTTCGCCTTCGAGATGTCGGTTTCGAACAGGTCCTGCTGGCGGAACTCTACGAGATCCGTCACGCTCGCGGCCTGGGCTCGCTCGTTCGCCTCCTTGATGCGTTGCGGGTTGATGTCGACGCCCAGCGCCTTCACGCCGAAGCGCTGCGCCGCCGTGACCGGGATCCGCCCGTCGCCGGAGCCAAGATCGATGAGGTAGTCCGTCCTCTGGACATTGGCGAGCTCCAGCATCTTGTCGACCACCTCCTGCGGGGTCGGCACGAAGGGGACGTCGAGACGGGGAGCCGGTTGCGCCTGCGCGTGGGCGCGGCCCACAATGGCCGGGGACGCCACACATGCGAGGGCGGTGAAAAGCGCCCGGCGGCGGCTCACGGCGAAGGCCTGCTGTTTGATCATGCTTTTCCTCCAGATCAGTTTGCCAGCACAAAGCTAGCGCCCCGCCCGCACGCGTCCAGTTTGCGCCGGCCGGCGGCTTGCAGTGCGCGGCGGGCCGGACCATACTTCATCGAAATCCGGGCCGGGGCCGGCAGACGGGTCCGATCCGGTCAAGCGATCAGCGGACGAGACCTTAAAGGGGAGGTCATCATGAACGTTCATACCATTCACGACACTACGGCGGCGCGCCGCGACGAAGCCGCCGACCGCGAAAAATTCCATCCCGACGAGTACGTCGGCCAGTCGCCCATCAAGGTGAACAAGCTCGGCCACTTCGTTTACGAGGTGACGGATGTCGAGCGCACTGTGAAGTTCTGGAAGGAAGTGATGGGCTTTCACGAGACTGACCGCAACAAGCACGGCATGGTGTTTTTCCGTTGCGGCGCTGACCACCACGCCATCGGCCTGAAACCGATGCGCGCAGGCAAGACGCCCAAGCGCGACATGAAGAACAGCCTGCAGATGGAGCACCTCGCTTTCGAAGTCGACGACGTGGAAGTGCTCAAGAAGGCGAAGGCTTATCTCAAGGCGAACAACATCCCGATCGTCTTCGAAGGCCGCAAGGGCGCGGGCTGCAACATCAGCATCAACTTCCTCGATCCCGACGGTTACGAATTCGAGATCTATTGCGAAATGGATCAGATCGGTCCCGACGGACGGTTGCGGCCGGAGAGCATGTTCAAGCCGCGCAACCCGCTCGAAGACGCAATCGAAAACCCCGTCGAGAAGTCCTGGTAGGACGCCTCGCGGCAGCGCGCACGCTATGCAACGCCGGCGATGTTCTCGCCGGCGTTTTCAGTTCGGCCATGCTGGCGCCGGCTCCTCAAACAGCGTCGCCGTGCTATCGTTCAGCCCGTCCGCAGACGCGAACTTTAGCCACCGGGTCACCAAAGGGACGCGCACGAATGTCTTCGATGATCACCATCCGGCCCGCCCGAATTATTTTGCTCGCCGCGCTCGCGTTGGCGGCGGCCGGCGCGACCTTTGCCGAGGCGCAGAAGCTGTCGAAAGTAGAGTTCGTGCCGGGCCAGAGCACCGCGACCGTCAGAAGCCAGATCCGCGGCCATGAGTACGCGGACTTTGTCCTGAGCGCCTCCGCCGGACAGACGCTGGCGATTGAAATGAAGGCCAGCAACCGCTCGAGCTATTTCAACGTCACGCCGCCAGCATCGGAAAACGCGATGTTCAACGGGAGCGTATCGGGCGAAAAGTTCACGAGGCTGGCGCCCTCCGACGGCGACTACACGGTCCGCGTCTACCTGATGCGCAACGCCGCCCGCCGCAACGAATCCTCGTCGTTTGCGCTTCAGTTCGCAATGACGGGGGCGGCGCTCGCGCCATTGCCCGCAGCGGCGGACGCGACGATCAAGGATACGCCATTCCATGCCTCCACGCAGGCGAGCTGCTCGCTGGATTCGTCGCCCGCCTCGCAACAATGCCAGGCCTTCGTCATCCGCCGAGGCTACGATGGAACGGGCACCGTGGAAGTCGTGCTGCCGAATGGCGAGAAGCGGCGCGTTCTTTTCGTGAAAGGAACGCCCGTGAGTTCGGATTCGGCGCGCGACATGACGAGCACGCGCAATGAAGACCTGACGACCGTTACATTCGACGGCGGCGAGACTTTCGTCATCCCCGACATGCTCGTGAACGGGGGCTGAGGCGGACGCCAACGGACGTCTGGTTCACGTACTCGCAGGCGGTGGAAAAGATCGTGGTGGGGGAAGTAGGACTCGAACCTACGAAGGCATAGCCAGCGGATTTACAGTCCGCCCCCTTTGCCGCTCGGGACATTCCCCCGGTGACCACAGAAGCGGGCCGAAGCCCGCCCGGCGCGGCCCGCCGGATGCAAAAGCCCCGCCGGAACGCGGGGCTTCGATGGATGCGCTTATGGGCAGGCGCACACGGCGTGTCAACCCAAAAACGCCCTTTCCGGTGGATTGCGCGCCGGAGCGCCCCATGCCATGCACAGCCCCGAAGCAAGGCGCGCGGGCGCCGCAGGGGCGATGCGATCGTGAGCAGAAACCGGACGAAGGGTCCGCAGCGGGGGCTTGGAGAAGGTCCGCGCGGGCGCACGCCAGCGGGCGGCGCAAAGCCCGTCAGCGAAGACCGCGACCGCGGCGGCAAACGCGGGCCGGAGGAAAAGCGCGGCGCGCAGCAGGGCGTCAGGCCATGGGAGCGCGATCGGCGGCGGGAAGCGGCGGCCGGTCCGCGGCCAGCGCGGGACTCTCATCTCATCTGGGGCTTTCATTCGGTGCGCGAGGCGCTGCGAGCGGGCCGTCGCAAGCTGTTGCGTCTGACCGCAACAAGCGCCGCTGCCGAAAAGCTGGCTCCCGAGATCGCGCAGAGCGGCGTCGCCGTAAGCATCGCCGGGCCGGACGACATTGACGCCGCATTGCCTGACGGCGCGGTTCACCAGGGCGTGCTGCTCGAGGCCGGACCTTTGCCGGATGCCGACCTGGACGACCTGCCGTCCAATGCTTTGCTCCTGGTGCTCGACCAGGTGACCGACCCGCACAACGTCGGCGCCATCGTGCGCACAGCGGCGGCCTTCGGCGTGAACGCTATCGTCACGACGGAGCGTCACTCGCCTGCGCTCGGTGGCGTCCTTGCGAAGGCTGCGAGCGGCGGACTCGAACATGTTGACGTGATCACCGTCGTTAATCTGGCGCGTGCGCTCGACACGCTCGGGGAGATGGGTTTCCTGCGCATAGGCCTCGACTCCGACGGTCCGCAATCCCTCGCGCAGACGCCCCTTGTGCGCCCCCTCGCACTTGTCCTCGGCGCCGAAGGCAAGGGCTTGCGCCGGCTGTCACGGGAGAAGTGCGACGCGCTTGCGCGGATCGACCTACCGGGCGCCGTGCGCAGCCTGAACGTATCGAACGCCTGCGCCGTCGCGCTGACGATCGCCTCGATGCGGCTCGGCGACTCCTGAGCGGCGGGCTTCAGGCGACACGGCGGCCTCGACATTCGCCGACGAACCCCACGTCCTGCTTCATACTTTGGTTGACGCCGGTGCGCAGGGCTCTCCCTTTCGTCGCTGGAAGAAAGTCTAAGGGCCGCCGCGGCGCGAATTTGCAAACCGCTGATAAGCCGAGCGTTTCGCTGCGTCCTTTCTTACAGTGGAACTACTGCCGCAAAAGTTCATAGACGAACGTCCAGTTCGACTTGCACGAAGCAAGCCTTCAAACGTCCTTCAAGCCCATTGCATGGGGCGCCTCTGACTTCGCGCCGGTCCTCACGACACGCGAGAGCAATGGGCGCGGAGGAATCCGCCGAGCGGCGGTCTCCCATCCGGAATGAAGAACGATTTGTGGAGGCATCAAGATGAGCATGGCGTCGGCGACAGTGGGCAAGCAGGCCCGCCCCATGACGCGAGAGGAGAAGAAGGTCATCCTTGCTTCCTCCCTCGGCACCGTCTTCGAGTGGTATGATTTTTATCTCTACGGCGCTCTCGCCGTGATGATCGGCGCGCAGTTCTTCTCCGCGTTCGACGCCACGACGCGTAACGTCTTCGCGCTGCTCGCCTTCGCGGCTGGCTTCCTCGTGCGCCCATTCGGCGCGCTCGTGTTCGGGCGTCTCGGCGATCTCGTCGGCCGCAAGTACACCTTCCTCATCACCATTCTCATCATGGGCCTGTCGACCTTCCTCGTCGGCCTCCTGCCCTCCTACAACTCGATCGGCTGGATCGCTCCTGTCGCCCTGATCGTGCTGCGCATGGCGCAGGGCCTCGCGCTGGGCGGCGAATACGGCGGCGCGGCCGTGTACGTGGCCGAGCACGCTCCGGTGGGCCGCCGCGGCTTCTACACGTCATGGATCCAGACGACCGCAACCGTCGGCCTGCTGCTGTCGCTGATGATCATCCTTTCGCTGCGCCTCTACCTCGGCGAGAAGGACTTCGCCAACTACGGCTGGCGCATTCCCTTCCTCCTCTCGATCTTCCTGCTCGCGGTTTCGGTCTGGATTCGTCTCCAGATGCAGGAATCGCCCGCCTTCAAGAAAATGAAGGAAGAAGGCACGCAGTCTAAGGCGCCGCTGTCGGAAGCCTTCGGCCAGTGGAAGAACGCGAAGATGGTCATCATCGCGCTGCTGGGCATGGTCGCGGGCCAGGCGGTGGTCTGGTACACGGGGCAGTTCTACGCGCTGTTCTTCATGCAGAGCATTCTGAAGGTTGACCTGTTCACCTCCAACGTGCTCATCGCATGGTCGCTGATCCTTGGCACGGGCGGCTTCATTTTCTTCGGCTCGCTGTCGGACCGGATCGGCCGCAAGCCGGTGATCCTCGTTGGCTGCCTCGTCGCGGCGATCTCCTACTTCCCGCTTTTCGGTATGATGACGAAGGTCGCCAACCCCACGCTGGCCAACGCCATCGACACCGTGAAGGTACAGGTGATTGCAGATCCCGCGCAGTGCGGATCGGTGTTCGATCCGGTCGGCATCCGGACGTTCACGCAGCCCTGCGATGTGGCGCGCGTGGCGCTCGCGCGATCGGCCATCAAGTACGAAAAGGTGGCTGCGCCCGCAGGCACGCCGGCCCGCGTTGTGGTCAACGGAAAGGAAGTCGCGATCGACGCCGCCCTTCCCAAGAGCATGGCCGCCTTCTCGGCCGCCGCGCAGGAAGCCGGTTATCCCAAGGCGAACGATCCCAACATCGTGAAGCTCAACGGCTTCTTCTCGGCGTGGACGAACGGACAGGCCCTGCAACTCGTCGGCATCCTGACCATCCTCGTCCTGTTCGTGACGGCGGTGTACGGACCGATTGCGGCGGCTCTGGTCGAATTCTTCCCGACGCGCATCCGATACACCGCGATGTCGCTTCCCTACCACATCGGCAATGGCTGGTTCGGCGGCTTCCTGCCTCCCACGGCCTTCGCCATGGTGGCGTCAACAGGCGACATCTACTACGGCCTCTGGTACCCGATCGTCATCGCGCTCGGCACGTTCGTGATCGGTATGATCTTCGTGCCGGAAACGAAGGATCGAGACATCTACGCGGTCGAGACGAAGTAATCGCGGCCGGGGCGCCCCGACGCGCCCAGCTTGACGAAACCGGCCCCGCGGCGAACCCGCGGGGCCTTCCGCTTCTGGAAATGGACGCCAGCGACGGGCCCGGGGCAAGCGGCCGCTCTGGCTCGGCTTGCGCACCGGGCGAGGTCCTGATAGCGAAAGGCATTCGGCAGGCCGGCTTAGCTCAGTTGGTAGAGCAACTGATTTGTAATCAGTAGGTCGCGGGTTCGATTCCTGCAGCCGGCACCACGCGCCTCTCCCCAACCCTTCCCCCAACTCCACTTCCGGCGCGCCAGCGAACGGCGTTGCGCGACCCGTTTCCGGGCGACACGCACGGGTTAACTGAACCGATTTTCGCATCAATCGTCAAAATAATAGCATTATCCGGATTGATCGCTTCGGTTTACCCTTTCCGAAAATAAGAAATGAGGACGCATCCGTTTCTTTGCGGCCGGGGATGCCGCGGCTAGGCAACAAGAGGGGAAACAACTTGAATCGTCGACACTTACTGGCCGCGATCGGCGGCGCTGCGCTTACCGTTTGCATGGGTCCGGCTTCGTCCACGGCCCTCGACCTCAAGGGGAAGACCGTCACGGTCATCATTCCATTTGGAGCAGGCGGCGGATCGGATGTGTGGGGTCGCTTCAACGCGACGCTGCTCCAGCGGCACCTGCCAGGTCAGCCGGCGGTCGTGGTGCGCAACCTGCCGGGCGGCGGCTCGGTGTCCGGCGCCAATCTGTTCGCCGCAACGGCCAAACCGGACGGACTGACGCTGCTCGGCACTTCGGGCTCGACGCAATTCCCCTATCTGCTGGGCGTCGGACAGGTGAAGTTCGATTACCGGGACTGGATTCCCGTCCTCGCCGCTCCCACCGGCGGCGTCGCCTACATCTCCGCCAAACTGGGGGCGGGCTCGCTCAAGGAATTGGGGAAACTCAAGGGCCAGAAAATTCACTACGCCTCCCAGGGCCTCACCTCGCTCGATCTCGTCCCCCTTCTCGGCTTCCGGCTTCTTGGGCTGGATGTCCAGCACGTCACCGGCTTCCCGGGACGCGGCGAAGGACGCCTTGCATTCGAACGGGGAGAAATGAACATCGATTACCAGACGACGTCCGCCTATCTTCGTTCCGGCGCGCCGCTCGTCAAGAACGGACAAGCCGTTGCGCTGTTCTCATGGGGCGTGCTGGACAAGGCCGGCAAGCTCGCACGCGACCCCAACTTCCCCGATCTGCCCCACTTCGAGGAGGCCTACGAAATCGTCCACGGCAAGAAGCCCTCGGGCATCGAATGGGAAGCGATGCGCGCGTTCCTTGTCGCTGGCTTCCCGGGTCAGAAACTGCTCGTACTCCCCAAGGGAACGCCAAGCGACATCGTGGAAGTCTACCGAAAGGCGGCGCGCGATCTGGTGAAGGACCCCGAATACACTGCAAAGCGAGATGACCTGATCGGCGAGTACGACCAGCTTACCGATGCGGAAGGAGAGCAACTCTACGCCGCGGCGACGACCATTTCGCCGGCAGCCAGGGAGTGGGTTCGAAACTTCCTTACGACCAATTACAACGTCAAGTTTCCGGCGGAGTAGGCATACTCGGGACAGACGCCGGCGTTTTCCGCAGCGCCGGCCTCAGGCTGTTGATTTCCACTATGGAGTTATTGAGCGTCATCCGGCGCTGACGCCATCGGGACCATTTCTCGCTTCCGGAGATCTCGCGGCGGACAGGTCTGTCGAGGAACACGGTCCGCAAGTATCTGCGCGCCGACAGTGTGGAGCCCCGGTTCAACGTCCCGGAGCGCGCAAGCAAGCCCGATCCTTACGCCGACAAGCTGTCGCACATGCGCCGGCTGGAGGCGGGCAGATCCCGCAAGCAGAAGCGGACGATCCGGCAGTTACACGCCGATCTGGTCGGCTCGGGTAGAAGGCTCCTGCAACCGCGTGGCTGCGTTTGCGCGCCGCCGCCGAATCAATGAAGATAGCTGAAGGGGATCGGGCGGCGCATCTGGGGAGTTTTGGCTTGTCCTGCAACGGCAAAATAATCGTTGCATCGGCACTCGCGGTCGCCACGTTTTTGCACAGCCCCATTTTGATGGCGCAGTCTCCAAGCCCAAGCACCTATGGCGGACTGTTGTCTGAGCGCTCCACACTGACCGGGGACTGGGGCGGCGCCCGGGACGAGTTGGCTGCTCGCGGAATTACGATTGCGCCGTCAATCACCCAATTTTACCAGGGCCCCACGGCGGGCAACGCACCGCACGTATTTGAATACGGCGGAAAGGCTGAAACCTTCATCGACGTTGATGGGGCGAAGCTTGGATTGTGGGACGGCTTCGGGATCCACGTGAAGGGTGAATTCAATTACGGGCGGACGCCAGGAACGATTGGCGGCACAACGGTGCCGAACAACGTCGCGATGACGATCCCATATCAGAACAAGGACGGAGGCGACTTCACGAGCGCTTACATTTCGCAGCGCTTCGGATCGAATTTCATGCTGCTGGCAGGAAAGATCAACATCGTCGATCTCTACGGCGCTGCGCAGAGATTCAATGGTGGCCGCGGCATCGAGCGATTTCAGAACTTCGCGCTGGTTGCCCCCCCCGAGCGGATCGATACCGGTGTCGATGTTGGGCGCCGTTGGCAAGTACAAGATTGATCCATTCACGCTCTCCCTTTATGTGTACGATCCCAGAGAGTCCCTGAACCGCTGGATTTCGGATCCCTTCAGCGAAGGCGTCACCATCAGGGGCGTTGTCGATTACGCCAGCGCACCGTTCGGCCTTGCACGCAAGGATAGTTTCACCGCTGCTTTAAGCAGCTATCCGGGAACAGATTTCTCTACGCTGCCTGACCTGGGCCAATTCACTTCGACGCCAGAGTTGAGGCGCGCTCTAATCAACGCGCTTATTACGCGCCCTATGTGGGGTCAGAACGGCTGGGCACAACTGCCGCCGGAACTTCAACAGCCGTCAACGCAGCAGAAGCGCGGTCGCTATTATTTCTCTTACGCATTCGAACAGACACTTTGGCAGAGTGCGGCTAACCCCGCCAACGCCTGGGGGATGTTTGGCCAGGTCGCGTTCTCCGACGGAAATCCAAATCCGTTCAAGTGGGAAGCCATGGCAGGGTTCGGAGGCGCGAGTCCGTTGCCAGGCCGGTCTAACGACAAGTTCGGCATAGGCGCCTTCTATTACAGTTACTCCAAAGAGCTGAGACAGGCTTTGTCGCCGATTCTCACGCTTGATGACGAATATGGTTTGGAGGTCTTTTATAATTTTGCGGTGACGAAGTGGTTCAAGGTGACTGCGGACATTCAGGTCATCGCACCCGCCGTTAAGTCTCAGAGCGTCGCGCCTCAAACTATCGAAAAAAACACACCCGTCGTGTTCATGGGGCTTCGCAGTCAGGTCGTTTTCTGACGTCCGGGGAAATCAGGGCCGAAGAGCATTACCCGCTGCGTTAGGCAGCAATGAGGGTTGGCGCGTGCTCAAAGAATAGCTTGTGCGATCTGCCGTGGCTATCCGCAGCAAACCCGCGAGTGGCGCGCGGGCGCTGGAGCGTTCTGTGCGAAGGCGACTGACGCGAACATCAGCGCAACAAGAACTCCGCTCCGGGAGATGTGCGTGACGACTTTCATGGAACCTCAATATGCCATTCAAAGCCGATCCCGCCGCGCTCGTGGCAATGTGATTTGCGGGCAAACATTCCGGTCGAAGACTACAAGCGTCTGCGCGCTGCCTGGGCATGATCAAACAGCAAAGCTGACAAGGAGGCAAGTGATCCAGCTCTCTGCAATATAAATAACGACAATAATTTGGCGGGAAGTGTCAAGAAGGCGATCGAAGATCGTGCCGCCAGTCGCTTGGCGGAACGCCCGTCCATCGCTTGAATGCGTGAACGAATGCGCTGTGGCTTGCGTACGAAAGCGCGTCGCCAATTGCCCCAACCGGTAAGTTAGTAAGCTCAAGAAGTTCGCAGGCGACGGCAAGTCGAACTTCGTCGCGCAACTCTTCGAACGTCAAGCCGGCCGAGGCGAGCCGGCGCGACAATGTTCTCGGATGAATTGCAAGTTCATCCGCGATTGCATCGATCCCACAGCGCCCGGCCAGCAACGCCGGCCGCAGCATGTGCCGAACGCGGGCGACAATATCCTTCAGGTCATGTCCCAGGGACGCATCGAGCATGGTTTTCAGACGTTCGCGTTCCGCATCCTGGCGCGTCGGGATCGCCGCCTGAAGATCACGACGCCTAATAACAAGGCACGTATGTCCCTGATCGAACACGACTGGTGCGGGCAATAGCTTCCGGTACGGCCCGACGTCACGGGGCGCGGCGATACTAAGATGTATTTCCACTGGCCGGACCGCGTCGTTCGTGAGTGCGCGCAGAAAGCTGCACCCCAGCGCCGTGACCAGGTCGTAAATTTGCCGGCCGCCGCCGGTCCGATGATACACTCCATAGCCAAATCCCACGTCGTCGCCGATACGCCACAAGTAAACGGCGGCAGCCTTCGAGTACGCCATTTGGTACCTGATGTAGTCTCGAAGCGCCTTTTCAAGATTCGGCGCGCAGCTCATCAGGTCCCCGACCGGGCCGAGAATTCGATGATCTGACAGAGACCCAAGCTCCAAACCCAGATGCGGGCATCCTGCTAGTTTGGCGGCGCGCTCCAGAAGCGCCGCAACCTTTGGAAACGGCGCGCGGGTATCGCTGATCTCGACGGTCGCCGGAATCTCGAACTCAGAAAAAAGCGCTTTTGTGTCGACGTGGTATTTTTCCAGCAGGCCGGCGAGACCGGCAATGGATCCAAGCCTCTGAGGAGGATCAGCCGGTTTCCCTATGCTCATGAAAAGTGTCCTCAAAAAGCAAACCAAGCGTATTTGGTTTCAGTAGATTTGACTAGCTGCGCCAAAATTGAAGCGGGCCGTCCGCAATTTTGAAAATTTTGGGCGCATCGATCTGTCGAAGCACAGCTTATGGGCGTTCGAACAATGCATGGGAAGCGCACCATCGAAGATCGCGCGGGAGGTTCGAACCTGCTTTCGCTCGATCCGAGTCCTGCAAGTTTCACCGCCAGACCGTCTCGACGCCGAAGGTGCCCAGACTGGCCGGTTCGCGCGCAAGCTCACGCCGAGTTTCCGACACTTTGACCGGCAGCGATATGCACCAGCAAATTACCAGGCTTCCTCCTGGCATGATACGCATCAGCGTAGCCTCGTCGATTCCGCGTCATCTGCGTGACCTGGGCGTCGATCCAGACGCGCTCGTTGCGGCGGACGGCTTTGAGATGTCTGTCTTCGACGAGCCGGATCGTGCCGCGCCTTATGCGGATCTCGTACGCATGGTCGATTCTGCGGCGGCGATGACGGGATGCCCCCACTTCGGCCTGCTCGTTGGAGAAGCGGCTGGGCTGGACACGCTGCGCAAGCTTGGCGACGAAATGCGGAAGAGCCGCACGATCAGGAACGCCCTGGAGCTGCTGCAAGACGGGTATTCCTCGTTCGACCGCGGCGGCGCGCTGGACATCTCGTTTGGCGTGGACACCGTAGACGTCCGCTATGTGGTCATCGATCACAAAGTGACTTCCGCGTCCCATCTGGGAGACGTGGCGTCGTCCGCCGCTTGCAGCATCCTGCAGGATTTGTGTGGCCCCGAATGGACCGCCTCGGCAGTCCAACTTCCCAGGCGGCGGCCCACGGACGAAACGCCCTACAGGAAGCTGTTCAAATGTGCGCTTGCATTTAATCGCCTTGCAACGACGATCCAGTTTCCCGCTTCGTGGCTCGGCAAGCCCGTCCGTTCGCCGCTCGAAGGATGCAGGGCGGAATTCACGCCGGAAGACGGCGTCAGCCTCATCGATCATATCGCCAGCATCTGTGTCACGACGCTTATCTCGGGAAACGTGCCGTCGAGCAGAAGCGTCGCACGCGAGGTCGCCGTATCCGAGCGAACGCTGCTGCGGCGGCTGGAGGAGCACGGGCGCTCGTTTTCAAGCATCTTCGCACAGACGCGCCAACTCGCCGCCATCCGGCTGCTCAACGACACGGATGCGCCGCTAAAGGAGATTTCAAGCTCTCTTGGATACTCGGAACTGTCTGCTTTCACCCGCGCGTTCCGTGGCTGGACCGGTCAGCCGCCAAGCAGGTTTCGCATTGGGGCAAGGGAGCGCGACCAGCGCAATCCGCGCGCAGGGACCTGAAGCCGCAAAGACTGGGCTGCAGGCGCTACGTTCGCGGAGTCCCCTCAACCCGTCGACATGATGACGAAGTCGGACCCAGATCGCGTGTCGGGCCCGGAAGGAAGGTCGGTTACGACCATGATCATCCCCGGATGCATGGTCTGGCGCAGCGCGTCGCGGAAATCTGCATCCGTCGAGAAACGCGAGATCAGCGCCTCCTCCTTCATGTTTGGCTGGTCCGGATCAACGTGGTGGCTAATGCCATGCCATGTCAGGCCATTCGTCTGCGAGCCGTCGCTGCGCAACACGAACACGTGTTCGCCCAGCTTTTGCGGCCCGGTGATCTTGAGCCCGCCCACCGCCAGGCGGTCGCCATTCTCGAGCAGGATCGCCGAGCGGTCAGCACTTGAGACGACCAGGGTGGTAATGCGGTTTGCGCCGCCTTCGGACCAGTCCGAGGGGTGTGAACGCCCCTTGAGCTTCGCCACCGCGCCCTCCAGTTCGGATTCCGCGCCATCGCCAAGGACGAGTCCGGGATGCGTCAACTCCCATGGGTCGGAATGGCTGCCTGCAATAATGACCGGTGTGCCGATATGCGTCAGTTCGAACAGTTTCGCCGAGAAGTCCAACGGCAGGCGAATGCAACCGTGCGAAGCCGGATAGCCGGGCAATTTTCCCGCATGCAGTGCTATGCCTCCCCAGGTCAGCCTGTTCATATTAGGCATCGGCGCGTTGTTGTAGGTCGACGAGTGGTGATGCTTGTCCTTTTGCAGGATCGTGAACACGCCAGTCGGCGTGGAGTGGCCGGGCGCGCCCGTCGAGCACGTTGAAACCGCGATGCGCACGCCGTTTCGATAGACATGCACGAGCTGTTCCGGAATCGACGCGACAACGGCGACCGCTCCAACCGGGGAACGTTCCGGATGCCAGGTGAACTCGCCCGGCTTCAGGTCGCGAATATCCTTGATGACTTGCTGCGAGCGTGCGGAGAGCGCGAAGCCGGTCGCGCCCGCCGCGACCGCGCCGCCAATCAGTTGGAGGGCGCTGCGGCGAGAAGGAGTCAAGTTCGACATGCGCCCTCCGTTGACTTGCAACACAGCTCAATTCAAGCATGGTTCAATGTGACGGGGAAGCTGCGCCAGCGATACTCCCTTACATGTGAACGAGGTGTCCTGGTTTCATGGCCGTCCGCAGATCGAAGCAAACCAGAAGGCCTGCGAGCTCCGAAATGCCCGTGCGGCCGCCCCGGGCTGTCTGGAAGTTCGGCGCGGCGGGGCTTTTCCTCGCGCTTGCCGCGCTGCTGCTTGTGTTCTTGCAGCCGGACTTCATCAGGACGGCGCTGCGAGACCGCGATATGGATGGGCCGCCGCGATTTGTGGGCAGCGAGGTCTGCGCGGCCTGTCATCAGCGCGAGGCAACGCCCTGGCGCGCGTCGCATCATGCCAAGGCGATGACGCATGCCAGCGACAAGACTGTCCTGGGTGACTTCAAAGACGCTCGGTTCGAATATTTCGGCGTTACCTCGCGCATGTTCCGGCAGGGCGCGAAGTTCATGATCGAGACCGATGGCCCAGACGGCAAGATGGAGACATTCGAGGTCAAGTACACGTTCGGCCTCGATCCGCTCCAGCAGTATCTCGTCGAGTTCCGCGACGGCCGCGTGCAGGCGCTGTCGATCGCCTGGGATTCTCGACCGCGCGAACGCGGCGGGCAGCGCTGGTTCCATCTCTATCCGCTCGAAAAAGTCGATCACAACGATGTTCTGCACTGGACGGGCCTGAACCAGAACTGGAACTTCATGTGCGCCGAGTGCCATTCGACCGGCGTGCGGAAAAATTACGACGCGGCCAATGATACTTTCCGGACGACGTTCGCCGAAATGGTCGTGGGCTGCGAGGCCTGCCACGGCCAGGGCTCGCGTCACGCTGCATGGGCTCGATCCCAGAGCAGCCCCCTTCCCTTCGCCAGGGAAAATGACCAGACATTCGGCCTTCTCGTGCGCTACGCGGAGCGCCTCAACGCGACATGGCCGCTGGATCCCGCCAGCGGAGCGCCAAAGCGCAGCGTGCCGCCAGCGTCTTTACGAACGGAAGTGGAAAGTTGCGGCAATTGCCATGGACGGCGGGGACAGATTTCCGAAGACTGGATTCCCGGCAGATGGCTGTCTGACACGCACGCCGTATCGAGCCTTACACGCGGCCTGTATGACGCGGCCGGACAAATGGAAGACGAGGTTTTCAACTACGGGTCCTTCAAGCAAAGCAAGATGTTCGCGGCCGGGGTCACCTGTTCCGATTGTCACGATCCGCATTCGGCGAAGTTGCGCATCGCGGGGGACGGCGTTTGCCTGCAATGTCACCTACCCGAGAAATTCGCGGTCCCGGCGCATCACCGCCACGAAGGCGCTGAGCCAGCGGTTACATGCGTGAACTGCCACATGCCGGTCCGCACCTATATGGTCGTCGACAACCGGCATGATCATAGTTTCCGCATTCCAAGGCCAGACGTCACTGCGCTCACGGGCGCGCCCAACGCCTGCAATGATTGTCACGGCGACAAGGGCGCGGAATGGGCGGCGAATGCAGTCGAACTGTGGCATGGCAAACAGCCGAAAGGCTTTCAGACTTATGCAGAAGCATTTTCGGCTGCGCGCTCGAGCGCTCCCGACGCATCGCGCAAACTCCTGGCTGTGGCGAACGATCGCGCAAGCCCGTCCATAGCGCGCGCCACGGCGCTCACCGAACTCGCGGCCCATGCTTCGCCTGCGGTTTTCGCGGCTGCGCGCGCCGCTCTCGCGCATCCTGACCCCATGGTGCGCATCGGCGCGCTTGACGCGCTGGAAGGCGCGCCGCCGCAGCAGGCATGGCCCATTGCCGCGCCCATGCTTTCAGATCCCGTGCGGGGTGTCAGGCTGCGCGCCGCCCTTCTTCTGTCGGCATTGCCCGCCGGGGCGCAGCCAGCCGCCGACCGGCGCGCCTTCGAACGCGCCGCCGATGAGTTCGTCGCCGCCCAGAAGCTCAACGCCGATCGTCCGGAAAGCCGTTCCGGCCTCGGCGCCTTTTACGCCCGGCAAGGACGCTTCACCGAAGCGGAGGCCGAATACAGGGCCGCCATCCGCCTCAGCGCGCAGTTCGCGCCAGCCTATGTGAACCTCGCCGATCTGTACCGGCAGACCGGGCGCGAGGCAGAATCGCGCGCGATCCTGTCTGACGGCCTGCGCGCGGCGCCGGACAACGCCGCTCTGCTGCACGCTTTCGGACTGTCTCTTGTGCGCGCGAAGGCGCCGCCTGATGAAGCCATCGAAGCGCTCGCAAGGGCGGCGGCGCTGGCGCCTGACAATGCGCGCTACGGCTTTGTGCACGGCGTGGCGTTGCACTCCTCCGGCAGGTTGCAGGACGCCCTGAAATCGCTCCAAAAAGTGGTCGAGCGCCATCCGGGCGACCGCGAGACGCTTGCCGCGCTCGTCGGATTCGAGCAGGAGGCCGGCAATTTCCCGGCGGCGCTCGCCTATGCGGAACGGCTCAGCGCGATCATGCCGGAAGACGCAACCTTGCGCCGTCTGGTAGGCGAACTGAAAAAGCGGGCCTCGCAACAGGCGCAATGACATGGGAGCTTGCGCCGGCGCCGCGCGCAGGGGTCAGAGCCCCTCGAAGCCCGCCTCCTTGAGTTTCGCCATCGCGTTGTTCCTCACGTCTTCGGGCGCATTGAACGCAGCGTCGAGCGCCTTCATGACTTCGGCGGGGCTGATGTAACGCACTTCCAGATCGCTCTTCTCCGCCTCGGCGAGGAACTCCGGATCCTTGAAGGTTTGTGCGAACGCGTCCTGCAGCGCCTTCAGACGGTCGGGCGGCAAATCCGGCGGCGTGACAAAGGGGCGAATGTAGACAAGGTAGCTGAATGCGAAACGCAGAATGCTCTCGTTCTTCGGGTCCGAGACGAGATCCATGACAAATGGCACGCCCTGCTTCGAGAGTTCCGGGTGCGGTTGCCCGCCGACGTCAAGGCCGACGCGCAAGACGCCGCGGTCGAAGAAGCTTCGCGCGTTGCCTTTCGCGCTGTCCCAGCCCCAGCCGCAGAGACCTTCCACCTCGCCGCGTTCGATCGCTATTACGACGTCGTTCGTCGACTTGTAGCCGGCGATGATCTTGAATTTCGTGCCGGCTACCGCGTTCAGAAACGAGGGAATGTAGGTGGTCGATCCCCCCGAGCCGCCGATGATGACCTCGCGCGTGAGAAGATCCTTCGCCGTCTTGACGTCGACGCGCGGCGACATCACGCATACGTTGGAAGTGTGGTTCGCGCTGCCGAGCCAACCAAATTTGCGCATGTCGTATTGCACATTACGGGCGCCCGCGATCTGGCGAATGGAGAGCGGCCCCTGAATGTGTCCGATCGTTGAGCCGTCGCGCGGCGAGCGGTTGAAGAGTGTGTTGGCGGCGATCAGACCTCCCGCGCCCGGCATGTTCTGGACGACCATATCCGGGTTCCCGGGGATATGCTTGCCCATGTGCCGTGCGACGTGGCGCGCATAGAGATCGTATCCCCCGCCTGGCGCCGAGCCTACGAGTATGTTGAGGTTCCTGCCCTTGTAAAAACTTGCAACCGATTCCTGTGCGCCAGCGCCCGTCGTCAGGGCAAAGCCCGTCAGCAGGCTGGCGACGGCGAGACGCTGGATTCGCAATGGTTCCTCCATCGGTTTTGTATTCTCACGACATTCGCATTTTGAAGCCATTCGCGCCAGCCGGAGGAGGACTGGCGTTTTCATAGCGGCGGGGCGCGAGGAGAAGGCTCTTCTCCCCCGCGTTCCGCGCGCCAGGCGACCAGCAAAGCATAGGCGACCGCGATCAGCACTGGCCCTACGAAAAGGCCCAGGAAGCCAAAGGACAGGAACCCCCCGAAGACGCCAAGGATGACCAAGGTGAGCGGCATCTGCATGCTCGCGCCAATGAGCCATGGCTTCAGGATGTTGTCTATGAAAGTGACGAAAATGCCCCAGCCGGCGAAAAGCCACAGGACAAGCCCTGTGTGTCCCTGCGTGTAAAGCCAATAGGCCCCGGCAAGCCATACCAGATGGATCAAGGGGCCGCCGATCTGGCTCAGCGCGAGCAACAGGGTGATGAAGCCGATCGGAATGGCGCCGGGGATACCGGCAAGCCAGCATCCCAAAACCATAAGCAACGCTTGCACGCAGGCTGTTCCAACAACCCCGTAGAAGACGCCGCGCACGGCGTTCACCGACATCACTCCGATCTCCGCCAGGTGATCTCCACCCAGCCGCCGCAGGACGTCGACCGAGACCGCGGCGAGCGTGTCGCCCTGCGCCCAGAACATGGTCGCGACTGCCAGCGCCAGCAGGAGCTGAAGCAAGCTTTCGCCCATTCCGCGCGCCGCCGCCAGCATGGCGGACCGTAGCGGTTCCGCATAGGGCGCAAGCACTTCATGCGGGGCGGCGCCGGACGTAATCGCCTCAAGCCATCGCGCCTTGATGGGCTCGCCGACGAGCGGGATCGAATCGATCCACAAGGGAGGCGGCGGCGCGCTCTGCAGCCATTGGCGCACCACGTCCAGGATGCGCGTCAGGTCACCGGCCAGTCCCGGCGCCAGCAGCAGAACTGGAACGGCGACGAAGGCGAGAAGTCCGATGAGCAGGAAGGTCGCGGAAAAAAAGGGGCTCAGGCCGGCGCGCCGCATCCATTCGCGAAGCGGCCATGTCGCAATGGCGATGATGCCGCCAAACAGCAGCCCGATGCCAAAAGGCAGCAGCACCATCATGACGCCGGTTAGGAAGGCCAGGAACAGGAGCAATACGATCAGCTTTTCGATAAGCGCCGTATTACCGAGGGGGTCGAACCCCCTGCCGTTCCCTTGCGACCGCTCCATTCCAAAGCCCCTCGACCGGTTGCGCCTGCATCCGTAATCGCGAGCGTAACAGATTTCCAGCCCCCCTGCCCGGCGGCGAAAAACATCGCCACGGGAGGCAGCGTTTACTCCGCGACAGCCGCCTTGATGACCTGGCGAACCTCGGGCGTGACCTTTTGCATCGCCTCGAACACCGATTGTATGACCGCCGCGTTCACCGCGTCAGGCTTCTCGTTGTTCACCTTCTCATATTCGGCGATGTAGGCGGGGTCCTTCACGACAAGGTCATAGCCAATGCGCAGGGCTTCGACGGCCGCTGGCGGCGCGCCGCGCGGCAAGAAGACCCCACGCTGGAGGCTGGTTCCAATATTATTCAACTGCAGCAGCGCCTCGAATTTCGGTCCGGAAGCCGGTTTGCCGCGCGCCTTCTGGTAGACCTCGCTGAAGAGCGGTATGCCCATGGCCAACAGATCCGGATTGCCTGCGGGTTTGCCGTCGGGCCCGATGACGTCGTAATGCCAGAGCGGAATTCCAATACCGGGCTTGATGATGTTCTGCTGGACCAGCGCGAGATAGCCCGGCAGCGAACTCGCCGACATGTTCACCTCGTTTTGCAGCATCGCCTTCACGATGTCGCTTTGCGCGGGAAAGCCCGTGACCGCCTGATACGGCACGTCGAGCACTTCGAGCGCGAGACGAAGGCGCGTGTCGTGCGAGGACGCCCGCGAATAGCCGCCGAGGAACACCTTGCTCGCCTTCGCCAGGTCAGCCGGTTCCTTCAACCCGGGCGGAATGTCCTTGCGTGCGAATGCGATCGTCCAGCCGCGCGCGCCGCCGATCGGGATGAAGTCCTCCACCATGTTGATCTGAAGGCCCGGATCTTCGGCAAGCGGGGGCGTGGGGCTGACTGTGAAGAAGCCGCCAATGGTCCCGTCAGGATTGGCCCGCGCCTTGAGGCCGAGCACATTCATCGCGCGCAGGCCACCCGCGCCGGGAAGATTCTGCACGACGACGTTCGGCGTCCCCGCTATGTGTTTTGGCCAATGGCGTACGAGCAGCCGGGCGTCCGTGTCCGCGTTGCCGCCAGCGCCATAATTCACGAGCAGCGTGAGCGTCTTGTCCTTGTAGAACTGCGCCGAAGCAGGCGCGCAGGCGGCCAGCACGGCCACGAGCCCCAAAAGGCTGCGCTTCATGACATCCTCCCCTTTACAGAGCACCGCCTGCATCGGGCGGGGCGTCGTTTCGCGTGTCTTGCTTCTATTCCACGAATGTCTCGAGCAATTCCTTCGGGTTGCCGAACTGGCTCGCCATTTCGACGACCTTGGGATCGCGCAGCGCCATCAGAAAGCCGTTGTCGATCAGCGTCGTGTTGCCAGCCTTCACCGTCATGTCGAACATAACGCAATCCTGATGTGTCGCGGGTTCTTCCCACTTGGGCACCATGCGTTGCATGTACTCGCTCGGATATTTTGCGTCAGTTCCCCAGTGGAGCGCGCCGGGCGCGTTGGAGCCCGCCGGATAGGCCTTGAACCACGGATATTTCGGATTGAACCCGCAACCGAGTTCGTGAAGCTCCGCCTCGCCCTTGACGAGCATCTCGTCAAGTATGCGCGCCTCGTCCGACTTGCCGTGAACCTTCACGACAAGACCGTCCTTGTACTCGAGGCCGATCTTCTCTTCGAACGGCTTCGGAAAGCCAATCGCCCATTGCGGGTACACAACGCCGGCCATCTTCGGCTTCGTATGGCCCGCGCCCGGAAAGCAGTTGCGGTCATAGAGATTTGGGCCGTGGGTCGGCATGTAATGCACGTAGCATCCCGGCTGATCGGCGCGCTGCTGACCCTGCCAGCGATTGTTGGACAGAAGGCCCTTCACCATCGCGGGCGTAAACTTGATGGTGAGGTCGCTGCCGCGCGGGCAGGAGAAGTGCATGTCGAAGTCGTGGTCCTTCGGATACATGCGCGCCGTGGCGCGCACGATTTCGCCAACCAGATCGACAGGGAAGCGGGCCTGCGGCGTCTGCAACAGATCGAGGTTGCGGAAGTAGGTGATTTTCACCCAACGCTGACCTTTCTCTTTTCGCAGCTTCACGAAGAACGGAGAATTGACCGAACAGAACCACGAGGAAACAACGAAAGTTGCGTCTTCGACAAGGCCGCGAATTTCATCGGGACAATCGGGCAGCTGCGTCGAGGGCGCCATGAATTCGCGCGGGAAGACGCCGCGCGAATTGGCGACCCCGGTGATGCAGTCGACAATGCGGCGGTCCAGCAACGGATCCGTGAGGAAGAGAACCTTGTCGTCAGGCTTGATCGCAAACACGTTGATCATGTTGTCGATCGCCTGGAAATAGTTGCGAACGTCGGCCTGCGGCAGAGTCGTTTCCCCAGGCATGGACGTCGCGAATTTCGATGCAAGGATGTCCGCCGTCGTCGGGCCGCGAAAAGCCATCGTTTCCTCCAGTGTTGCGTCTCGCTTTGCAGACGTTATTGTGAGCCATGAACGTTATTTTCCGGCTCAAACAGAGTCAACCAACACTCGCCGCGCCGCCGCGCTCCGGCAGGAGGGGAAGCGGGCGCGCTTCAAGCCGGAGCCAAGGGCCTACATGACCAACGCGAAAAATCGCAGCTCGTCGGCGCGCGGCGGCCTGAAGTCCGCGCCCGACTGGTTAGCCATGCATCGAACGATGCTGGTTATCCGCCATTTCGAGGAAGCGGTTCGCTCGCTGGCGACCGCGGGCGCAGTGCCTGGGCTCGCGCATCTGTGCGCGGGTCAGGAAGCGACGAACGTTGGCGTCATCGCCGCCCTCCGGAAAGGCGACATGATTGCAAGCCACCATCGCGGGCATGGGCACTGCATCGCCAAGGGCGCCGACGTGACTGGATTGCTCGCCGAAATCCTCGGCAAGGAAATGGGCCTTTGCGGCGGGCGCAGCGGTTCTATGCATGTGATTGATCTCGATAACGGCAACCTCGGCACAAACGGCATCGTTGGCGGCGGCATTCCACTCGCGGCGGGCGCGGCGCTTGCCGTACGGGCGCGAGGCGGTGACGAAGTGTGCGTCTGCTTTTTCGGCGACGGCGCGTTGAATCAGGGCCTGCTGCACGAATGCATGAACATGGCGGCCATCTGGACGCTTCCGGTCGTCTTCGTCTGCGAAAACAATGGCTATGGCGAGTTCACAGCCATCGATGACGTGACGGCTGGCCCGAGCATAACAGCCCGCGGCGAGGTCTTCGGAATCCCATCGAAGATGATCGACGGAATGGACGTGCGCACGGTTCATACGGCTGCTTCCCGGGCGGTGGCTCACGCGCGCGGTGGCAAGGGGCCCTACTTTCTTGTCTGCAACACGTGGCGGTTTGGCGGTCATCACGTAGGCGACAAGCAGGAATACAAGGCGGACGAGGAAACGAAACGATGGCTCGCGCGCGATCCGCTGGCGAAGTCGGCAAAGCGCCTCATCGCCGAGAAGCTCGCGACAGCTTCGAAGCTCAAGGCGCTGGAGGCGCAAGTCGCGGCGCAGATGCGTGAAGCGGTCGAGCGTGTTCGAAACGCGCGGGAGCCTGCGCCCGAGCGGCTTGCGGAGCATGTTCATGGCTGATCCGCGTCTGATGACATACCGCGAAGCGGTGCTTGGAGCCTTGCGAATTGAAATGGAAGCAGATCCTGCGGTGATGGTGATCGGCGAGGACGTCGGCGCAGCCGGCGGCGTATTCAAGCAGACGGAGGGACTGTTCAAGCAGTTCGGCGCAAAACGCGTGATCGACACGCCGATTTCGGAGTCCGGAGCCTTCGGCATGGCCATCGGCGCCGCGATGGCGGGCGCGCGTCCGGTGTTCGAAGTCATGTTCGGCGATTTCATGACGCTTTGCATGGACCAGCTCGTCAATCAGGCCGCGAAGGTTCGCTACATGTCGAATGGCCGGGCGCGCGTTCCGCTCGTCCTGCGCACGACGATGGGCTCGGGCGCAAACCTCGGGCCGCAGCACTCGCAAGGCTTTTACGCATGGGCCGCGCATGTGCCCGGCCTGAAGGTGGTCGTGCCGTCTAATCCGGCCGACGCCGCTGGGCTGATGCGAGCGGCGATCCGCGACGACGATCCGGTGCTCTTTTTCGAGGATCGTCTCCTCTACACGGCGAAGGGCGAAGTCGAAGCGGGCGCCCCGCCGGCGCCGATCGGCAAAGCGCGCGTATTGCGCAAAGGCCGCGACATCACGATCATCGGCATCGGCCGCATGGCGCAGTTCGCGCTCGACGCCGCGCAACGGCTCGCGGGTGACGGGATCGAAGCCGAAGTGATCGATCCGCGCACGCTGGTTCCGCTTGACGCGGAAGGGCTTGTCGCGTCCGTGCGCAGGACCCACCGCGCCATCGTCGTGGATGGCGCCCCGCGCGCCTACGGCGTCACGGGTGAGATCGCCTCCATCATCAGTGAAGAAGCGTTCGACTGGCTTGACGCGCCAGTGATGCGGCTTGCCGCCGCCGATATGCCCGTGCCGATGAGCCGCTCGCTCGAGCCGCTCTGGCGCCCGGATGCGGCGCGCATAGAAAAGGCCGCCAGGACGCTTCTGTCGTGACGGCCCCGATGCTTCGAAGACGGCTCAGCCCAGCGTCTTCCTGAACATTCCGATCGTGCGCGTCCATGCAAGTTCGGACGCCTCCTTGTGGTATCGCGCCGCCGTCGCATCGTTGTTGAAGGCGTGCTGCGCGCCTTCGTACATGAAGATTTCGTGCGGCTTGCTGTTCGCCTCGAGCGCCGCCCTGAAGGCGTCGATGCCCGCATTGATGCGCTCGTCGAGGCCGGCGTAGTGCAGCATCATGTTGGCCTTGATCTTCGGCACGTCATCAGCCTTGGGCTGAGCGCCATAATAGGCCACGCAGGCGTTCAGATTGTCGCCCGCCGCGACCGCAGCTGCGTTGACGATGCCACCGCCCCAGCAGAAGCCTACAGCGCCGACCTTGCCGTTGCCGTCCGGACGCTCCTTCAGATAGTCGATGGCTGCGACGGCGTTCTTGACTGTCTGCGCGCGATCGAGCTTCGCGATCATGTCGCGGCCCAGGTCTTCGTCATCCGGCGTGCCGCCGAGCGGCTGCAGGAAATCGGGCGCCAGCGCAATGAAGCCCTCGAGCGCGACACGGCGCGCGACATCCTGAATATGTGGAACGAGGCCGCGGTTCTCGTGCACGACCATAACCGCAGGAAGCTTGCCGGACGCGGCCTTCGGTTTCGCGAGATAGCCGGTCATGTTCTCGCCGAACGTCACCTTCTCGATCGTCAGACGCGGATCATCGACCGCGGAAATCGGCGCAGACATCTTGTTCGCGGCGATCTGCGACGTGATGAATTCGGCGACCTCGCGCGAGCCGACGAGGGAGGTCAGCTTTTCCAGATAAGCCGCCCTGTCGGCGGAAACGTGGGTGAAATGATCGTAAAGATCGATCATCTCCTGCGTGATGCGCGGCATGTCGTTCATGAATGTCCTCCCGGTGCTTTTCGGTTGCTCTGATAGGCCGGCGCGCACTGTAGCCGCTCTTCCCGGCAGGAATCAACGCGGAGCACCGGCGTTGACAACGCGCTGGCTCGACCTAATCTACGCCCCGAACGGCGCGTCTCCGGTGAGCAACGCGCGCCGCACGGGAGGTTTCGCCATGACGGGCGCTGCGCGCGAGCTCCGGCTCGCGCAGTTTGAGCGCATGCTGCGCATGCGCCGCTTCGAGGAGATGGTCATCCGTCTCGCACAGAAGCACGAATACATCGGTCGACAGCACCTGCACATCGGGCACGAAGCGACGGGTTCCGGCGTGGCGCTTGCCATGCAGCCGGGCGACAAGATCCATACCACGCATCGCAATCACGGCTACGTCATCGCCTGCGGTGCGGACCCCGGCCGCGCCTTCGCCGAAATTCTCGGCCGAAAGGATGGATTGAACGGCGGCAAGGGTGGTTCATGGCATTTGTGCGATGCATCCGTAGGCATGCAGTCCACTTCCGCCATGGTGGGCGGCTCGATCGCGCTCGCAACCGGCGCGGCCTATGGCCTGAAGCTGCAGGGCGGCAAAAATATCTCGGTCGCGCATTTCGGCGACGGCACGCTGGACGAAGGCGTCTGCTACGAAGCCCTCAATCTCGCCTCAGTCTACGAACTGCCGGTGCTTTTCGTCTGCGAGAACAATTCGAAGGCCGGGCAGCGCCCCTCCTCCATGCTCGCCGCCGCGAGACTGCGCGACGTGCCCGAAGCATTGCAAATTCATAGCGTCATTTTCGACGGTGCGGACGCCGACGCGGCGCGCGAGACTTTCGCGCAAGCGGCGGCGCGCGTGCGCGCCACCGGAAAGCCGGTGTTCGTGGAGTGTACGCTTGAACGCTGGCCCGGATCGCATCAGGTGAAGGCCGCATTCCCGACCGGCGTTACAGACCTGTCCCTCGCCTTCGATCAAGGCAGCATCAGCGGGCCGCATGCGGAGTGGATCAAGCGGTTCGACCCCATCCTGCGCGCCACCCGCGCGATCGTTGAGAGCGGCGACGCGACAGTCGAAGAACTCGCCGCCATCGACGCGCGTGTTTGCAAGATAATGGAAGACGCCCGCGCCTTCGCCGAGGCCTCTCCCTTTCCCGAACCCGCTGCCGCCTTCACGGGCGCCTTCGCCTGAAATTTCGGAGAATACGAATGCCGCAGATGAATCTCGCGGAAGCCCTGATCGACGGCTTGATCTGGAGCCTCCGCAAGGACCCGAAGGCAACCATCGTCGGTCGCGGCATCGCCGGTCATGGCCCCGAGCACCATGCGGAGGATCGGCTGAAGGCGGAATTCGCCGCCCGCATCGTTGACCCACCGACATCGGAAGCGGCCGTGGCGCAACTTGGCGTCGGCGCCGCCATGACCGGCATGCGCCCCTTCGTGCATTACGGCACGGCAGTCTTCGCCTATGAAGCCTGGAACCAGTTCATCAACGAAGCCGCCAATGTTCACTACATGTCGAACGGGCAACTGAAGGCGCCCGTCACGTTCCATCTCTTCCACGGCATCAGGGGCGGCGGCGCACCGCAACATTCGGGCAGTCCGCATGCGATGTATGCGAACAATCCAGGGCTTGAAATCGTGCTGCCGTCGGGGCCGAAGGACGCCAAGGGACTGATCCGGGCGGCGATGGCCAGCGACAATCCGACCATCGTCCTGCAGCATGCGCTTTTGCTGGGGCAGACAGAAGACGTTCCGGAAGAGGATTACATCATCCCTCTCGGCAAGGCGGAAGTGAAAAGGCAGGGCAAGGACGTCAGCGTCATCGCGTGTTCGCGCAGCGTGGTCGATGCGCTCGAAGCGGCGAAGGATCTCGCAAGGGAAGGCATCGACGTCGAAGTCGTCGACATTCGTTCGCTGGCGCCGCTCGACGTCGATACGATTGTGGCGTCGGTGCGCAAGACAGGGCGCATGGTCGCCGCGGATGAAACATACGAGATCTGCGGCGTCGCGTCGGAGCTGATCGCGACTGTTTCGATTCACGCATGGAGCGCCCTCAAGTCGGCGCCGGTGCGTGTGGCGAGGCCTATGGTTCCCGTGCCTTTCAGCCCGCCGCTGGAAGAGGCCGTGACGCCGGGCGCGAAGAAGATCGCGGAGGCATGCAGAAAGGCGTGCGCGGGCTGAACAGTCCGCACGTCCGTTGCTTCACTTGCCCTGAAGCAGGCCGATGATCTTGTCCTTCACCTCGGGAGGCTGATCGAGCATGTCCTTTATGTTCGCCGCCATCTCCTCGCCCGGAACGTAGCTCGGCGTTATGCCGGCGACTTTCTTCATTTCGGCGCGGAAGTCCTGATCGCCGACCAGTTTCCCAAACGCGTCGCGGAGGATCTTCGCGCGGTCGGCGGGGACGTTCGGCGGCGCGAAATAGGGCCGCGCGAGATCGAGGATCGGGTTCAGCATCCGGAACAGCGGCTTGTGGCTGTCCGGCACGACGTCCATCGACCAGGCGACATTGTACTTGTCGAGGTCCGGATTCTTGCGGCCGGACACCTGCAGAAGAATCTTCGCCTTGCCCTCCTCCATCAACTGGCGGGGCCGCGCGCCCATGAAACCGATCAGGTCGCCGCCGGACGCCTGAACCTCATTGCGTTCCACGGCGAGATCGACCTGCGCGTTACGGTAGCCGTAGATGATATCCATGTTCAGTTTGAGGGAATCCTTCAGAAGTTCCGGCACCAAACCGTACCCGGTGGATCCCCGCGCCGTCGCGCCGAACTTGATCGGCTGCGGGCAGGTGCGAAGCTGCTCGAAGGTCTGACAGGGGAAGTCCGTACGCATCCAGAAGATCACCGTGGCGCTGTAGATGTTCGCGATCCATGTGAACTTCGAAAGATCGAAGCGAATGTTGGGCTGCGAAATCGCGCGGCTGAACAGGCCCGACGAACCCGCGCCGAGCGTAAGCCCGTCCGGCTCCGCGATATTGAAGACGTGGTTCGCAGCAGCGATCGATTCGGGCGCCGGCATGTTCTGCACGACGATGACGGGCTGGCCGGAAATGTGTTTCGGCAGATGGCGGGCGGCCACGCGCCCGAGGATGTCGACGCCGCTTGCTTCGCCGCTGCCAACAATCAGTTTGACGGTCTTGCCCTTGTAGAAATCATCCGCAGACGCCGCAGTCACGGCGCACGCGGCAGCGGACGCACATGTCCAGACAGCCAGACGCTGGCTCAGCCTCATGATGACGCTCCTCCTCGGGGCGCCCTTCGACGTGGCTGCCCTCCTGGCCAGCTTATGCGCACACCTGGGAAAACGCCAGCGCCGCAGGCCGGCAGAGGAGCCAGCCTGCGGCGCTTTGAAATGCGGGCGAAATCGGGGGGCGCCTGCGCTTATTATTCGGCTGCGAGCGGTTGCTTCGCCATCCCGGCGAGGTGCGCAACGACCTCGTCAACCTTCATCACGTCCGCATATTTATGGTGCATGTCGAAAAGGCTCACCTTATGGCTCAGTTCGACGCGATCATAGGTGCACTCTTCCACGAGACTGACATGGAAGCCGGACGAATAGGCGTCGACGACGCTGGCGCGCACGCAACCGGACGTGCTCTCGCCGCAGACGATCAGACTTCTAACGCCCAGCAGCGACAGATGCGAAACGATCGGCGTGCCTTGAAAGGCGCTGGCGCGCTGCTTGAAGATGACAACGTCGCCCTCCTGCGGCGCGAACTCGTGATAAATCTCGAAATCGTCGGGCATCGGAGGCTTGCGCTTCACGGCGCGCGTGGCCACCGCGCCCATCGGACGATTGTTCGCGCGAATATCCGACGTACAGTAGAAAATCGGAATGCCGGCCGCGCGGGAGGCCGCGATCAGCTTCTTCGTCGGCTCGACGGCGCGGTGCGCGTAGATCCCGCACGTGCCCGGCGCATCGGCTTCGATCTCGGCCGGCGGCCGCGGGCCGCCGCGATAGGCGCTATTGTAGAGATCGATGCACAGAAGCGCCGGATTGGGCCCAACGAATGTCTCGCGCACGCAGCGTGCGTAAAAATCGAGGTTCATGTCGGCCTGTGGCACGACATCCTTCCAGCAATGGTCCTGAAAATCCTTCGCGGCCGCCATGAGCGTTCTCCTCCGGGCTGAATTCGAGCATCGGCGCTTGCGCCGGCAGCGCAAGTGCACAATGGACGTTTAGCAAGGGCCGTGCCATGGCCAATGCGCGTCGCAGGATAACATTTCCTAATGCACATGGCCCTTTCCCGGCGAATTCGGCCCGAAACTACATCGCGCCGCTTGACGCGGCGACCGCTAGACGTTTCCCTCATCCATCAAAGATGGGGCGAAGCGTGCAGGATTCGACAATCACGGCGCCTGAAGCAGCGCCCTCCCCGAACGGGGTCCCAGCGTCGCCATGCGTCGGCGTTTGCCGCCTCGACGACCGGCAGGTTTGCGTCGGGTGCGGACGGCACATCGTGGAAATTGCGGCGGCCGGCGTCGCGGCCGAACGGACACGCGCACGGAAGCTCCAGGAAAGTTGAAGTAGCTCTGAAACTCGCTGGCTCGGGCCGCGTTGCCGCTTTGGCGCCGTTCGCGCCCAAAGCGGAGCGTTCATGGCGACATCGACTGGCATTCCTGCGGCGCTTCGCGAAATTATCGGCCCCTCTGGCGAAGCTATGCAGGCGGCCGTCATTGCAGAGCCCGGCCGCACGGTCATCAAGCGAGCGCCCATTCCTCCGCCATTGCCCGATCAGGTGCGTTTTCGCGTCGAGGGCTGCGGCGTATGCGCGTCAAACCTGACGCCATGGTCGGGGCCCGAATGGATGCGCTTCCCAACCGCCCCCGGCGAGCTAGGCCACGAGGCGTGGGGCGTCGTGGACGCGGTCGGCGCGAACGTGCGCTCAATCAAGCGCGGCGACCGGATCGCGGCGCTCTCCTATCGCGCATACGCGCAATTCGACGTCGCGGAAGAGAACGCCTGCGTCGTCCTGCCTCCTGATCTGGAAGCGCAGACGTTTCCAGGCGAACCCCTCGGCTGCGCAATGAACATATTCAGGCGCAGCAATATCGAGGCTGGCCAGACCGTCGCAATCGTCGGGGCCGGGTTTCTCGGGCTTCTTCTTACGCAACTCGCGGCGAAGACCGGCGCGCGAGTGATCGCCATTTCGCGCCGCAAGTTTGCGCTGCAGATGGCGCTGCGCATGGGCGCGCACCAGGCCGTCGCTATGGCGGACCGGAACGCCATTGCGGAATGCGTCGGCGATCTGACAAACGGAAAATTCTGCGACCGAGTCATCGAGGCCGTGGGGATGCAGGAGGCGCTCGATATCGCCGGCGAGGTCACCGGCGAGCGCGGCAGGCTCGTGATCGCCGGTTACCATCAGGATGGTTTGCGCCGGGTCAACATGCAGATTTGGAACTGGCGCGGGATCGACGTCATCAACGCCCATGAACGTGATCCCGCCATATACATGCAGGGCATGCGCGAGGCGGTGGAAGCCGTCGCCACGGGCCGCCTCGACATCGGGTCGCTGATCACGCACCGGTTTGCGCTTGAGCAACTGGGGGATGCGCTCAATGCGACGCGCGACCGGCCCGACGGCTTCATCAAGGCCGTGGTGGCGCCGTGAGTGCGGATCGGCGTCTGCGGCTCGGATTTGCCGGACTTGGCTGGATCGGAGTGCACCGCATGAAGGCGTTGCTCCACGATGCGCAGGTTGAAGCAGCGGCGTTTTGTGACTCGTCAGAAGAAGCCCTGACGCGCGCGAAAGACTGTGCACCGGATGCGCGCATCGTCAACAGGTTCGATGATCTACTCGCGCACGACCTTGACGGACTTGTGATCGCAACGCCGAGTGCGCAGCACGCGGAACAAACGATCGCTGCGCTCGGCGCCGGACTTCCAGTTTTCTGCCAGAAACCGCTCGGGCGGACGGCTGACGAAACTCGCGCCGCGGTGAACGCCGCAAGGCGCGCCAACCGCCTGCTGCACGTCGATTTCTCCTATCGGTTCACAACCGCGGCGCAAAAGATCCGCGCTCTCATCGCCGGCGGCGAGCTTGGAGAGATATTCGCCTGCGACCTGACGTTTCACAACGCTTATGGCCCAGACAAGGCGTGGTTCTACGACTTGAACAAGTCAGGCGGCGGTTGCGTCATGGACCTCGGAGTGCACCTCGTCGACCTGGCTCTCTGGATGCTGCCCGGCGCTCAGGTGGAGCAGGCAAGCGCGTTGCTATTCAGGGGCGGCGCCCCGCTCGCCCGCCCTCCGGTCGCCGTTGAAGACTATGGCGCCGCCGAACTGCGGCTGAACACGGGCGCCCAGGTTCGCATTGCATGTTCGTGGAACCTTCACGCCGGCTGCGACGCCGTCATCAGCGCGGATTTCCACGGCGCGAAGGGCGGCGCGCGACTGCGGAACGTGAAGGGTTCCTTCTACGACTTCCGCGCCATGCGCCTTTCGGGCACCGGGAGCGAAACGCTCTGTGAACCACCGGACGAATGGGGCGGCCGCGCCGCGGTTCATTGGGCGCGAACGCTCGCCCAATCGACAAGGTTCGATCCCGCCGCCGACTCACTGGTCCGCGTCGCGGAGGCGATCGACGCGATTTACGGGCGGAACGCTACGGGTTGACAAACACGCGCTGCATGGGCGCAATCGTTACAACAGGGAGGGGGTCATGAAATTCGCTGCCGCCGCGCTTGCGCTCGCCGTAACAGGCATGACTGGCGTTCCCGCCGCCGCCCAATCCGATAATTTCTACGCCGACAAGACGATCACGATCATCTGCTGGTCGGGGGCCGGAAGTTTGTATGACGTGAACGCCCGCTTTCTCGGACGGCACTTCACGCGCAAGCTTCCCGGCAACCCGCAGGTCATCGTCCGCAACATGACCGGCGCCGGCGGCGTTACGGCCACCAACCACCTCGCCAATACCGCGCCCAAGGACGGCACAACGCTGGCGGTGGTGGCCCGCGGAATGGGGATAGAACCTCTTCTAGGCGGCGAACAGACCCGTTTCGATCCGCTGAAGCTGAAATGGATCGGCAGCACAAGTCCTGAAGTCTCCGTCATTGCGGTGCGGTCCGAAACCGGCGTTCGAACGCTGGACGATCTGCGCACGCGCGAGGTTGCCGTCGCCGGCCCGGCGCCCGGCACCGACGGGGTGACCTATCCGAACACGCTGAACAATCTGCTCGGCACACGTTTCAGGATCGTCACAGGCTACCGGAGCGGGCCTGAGATGGTCATGGCCGTCGAACGGCGAGAAGTGGAAGGCCGCGGTTCGTGGTCATGGGCCTCGTTCCGCACCGAGGGCGCCGCGATGATGAAGGCGGGCGAGCTTCAGCTCCTCGTGCAGATGTCGTTGCGCAAATCGCCCGAATTGCCGAATGTTCCGCTCGTGATGGAGTACGCGAAGACGGAGGAGCAGAGGCAGATTCTCCGGGTCATTCTCACGGGTCAGGAGATGGCCTGGCCGCTCGTTGCGCCCGCCGAGACGCCGAAAGAGCGCGTCGACCTCCTGCGAAGGACATTTATGGCGATGCTCGCGGACGACGAAGCCAAGGCCGAGGCGAAGAAGCTCGGCGTCGATCTCGAGCCGATTTCAGGCGCTGAAATCGAGAAGCTTCTGGAGGGCGTGTACGCCACTCCTCCAGCGATCATCGAACGGGTGCGAGAGTTGTCCGGGCGCAGGAAGTAAGGCGCAGGGCTGGCGGCTCGCCTCCAAGAAGGCCGGGCGAACCGCAGCCGGATTGCGGCGTCCGAACCACCGGGCGTTCATCGCGAGGGCATGTTACGACGCTCCCCACTGACATGCCGCCGCAGCTGGCGAGGCCGGACCCGAAAGCATGAAAAACAGCGGCCCCGATCCGGGGGGCGTGGATCGGGGCCGCGACGTCCTCTGGAGGGTCACCGTTGGACTGGTGTTGAACGCTCACGCGGGGCCCCTGTTCCCGGCAGCCGCAACAAAATCGTGCGCGTCGATGCGCGCCTTTGACGATCCGCCGGGGATTGCATACCTCTAGGCGCCGCCAATGCAGAGCATCATGATCAAGATACGCACCATCAATTCCATCACGTCAGTTCCGGAACGGCTTTCACAGAGCTGGCGCTTCGCATGACGCACAGGCGAAACCCGGTTCGGCATGCGCTGACGGCCTGCGCGCTCATGGCCGTCGCAGCGTCAGCGTCGGCGCAGCCAGCCGGCGATCTTGCCCGCAATCCCTTGCCGGCGATGGTGACTTCCTCCCTTGAGGAGAGCATACGCTCGCAATTGCTCAATCCCGCGAGCGCCGAGATCAAGATCATGGTCCACTTCCCCGCCGGCCGGGGCGAGAACGGACGCATCTGCGGCGAGGTGATCGAGCCCGGCCAGGAGGGCGCACGCATCCGGACGTTCTACTCGACCTACACGCGCGCCGGGCGCGTTCTGACCCGCTTCGAGGATATGCCGTTTGCAGCGTTTCTCGAGCGGGACACAGTCTTTCGCAATTGTGGCCCGAGGCTTTGAGGCGGCATGAGCGACGACCCGCAGACCTCGGAAATAGAGAAGCTGGAGGCGCGCATCGACGAACTGGCGGAGGAGGCGAACGCATGCCGAAAGCTGATCTTTGCCTCGCGCATCGCCATCATTCTTGCTTTCGCGTGGTTCGCCGCCTCGATCGTCGGCCTGGTGCGACTTGATGCGCTGCAGCTCGTGACGATCCTGACCCTCATCCTTGGCGGGATCGTCTTCTATGGATCGAACAAGAGCACGCTCGAGGAAAAGCTCGCGCTCATGCGCGCACTGGAGGCGAAACGCGCCGAACTGATCGGCGCGATCCGCTTGCGCGTGGTGCAATGAGGCGTGAGGCGCCTCAAGGGTCTTGGGTCAGTCCTTCCGGCCCGCCGTATGGCCCTGCCCGCGCTCGCCCGGCGCGCCGACGTCTATGCGCGCCTCGATGATATAGACCGCGCCTGCGCGCACGGCCTTCTCGCCACGCTCCAGCGCCTTCGCGAGTTCGCCCGACGTCTCGACGCCAGCCTCGCCCTGCGCGCCCTGCGCCTTCGCGATGGCGATCAGATCGACCGGCGGATTGTTCATCTCCTGGCCGACAAACTTGTTTTCGACCGGGCGCCCGCGCACGACCGCCATCCGTTCCTGATGCGCGACGTCGTTGTAATAGACGCGGTTGTTCGCGATCACCATGAGCAGCGGGATGCCCATGTGAACCGCCGTCCAGATCGCGTTGCACCCCATAGCGAAGTCGCCATCGCCGACGACCGTCATCGGCAGGCGTCCAGTTCCCTTGATGGCCAGCGCGGTTCCAATAGCGTTGGAGGGGCCTGAGCCCACGCCCCCGCCGCCGTCGAAGCCGACGTAGTCGAGCGGATGCCTGAAGTTCACGGTGTCCGACGGCCACCCGAGCGCAAAGCCCGCCATGGTCACGTCGCCGCACTTGTCACAGAAGTCGCGCACGACGAGGGCGAGATCGCGCAGGCCCATCATGCCTTCCGCGCGCGGCTTGCCCAGCGGTTTGACGTTGCGCACGGGCCACTTCGGCTCGGACTTGTCGCTCGTCCCGCGCAGCCGGCGCACAGCATCGGTGAGCGGGCGCAGAAGCTGGTCCGGCGTCGAGAGTATCTTCAGATCGACCGGCGGCAGACCGAAGTAGTCCATGCTCCAGCCATTGTGCAGATAATCGTCCACGGTGCAGTGAATGACCTTCGACTTTACTTCAGCGTCGCGGCCGAGGGTCTGAATGAACCATCCGCGCAGGTCCATCCAGTCGAGCGACAGGATGACGTCCGCTTCCTTCGTGATGTCGGCAGCGGCCGGCGACGGACGGAAACGCGGCTCGATGAGATGTAGCGGATGTTCGGTCGGGAACACGGCGCCGGGCTTGGTGTCGGTCATCACGGCCGCGCCCAGCGATTCGGCGAGGGCGATGCGCGCGTTCCAGTCGTCCATGCTCCGGGATCCGCGCCCCATGAGGATGAGGGGCTTCTTGGCGTTCACGAGCATCTTCGCCGCCTGTTCGACGGCGTCCTGCGCCGGCGCCGGCGGCACACCGGGCTTGAAGCGTTCGACGTCCGGGAAATTCATCGGCTTGTCGAGCTTCGTCTCCTGCAGGCCGACGTCGAGGCAGACATAGGTTGGGCCATAGGGCTGCGTCGCGGCGATCTGGTAGCCGCGCATGATCGACTCGACGGAGGCGACGGCGGAGCGCGGTTCGTCATCCCACTTCGTGTAATGACGGATCAACGCGCCCTGGTCCTTGGCCGTGTGAATCCAGTCGATCCACGGGCGGCGCTCTTCCGCGTCGCCAGGACCCGTTGCGCCGAGAATGAGCATGGGGGCGCGGCCGCACCAGGCGTTGAAAATCGCCATCGTGGCGTGCAGCAGGCCGACATTCGAGTGAAGCGCGACGGCCATCGGCCGTTCCGTCACCTTGGCGTAGCCCTGCGCGATGCCGACGGCGTGCTCTTCATGCAGGCAGACCATCATCTGCGGGTCGCGATTACCAAGGTAGTTCACAAGTGAATCGTGCAGCCCGCGATAACTCGCCCCCGGCGTCAGCGCGATGTAGCGCACGTCGAGGCGGCGCAGCATCTCCGCCATGGCGTCGGATGTCCAGCCGAGTTCGGCGTTGGAGGGGCGCTGCAGTTGATCCTTGTCATCGAAGCGGGCCGTGCCTACGCCTTCGATCTTTCCGTCCGCGCCCTTGCTCATGCGCTGCTCCCCTGATCTGGTGTGCGCCGCCGGATGGCGGTCGTTCCGTCCTCGTATACACAATTGCGGAAGGGCGCCAAAGGCCCCGGACGTGGATTGCGCGATTTCACGGGCGGCGATAGCGTGATCTGACAACGAGCCCGTGCGGGTTCGACAAGCAAATCGCTCACGGCAAGAGGAAACCCATGACGGACGGGGTCATCGTCACGAAATCAGACGACCTGCTTGAAATCACTCTCGACTGCCCCGACCGGGGCAATGGCATGACGGACGATCAGATCGTGTTTCTGGGCGACGTGCTCGAACGCGAACACGACAAGGTTCGGCTCATCGTCCTGCGCGCCAACGGCGCGGATTTCTGCCTCGGCCGCGCGCATCTGGGGCCACGCCCGACGGCGCAGCCGGAAGCGCTGCAGTTGCGGCGGATGCATGACATCGTGTTCCGAGTCTATGGCGCCGTGCGTCACTCGAAGGCGCCGGTCGTTTCTGTCGTGAAGGGCCGCGCCTACGGGTTCGGCTGCGCGCTCGCGAGCGTTTGCGACATCACGATCGCCGACGAGAACGCACGTTTCGCGATCAACGAGTTCAACAACAACATCATGCCAACTATGGTGATGTCGTCGCTCGTCGACCGCATCCCGCTCAAGCCGCTGATGTACCTTGTGTGGACCGCCAAGGAAATCGATGCGCGTCACGCCATGATGATCGGCGCGGTGAGCGAGGTCGCCGCGGCGGGAGACGCCGACAGCACTGCGAACGCTCTGGTCGAACGGCTCATGAAGGCGCCGAGGCCCGCCGTGCTCGCGGTGAAGGAATATGCGCATGGAGCGAACGCCATAGACATCGGCAAGGCGGTCGCCTTCGCGCGCAGCCTGCACGCGATGGTCAACACGTCATCCGAAATGCGGCCGCCCAGGAAAGACTGAAAGGCGCTCCAGCGCCTCTACGCTAGATGCCCGTGTGCGGCACGCCGGGCCGCGCGACGAGATCATCCGACTTCGCCGTCATGAACGGCTGATCGACGGGCAGGATAAAGGACGCCGAGCGCACGCGATGGTGTTCGGCCTTTGCGCCCTGCGGCTCCGTACCCTTCTGCAAGGCGCGGGCGGCGCGCTTCAGCAGGTTGCGCGCCATGATGATCGCGTTGTCGGTTGAAACGAGATTCTCGCGTGTGCGATCGACCACCGGCCCCATGCTTTCCTGAAGCGAGGCGTCCTGCATGGCGATGCCGTGGACGCCGGAATAGGTGCGCTTCGCCTTCTGGGCGGCGCGGTCCATCATGTAGTCGTTATCCTTGTTGATGACCGGCCGGAAGGTTCCGGGAATCGTCTCGACATGAATGCCGCCGCCATGGCGCATCGTATGCAATTCGCTTGCGCTCAAGGGGCGGGTCGGATGCCAGGTGAACGACCAGGCGATGCAGTTCTCGTCGTCCATCGGCACCCATGCGTGGCCGTTCAGCGCGTTGTCGCCATAAGGCGGGATCATCGTCCACCAGGGCATGATCCATTGCGTGATGCGCCAGTAGTATTGGCCGGCCTCCGCATTGCGGCGCGCGCCGATCACCATGCCGCCGGGAGACTCCACCAGTTCGAACCTTGGCGTCTTGTCCCCCTGAAACTTCGCGCCCTTCGTGCCCTTGTGCAGCGGGTCGGTGTGCAATTCGCCGCTGTGCAGCCATGAGACATGCGACGAATCGATGCCGCCTTCCATTGCCTGCAGCCAGTTGCACTCCTGCCAGCGCTTGGCGACGAGCCGGTGTGACTCCGGCAGGTCGAGCCACTCAAATGCCGGAAATTCGGGCTGCTTCTCCTTCGGCCCCATATAGGTCCAGATGATGCCGGCCTTCTCGACGCATGGGTAGGCGGTGAGCCTGATCTTCTGGCAATAGCCGCTCTCGACGGGCTCGGACGGGACTTCCGTGCACTGGCCATGCACGTCGAACTTCCAGCCGTGATAGGGGCAGCGCAGGCCGTTTTCCTCATTGCGGCCGAACCAGAGCGATACGCCGCGATGGGCGCAGAACTCGTCGATGAAGCCGACCTTGCCGGAGGTGTCGCGGAAGGCGACCAGACGCTCGCCGAGCAGTTTCACGCGAACGGGCGGACAATCGGGCTCGGGCAATTCCTCGGACAGGAGGACGGGAATCCAGAAGCGCCGCATCAGCACGCCGAGCGGTTCGCCTGGTCCGGTGCGCGTCACGAGGTCATTGTCTTCCTTCGTGAGCATGGCTTCCTCCTTGGTAGTTAGGCCCTTTGAGGCATCCTTTAAGCCGGGCGGCGGGCGTCACGTCAATCTGGCCCTGCGTGGACCAGCGGCTGCGGCACTTGCCAAGCAGGCCCTGACGCTCCAAATAGCGGCGCCTTTTCTCAGACGGATCGAACGAAACCCGCCAATGTCCCATCCTGACCGATTTCTGCTTGCCGGCGTCATGGGCTGGCCGGTGATGCATTCGCGCTCGCCGATGCTTCACAATTACTGGTTCGAGCAGCACGGGCTCGCCGGTTCGTACGTGCCGCTCGCCATCGAGCCGGGCGGGCTTGGCGATGCGCTGCGCGCCCTGCACGCGCTCAAGTTTTCCGGCTGCAACCTGACCATTCCGCACAAGCAGGAAGCAATGGCCATCGTCGACGACGTGGACGAGACGGCGCGCCGCATCGGGGCCATCTCGTGCGTCGTGGTCGGACCAACGGGCAAGCTTTCCGGCTCCAACAACGATTGCTACGGCTTCATCGAGAACGTGCTCGAGTTCTTCCCCAGCTTCAAGGCGGCGGCCGGACCGGTGGCGGTCGTCGGCGCGGGCGGCGGCGCGCGCGCGGTCGTCTGGGCGCTCGCCGAGCGTGGGGCGAAGGAAATCCGCCTCGTCAACCGGACGCTCGCGCGCGCCCAGCGCATAGAGGCCGAGTTCGGCGCGCCGGTGCGCGCGGTCCCATGGGAGCAGCGGGGCGAGGCGCTGGCCGACGTCGTGATGCTCGCCAACGCGACAAGCCAGGGCATGGTGGGAATGGCGCCGCTCGACCTGCCGCTCGATCGCCTGCCGAAAGGCGCCCTCGTCACCGACATCATTTACACGCCGCTGGAAACGCCGCTCCTGAAAGCCGCGCGCCTGCGGGGCAACCCGACCCTCAACGGGCTCGGGATGCTGTTGCATCAGGGCCGCCCCGCGTGGAAGGCCTGGTTCGGCGTCGAGCCGAGAGTGACGCCGGAACTGCGGGCGAAAATCGCGGCGACGATCGCGCCTTGAAAAAAGTTCGCCGCGCTGCGGAACCGGTCCCGGGGGACCGCGTTGTCAGTCCGTAAGCGCGGCGACATCTGTCGCAACGCTCATAAAGCCCCGATCCACGCCCCCCGGATCGGGGCTTTTCTATTGCCCGCGCTTCAGTGTCAGAGCTTCGCCTTGTAGTGGTCCCAGGTGCGCTGGAACAGGCTCGCCGACCAGAGCTTTTCCCGCGCGGCCTGGCAGTCCTCGGGGCCAAACACATAGGGCGCGCCGATCTGCAACGCCATGTACTGGCGCTGCGCATTCTCTTCGAGATAGACCGCGAGCACGAACGCCTCGACGATGCTGGCGCCGACCGCAACCGCGCCGTGCGACTTCATCAACGCGGCCGGGCGATCGCCCAGTACGCCCGCGAGCCGGTCGGCCATTTCGCGCGTGTTGATCGAAGCGGGCGTATCGAGAACGGGGCACTCGCCCGGCAGCACGCCCTGCGCGAACACGGGCTTGTAGCCGTGGCCCGTCATCGTCAGGTAGGTCGACCACTTCGGATGGGCATGGACGACCGCCTTCACGTCCTTGCGGGCGCGATAGATGCCGGTGTGCAGATGAAACTCCAGCGGCGGATTGGCCACGCCCTCGATCAGCCTGCCTTCCATGTCGATGGTGACGATGTCGGCCGCCGTGATTTGGCTGCGCTGGCAATTGCCCTGATTGATGAGGATGCGGTCATCGCCGATGCGGATCGAGCAATGCCCGTTGAAGTCGATGATGTCTGCCTTTTCAAGCATGCGGATGCAATCGGCGAGCTGCTGCTTCAGTTCGTCGACGCCCGCGCCTTCGTCCACCAGTCGAAGTCCGGCCTGCGCCATGGTCCTGCTCCCTTGTTTGAATGTGCGCGCTCATCGCTCCGGTCAGAGCGGACCGACCTGCTTGCGCCAAAGATCCCACGCGCGCATGCCCGCGCCCTGATTGACGACATCTGCAAGGTTCGCCTCGTCGGCGTTCAAGCCGGCGACGCGGCCGCCATTGCTCATCAATGTCGCCGCGGTCTGCACGCGCGCGTTCACTTCCGTATACACCGCGCGGAAGACAGCCATCGGCAAGTTTGGGCCGACGGCGACGCTGCCGTGGGCGCGCATCAGGCACACCGAATGCTGGCCGAGACACCTGGCGAGCGCCACGCCCTTCTCATTGTTGCCGACGAGCATGTCGGTCGCGCCGAACTCCTCGAAGATGTCGAACACGGGCACGCCTTCGTTGAGGAAGGCAGCGTTGTGGAACATGGCGCGCATCTTCACGTCGACGAGCCCGAACGGAATGACGGACGGCGAATGGCTGTGCGCAACGGCGTTCACATCGGGCCGCGCCTTGAAGATCTGGCCGTGGATGAAACGCTCCAGGAAGCCGCTGCGGCCCTTGTCCTCGCAGGCGACGCTGTCGAGCGTAAATTCCATGATGTCGTCCGGCGTCACCAGCGCGGGCGCGAGCGCGCGCGACATCAGGAAGCGATCGGGCGCGTCCGGGTGCCGCAGGCTCACGTGACCGAACCCGTCGACCACGCCCTGCGCGGCGAGGATGCGGCTAGCGGCGGCCAAATCTTCCAGAACCGCGCGGCTGACAGGACCGCCGCTTTTGGGCGGCGGCGCGGAAGCTCCGCCCGCGCCCGGCGCGGCAAACACCGCAGGCGAGGCGACGAAGCGTTCGCAGCCGCAACGAAACAGACGCATGGAGTCCTCCCGAGATGCCAACCGGCTTGAACGCAACGCGGCAAGCCGCTTTTCGCCGCCTTTTTGGCAGGACGGCGCAAGAAGCGCAATCTCGGAGGTAGCGTCGACCGGCAGCCGATCGGCCGCCCGAAAAAGAAAACCCCGCGGCGCAGCCACGGGGCTTCCCAAGAGAATACGGCTGAGGCGATCAGACCGCTTCCTTCAGCTCCTTGGCTGCGCGGAAGGCGACCTTCTTGCTCGCCTTGATCTTGATGGCCTCGCCGGTGGCCGGGTTGCGGCCCATGCGGGCTGCGCGCTTGCGGACCTGAAGGATGCCGAGGCCGACGATGCGGATACGGTTGCCCTTCTTGAGGTTCTTGACGACCTGATCGATCATGCCCGTCAGTACGGCTTCAGCCGCCTTCTTGGACATCTCGTGCTCGTCCGCGAGCGTCGCTGCGATGTGCTTCAACGTCACGGTCGTCGCCGGTTTTGCAGCCTTGGCCGCCTTGGGCGTCTTGGCCGCCTTGGCAGGCGCTGCTGCTGCTTTCTTTGCCATGTGGAGAAACTCCCCTCTCGAATCGATTCGGCAAGGGGATATTAGCTTAAACAGCAAGCCGCCAAACAGGCCACGGGTTGGAAAAAGCCCCATTGCACAGGCATTTTTTCGATCCGGATGCGAATCGCCGCCATTTTTCGGGCGTTTTGCGGACGGTTTCCGGACAGGAACGCCAGAACAAGCGCAACAAGCTAGCTTTCGATGGTGCGCGGAACAGGCAGGCCGCCGCGCCAGGCCGTGATCGCCTCGATCGTATCCGCATAGTAAGTGCGAAAATTACCCTGGGTCGCGTAGCCCAGATGCGGCGAGAGAACCGCATTGTCGAGGGTGCGAAGCACATGATCGGCCGGCAAAGGCTCGACATTGTAAACGTCGAGGCAGGCCGCCAGGATGCGCCGGGCCTTCAGCGAATCGACCATCGCCGCCTCGTCGACGATGGGGCCGCGCGACGTGTTGACCAGGATTGCGGTGGACTTCATGAGCCCGAACTCCCGCGCGCCGATGAGGCCGCGCGTGCGATCACTCAGCACGAGATGAATGGTGATTACGTCCGAGCCGGACATGAGTTCGTCCTTGTCCACGCGAGTCACCCCGGCCTCGGCAGCCCGCTCGGCGGTGAGGTTCTGGCTCCACGCCACGACGTTCATTCCGAAGGCTTTTCCGACCTCCGCCATGCGCTTGCCCAGGTGGCCGAGGCCGACGACGCCCAGCGTCCTGCCGTGCAGGGAGAAGCCGATTCGCTCCTGCCAGCCGCCCCGGCGCATGTGCGCGTCCTCGCGCGACAGGTTGCGCGCCGCTGACAGGATGAGGCCCCAGGCGATTTCAATCGTCGGCGCGGGGTCGGCGCTGCGCGTGCCACAAACGACGATCCCCCGCGCCTTGCACGCCTCCACGTCGATGGACCGGTTGCGTCCGCCCGTGGTGATGACGAGCTTCAGATTGGGAAGACGGTCAATAAGAGCCTTGGGGAGCGCCATGCGCTCGCGCATCAGGCTGAGGACGTCGAAGTCCCTCAGCGCCGCCGCGGCCTCATCAACCGTCGCGAGATTGCGGTTGAAGATCGTCAGCTCGACGTCGGGTCCGATCGCAGTCCAGTCTGCGCTGCCGCGCACCATGTCGAGATAATCATCGAGAACGGCGATCTTGATCGTCATGGAAACCTCCCCGCATCTGGCGCGCCTTATTAACACAGGGGGCGGCGCGCTCAATGCGGCAAGGCGCGGGTCAGGCCGTCCTCAGAAAAGGAACGTTGGGCGCCATGGGCGCGGCGGACCGGGCGGCGAGGATGGCGAGGGTAAGACGCTGCGCGGCGGCGTCGAGCGCCTCCTCGGCGCAACAGGTCGCGTGCGCAAGCTTCAGATAGCGCCCGCTCGCGACCACGCTGTCGTAACGGCCCGGGTCGTTCCAGATGTCGCGCAATGCCCGAAGTCGGCGGACAACCGAGACAAACCGGCGACGGTGAATCTCCGGCGCCATGGCCATGTGCTGCTCGCAGAAGCCGTGGGCCCCATCGGGCAGGCGCGCGGCCGGCTCCTGACAAGCAGAAATTGCGCACGTGAAATGTCCAGTCATGGCGGCCTCAAATCAATGTCGGCGCGGCTCAGGCAGCCTGCGCATCCGAATCATCCGCAGATTGTGCGTGCAAGGTTGTTTCAAGCTTGTTGACGACGCCGTTAGAAAGCTGCGCATTCGTCGAAATCCCGTCGTATCCGGTGAGACGGTTGATCTCGCGTGCAATGTCCGCCGGATCGAACGGCTTGGATACAAAGCCGTCCATGCCAGCGGCGCGACACGCGGCGCGATCGGAGTCAAAGCCGTTCGCCGTGATCGCGACGATAGGCAGTCGATTGCGTCCGCTCTTTGTCGCGCGGATGCGGCGCGCCGCCTCAAGCCCGTCCATCGTCGGCATTTGCATGTCGAGAACGACGAGGTCGAACCGGTCGCCGTCAAGCCTCGCGAGCGCCTGCGCGCCATCGGCGACGATCTCCGCATGATGGCCGAGGCGCCGCAAGGCCGCCCCGATGATGAGCTGGTTTGTCGGCACATCTTCCGCCACAAGAATCCTGAGCGGACGGGCTGGACGGGCAAGCGCCGGCTCCTGCTCCGATGCGGCCGGCATTTCGATTTCCTTGAGCGGTATCTCGATCCAGAAATCGCTTCCCCTTCCTGGCTCACTGCGAACCCCCACGCTCCCGCCCAACGCCTCCGCTATCCGGCGTGTGATGGCCAGGCCAAGGCCGGAGCCGCCGAACCGGCGGGTGATCGAACCGTCCACCTGCGAAAATTCGCGGAACAGACGATCCAGCGAGTCGGGCGGGACCCCGATCCCGGTGTCGGAAACGGTCACGCGAAGGCGCCGCCCTTCCCCCTGCCCGGCGAGGGCGGCGCGCATGGTGACGCTGCCCGCCTGCGTGAACTTCACGGCGTTTCCGAGATAGTTGATCAGGGCCTGCCGGAGCCGCTTGGCGTCGGTCAGCACACCGCGGGGAAGGCAATCCAAACCCTCGATTTCGAAGCGCAATCCTTTCGCCACCGCCTCGGGCCTGGCGACCAGAAAAGCCGCGCGAAGCGCCTCCGACGGATCGCATGGCGCCTCCTGAACCGAAACACCGGCGGACTCAAAGCGCGAGTATTCGAGGATGTCGTTGATCACGACCAGAAGCGATTCGCTGCAGAGCGAAATGGTTTCAAGCAGCTTGCGTTCGCCGGGCTCAAGGTCGGAGTTCGACAGCAAGCGCGCAGCGCCAATGACGCCGCTCAGCGGCGTGCGGATTTCGTGGCTCATGGTGGCGAGGAAGCTCGCCTTCGCGCGCGCCGCAGCCTCGGCCGCCTCCTTGGCGCGCGCAAGCTCGGTGATGTCGGTGTAGGTCTGGATGAGGCTGCCATCAGGCATGGGGTCGCTGCGAATTTCGAGCACCGTGCCGTCGGGTCGGGTCCGCCGATAGGATTTCGGCGGCCTGCCCTTCCCTTCCATCAGGAACGCGCGCACGTCCGGCGGAAGCAGTTCGCCATCTGGACCAAATTCCTCATTTCGCAGTTGCAGCTTAACGACGTCGCGCGCTGTGGGCGGGAACGGCAGCTCCTCTTCGGTCACACCCGTGTATTCAAGAGCACGCTTGTTATAGAGCCAGAAACGTCCATCCGGACGTATGACCGCCACGCCCTGATTCATGTGATTGAGCATCATTTCCAGAAGTTCTGACTTGCCCTCGAACGCCGACGCGTTGCAGTTGAGAATGGCGGCGTATTTCTGCTCCGCTGCATGGAGCCGTGCCTCGAGCCGACGATTTGTCGTCCGGAACATACGCAGCAAAAGCGCCAGAACGATTGTGAACAGCGTCAGAAGCACGCAGCAAAAGACTAGTGGCGAAAACCAGTTGATCGGCATCTTGCAATCAGGTCCAGGCGAAACGGGGCGTGCGATAATCAGGCAAGGAACAAAGAAGGCGAACGGCTCGACTTCACCGCCGCGCATGGACGATGCGAAGGGAAGGACGCACGAAGCTCTTGCATCCAGATCAAGCCGACCGCTAATAGGGCGATGAATTCGAGTTTGATTTGATCCTGAATTTTCATTCTTAAATTTTCTTTCATGGCGGTTGGGAATGGATGAAGCGGTTCGGGGCGCGGGCGGCTTTTCACAAAGAATTTCATTGCTGTTGGACCGGGTCGATTATCGTTTGGCGACGAGCGACGATGAACTCGACCGCATCTACAGGTTGCGCTACGACGCAAATCTTCGCGAGGGCGCCATAACGGCGAATGAAACCCGAAAGCTTGTCGACCGCTTCGACGACGCGCCAAACGCTCTGAATTTCGGAATCTACATAGATGACGTGCTGACATCCGCCCTGCGCATGCACATCGTCTCCGCGGATCAGCCCGTTTCACCCGCGCTCGACGCATTTCCAGACTTGCTGGCGGAACCGGTGCGCTCCGGAGTTCGCATCATCGACGGCAACCGGTTCGTGGCGGAATATCCGCGAGCGCGGTCGTTTCCGGAGCTGCCCTATGTCACTCTAAGAATAGGTATTCTGGCCGCGGTGCATTTCGAGTGCGACATGATAACCGCATCGGTCCGCAGCGAACACTTTCCCTTCTACAAGCGTGAGTACATGGCGGCGAAGCTCTGCGAGCCGAGGCCCTATCCGACGCTGGTGAAGCCGCTGAGCCTGATCAGCATCGACTTCAGGCAAAACGGCGGCGCGATCATCGCGCGACATCCATTCTATCAATCGACGGCCGACGAGCGGCGGCGCCTCTTCGCGGCGGTCTCATCGTCCGCCTGACGGCCTGAACCTTCCCTCAGCTCCTGCGTTATCGCCGGAACGAGCAGCGAAGGCCATGGTCCAGCAACCAGCTTCGACAACGCTTCGCGCCGGTGCGGGCGCCGCCCCCCGCCGGGCGTTGCTGATCCGCAATCCGATGAGCCGGCGCGGGGGCGATGATATCGCGCCCGTCCTGGAGTTCCTGCGCGCGGGCGGTCTTACTCTGGAGGAAGATGGCGATCGCGCTTCCGTCGCGCAGGCGACACGCGAGGCTGATCTCGTCATCGTCGCTGGCGGTGACGGCACCATCCATCACGCGGCCCCGGCCCTCATCGCGGCGCGCAAGCCGTTCGGAATACTCCCGCTGGGAACAGCCAACGACCTGGCGCGATCGCTCGACATTCCTGCCGACCCGCTGGAGGCCGCACGCATCATTCTCGAAGGGCGCACACGCAGCATCGACCTCGGGGAAGTCAACGGCGCGCCCTACTTCAACGTGGCGAGCATGGGCGTCAGCGTGCAACTTGCACGCGAACTGACACGCGAAACGAAGCGCCGGTTCGGCGCCTTCGGTTACGCGCTGGCCGGGGCGCGGGCGCTGCTGCGCGCGCGGCGGTTCCGGGCGATCATCGAAGCCAACGGCCGCTCCGCGCGGGTGCGCACGTTCCAGATCGCGGTTGGCAACGGGCGCTACTACGGCGGGGGGATGAGCGTTAACGAGAATTGCCGCATCGGCGACGGACGGCTTTACCTCTACAGCCTTGAAATGCGCAGCCTGTGGAAGCTCGCGCTCATGGCGCTCGATTTTCGCGCTGGCGCGCATGGCGCCTGGGAGGACGTGCGCGCGGACGCCGGCGAGAGCTTCGTCGTTCACACGACCCGCCCACGCGAAATCAACGCCGATGGCGAGATCGTCACGCGCACCCCGGCGACCTTCACGATCAGGCGTAACGCGCTCGAGGTCTTCGCGCCTCCGTGGGCCGACGGCGACGGCTGAGAGGCTACTCGGCCGCGGCCCGGCGCGCGTCGCGGATCGTCTCCCAGACGCGAAGCGGCGTCGCCGGCATGTCGATATGGCGGACGCCGAAGGCCGAAAGAGCGTCGACGACAGCGTTCATGACCGATGTCATCGAGCCTGCGCACCCCGCCTCGCCGCAGCCCTTCACCCCGAGCGGATTGGTCTTCGCTGGGTCGGACAGCGCGGCGTACAGGAACCGCGGCGCGTCGTCCGCGCGCGGCATGGCGTAATCCATGAACGAGCCGGTGACGAGCTGACCGTCCGGCGAATAATGCGCGACCTCCATCAGGCACTGGCCGATGCCCTGCACGACGCCGCCCTGCACCTGCCCCTCGACGATGAGCGGGTTCACGACCGTGCCGAAATCGCCCACCATCGTGTACTTCACGACCTCGACGACGCCGGTTTCCGGATCGACTTCCACTTCGCAGATGTGACAGCCGTTCGGATAAGTCGCCGGACCGTTCTGGCCAACGTGGTCCACGTCCAGCGAGTTCGGCGCGTCATCGGGGAGCTTTTCGCCCTTCGCAAGGCGGTGCGCCATCTCCATGATCGAAATGGAGCGGTCGGTGCCGGCGATTTCGAAGCGGCCGTTCTCGAAAGCAATGTCGGAAACGCTCGCCTCGAGCATGTGCGAAGCGATCAGCTTTCCTTTTTCGATCACCTTTGCGCTCGCCTCGACGAAGGCCGTGCCCGAACACATGAGCGACTTCGATCCGCCCGTGCCCGTGCCCGCCTTGAGACGGTCGGAATCCGTTTGCACCAGCCTGATCTTTTCGAAGGGCACGCCGAGTTGCGTGGCGACGACCTGCGCGAACGTCGTCCAGTGTCCCTGCCCGTGATCGTGCGAGCCGGTAAGGATCGTGACGCCTCCGTCCGGTTCGAAATGGATGCCGCCGTATTCCGCCTGCACGGGCGCCGTGACTTCGAGGAACTGCCCTATGCCGCGACCGCGCAGCCGTCCGCGCCTGGCGCTTTCCTTCTTGCGCTCCGCGAAGCCATTCCAGTCAGCGGCCTCCAGCGCCTTGTCCAGAATCGCGGGGAAGTTGCCCGAATCGTAAACAGAACCGGACGGCGCCTTGTAGGGGAGCTCATCCGGCCTGATGTGGTTCTTGCGGCGCAGTTTCACCGGATCGACGCCCATCTCGGCGGCGGCCGTGTCGATAAGGCGCTCCATGTAGTAATTGCCTTCGGGGCGGCCTGCGCCGCGATAGGCCGTCACCGGCACGGTGTTGGTGAAGACGCAGCGCGTGCTCACCTCGATCAGCGGCGTTCGGTAGCACGAGTTCACGTGCTTCACGATGTTGAACGTCGAGAAAAGCGGCCCGATCTGCGTCATGTAGGCGCCGAGATCTCCGAACCCCGTGCAACGCACGGCCAGGAAATTGCCGTCGGCGTCGAGCGCAAGTTCGCAGTCGAATTCCTGCGCGCGGCCATGGTGATCGGACAGGAAGGACTCCGACCGCTTGTCGGTCCATTTGACGGGACGCCCGAGTTCGCGCGCCGCATGCATCACGCAGACGTATTCCGGGAAGATGGCGCCCTTCATGCCGAAGGAGCCGCCGACATTCGTCGCGATGAAACGCACCTTGTCGGGGGTCACGCCCATCATCTCGGCGGCGTTGGCGCGGGAGCCCATGACGCCCTGCGTCGGCGCCCACAGCGTGAAGCGGCCGTCCTTCGAATCGTATTCGGCGACAGCGGCGCGAGGCTCCATTGCGTTGATGACGATGCGCGTGTCCACGATGTGCAGCTTCGTGATATGCGCCGCCGCCCTGAAAGCGGCCTCGACCTTCTCGCTGTCGCCGAAGTGGTAATCGAAGGCTACGTTGGCGGGCGCCTCGTCATAAAGCTGCGGCGCGCCGGGCTTCACGGCGTCGGCCATTTCGATGACCGGGGGCAGTGACTCGATGTCGAGCGTGACGGCTTCGGCTGCATCCTGAGCCTGCGCCGCCGTCTCGGCGATGACACACGCGACGGGATCGCCAACGAAGCGCACCTTGTCGTCGGCCAGCGCGAAACGCTTCGGCTTGATGATGTCGGAACCGTTGCGCCCCTTCAGCGCGACGCGATAGGTCATCGGTCCGCAGCCGGCGGCGGCAAGGTCGGCGGCGGTATAGACGGCGAGCACGCCCGGCATGTCCCTGGCGGCGGCGGAATCGACGCCGCGGATGATCCCGTGCGCGACCGGCGAGCGCACCATTGCGCACCATGCCTGTCCCGGACGGTTCACGTCGTCGGTATATTGGCCCTCCCCACGCAGCAGACGCGGATCTTCAGCGCGGGTCACCGGCTGGCCAACCGCGAACTTCATGGTGGCCAGCTTTTCGTCGTCGACGCGAACGCTCATGTGACTGGGGCCTCTTGCGTGATGGGCGGAAGGACGAGGTCTGCAGATAGCAAGCCCGGCCTGGGATTTGAACCGCAGGCAGGATGATGTGCAACCCGGATCGGAATGTTCGGCTCAGATTTCGGCGAGACGCTCGAGACGCGGCACGTCGAGCAGGCGCACGCCATCGGGCACAATGACGATCGCCTTCTCGCGGGCAAGCCGCGTCATCAGGCGGCTGACGGTTTCCACGGTCAGCCCGAGGAAATCGCCGATGTCTTGCCGCGTCATTGGCAAGGGCACATGAACCTGATTGCCGTTGACGCGCATCCAGCGGTTGCGCAGCCCGATGAGGAATGCGGCGATGCGCTCCTCCGCCGTGCGCCGGCCGAGAATCACCATCTGGTCCTGCGCAAGAGACAACTCGTGGCTAGCCATGGAATGCAGGCGGCGCAGGAGGTGCGGCTTCGCGTCGAGGAAAGCGGAATAGTCGTTTCGCGAAAAACGGCAAGCGGTCGTCGGCGTCAGCGCGTCGGCCGAAAAGGCGTTCTTCTCGCTCATGGACAAGCCGAGGAAATCGCCCGGCAGCGCGAACCCGACGACCTGGCGCCGCCCGTCCGGCAGGAGCTTGTAAAGCCGCACGGACCCGGCGGTCACGTTGTAAACCGCCTCGGACGGCTGATCCTGTTCGAACAGCGTCTCCTTGGCGCCCACCGCGATCGAGGTTGCAAGCTTGTCGAGGTCGTTGAGTTCGGACGGATCGAGAGCCGCACAGAGGCTCAGCGCGCGCACCCGGCACTGCGCACAGTCTGTCGTGGCCTTGGAATTGGGACAAAGCGTGAGTATGGGCGGTTGGGAATGCCCTCGTGACGCGTTGTCCTCAACCTTCTTCCCGAGCGAGCTTTCCATGCTTTTGCCCTGCTTTTAATAAGAAATCTCGCATACGTTCGCCAAGGCTGCAACTGGTTCGCGAGTTACTTGACGATTTCAGTAAGCCCGGCGCTTGACGCAGGTCAATGTGGCGCTTTGTCGTTTCCGGCCAAATGACCGTATGCTCGACGCGAAGCCAGCCGAACCATTGTTCAAGACGACGCCCGTGGATCGCCGCGTGGCGTTACGGGCTTGGCCCCTGGTGCAAATTTCCCATCCCGGCGTCACCCGCGAGGAATGGGTGTCCTACGCCGTTTCGGCTGGGCGAAGGCTTGGCAAGACGGGCGGCGTGATCGCAATCGAGGATGCGCGGGGCTACATCCACGCGCTGTTCGCCTGGCATGTGGTGCGCACCGTATCTCATCGCCGGGCCATGCGCGTAACCGACATGGTTGTCGGCGCCCTGCCCGGCCGTCATCTGGCGGAAACCATTGTCGCGGCCATCCGGGAGGTCGCGGACCAGGCGGACGCCGACAGCGTGCTCATCGAGATCGGCGACCGTCAACTCGCCCCGGACACGCTCCTGTCCGACGGTTTCGAGCAATTCGTCCTGCATTGCATGAGGATCAACCGTCAGGCCGAAGGCGTTTCCTGAGCGCCTGCCCGGCGCTTCCCACGTGTGGCCGCGAGGGTTATGTCTTTGCTGCGCGCGAGTGGTCGCGCGGCGGGAGATCGCATGAGCCCAAGGCAGCATCGGTTCGACGGAGAGGCCCGGATCGCCTTTCTCGACTCGGGCACGCCCGAGGCTCGGGAAGCGAGAACGCGCCTCGCCAACCGTTATGGCGAAGCTTCGGTTGACGAGGCCGACGTGATCGTGGCGCTCGGCGGCGACGGGCTGATGCTCCAGACGCTGCACGCCTTCATGGGCGCCCGAAAACCCATCTATGGGATGAATCGCGGCTCGGTCGGCTTCCTGATGAACGAATATCAGGAAGACGGCCTCCGCGAGCGGTTGGCGTCAGCATGGGCCTCCACGATCCACCCGCTTTCGATGTCGGCAACCAATGTGGCGGGCGAAACCTTCTCGGCGCGCGCCATCAATGAGGTGTCGCTATTGCGGCAATCATATCAGGCCGCGAAGCTGCGCATCCTGATCGACGGGCAGGAACGCATGGCCGAGCTAATCGCCGACGGCATCCTCGTCTGCACGCCGGCAGGGTCGACCGCCTATAATCTTTCAGCCAATGGCCCGATTCTGCCGCTGGATTCCCCGTTGATGGCGGTGACGCCGATTTCAGCGTTCAGGCCGAGGCGCTGGCGCGGCGCCCTGCTGCCCGACAAGGCGCGCGTCACTATCGAGGTGCTGGAAGCTGCCAAGCGCCCGGTCGCGGCCGTGGCCGACCATTACGAAATCCGCGAGGTCGCCCGCGTCGACATCGCGATGGACCACGAAACCGGCTGCGTGCTGCTGCACGATCCCGGCCATTCGCTGGAAGAGCGTATCCTGCGCGAACAATTCGGCTATTGAGCCGCCCCGCGGCGCGAGTTGCGCTCCATCCAGCTTGAAAAGCAAAAAATAAAAGGGGCGGCCCGAAGACCGCCCCCCGAAGTCTGTCATCGGCCCGGCTCGCCGGGCCGACCGGATTAGAAGTTGCGCTCGACGCGCAGGCGGCCGGTGATGCCGTCGGTGCTTTCGCGCGTGACGCAGGACGCGAGGTTGCCCGTGCCGCAGAACAGAGCGCCGCCGCCGACGCCCGTGCGACGGACGTCCTGGCTGACGCGCGAATAGATCAGCTCGAAGCCAATCTCGAAATCGCGCGTCGGGAGCCAGGCGATCTGGTGCGCGACGTTCCACATCTTGGCGTCTCCGCCAACCGTCGAGCTGAACGGAGCAAGGTCAGCCGAACCCGGCATCATGACCTGACCGTAGGAACCCATGAGGGTCGAACGCCACTGCGGCGTCCAGAAGTGGTCGAACAGAGCCGCCACGTTCCAGGACTTGACGGTTTCGATCCGGTTGGGCGCAGCGAAGTAGACCCACGACGGATGGTTCACGACGAAGCCGTTGACGTTGCGGCGGGTATCCGACGACTTGAAGTAGGTCCAGTTCGTCGTGTACTCGGTCATGCCGTCAGCATAGGCCGCCGTCAGCCACAGGGCGTCGCCCGCGCTGATCATCGGCAGGTTGAACTTGGCGCCGGCGCCAACCGCCCAGACCGTCTTGTTCACGTCGAAAGCCGAGCTGGTCGCAGAGGTGACGCCGTTCGCCTGGCCAATAGCGCCCGAGAGCGAGAGGTCGCCCCAGGACTGCTGCCAGTCGATGCGGGCGTTGAACTGCGGAAGACCCTCGTAATTGCTGGTGATCACAGTTGGAGCGCCTACGAGAACGCCGCCGTTGAACCAGCTGGAGGCCTGACCGCCGTTGGTCGTGTAACCGCGATCCTGGATCGCGACAGTCGCCGACAGGCCGCCGCCGAAGGAGTGGGTGTAGGCGAGCTGCATGGCGCCGTTCGCGAACGAGCCCCAGTGACCGGCGCCGTACATGCGAGACGGCATGTAGGCGAAGTTGTCGCGCGCGATACCGAAGGTGAATCCCGCGAAGCGGACGTAGGCCGATTCAAGGGTCGAGCCGGTGGAGCCGGTGTCGCTCGTCGGGTTTCCGTTGGTCGCCTGCAGCGTGCCCGTGGAGCGGGACATGCGGAGGGTGGCGGTCGCCTGGACGACGCCCCACGCCGTCTGCGTGCGGGTGTCGAAGCTGATGCGGCCACGGCCCTCAAAGCCGTGGGTGCTCTGCACGGCGCCGAGCGACGAGACGGTGTTCGTCAGCACCCCGGTGGTGCGGTTGATCGTGCCGGCGTTGAAGACATTGCCACGCTCGGAGAACGCATAGTCAGCGCGGACGCGGCCGCCGATGCGAATGCATGTGTCCGTGCCGGGAATATAGAAGAATCCGCGACCGTAGGCGTCGCAAACGCGGACGTATTCGACCGGCGCGGCCTTGCGCGACGGCAGATCGGCCGCCTGAGCGGCGGCGACGCCCATCAGGGCCGCCGACGAACCGAGCAAAAAGCTCTTGGTGAACGTCATGAAAATAACCTCCAATATGACTTGACCGGAACCGCTTCGGCCACCCGGGTTTGCCCCCCCGACCCGCCGTCGCCCTTCCATCGATCCGGCGTCCACCGAGGTGAAAACCGGAAGGCGCTCCCGGCGCTGAGTCCGTTCGCGACGCCCAAAATAACTGAAACTGGACTGTTCGCGACTGTAAAGTCGCGTTCAAGTTGCATTGCGCTTCTACTGTTGCGCCCAAGTCACAACCCGTCCACAGGGTTGAGCCTGACTGCGCCTGCCAAGCGTTTGTTTGATCTTGTCTTTTGCGACCGGTCGACCGGCGCTCAGGCCGCGACCTGAGCCGCAGGATCCCAGCCTTGCGGGCGCGCGCCGTCGTGTTCGGCCGCTGCTTCATTCAGCGGACCAGCCCCCGCGGACGCATCCGCCTGGAACTGGCGCGCCGATTCGAGCGCGTCCATGACCTCGGCGCGGGCCAGCCAGGCTGCGTACTCCCTCGCCTCCTCCCGCGAGGCCTCCGCGTGGAAGCGCCGCAGAAGCCCAAGGACGGGCTGCGCGTTGGGAAGGCTGATCTCATCACAGCGGGCGAGAACCCGCTCAAGCAGCGCGCGGCGCAGGCTACCCTCCGCGCTATCGTCGGATGCCGGCCCCTCCTCCATAGCTGCGAGAGCAAAGCGGAAAACCGGCAGCAGCGCGTCCGGCAGGCCCGCCCGCCGGTATATTGCGGCGAAGGCCGGCCCCTCGAAGGCTGCGACAAGGCCAGACGCGCGGTCGGGGGCGACGCCGGTCAACTCGGCAAGCGCACTGGCCAGCAGCCGGCGCTCCCCGCTCAGAAGGGAGCGCAGCAACAGCGCAGCGGTCAGCCGCCCCGCCTCGCGCAACCGGCGCGTCACATCCGCCGCGGCGCTGGCGCCGTCCGCCTCCCGCGCGACCAGAACATAAGCCTTTTCCCGCGCCTCGCGCGCGGCGCGGTCGAAACGTCCGGCGGACATCCAGCCCCTGGACAGGACGAACTCCTGCAACGCCGCGGCCGTCGCGTCGACGAGACGGGCGCGAAGGGCCGCCGTCAGGTCGGCGCGGGCAAGCAACGCCTCCCGCACCGTCGCGTCGGCCTCAAATCGCTCCACGGCGCGGGCGAGCGCAGCGGCAGGCACGCACGCGCCCCTGTTGTCGAGCAGGACAACAACGGCTTCCCGCGCACCGATTTCGATCAAAGCCGCGCTCACGGCGGCGGAGACGGCGCGGCGGCTTGCAATCGCCATTTGCGCCCTCGCATCCCCGACGACGGCGGCGTCGATCAGGTCCGGGTCAGCAAGCGCAGGAGAGAGACGCAGAACCGCCGCCGAAACGTCCGGCTGGTCGGCGGCGAGTGCGATCACGACCTGCCGCGGGGCGTCGGCGCGCGCCGCGATTTCCTGCGCGATGGCGGCCCTGACGAGGGGGGACGGATCGTCCGCGAGCGATGCAAGCGCGACGCCTGCTTCATATTCCTCGTCGGCCGGCAGTTCTCGATCGAGAAGCGCGCGGGCGAAGGCCGCGGCGGCCGGCGCGCGCTCGGTTGGCGATGCGCCGGCGGCCCACGCAATAAACTTGCGAACGAACATGAAAGCACTAGCCTCGAAACGAATGGCCGGCGGCGCGAGCGCCACGCGCGAAACGGGAGCGAGTTTCCCTCAACATGGTAAACAATCGGCTTAAGCGGAGCTTGCGCCGGACGGGAGAACGAATATGCACGAGGAGGGGCGGCACTGGCGTGGCGGTCTGTGGTTCGAGGACTTCACGCCCGGCGCGACCTACAGGCACCGGCTGACGCGCACAGTCACGCAAATGGACAATATCCTTTTCTCGAACATGACGATGAATCCGCAACCCCTTCACGTCGACGCGCACTTCTGCGCGACGGAAACGGAATGGGGCCAGCCACTGATGAATTCCCTGTTCACCCTCGGCCTGATGATCGGCATCGCCGTCAACGATCTCACCAACGGCACGACCATCGCCAATCTCGGAATGACCGAGACGCGCTTCCCCAATCCGCTCTTCGAGGGGGACACGGTCCATTGCGCGAGCGATGTCGTGGCCAAGCGCGAATCGCGGTCGCGCCCGGATGCGGGTATCGTTGAATTTCACCACCGTGCGTTCAAGCAGGATGGAACGCTCGTCGCCGAATGCCGGCGGCAGGCGTTCATCAGGAAGCGCGCGCCGGGGGCGCCGGTGACGGAGGCCTGAATGCGCTCGTATCTGTTCACGCCAGCCGATTCAGCGCGCAAGATCGACAAGGCGCTGGCGAGCGGCGCGGACGCCGTGGTGCTCGACCTTGAGGACTCGGTCGCAGCCAACGCAAAGGACGCGGCGCGGCGCGGCGCCCGGGACGCGCTTGCATCCTCGCCGCGCAACGGTCCCAAACTCATCGTGCGGGTCAACGCGCTATCATCGAAGGAAATCGAAGCCGACATCGACGCGATTGCGGAATTCGCGCCTCACGCGCTCATGCTGCCGAAGGCGCGCGGCGGCGACGATGCGCAACATCTCTCCATCAAGCTCGCGGTGCGCGAAGCGCAACTCGGGCTGGCGGACGGCGCAATCGGTGTCCTGCCTATCGCCACCGAGCGCGCCGACGCGCTCTTCCGTCTCGCCAGCTATCGCGGCGCAACAGCGCGTCTCATCGCGCTTGCATGGAGCGCCGAGGATCTGACCGCGAGCATCGGCGCATTCGTCAATCGGCTGCCAGGAGGGGGGTGGACGCCGCCTTTCGCACTCGCGCGGAACATGGCGCTGTTCGCCGCAGCAAGCGCCGGGGCGCCCGCCATAGACGCCGCTTTCGTCGATTTTCGCGACATGCAGGCGCTTCGGCGCGAGTGCGCGGAAGCGAAGCGCGACGGATTTTCGGGGAAACTCGCCATCCATCCGGATCAGGTCGCGATCATCAACGAAATGTTCGCTCCTTCCGAGGCCGAGATTTCGCGCGCGAAACGCATCGTCGAGGCCTTCGCCGCGGCGCCGGACGCGGGCGTACTGACCCTCGATGGCGCCATGATCGACGCGGCGCACCTCGCATGGGCGAAGCGCACGCTGAGCGCGCCTCGCTGAGGGTTCAGCCGCCTGCGGCCGCGTTGCCAGCGCCGGGGGGACGCTTGATCGGGAACAGGCGGTCTATGGCCGTGTAGTCCTGATAGCCGCAGCGCGCGATGGGCTTGATGGCGAGAATGTCGAGCATCCCGTCCTTCACATAACGCTCGTCGACATGAAGACCGATCACCTGGCCCAGAACGAGATGGCGTTCGGTGAGATTGCCGTCCTTGTCGACGAGGCGGACATGCTGCGTCACCTTGCACTCGAGCGCACAGGGTGATGCCGCCACGCGCGGCGCCTTCACAAGCACGCAAGGCGCAGTCTCGAGCCCCGCGTGAACGAATTCGCTCTCACCGCGTTCGAGCGGCGCCGACGTCATGTTCATCTTCTCGCGAAGGTCGTAGGTCGCCATGTTCCAGCAGAACTCGCCGGAGTCGATGGCGAAGGCGGCGCTGTCCTTCAGTCCTTCCGAACAGAAGCCGACCAGCGGCGGTTCGCCCGAAAAAGCGTTGAAAAATGAATAGGGCGCGAGGTTCACCCGCCCTTCCCGGTCCCGCGACGAGATCCAGCCGACGGGTCGCGGAGCAATCATCGCCTTGAAAGGATCCCACGGAAACATCGCTCGGTCGCGCTTGTGGGGTTCGAAGAAAACCACGGCGGGCTCCTGCTTCAGAAGCGTGTGACAATGTCGGCGAGCGCCGGACGGGGACGATCGTCGACGGCGCCGGTGCGCCGCCCGATATGCACAAATCCGGCCACCTTTTCATGCGGGGCGAGGCCAAGGCGATCAAGGACGGCGCGATCATAGGCGATCCACTGGCTGAGCCATGCGGAAACGAAGCCCATCGCATTTGCTGCGTGCGTCAGGTTCATGCAGACGGCGCCGGCGGAAAGCACCTGCTCCCATTCGGGAATTTTCACGTGCGGTCCGGCGCGCGAGATCACGCCGATGACGAGGGGCGCATGAGAAAAACGCCGGCGCTCGACATCGAGCTGGCTTTCGCTCGCCTCCGGGTTCTTCGCCGCGAAAACTTCGGCGAAGACAGCGCCGGCCCGGGCGCGCGCCTCGCCCTCGAACACGATGAAGCGCCAGGGCGTCAGCTTGCCGTGATCGGGCGTGCGGGCGGCAAGCGTAAGCAGGGTCTCAAGTTCGGCCGCATCCGGGCCGGGGCCAGACATGGTCAGCGGCGGCGCGGACCGGCGGCGCGCCATGAGGTCAAGCGTTGCGTTGGAAATGGGGGCGTCGTCCCGCATCGAAGGCTCCTGAATGTCTGGCTTGTCTTAACGGACACGGCGCGGAGGGGAAAGCGCCGCCTTGCCGCCGCCAAGATCGCCGGGCAAAGCCATGTTGACCCTGTCTCAAGATTGCGCGATCCCCTCAACCATGATTTTCCGCGCCCTTCCGGCCGTCCTTTTTTTCGCGCTGGGCCTCATCTCGCCTGCCCCGGCGCAGATCGGGCTGCCGTCCACCCCGCCGCCCATGGCCGCGCCGCCCGCCGGCCCGAGTCCGCTTGCGGCGGAGCCCATCCCCTATGAGGCGCCCTCGAAGGGCCTGCTCAGCCTGTCCGCAAGTTTCGGGGTCGACACTCAGCGCATCATGGCCGGCCTCTCGTGGCGTGTGTTCCGGGTCGCGCCGAATGAGGACGGCAAGCATAGCCTCGTCGCGCAGTCGGCGGACGCGGCCCCGGTTTTCTCGCTGCCGAGCGGCGACTATCTCGTTCATGTCGCCTACGGACTGGTCGGCAGCGTCCGGCGCGTGTCGATTGGAACCGGGGCCGTATCGGAGCGCATCGCTCTCAACGCAGGAGGTTTGCGGGTGGTCGGTCTTCTCGGCGAAGCGCGAGTTCCGCCCGAGCGCCTGTCGATCGCCATCTATGTCCCGGAAGGGCAGAATCCACAGGGCAAGCTCGTGGCCCGCGATGTGCGTTCGGATCAGGTGGTGCGTCTTCCCGAAGGCCCCTACCACATCATCTCGACTTACCTGGACAACCTGACGGCGGGCGCGAGCGCCTTTCCCACGAACTCGGTCGTCGACACAGATGTGCGGGTGCAGGCGGGCAAGATCACCGAAGCGAACCTGCGCCACCGGGCGGCGCAGATGACGCTCAAGCTCGTCAACGCCCCGGGCGGCGAGGCCCTCGCCAATACATCCTTCACGGTGTTGACGCCCGGCGGCGACGTCATTCGCGAAATGATCGGGGCGTTCCCATCCCTCGTGCTGGCCGAGGGGGAATACGTCGCGATCGCGCGGCGGGACGGGAGGACCTATCAAGGCACGTTCACCGTGCGCACGGGGCGTGACCGGGACGTCGAAATTCTCGCCAGAGAACCGCCGCGCCTGTAGCGAACCCCGGTCCAGGCGATGCTATAAGCAGGTTGCGGAGGTGATGCGATGCAAACGTTCTTCGTCGAAATCAAGTGCGCGCTCGGAAAAACATACGAAGTCGCAAGCGCGCTTGCGGAGGCCGAGATCGCATCGGAAATACATTCGATAGCGGGAAATTTCGACATTCTCGCGAAATTCTACGTGCCGCAAGGCGTAGATATAGGCCATTTCGTAGGGGAGAAAGTGCAGACGATCCCGGGCATCGTCGACACGCGCACAATCATCGCCTTCAAGGCGTTCTAGCGCAAACCAAGCTCGCTGAGAGACGTTTGACCGAGCGCAAGGCGTCATGCGCCTTCGCCCGTCACCTTGCTGGCAGGAGATTGATCATGCCCGTGTCCACGCGATTCGCCCGTGCAGCGTCCCTCGCAACGATCCTGACGGCTGCGGTCATTCCGCCCGGCTTGGCCGCAGATGCGCGAAAGGGCGAACAACTGGCGATGCGCTGGTGCGCATCCTGCCATGTCGTCGCGTCTGATCAGCAGCGCGCACAGTCCGACGCGCCAACCTTCGCCGCGATCAGCGCGACGCGCAGGATACCCGAGATCACGAATTTCCTTCGGCAGTCCCATCCGCAGATGCCGGACATGAGCCTGTCGCGCGACGAAATCGCCGACCTGATCACCTATATGCATACGCTGGCGCCGCCGGTGGAGCCGGCGCCTTCCGCGCCCGTGAAAGATGATTACAAGCCGCCGTCGCGAGGATGAGCCAAGCGACTGACGCTGCGGGCGCAACGCAGCGGTTCGCGGTTCGGAGACGAAAACGTCCAATCGTCGGTAGATTGACTCTCAGCTAATTATGGTTTAGTCTAAGTTATCCGTGGGCGTGTGGCCCCCAACCTTTCCCCAAATTGACGTTCGGATCAGCCTCGGCGGCGCAGTCGCGTCATGCCGGCGTTTGTTGGCAAGGATAAAATCAATGCTTACTAATCACTTGAAGCACCATGCTCCTTTTTTTGCGCGCGACGTGCGAAAGAACCTGGATATTCTCGATCGCGACCAATCATTCGGCGCTGCGACGAAATGGTGCATCCTCCTGGCCTGCGCCAACGCGACGCAGTGCGGGCCTCTCATCGACGCGGTTCTCGATGCCGCCGGCGATCAACTTAGTCAAAAGCACAAGAAGGCTGCCGATGACGCCGCAGCCGTCATGTTCCTTCAATCGATCCAGGATCGATTGACCCTCATCGACGAGAAGCGCGAATACCTCTGCATTCTTCCTCGGCTTGCAACAAAGGCGTTGGACAGGCCATCGGTCGATCAGGTCGAGTTCGACATGGTTTGCTTCGCTGTGCTCTCGATGATCGGGCCGGTAGAAAGTATGCGAAACTACGAGATCGTGTTGCGCAAGCGCGGCGTGACCAAAAAGCAGATTCTCGCCCTCGTGCAGTATGCTGCGATCATGAAAGCGACAGCTGTTTCGATTTCAAGCGCATCCGCGCGAGTCATGCGCAGGAGCGATGCGAAGCTCGCGGCTTAGCCGGCGCGTCCTTTTACGCCGGATGCGATATTTGCGAATGTGGAAGCTCGCGTGATTTCAGCGCAACGCGCCGCCTGCCTGAGTTTCCAGCTTGCCCCACATACCGGTCGCTCCAGCGCCCATGAGGATCATGCCGGAAATCACGACAAGGGTGACAAGAGACATGATGAGGCCGTACTCGATCGCGGTCGCCCCTTCTTCGGCGAGGAGGAACCGCGTGACGCGATCGCTGAAGGAAAAAGCGGCCATGGCTTTACCTTGGCCGAAAAGGGTTAAGATAAACTTGAGCCGGAGCTGACGTCGACGGACGCGGCCCGGCGCCAGCCTCTGGCCATCTAAGGCGAAGGGCGCGTCGCCTTTGCGAACGCTACGGCGGCGCGCCTTTCTGCGCCGTCACTGCTGCGGCAAGGCGAAGACGTAAATCGCGTTGTGCGCCCTGGGCGGACGCACGTTGCGCGCGACCTGCAGCGGCCCCGCCGTGCCCGACTGGGCGTCGCCGGTGAAGATCGCGACGTATTGCCGACCGTTGATCGCGTAGCTGATCGTGCTGGTCTGCACGATGCCTCCAACCGGCATTTCCCAAAGGACCTTGCCGTCGTCAGCGTCGAAGGCGCGGAAGCGGCGGTTCATGTCGCCCCAGAACAGCAGATCGCCCGCCGTGACGAGCGCCGACCCATTGCCCGGCTCCCCCTGCGTGTAGATGCGCTTCATCTCGCCGGTCGTCAGGTCGATCTTCGCCATACCCATGTATTCCTCGGGCTTGGCGCCGGGACGCAGGATGCCGCGGCGCGGCCCGAAACCCTGCGGGTTCTTTGCGTTCGCGGTCATCTCAAGGCAATTGTCGTTGAACGGCACGTAAAGCGCGTTCTTGCCCGGATGATAAGCGGTCGACCAGAAGCTGCGCACGTTGTGATAGCAGGCGGTGATGCTGTCGCCGTCCTTCTTGAATATCTTGTCCCAGTTGACATGAACGCGGCCTGTGTCGACGTCGATATTCGAAATGTTGAACTCGGGCACGTCATAGGGGAACGGATGCGCCCACAGAAACTGCCCGTTCGCGCGGTCAAGCGCCCAAATGCCGCCCGCTTCGCCGACTGCGACAACGATCTCGCGCTCCTCGCCCTTCGTCACATTCGGATTGATCCACTTCACGAACCTGGGATCGGGCGCGACCTTCGTGCGCACGAGCGTGCGTTCGTGGATATGATCGGCGTCCCAGTCGTCGCCGGGCAGATGCTGGTAATACCACACGAGCTTGCCGGTGGCCGCATCGAGGGCAACCGTGGAATTGCTGTAAAGGTCCGCCGGCGCCGTCTTGCCGACCGCTTCCGCGCTGCCGTGACGGAATAGGCGCGTATACGGCTTCGGGTTCGCGATCGACCAGTAGACGACGTTGCGCGCGGGATCATAGGAGCCAGGCAGGCCCCATGAACTGGCGACACGCTTCTCGACCGGCACATTCGCCCACGTGTTCCCGCCTGCTTCACCCGGCGCCGCTGTCGTGTAGAACTTCCAGACTTCCTTGCCGGTGCGCGCGTCATGCGCGGAAATGAAACACCCTGCCCGCGTTTCGCAAGTGCGGTTGGAGATCACCTTGCCATCCGCGACGATGACGCCCCCGGTGTGCTGGGTCCTTTCCTTGAACTCCTGAACCCTTGTTTCCCATCGCACCTTGCCTGTCGCCGCGTCGAGCGCGAGGAGGAAGCCGTCAGGTGCGCTGAAGTAGATCATGTCCTCGAAGATCGCGAGGCTCTTGGCGCGCGCCGCGTTCGGCCCGCCAATGGAATCCGCCATCTCCTTTGGATAGGTGCGATTGTACTCCCACAAGAGATCGCCATTTGCGCCGTCGAGCGCCTGAATACCAGCCCCGGGCCGAACGACATAAATGACGCCATTATAGACGAGAGGAGTGGATTCCTGCGTTCCCGCAGGCATCCCGCGCGACCAGGCGAGCCCGAGGTGCTTGACATTCGACTTGTTGATCTGGTCGAGCGGACTAAAACGCTGCTGATCGTAGGTTCGATTGATCATCAACCAATCTGCGGCGGCCGGGTTTTTCAAAGTTTCAGCCGTAACCGGCTTGAAATCCTTCACCTGCGCCAACGCAACCGAACCGGTCGCCGCGATAATAACCGCAGCGACGCCTAGCGCCTTCTTGGTCATGTCTGCCTCCCCGAGCCAGGGCCTTTCAGATGGCCTTGTGCTACTTTTGGTATTCGAGCACTTTAGTTGAAACATGACAAGTATGCGGGAGGAAGATGATGGGCGCGCGGACAGCCCTGGCTGTTTTTCTTATAGTTTTCCCGGGTTTGGCTACCCCGCCCTACGCGCAAACGCCGGTCGAGGCCGGCGAGCGGCTGTTTGAAGACAACTGTGCGCCCTGCCACGGCGAGCGCATCAGCAATCCCAATAATTTGTTCGACTTGAAGGCGCTGGGAAAGGACGATCGGGCGCGGTTCGACAGGTCCGTGCGCGAGGGAAAGGGCCAGATGCCCGCGTGGGAAGGCACGTTCAGCGACGAGGAGTTCGACGGCATATGGGCCTATATCCGCTCCATCGCGGACTAGGCGCAAAAGAAAACGGCCGGAGGAACCCGGCCGTGATTGCTTGCGATGCAGCCTGACGGATCAGGCGTAGCCCGGCACAACGCGAACGTCGACGACCGCGACCCCTCCGGCTTCGACCTCGGCGATCGCCTTGGCGAACGCTGCCGGCAATTCGCCGATCGAGTGGATCGGCCCGATGCCCATGGCGCCCTGTCCGCGCGCAATCGAGGCAATGTCGACATCGGGTTCGATCATCTTCTGGCCGATCCACTTGTTCTCGACGGGACGATTGCGCGCGATGGCGACGCGCTCCTGATGCAGTTCGTCATTGAAGAAGGACGAGTTGTTGGAGATGACCAGCAGAAGCGGGAGCTTGTAGCGCACGGCCGTCCACACGGCCGTCGCACCCATCAGGAAATCGCCGTCGCCGACGATGCCTACCGCCATCCGCTTGTCGTTGCGCAGCGCGAGCGCCCCGCCTACAGAAATGCCAGGACCGGCCGCAAGGCCGCCGCCGCCGGCGCCGCCGGTGTAATCGAGCGGATGGCGGATCGGCCACCAGTCTTCGTGCCATGCGATGGTGGTGGACATGAGGCAGACGTCGCGGTCGCCCAGCGCCTTATGCAGCGAAAGAGCGAGGTCGCGGACGAGCGGACGCTCCTTGGCGTCGCGGATCTCATACTTCGGACGTTCGCGAAGCACCTTCAGCGCGGGCGCCTTCACATCGGCGAGCGCTTCGAGCAGCTGCGAAACGACGACGTCGGCTTCGGCGGACACGAAAACGTCGACGGGCGGCAGCCCCTGATGATCCATGGACCAGCCGTTGTGGATACGATGGTCGACGGAGACATGGACGATCTTGCCCGGCGGCAGCGCACCGTTGAGGTTCGTCTTGAACAGGCCCGCGAGATCCACCACGTCGAAGGCGAGTATCAGGTCGGCGTTCTTCAGCGCCTCGGCCACTTCCTTCACCGGCGCCATGCCGGGACACGTGATGTGCAGCGGATGCTCGGTCGGGAAGCTGCCGCCTACCTTGAGGTCGGAAAGGACGCCGGCGCCGAGCTTCTCGGCCAGCGCCACGCGCTCGTTCCAGCCCTTCTCCGAACGCGAGAAGCGGCCATAGACGATCACCGGATTCTTCGCGCCGCGGGCGAGTTTCGCAAGTTCATCGACCTGCGCCGGCGTGGCGCCGACTGAAACGGCGGGCACGAAGCGGTTCACATCGAATGGCGGAAGCTCTTCCTTCAGGGCATCCTCTTGGAGGTGAACGTCCAGGTTCACATAGACCGGGCCTTTCGGCGCAGTGACCGCATGCCACTTGGCGCGCGCCAGCGCCTCGCGTGCGGCGGCCGGCGATGTGGGCATATCGTCATACTTCACGTAATTGCGGATGATCGCGCCCTGATCGCGCGATGTGTGAATCCAGTCGATCCACGGACGGCGCTTGGCGGCGTCGGCGGGGCCGCCCGCGCCCATGATCACCATGGGCATGCGATCGCACCACGCGTTGAAGATCGCCATCGTCGCGTGCATCAGGCCGACGTTGGAGTGAACAGCGCAGGCCATCGGCTTGTCCGTGACCTTCGCATAGCCCTGCGCAATGTGAATTGCATGCTCCTCGTGCAGGCACAGAAGCATTTCGGGGTTCTTGTTGCCGAGATAGTTGACGATGGAATCGTGCAGGCCGCGGTAGCTCGCGCCCGGATTCAATGCGATATACGTCAGATCCATGTCTCGCAGCGTTTCAGCGACAACGTCGCTGCCGAAGCCGGCCTTCGCGGCGAGCGGGCCCTGCGGTTCTTCGCGGCTCAGGTCGTTGCGGGTATCACGCCCATTCTTCTCGGCGGCCAATTGCCCCTCCCGGCTTTGTTGTGACAGTCAGGGCAATAGCATTTCGCAACACGCCCGCCAATGGCGGGCGAGTCTCAACGACCTAGAATCGCTCAGAAGTCGAGCTTGATATCGACGTTGACGCTTTCCCGGGCAGGCCGGAGGAAGACATTGGCCTTTCCTGGCGCTTCGCCCAGCCAGACGCCCGCGCCCGGCCGGCTTCTCAGCGCAACGCCGTTCATCCCCGGAACTTCGATGGGCTTGCCGCGCGGATCGAATTTCTCTGCCGGGTCAGGAAGCGCGATGTCGGGCGCGACGTAGGGGCCAATCTGCTGCTCATCGCATGTTCTGTCCGAACACACGGCCTCGTTCGCGCCCACGGGATGGGCAAACAAGGCGAAGCTTGCGGCTAAAAACGCAGAAATCAGTCGATTCATCGTCATCGGTTCCGGCTCGGTGGATGCCCTGCGGGAATGGCGGAATCGTGGCGGCTCGATTATTGGCGGGGCTGCCGGTTTTGCGATAATCGAAGGTAGACGCCCGCCAAGGCGCCGTTACGGGAGCTGAAATGACCATTCTGCAGAAAGCAGGGGCTTCGATAGACCTCGACCGACATCGCCTGCGCCGTTTCATGGAGGAAGCCGCCGCCGCCGGCGAGGCGACGGTCATCGACGCTCCGGTCGACCTCGCCGATGTCGCCTCCCATCTCGAGGGCTCCACGAAGGCCATCTTGTTTCGCCACGCCGGTCCGGAGGGGGCCGAGCTTGCCGGCAATGTGATGGGGGGTCGCGCGCGCATCGCCCTGGCGTTCGGCTGCAAGCCCGAAAATCTGACGCACGAAATCATGCGGCGGTTGCAAAACCGGCCGCAACTCGTGGAATTGAGCCGCGCCGAGGCGCCCGTTCAGCAGGTCGTGCTGACGGGCGACGACGCGGACCTGACGAAGCTGCCCGTACATCTGCAACACGCGCTCGATGGCGCGCCGTACATTTCATCGACCATCGATATCGTGCGCGACCCGGCGACGGGCCTCACCAACGTCGGCATCCGCCGCCTGATGCTGCGAGGCCGCCGCGAAGCGGGCGTCGATCTTCTGGCGCCGAGCGATCTCAAGGTAATTTATGAGATGAGCGCGCGGCGCGGCGAAAAGCTGCCGGTCGCCTTCGTGCTCGGCGCGCATCCGGTCGACCACGTCGCGGCCGTGATGCGCATTCCGGTCGACGAAGTCGGGATCATGGCGAGCCTGCGGGACGGGCCGCTGCCGCTCGTCAAATGCGTGACGAACGACCTCATGGTTCCCGCCGACGCCGAAATGATCCTCGAGGGTTATTTCGACGAACGCGGACACGTCGAGCCGGAAGGGCCCTATGGCGAGTTTCTCGGCTACTATGGCGAGTTGAAGACCAACCCCGTTTTCCATCTCACGGCGATCACGAAGCGGGCGGATGCGCTGTTCCAGACATCCACTATCGGCGGCCGCACGATGGAGCGCACCGACACGTCGCAACTCAACGCCACGCGCGCGGAAGTCACCATATGGCGCGCCTTGCAAACTGCGGTGCGCGAACCTGTCGACGTGAACGTGCTGACGGCGTCCGGCGGCAGCCTGCATGTGCGCGTGGCGATCCGCCAGCGGGCGCCCGGCGAGGCGCGCAACGCCATCGCCGCCGTGTTCGGCTCGGTCGCGAACTCGAAGCATGTCTGGATCGTCGATCCGGACATCGATGTGCGAAGCGATGGTCAGATGGACTGGGCTATGGCCACGCGCTTCCAGGCCGACCGTGATCTGGTCGTGCAGGGCGGGTTCCGGGCCGTGCCGCTTGACCCCTCGTTGCAGGGCCAACGCACGGGCGCGAAGGCGGGTTTCGACTGCACCCTGCCCTTTGCGCAGGCCATGGCGGGCGGCCCCACGATCCCCGCGCCGCCCTCCTACGAGGGCAACCGTTTCGCCTCGGTAGAGGCGGCTCTCGCCGACGGGCCGAAATTCTTCCAGGAGCTGATGGCGTCGACAGGCTCTCGCGACGGTCGTGAAATCGTCCTAAAGCTGGAGGAGCTTCGCATCGCGGGGCGCGTGGGCCGCGACAAGGAAGGACGCTGGGTCGCCGCGTGACCCGGCCCGGAGAGAACAAGCATGCATATTCTTCGGATCGTCCTGGTGATCGTGGCTTTCGTCGCAAGCGTTGCGCTTGGATGGGAAGCTTTCGACTCCATGACGCGCCCGGAGATTGAAACCCAGCCGCGCGCATCGCGCACAAGGGTCGCCGCTTTGCCGCCGGGAGACGACCTGCGACCCGTCGCGCGACAGGCTGTCGAGGAACGCTTGCAGCTCGCGCAGGAGACCAGCGGGTTCTTCAACGCGATGCGTCGCGCGTTTCCCCAGGACTTTGACCGGTTGGTCAACGGGTTCGCGCAGCGCGCCGTGGACGGATCGAAGCTCGACACGCCGGACGTATACCTGGCTGAGGCTGTGCGCGAGCTGCGCCGCACCCACGGCGTTCTCGCGGCGAAAGCCGACGGGCCGCATCTTGAAAAGATGTTCGAGACGCAGACCCGGATGCTCGACGCACTCGCCAGGGCCGACCCGCAATTGTGCGTCGACTTTCTCTACGGGAACGCCACGCAGCGGTTTTATGAGTTTTCGGCAAGGAACCGCGAACTCGTGGTTGAAATGGCCCAGGCCAATCTCAACGCCATTCTTGACGGGCGCACGAGCCGAATCGAGCGCCGGCCGCCAAGCGACTCGGAGTTCGCGCAGCTCGAAACGGCGCTCATGGAAAAGGGGCTCGGCCGGCCAGAGGTCGAGGCGCTGCTCGACGGCAAGGCGCCAGACCCGCCGCTAACCGACGCCATGATGTGCCGCGCGGGGCGGGTCTATCTCGAAACGCTACGCGGGATGCCCGAAGACACGCGTTTGCGCATATACGGGCTCGCCGTGGAAGTGCTGGCGCGCACGTGACCGCTATCAGAGCGGCGCAAAAAGCAGTTTCAGGTAATCGCGGTATTGCGCTGACTGACGCTGTAGCCAGCGCGCGTCACTCATTGCATTCGCCATGACGAAACCGCCCTCGATGATCGTGACGATCATCTCTGCAAGCGCGCGCGCGGACGCGTCGTGGCGCGGCTTCCGGACGGCGAGCAAGGCCTCCAGTTTCTCCTCGTACAGGCGAATCCACGCGCCGAGACTCTGTCGGACGTAATCCAGCAATTCCGGCTCGAACTGGCGGCTCTCGTATGTGTATGAGGCGAACACGCAACCTGGAAACGGCTTGCCAAGGTTGTCGAGGAACTCTTCAAACAGCCGCAGGAAAATGAAGACGCGCTCAAGCGGATCGTCGCTCAACCGGTCTGCACGCTCAGACCACGCGGCGAACAATTCGAAATCGCGCCGGGCGTATCGTTCGACGACTGCGCGGGCCAGGTCGGCCTTGTCCCGGAAGTGGTGAAAGAACGCGCCCTTCGTCATCTTTGTCGCGCGCAGGATGTCGTCCACCGTCGCGCCAGCGTAACCCTTCTCAAGGATCAAAGCCTCGGCTGCCGCCAGTAGACGCTCGCGAGTCGCCTCGCCCTTGCTCTGCGCCATCATTAGAACCTCTAAATACCAACCAGTCTGTATCTAGGCGTTTTGACCTGTATCCACAAGATGTGCGTTCGCGCACAGCCCGAACTGACACATGGTTGACAGACCATTTAGTCTGTTTTTATAAAGATACCGACCAGTTGGTTTGGTCTTTGGCCTGGCGAGAACCAGAAAGTGCGAGAGAAGGATCAAGACGATGCAATCCAACATGAACGGCGTCGACACCGGCGCCCTTTCCACGACCCTTGCGGCAGTGAAGGCCGACCCGGGATTGGCGAAGTTCGAGTTTCGACTGCGCAATGAATGGGTGGATGGAGGCCTCAACCGGTCAACCGTCGCCGGCTTCCATGGGACCCGGCAGGAGTTGACGCACGCGACGCCCTTCGTGCTGCTCAATGACGAACCCGCCGTCCTGCTGTCCGGCGACAAGGGGCCGAACCCCGTTGAAAACCTGCTCCACGCGCTCGCGGGGTGCCTGACGACCGCCATCGTCTACCACGCGGCCGCCAAGGGAATTCCGCTGAAGGCCGTGCGCACACGGTTCGAGGGCGACCTCGACCTGCGCGGCTTCCTCGGTCTCTCGAAGGACGTGCGCAACGGCTATCAGGCGATCCGCGCATTCTTCGATGTCGAGGGCGACCTTACGGACGAACAGAAGCGCGAAATCGTCGCCATGGGCCCGAAGTACTCGCCCGTGTTCGACGTCGTCTCCCGCGGCACGAACGTGGCCTGCATGCTTGAGGGCGATGAACCCCGCTCGCAGGCGGCGTGAGCTTGCAAAAGCGCGGCGTTGATCCCTTCGCCGCGCTTCGCTATATCCCCGGCTCCCTCATCGCTTACGCCGGCTCGTTTCGGCGAGTGAGCAAAAGGAGCAGACATGATCTCCGTCACGTTTCCTGACGGCGCGCAGCGCCAGTTCGAGCCCGGCGTTTCTGGCGCCGACATAGCCAGGTCGATTTCCCCGTCCCTTGCAAAGCGCACCGTTGCGATGGCCGTGAACGGCGTTCTCGCCGATCTCGCCGATCCGATCCGCGCGGACGCCAAAATCGAGTTCATCAACCGCGAGGACCCGCGCGCGCTGGAGCTGATCCGGCACGATTGCGCGCACGTTCTCGCAGAAGCCGTGCAGACGCTTTTCCCGGGGACGCAGGTCACCATCGGTCCCGTGATCGACAACGGCTTCTATTACGATTTCTACAGGGAGACGCCGTTCACGCCTGAGGATTTCGCGGCGATCGAAAAGAAGATGCGCGAAATCATCGGCCGCGACAAACCGTTCACCAAAGAGGAATGGTCGCGCGACGAGGCCAAAAGCTATTTCGCGACCAAGGGCGAAGCGTTCAAGATCGAGCTCGTGGACGCGATCCCCGAGGACCAGACGCTCAAGATCTACAAGCAGGGCGACTGGCTCGATCTGTGCCGCGGCCCGCACATGACGTCGACGGGCAAGGTCGGCTCCGCCTTCAAGCTGATGAAGGTCGCCGGCGCCTACTGGCGCGGCGATTCCACCAAGCCGATGCTCAGCCGCATCTACGGCACGGCATGGGCGAAGCAGGAAGATCTCGACGCGTACCTCAAGCAGCTGGAAGAAGCCGAGCGCCGCGACCATCGCCGCCTCGCGCGCGAGATGGACCTGTTCCACTTCCAGGAGGAAGGGCCGGGCACGGTGTTCTGGCACCCGAAGGGCTGGACCCTGTTTCAGACGCTGATCGGCTACATGCGCCGCAGGCAGGAAGACGCCGGCTATATCGAGGTGAATACGCCGCAGGTGCTCGACCGCGCGTTGTGGGAAACGTCCGGCCACTGGCAGACGTATCGCGAGAACATGTTCCTCACCAAGACCGAGGACGAACGCGTATTCGCGCTCAAACCCATGAACTGCCCGGGCCATGTGCAGATCTTCAAGAATGGTCTGAAGAGCTATCGGGACCTGCCGCTGAAGATCGCCGAGTTCGGCATCGTGCATCGCTACGAGCCCTCGGGCGCGCTGCACGGCGTGATGCGCGTGCGCGCGTTCACGCAGGATGACGCGCATATCTTCTGCACCGAAGACCAGATCATGGACGAAGCCATGAAGGTCAACGAGCTCATCATGTCCGTCTATGAGGACTTCGGGTTCTCGGACGTGGTGGTGAAGCTCTCGACGCGGCCCGAGAAGCGCGTCGGCTCGGATGAGGTCTGGGACAAGGCCGAAGCGGCGCTCATGCGCGTGCTCGAAAAGGTGGCGGCGCAGGGAATTCGCACCGGCGTCAATCCCGGCGAAGGCGCGTTCTACGGGCCGAAGCTCGAATACACGCTGCGCGACGCCATCGGCCGCGAATGGCAATGCGGCACCACGCAGGTGGACTTCAACCTTCCCGCGCGCTTCGGCGCGTTCTACATCGGCGCCGACAGCGAGAAGACGACGCCGGTGATGATCCACCGCGCGATGTTCGGCTCACTCGAACGCTTCACCGGCATCCTGATCGAGCATTACGCGGGTCATCTGCCGCTGTGGCTTTCGCCGCTGCAGATCGTCATCTGCACGATCACGCAGGATGGCGACGACTATGCGATGGAGCTTGCGGCGGCGGCGCGCAAGAAGGGCCTGCGAGTCGAGGTCGACCTGCGCAACGAGAAGATCGGCTACAAGGTGCGCGAACATTCGCTCGCAAAGGTTCCCGTGATCTTCGCGGTCGGCAAGCGTGAAGCGGAGGAACGGACGGTTTCCATCCGCCGTCTCGGCTCGCAGGGGCAGTCGTCCATGAGCATGGACGAGGCGCTCGACTCGCTGGCCGACGAGGCCGTCGCCCCGGACGTGAAGCGGCGGGACTGAGATCACTTGCCAACAGGAATTCAAAGGCGGCCTGCGGGCCGCCTTATTGCTGTACGAACTTTATTCCTTCTCCACCGCCTCGCAGGCGCGTGGCCCGCGCCAGTCTGCATATCGCCAGGGCAGGTATGGCCTGCCGCGCGGGTTGGCGTCCGGCACGGGATCGTAACCCGACGCGCCGCCCGGCCTGCACCGGCAGATGCGGGCAAAGCCCATCCAGCCTCCTGCCCAAAGGCCATGCCGCTGGATCGCCTCGTCAGTGTATTCAGAACATGTCGGCAAATAGCGGCAATGCCGCCCCATGATCGACGAAAGCGTGAGTTGATAGGCGCGGATCAGGACGTGCGCCGCGCCGCGAGCAGCTTTCGAGACGAGGGAGACATCGCCCGCCGAAGCCATGATCTCAGCCGCCGGCGCTGGCTGACGCGCCCTGCCCTTCCCGCTGTTCAATCTCGTCAAGCGCCTTCACCACAGCGTCGAACGTGAGCATCGTCGAGGCGTGCCGCGCCTTGTAATCGCGCACTGGTTCAAGAACCGCAATGTCGCGCCATTTGCCTTCCGTGGGCGGCGCGCCGTTTTCCTTCAGCATCCGGCGAACGGTCTCGCGCATTTCGCGGAGTTCATCGGGCGTGGAGCCGACGACATTGCGCGCCATGATCGACGAGGACGCCTGACCCAGCGCGCAGGCTTTCACATCGTGCGCGAAGTCGCTCACTTTTCCGCCTTCGAGGTTCAGGTCGATGGTCACAGTCGAACCGCACAGCTTGGAGTGCGCGGTGGCGCTGGCATGCGGACTCACAAGCCGTCCCTGCCGTGGAATGTCGGCTGCGAGTTCGAGGATGCGCTTGTTGTAGACGTCGTTGAGCATGATCTGAGCTTTCGCGGCGGCGTGTTCCGAAGCGCCGGCGCGCTCCCTATATAGGGTGCGCCTTGGGGCCGCCGCAATGCGGGGGGAAGCGTGGGCGGGGCGAGAAATCCAAGCACGCGAATTTTTCGGTGGTCCATTCCCCGGCACCCCGCGTAGGATGGACTGTTGCGGTTGAGCAGCGTTTTTCAAAGGAGGCGCCACATGGATGCCGTGGTTAAGACCTTGATTACTGGACATTCTGGTTCGGTCGAGGCGGGTATTTGCGAAAACCCGGTCGAACGTCCGAGCCGCGCGGAGGCCGAAGAGGCCGTCCGCACGCTGCTTCGCTGGGTTGGCGAAAATCCAGGGCGCGAGGGGCTTCTGGATACGCCCAAGCGCGTGGTGAAGGCCTACGAACAGTTTTTTGCCGGCTACCATCAGGATCCCGACGAAATTCTCGGAACGATCTTCGAGGAGGTCGAGGGCTACGACGACATGGTCCTCGTGAAGGACATCGATTTCGCGTCGCATTGCGAGCACCATATGGTGCCGTTCGTCGGCAAGGCGCACATCGCCTATTACCCGAACGGCGGGGTCGTGGGGCTATCGAAGCTCGCCCGTCTCGTCGAAATCTATGCGCGGCGCCTGCAGACGCAGGAAACCATGACGGCGCAGATCACGGACGCACTCGAAACGGCGCTCGAGCCGCTTGGCGCCGCCGTGATGATAGAGGCCGAACACATGTGCATGTCGATTCGCGGCGTTCAGAAAAACGGCGCCTCGACGGTCACGACGCGCTTCACGGGCCGGATGCGCGATCCCGCGGAGCAGGTACGCTTCCTGACGCTCGTGCGCGGGAAATGACGCGGCGATGATCGAGGCGCGCGGCGCCGCGCTCGTCACCGGCGGCGGAAAGCGCATCGGCAAGGCTGTTTCGCTGAGATTGGCGCGGGAGGGTTACGCCCTCGCGCTCCATTCTTCGTCGCGTTCGCGCCCGGAAGCGGAGGCGACTGCAACTGAAATCCGTTCGCTCGGCGGGCGCGCCTGCGTCGTCGTTGCTGATCTCGCGTCCGATGACATGGCGGCGCTGGTGGGAGACGCACACGCGCGTCTTGGGCCGGTCACGGCGCTCGTCAATAACGCCTCCCTGTTCGAGCGCGATGCAGCGGCCCCATTCGACGCGAGGCTGTTCGAGCGTCACATGGCGGTGAACCTGCGCGCGCCGCTGGCCCTTGCGAGCGCCATGCGCGCCGCGCTGCCACAAGGCGCACGCGGCGCGATCATCAATGTGCTCGACCAGCGTGTCGCGCGGCTCAACCCGCATTATTTTTCCTACACGCTGTCGAAATCGGCCCTGCAAACCGCGACGCAGACGTTGGCGCAGTCGTTCGCTCCGGATATTCGCGTCAACGCGGTCGCGCCTGGACCCGTGATGCCGAACGTCAACGACGGAGCCGCCGCTTTCGAGGGCGAGGCCGCCGCGACGCCGTTGCAGCGTGCCGCCGAACCGGATGAAGTCGCCGACGCCGTGGTCTATCTCGTCAACGCGCGCAGCGTCACCGGCCAGACGATTTACGTCGATGGCGGGCAGCGCCTCGCCTGGCGGACGCCGGACGTCGTCGCAGGTTACGAGGGCGGAAGGTAGGCTTCGGCCTTGTTGCGGCGTTTCCGGCCTCCTTTAATATGGGCCCTCCGAAGCAGTTGAACGCCCATCCCGAGCCGACGCCATGAAGTTAGCCGCCGCCGTCGCTTTCGCCATCGTTGCGCTGACGAGCGCATCTTCCATCGCGCAGGTCGGCGATGATGCGGAGCAGCTGGCGGAGTGCGTGAACAGAAAGGCGGGGCCCGAAGGCGACCTGCCTCCTCCTGGACCCTTGCGCGAACAGATCATGGCCGAGATGACGGGAGGACCGCAGGCCTGCATCGGACTAATCTACGAACCCTGCATGAAAAAGACGAACAACGCGCGAGTATGCAATCGCCGCGAGATGCAGGCGTGGATGGAGGCGGTCAGGCTGTCGGATGAAGAGCGCAGGCGGTTCGCGCGGCGCAACGTCGAAGTCTACAAGGGAGCGGTCAATCGCATACGGGGTCAGGCGCGCGCGCTTTGCCATGCAGCGGCCGCGGTGTCCGCGTGGGGATCAGAAGCCGTCACGAGAGGAACCTACGGGCGCGGCGACTACGACACGAGCGGCTGCGAGCGGGAAGCCGTCGCTCAACAGGCGCTCATCATCATGGTGACGTCGCGCGGCAACTAGGCAACCGTCAGCGTCCGGGCAAGACCATCACGGTGGTGCGGCGCGGCAGCTTCTCCCGCGTCAGCGTAATCTCCGGGGACGCCATGCGCTCGATGGCGTAACGCTCCCGCGCGATCTCGATGAACTGGTTGAGCGTGTGCTGGCTGAAGAAGTGCATCGGGATCACGACCATCGGCTGGATTGAGCGCACGACTTCCAGCATCTGCTCCTTCGTCAGCGTGTAGCTGCCGTCCACGGGCACAAGCGCAACGTCGATGCGACCCAGCTGCCGCAGGTGTTCTATCGTCAACTCGTGATGCAGGTGGCCAAGATGCGCCACGCACAATTGCGACGCTTCGAAGACGAAGATCGAATTGCCGCCGCGTTCGGTTCCATCCCACCCGCGAATATTGGTCGAAACATTGCGAATGCGCATGTCGCCGATCGTGACGTCGTGATCGGCGGCGCCGCCGCCGGGGTTCCATCCGCGCAAAACATGCTTGATGCCCGGGTCCGGATTGTTGGTGTAATGCGTCGAGTGAGCCCTGTTCATCGTAATGACGTTGGGCAGGATCTGCGGCCGCACGTAATCGTTGTAGTCGGTGGCGACCCGCACGCCCGCCGGTGTTTCGATCAGGAACGTCGCGTGACCGACGAAGCGGATAGACAGTTCATCCTCGCGCAGGGAGGCCGGAATGATCCGCGGCTGATCGTACGAAACCAGCCGCGGGCAGCCTTCCGGCTTCGCGGGCTCCTGCGCACCGGCTGGTGAGATGACCAGCGCGGCGAACGCATGAAGCGCAAAGGCGAAATGGGCAAGGCGGGCCATGCGATGCTCCCTTGTCTCGTGCAGCGAAGGGCTAGGAGGTTAACATGGGGCGGCGAAGCTTGCGCGACAGCCCCCGGTTCAAAACATCGTGTGGCCGGGGTGCCTGCGCCCTTCCTTCGCCGGAATCGGCCCACATGTGTAAAGAGATGAAGTTGTTCCGCCTGATGCTCCTCGGCGCCCTGATCGCCTTTTTTGCGCCCGTCGCCCTGCGCGCGGCGATCTACTGGGCGCAAGGAGACGACAGCCACTGGTCTCGCGCTGACTGGTCGAGCACGGGCGCGCTGCCCCATCCGCAGGCGCACGAGCCGGCGATGGTGCGGATCTATTCGTCGCGGGTCGGCCGCTGGCGCGGCATCTTCGCAACGCACTCCTGGATCGTGGTGAAGGAACGCGGCGCCGCGGGCTATCAGCGCTTCGACAAAGTGGGATGGGGGACGCCGATCCGGATCAACGGCTACGCGCCCGACGGCCGATGGTTCGGCAACGACATCGAGTCCGTGTTTGCCGCCGATGGGGAGGAAGCCGAGAGGCTCATCCCGCGCATCCGCGCTGCGGTGGACGCTTACGCCTACCGCAATCGCGGCGATTACAGCGCGTGGCCGGGGCCGAACTCCAACACGTTCGTCGCGAGCGTTCTGGCCGCCGTGCCGGAGGCCGGCGCCGCGCTGCCGCCCACCGCCATCGGCAAGGACTTCCCCGCGAACGGCGACTGGTTCGGTTTCGCGCCTTCCCGCACCGGCGTGCGCGTCACTCTCGGCGGATACTTTGGCGCGACGGTCGCATGGGTCGAAGGGATCGAACTGAACCTCCTCGGCCTCGTCGCAGGGCTCGATCTGAGGCGGCCCGGGGTCAAAATTCCGGGCTACGGCCGCTTCGGACTGTGACAGGCGCCCGCGCGGTGCTAAAGGTCCGCGCAAAGGATCAGCTCCATGACGCAAACCCCATTCGCCCAGCGCGGCGACAAGCGCGCCATCGAGGAAGGCGAGGGCTTCGCCCCGAAGTTCGACCGCGACGGCCTCATCGTCTGCATCACCACGGAAATCGCCACGGGCGACATCCTGATGGTCGCCTATATGAACGAGGAAGCGCTGCGGCTGACGTTGGAAACGGGCGTCGCACACTACTGGTCGCGCTCGCGCAATTCGCTATGGCGCAAGGGCGACACATCCGGCCAGGTGCAAACCTTGCGCGAACTGCTCGTCGACTGCGATCAGGACGCCATCCAGATCAAGGTCGAGGCGGGCGGCGACGGGAAGGCGTGCCACACAGGCCGGCGCTCGTGCTTCTATCGCCGCGCGGTGACCAATGACGGCGCCGTTCGGCTGGAGAAGATCGAGGGCTGATCAGGCGGTCGCGATGTATTCGCGCAACGCCTGCTGCTCGTCCTCCATTTCGGCAAGACGATGTTTCACCACGTCCCCGATGGAGACAATGCCCGAAAGCCTGCCCTGCTCCACCACCGGCAAATGGCGGAAGCGCCCGTCCGTCATTTCACTCATGACCGTCTGAATGGTGGCTGAGTCGACAGTCGTGACCACGTCGCGCGTCATGCAGTGGGACACCGGCTGGTCGAGCGACGCGGGGCCGTGCGCAGCGATGCTGCGTACGATGTCGCGTTCCGAGAGGATGCCGGCGACCGCGCCCGAGGAGTCCGTGACCACCAGCGCGCCAAGGCGTCGCTCGGTGAGGAGTCGTGCGGCCTCGGCAAGGCTGCTGGTGGGAGAAATGGTCACCACGTCGCGGCCCTTGGCCGCCAATATGCGCCTGACAGTCATGAAGGCTTCCTCCTGCCTCACGCCGGGCTCCCCGCCTCGAACTTCCGGCGAGGAAGAAAAGGATGCCCCCCGACTCAGGTTCCCGCAAGCGAAACAGCGGGATTTTTTCGTGCGCTAGTAATTGAAATAGGCTGGAGGCTCCCGCCGGGGGGGATCGAAAAGCGGAAAAAGCAGGAAACCGCCGATAAAACCGCCGATGTGCGCCTCCCACGCCACGCCGTAGTCGGACATGCCCAGCGGCGTAGCGAGCAGCCCGACGGCGATGTTGATCGCAAACCAGATCGCAGCAAACTGGATGACGCGGCGGTCGCGCACCGCCGCGCCCAGACTCAGCGCGGGCTGGCGCGCAGCATCCTCAGGCGACAGGGGGCCATACCAGGCCTGCGCGCCAAGCGGCGCCCCGGGCTGGAACACGAAGCGCAGCGCCGCCGCGGTCAGTCCTGACACTGCGGCCGACGCGCCAATGACAGGCACGAGATCAAGCGGCCTCGTCAGGAAATGCGCCAATGCGCCGGTTACCGAAGCGACCGCGAAGAGCGCAAGAAAGCGCATGACGCCAAAACGCCGCGCGACGGGCGCTCCGAAGGCCGCTAGCCAAAGCCCGTTGACGCCCAGATGCGTCCAGTCGGCGTGGAGGAAAGCGTAGGTCAGCGGGCTCCAGTATTGCGGGCGCGGCGTGCCGAGCAGAAATTGCGCGATGGCGAGGCGTTGGCGGTCTCCCTCCTCGGCGAGACGCGTCAACTCACGCGCGATGGCGTCGGGATCGAACGCAAACGCGAACTGCCCCGGCACGAAGGCCAAGGCTCGGAGCAAGAGGGAATCCTCCATGTCCGTAAGGGCGTAGAGCCGAACCAGATGCACGCCGATGAGCGCGGCCAGCACGCCGATCACTACGCCGGGCAGATTGAAAACGGGCTCACGGGCGCCGCCAGCCATGTTCGCTCCTTCGCGCCGCGCGCTTTGCGCCGGGCAATTCTCCATGACGGGATTGCAACGGAAGGGCAAGCTCCGCAAATCCGCGCGGCTGGCATGGATCACGCTTTTGTCGTCAGCGATACGCGAGATGGCGCGCGAACGGATCATTCCGGCGCAGCGGGCGGTGGGAACGTCTCAGAATGAAACAGGCGGCGACAATTGAGCTGTTCTCATATTGGGACGCGCTGCGCGCCGGGCTCGACCGCGTCTTCCTCGACGCGGCGCCCGAGAACATGCGCGCGCTGCTCGCAAACACGTTCCTTGTCGAAGCCGACGTACGCCGCGCCTACCCGCTGCGCGTCGTCGGCGGCACGCTCACACGGCTCACGGCGAGAGCTCGCCTTGGCGCGTCATTTCTGGAGTGCTGGGAGGCCGGGAGCCAGCCCCTGCTCGAATCCATGCTGCGCGTCGTTCAGGACGAACGACTGCCCGTCGTGATCGGCGCGCGCACACCCTCCAGGGGCCAGACGAGCCTCGCAATCGAGGTTCTGCTGTTGCCGCTGGCGCCGGAGCCGGGCGGCAAACCCCGCATTCTGGGCGGACCTGCGCCCTTCGGTCCGCTGCATCGGCGCGCGGGTCTTGCTCCCCTCGAACTTGTCTCGGCGCGGGCCTTGCGCAGGCCACTGGCGCAACCGGGCTTCGCAGGCGCGGGGCGGACCGACCCATGGAGAGGCGTGCCCGCGACGCCCGCCGCTGCGCAGGCCCACGGGCGCCTGCGCGTGATCGATGGAGGCAAGGGCAAAAATACTCAAGTTTAAGTTGATTTTAACCCGAGGTCGCTAACCTTTGCTCAATCCGCGGAGCATGAGTGGATGATTTCGGGAAAGCTGTCCGCTGTGGCCGCCGTCGCGGCGTTGAACGAAGATCGGCGCCGTCATGCGCGCGTGAAGGTTTCCCTGTTCGGACGCTACATGCTCACGGACCGCCGCGAGTTGCCCTGCCAGACCATCGACGTGTCCGCGGGCGGACTTGCACTCGCGGCCCCTGTCACCGGGCATATCGGCCAACGGGTGGTGGTTTACCTCGAACACCTCGGGCGTCTCGAAGGCGACATCGTGCGCCATCTCAAGGATGGCTTCGCGATCCAGCTTCGGCTCTCGCCCAAGAAGCGCGACAAGATCGCCGACACTCTGACGTGGCTCGTCAACCGCAGCGAACTTGGGCTGCGCGAAGATCGCCGCCACGAGCGCATCGAACCTGTTCACAAGCGCGTAGGGGTGACGCTGACCGACGGCTCGCACCATCCGGGGATGCTCGTCGACGTTTCGCTTTCCGGCGCCTACGTCAGGTGCGCGATGCTTCCACAGTTCGGCGAGACAGTCACGGTTGGCGCGACGCCCGGGCGCGTCGTGCGCGTGACGGAGGAAGGCTTCGCCCTCGAATTCCTGCGGCTGCTGCCGATGGACACCTTTGACAACCGCGTCAGGCTGTAGGAGTCAGTCGATCTGGCGAAGCCCAGCCGCATAGGCGCGCGCATTGTTCACGTAATGCGGCGCGCCGCGCTGCATCTTGGCGATCTCCTCGTCGCTCATCTCGCGCACCGCCTTCGCGGGCGAACCGATGATGAGACTGCGATCGGGAAACGACTTCCCCTCGGTCACGAGAGCATTCGCGCCGACGAGGCAATTGCGTCCGATCCTCGCGCCGTTGAGAATGGTCGCGCCCATACCGATCAGCGAGCCTGCGCCTATCGTGCAGCCGTGCAGGATGCAGCCGTGCCCAATCGTGCAGTCCGCTCCGATCTCCAGCGGAAACCCGGGGTCGGTGTGAATGATCGTGCGCTCCTGAACGTTGGAGCGCGCACCCACGACAATCCACTCGCGGTCGCCGCGCAGCGTGCAGCCGAACCAAACGCTCGCGTCTTCCTCAAGGCGCACCTTGCCGATTATATTTGCGTCAGGCGCGATCCAGTAGCGGCCTTCGGCCGGCAGTATGGGAGAGAGATCGTCGAGCGCGTAGATCGGCATGACAAGCTTGCTCCGCTCTACTTCCTGGCCGGTCGCGTTGGGTCTTTAACGGCAGGAATGGTCGCGAACTCCACGTTGTAGATTTCACCATCCGGAAGCCTCTCGGCGCGCCGGATATAGACGTTCTGGATGAGGTCGCGCGTTTCGGCGTCAACTTTCACCGGACCGCGCGGGCTCTCCCATTCGATGTTCTTCATCGCCTGAACGAGCCGCTCGCCATCCGCAGATCCATTCGTTCGCCTGAGCGCCTCATAAACAAGATGCATGCCGTCATAGCCGTAGGCGGCGACGATGTTCGGTCGGCGGCCGGCCGCCTTCTTGAAGGCTTCGACGAAAGCCTTGTTCGCGGCGCTGTCATGCGCGGCGGAATAAGTGTGCGACGACACGGTTCCAAGCGAGACGTCGCCCATGGCGTTCAGGCTGTCGTCGTCGAGCATCGAACCTTCCGCAAATATCCTCACACCCGCCTGCGCGACGCCGCGCTCGCGCAACTGGTTCATCAGCGCGACGCCAACGCCGCCCGACGGCACGAAGATGAACAGCGCATCCGGCTTTGCGTCGATCACACGCTGCAGGAACGGCGCGAACTCGGGACTGGCCAGCGGCACACGCAGTTTCTGGAGAAGCTTGCCTCCCGCCGCCTCGAAGCCGGACGACACGAAACCTTCATAGTCGATGCCTGGACCATAGTCCGAGACGAGCGTGATCATGGTTTTCGCGCCCTGCTTCGCGATCCACTCGGCATAAGGGACTGCGACCTGCGGCACGGAAAGACTCGTTCGCACGATGAAGGGCGAGCGGTCCGGAATGATCGACGTCGCGCCGAGCATGACGACCATTGGCACTTTCGCCTGCGTGGCGACCTGCGCCGTCGCAAGCGCGCCGGGCGTCAGCGTGAAGCCTGCGAGGATCTTTACCCCGTCGTTCGTGACAAGTTCCTGCGCGACCCGGCGGGTGGTGTCGGCTACGCCGGCGTCGTCGCGCACGACGAGTTCGATCTTCTTGCCCGCGACGGTATCGCCGTGTTGCTGCATGTAAAGGCGCACGCCCGCCTCCAGCTGGCGCCCAACCGAGGCGAACGGTCCGGTTTGCGAGGAGATCAGGCCAACCTTGATCGCGTCCTGCGCGATGGCTGCGCCAGCGACGATCAACCCTGCCGCAATGGACAGCGACAGTTTCAGGCTGCGTGCGAGGTTCATGAGCATTCCCGCGTTATCTCATCCGGCGCATTATGGCGCCGGTTGCAGGGCGGGCAAGCCGACGAAAGCAGGATCAGAAGTCTTCCAGATCGAAATCCAGGATGGCCATCTGGAGCGTGAAGGAAGACCCTCGCGCATCGTCCGCGGAGATGACGCCCAGAAAATCCGGCCCGTTGTTCAGCTCGACGGAGTCGGTCTTCTTGGCGCGCGCCAGGATTTTCAGTTCGTCGTTCTCGAACAGCGCGCGCAGATATTCCTGCAGCGTTTCGCGGCCCACGGGTATTTTCATTTCAAGGGCGAAGGAGCGGTCGCCGTCCTCGTCGTCCACCGTGATGGTCGCGATCTTGCGCTCGCCGAGTTGCACGGCCGCGGCCTCGGTGTTCTTTGGATCGAGGCCGACGCGAATTTCGTCGTTGCCGAACGACTGGCGCAGGAACGCCTGAAGTTTGCGAAGTTCCGACTTGTCCAACCGCCCCGCTCCGCGCTGTGTCACCAAGGCGCGGAGGCTTGCCAGAAAAGGCCGCCCGGAGCAAGCCGCCGGGTGGCACAGGGGTTTAGAGGCCGATCTCGGACTTCTCGGCGAGGATCTGGTCCATCGAGCGGGCAGGCTCCGCGCAACCCGCCTCTCCGACGATACGGGCGGGCACGCCCGCAACCGTAGTGCGCGCGGCGACGGACGAAAGCACGACCGAACCGGCCGCGACGCGCGCGCACTGGCCAACCTCGATATTGCCGATGATCTTGGCGCCCGCGCCGATGAGCACGCCGCGGCGGATCTTCGGATGCCGGTCGCCGCGCTCCTTGCCCGTGCCGCCGAGCGTCACGCCGTGCAGGATCGAAACGTCGTCCTCGATGACTGCCGTGGACCCGACGACAAGACCCGTCGCGTGGTCGAGGAAGATGCCCTTCCCGATTCGCGCTGCCGGATGAACGTCGCACTGGAACACTTCCGACGAGCGGCTTTGCAGATAAAGCGCGAAGTCCTTGCGGCCGGCCTTCCACAAGGCGTGCGCCAGGCGATGCGTCTGGATGGCGTGGAAGCCCTTGAAATAGAGCAGCGGCTCGATGAAGCGCGTGCAGGCGGGGTCGCGGTCCGCAACGGCCATCAGGTCGGCGCGAAAGGCCTCGACTATCGAGGGATCGCGCGCGGTCATGTCGAGATAGGTCTGGCGGATCAGGTCGCCGGGGACCTCCTGCTTGTCCAGGCGGTCGGCGAGACGCTGGATGATCGCGCCCTCCAGGTGGCTCTGGTTAAGTACCGTCCCAAGGACGAATCCCGCGACCTCGGGTTCGCGGCGGACGATTTCTTCCGCCTCGGTCCTGATCTGCGCGAAAACGGGATCCACTGCGCCGAATCCGACGATCTTGGCTGATTGGCCCGTGGGCATGCGCAGTCTCCTGTCCTTCGTCCGGCTCCGGCCTCAGTGCCCGGAAATCACATATGAGCCCGCCGGGCAAACGCATCAAGGGCGCCGCCGGGCGCAGATCCTCCGCAGCCCCGCTCACGCCTCGGCCAGAAAGGCCAGAACGCCCTCTTTGTACACCTTGTCTCCTACCGCAAGGTTATGGTCGCGGCCGGGGATGTCGAGCGCGCGCCCGTTCGGCAGAAGCTTCGCGAGCGCCGGCCCGTCGCCGGACACTTCGTCTTTCGTGCCCACCGCCACGAGCGTCGGGCAGGTGATGGCCGCGACGCCCTTCGGCGTGAGGCTCTGCCGGTTGCCGCGTATGCAGGCGGCGAGCGCCCGCAGGTCGCTTTTCGTCGACTCCGCGAAGGCGCGGAACATGCGCTGCATGGGCTCGGTGAGATCGGCGAGCGAGCCGGCTTCCATCGCCTCCGCGATGTTGCTCGGAAGCGCCGCGGACCGCACGAGCCGTTCCCCGAGGCCGCCCAGAATGGCGCGGCGCAAGCGCGCGGGATGCTCCACCGCCATGAAGGCCGTTATCCGCGCGCCCATAGAATACCCCATCACGTCCGCGCGTTCGACGCCGAGGTAATCCAGCAAATTCACAGCATCACGCGCCATGATGGATGTCGTGTACTGCGCAGGATCGTACAATTTTTCGCTCTGTCCGTGGCCCCGGTTATCGAGCGCGATCACGCGGCGCCCGTCATGCGTGAGCGTCTTCGTCCAGAGCGTATTGGTCCAGTTCACCGCATGGTTGGACGCAAATCCGTGAATAAGCAGGATCGGCTGGCCGCGATCCGATCCAGTGGGCCGAAGATCGACGTAGGCGATGCGCACGCCGTTGGAAGAAAAGAAATGCATCGTCGCGCTCCGGTGAGGCGGCGCACATTAATCGTGCATGTGAACGGAGCAAGCGCGAGCCGCGATGAATTAGACAGCGTCGCGCCGTATTTTTTGGCGCCGCATCATGAATGTCAGTCGCGCACGTCTCTCAAAAGCGCCCAACTATCTGAAAACAAGCCATTCAAAACCGTGATGCTCGATTGGCACACACGATGCTTTGACCCTCCACGGATCGAATGCGCATTCGATCCAGTGTGTGAATGGAGGGAATGTAATGACGACCACGACAGCTACCGTTGTGACCGGATGCCTGGCGCCGGAGCCAGCAACGGCGCCGACGGGATGCCTCGCGCCGATCGACAAGAACGGGCTCGAGGCGCTCATCGCGGCGGGCAAGGCGAACCCGCAGGTGATCAAGACCCTCAAGTGCAAGACCGTGGCGGAAGGCCGGTTCCGCCACCTCAATTACATCCGCAGCCTGCCGCCCTACATCGTCGATGAGCCGCCGGGGCTCCTTGGCGACGACACGGCGCCGAACCCGTCGGAGGCCTCGCTCGCTGCGCTCGGGTCTTGCCTTGCAGTTGGCCTTCACGCCAACGCCGTTCATCGCGGCTGGACCGTCCGCAAGCTTGAACTCCAGCTCGAGGGCGACCTCAACATCACAGCCGTCTGGGGCACAGGCGACGTGAGCGAGAAGCCCGTCGGTTTCACCGATGTCCGCGTCAAGGTGGACATGGAGTGCGATGGCGTTTCGAAGGAAGAAATCGACGCCCTTATCGCGCACGTGAAGAAGTGGTCGCCGGTCGCGAACACGTTCACGCGGCCTGTCAATCTCGAAGTCGGCCTCTGACATGAGCGGGCGCGTCATGCGGCGCGCCCCTCTTTCATCTGACGCGAACTGATGGAGCACGCCATGTCGCTGGCCTTCGCAGAGAAGAATGCCGCGCAGCCGGATCTTGTTGAAAGCGTCCGCGCGCTGACCAAGAAAGAGCTGCCCCCGCTCGTCGATGCGATCGACAAGGGCGCTCATTACCCTGCGGATTTTCTCCGCGCCATCGGCGCGGCGGGCGCGTTCTCGTCCCATGCCAGGACCGATGCGCACATCGATCTCAACCCCGCCATCGACGCGATGAGCGAGGTCGCCGAAGTGTGCGGCGCGACCGGGTTCATGACGTGGTGCCAGGACACGCTCGTCTGGTACGTCGCCAACACAGAGAACGAGGAGCTGAAAGACAAGTTGCTCGCAAAGACGTCCAGCGGCGCGCAACTCGGCGGCACGGGCCTTTCGAACCCGATGAAAAGCTTCTTCGGCATTGAAAAGCTGAAGCTGAAAGGCAAGCGCATCGAAGGCGGATATGTCGTCAGCGGCGCCCTGCCCTGGGTGTCCAATCTTGGCGACGACCATGTGTTCGGCACGATTTTCGAGCGCGAAGACGGCGAGAAGGTGATGTTCATCGCCGATTGCGCGAACCCGAACATCGAGCTTCTGCCCTGCGATCCCTTCCTCGCGATGGACGGCACCGGAACCTATGGCATCCACTTCAAGGACGCGTTCGTTCCCGACTCGCTGGTGCTGGCGCACTCGGCAATGCCGTTCGTGAAAAAGATCCGTGCCGGATTCATCCTGCTGCAGGCCGGTATGGCTGTCGGCGTCACGCGCGACTGCATCTCGATCATGGAGCGGACGAAGTCTTCGCTCGGCCATGTCAACAAGTTCCTCAAGACGCAGCAGCCGGAAGACTTCGCCGAGAGCCTCGCGGCGCTCGACAAGGAGGTGCGTGAACTCGCGGCCATGCCCTACGAGACGAGCGCCTCATACTGGCGGCGCGTGGTGCAGGCGCGTCTCGACGCAGGCGATCTTACGATGGCGGCCGCGCACGCTACGATGCTCCACACCGGCGCACGCGGCTATCTCATGAGCAACCGCGCCCAGCGGCGCATGCGCGAAGCCTATTTCGTTGGAATCGTCACCCCGGCGACGAAGCAGTTGCACAAGATGCTCGCCGAGATGACGGACTGAGAGCCTGAAACCACAAGCGCGTTAGGAGCGAAGCATGTCAGAAGTCCTCGTTTCCGCAGCCGATGTCTCCGGGATGATGAAGACGTCCCCCGTCGTCATCATCGATACACGCAATCCGGACGCCTACGCCGCCGGGCATATCCCCGGCGCCGTCAACATGCATGAAATCTTCACCTACCTCGCGACCTCGACGCCGGAAGGCATCGACGAGCTCAAGTCGAAATTCGCTGAAGCCTTTGGCGCCGCGGGTCTTTCCGGTAAGGAAACCGCAATCGTCTACGAACAGTCGATGAACTCCGGCTTCGGCCAGTCCTGCCGCGGATATTATCTCCTGAGCGTGCTCGGCTATCCTCAGGCCAAAGTGCTGCACGGCGGCTTCGACGCCTGGAAGGGCGCGGGCCTTCCGGTTTCAACGGAAGCCGCGTCGCCCATGCCGGCGAAATTCCCCGTCGATCCGGCTGGCGCGTCGATTCTCATCGATGCGAAGACGATGCTCGCGGCGCTCGACAAGCCGGACGTCGCGATCCTCGACGTCCGCGACGTTGACGAATGGATCGGCGATTCCTCCTCTCCGTACGGGAAGGACTTCTGCCCGCGAAAGGGGCGCATACCCGGCGCGCGGTGGCTCGAATGGTATCGCATGATGAAGCCGACTGCCGAGGGTCCCCGCTTCAAGTCGAAGGATGAGATCCTCGCGGAATGCGCGACGGTCGGCATCACGCCAGATACGCCCGTCTATCTTTACTGTTTCAAGGGCGCGCGCGCTTCGAACACGTTCCTCGCGCTGAAGAACGCGGGCGTCAGGGACGTGCGCATGTATTTCGGCTCGTGGAACGAATGGTCGCGAGATCCTTCACTGCCGGTTGAAACCGGTTCGCCCTTCAAGGCTGCCGCCTAAAAGGAACAGCGATGCGCGTCGTCCATTATTTTTCCCCCATGTCGGGCTACGCCTATCTCGGCTTCGCCGCGTTGTGCGACATAGCGGACCGGCGGCGCGCATCGGCTCTTCACAAACCTATCGACGTGATGCGGCTGTTTACGGCCGTCGACGCGATCCCGCCGGCGAAACAGTCTGCGGCGCGACTCAAATGGCGGCAGACGGACATGGCCCGCTGGGCGGCGCGCCGCGGCTTGCCGCTCAATCTCAAACCAAAGTTCTGGCCCGTCGACGCGACGCTTGCCTCCTGCGCGATCATCGCCGCGCAGAACGATGGTCCGGGCGGCTCGGCTCTCGCAGCGTCGGTTCTCGCGGCGGTGTGGGCCCGCGACCTCGACATTTCGCAGGCCGATGTCATCGCGTCGCTTGCGCGCGATTGTGGCCTCGACGCCGCGCGCGTCCTGGAAGCAGCGCAAACGTCCAGTACGCTTGAGGCGTATCGCGCAAATACGGACGAAGCAATTGCCTTGGGGGTCGTCGGTTCCCCGACCTTCATTGTGTCAGGCGAGATGTTCTTCGGTCAGGACCGCCTGGATTTCCTCGAGGATACATTGGCGGAAGCGATGGCCGCATAGGTTCGCGCCGCCCCCGGAGAAGCCTTCACTGCACGGAGAGTCAAATGGCGAAGTTCGGAAAGCATACTGGCTCCAAGGGTTCGATGGCGGGAGGCTGCGAATGCGGCGCACACGCCTCGCAAAGCGAACACGAACGCGCCTGCACGGCTATTCCAGACAACGCGGCCGATGACGACAAGCTCTACGGACGCCTCGTCGAGCGCGCAGTCCTGCGCGCCATCGCGCCCAATCCTGTTCATCGCCGCGCATTCCTGCAGGCCGTGGGCGTCGGGACCGTTTCGGCGGCCATCTCCACGCTGTTCCCCATCGCAACAGCAACGGATGCGTTCGCGCAGGGCGCAGCTCCCGAGAAGAAGAGTCTCAAGGTCGGTTTCATACCGATCACCTGCGCAACGCCAATCATCATGGCCGATCCCATGGGCTTCTACAAACGCCAGGGGCTCGACGTCGAAATTGTGAAGAGCGCCGGCTGGGCCATCGTTCGCGACAAGACAATCAACAAGGAATTCGACGCCTCGCACATGCTTGCGCCGATGCCGATCGCGATCACACTCGGCCTGGGCTCCACCGCGACGCCCTTTACTGTTCCAGCCATCGAGAACGTGAACGGGCAGGCGATCTGCCTCGCCAAGAAGCATGTGAACAATCGCAATCCTAAAAACTGGAAGGGTTTCAAGTTCGCGATACCCTTCGAATATTCCAACCACGCCTACCTGCTTCGTTATTATCTCGCCGAGCACGGACTCGACCCTGACCGCGATGTTCAGTTGCGTACGGTGCCGCCGCCGGAGATGGTCGCCAACCTGCGCGCCGACAATATCGACGGCTATCTCGCGCCCGACAACATAGTGCAACGTTCAGTGTATGACGGCGACGGGTTCATTCACATTCTCTCCAAGGAAATCTGGGACGGGCATCCTTGCTGCGCCTTCGCCGCAAGCCGCGCGTTCATGACCGAGGCGCCGAACTCCTATGCGGCGCTGCTGCGCGCCATCGTGCAGGCCGCCGCCTATGCGTCCAAGCCGGAAAACCGCAAGGAGATCGCAACTGCAATTGCACCGGCGAACTACCTCAATGCGCCACTCGTGGTGCTGGAGCAGGTGCTCACCGGCACCTATGCGGACGGGCTCGGCGGCATCAAGCGCGACGCCAACCGCGTCACCTTCGATCCCTTCCCCTATGAGAGCTTTGCGGTCTGGATTCTCACCCAGATGAAGCGGTGGGGTCAAATCAAGGGCGACGTCGATTACCAGAAGATCGCCCGCGAGGTGTTCCTGGCGACGGACGCCGCCAAGGCGATGAAGGAGGCCGGCCTGACCCCGCCAGCCAGCACGACCCGGACGTTCGCCGTCATGGGCAAGACGTTCGATCCGGCGAAGCCGGAAGCATATGTGGAGAGCTTCGCCATTCGCCGCTCCTGAACCGCCGGCGCCGGCCCGCCGACGGGATTTGGCCCGACCGCGCCGTACCCTCCACGGCGCGGTCGCTGGCCTTTATTCGGCCTACCCAAGCCGCCGCGTCTCGCCTATGTTGCGCCGCCAAGCGATTTGAGGACACAGCAATGGCCGATCACGCCACGCCCCATTTCCACAACCAGCCCGGCGTCCCCGTGGTGCGCGTCGGCGTCAAGGAATTCATGTGCATCGGCGCACTGCCGCCGTTCGACCACCCGCACATCTACATCGACATGGGCGACGACACTGAGGCGATTTGTCCTTATTGCTCAACACGCTACATGTACCAAGCAGGGCTCGGGCCGCACGCCTCGCCGACCGAATGCGAGTTGACGGCCAAGGCGGCCTGAGCGCCATGCCCGGCGCGGACGTCCTGTGAGCGAGCCCCTGCACGTCGTTATCGCGGGGGCCGGGATCGGCGGTCTGACCGCCGCACTTACGCTGGCCCGCACTGGCGCTCGGGTCACGATTCTAGAGCGCGCTCCTGTGCTCGAGGAGGTGGGCGCCGGTCTACAACTGTCCCCGAACGCGACAAACATTCTTGAGGACCTCGGCGTGCTGGACAGGCTCGCCCCTTGGTCCATGTCGCCGGAAGCCCTGCGCATCCGCCGGGGCCGCGATGGCTCGGACCTCGTGCGCATGCCGCTTGGCCCGCTCGCGGACGCCCGCTGGGGCGCGCCGCATCTCGTCGTTCACCGCGCCGACCTGCAGCGTATCCTCATCGAGGCCTGCGCCGGCGCCCGCCTCGTCACCCTGCGGACGGATGTGGAGGTGCTCGGCTTCGCCTCGGTCGCTGACGGCGAACATGCAGCGGTGCAGGTCGGGGTGCTCGACGCCGGACGCCATGCCCGGGTCGATGGCGATGCCCTCATCGCTGCCGACGGATTGCGCTCCACTATACGCGAGCGCCTCGGCCTCGGCTTGTCCGACGCGCCGGTCTACTCAGGCCGCACCGCGTGGCGCGCGCTGGTCCCCGCCGCGCAGGCGCCGGCGAGCGCATTGCGCGTGGAGACAAATCTGTGGCTCGGCGCCCGGGCGCATCTCGTGCATTACCCGCTGCGCGCCGGCGACCTCGTCAATATCGTCGCCGTTATCGAAGACCCTTGGCGCGGCGAGGATTCAACGGACATCTGGCGCGATCCGCGCGATGCGGATCCGAAGTATCTCAAGCGATCGTTCGGCGGCTGGGCGCGCGAAGCGCGCGATCTGCTGGACGCCGCGCCGCAATGGCGTCGCTGGCCGCTGTTCGAGCGGCGCTTCGCGCCGCGCTGGAGCGTCGACAATGTCGTGATGATGGGCGACGCAGCGCATCCGATCCTGCCGTTCTTCGCCCAGGGCGCTGGCCTTGCAATAGAGGACGCTGAAGCGATCGGGCGAGCGTTCAGGACGCACGGACGCGACGTGCGCGCAGCGATCAGAATGTACGAGAACGAGCGCATTCCGCGCGCGAGCGACATCGCGCTCGCTTCCCGCAGGCAGGGCGCGATCTATCACATGAGCGGCCCGATGGCGTTCGCGCGCGACGCAGTCATGCGCCGCCTGACTCCCGACGGCATGTTGCGCCGCGTCGACTGGATCTACGGCTACCGACAGGGCGTTGGCCAGCGCCGCCGCCTGCTGCCCTGATCAGCGCACCGCGAGCTGCACGCGGATCGCCTGCGAGAAACCGAACGAATCCAGCGCATCCGCCGCCTGCGCAGCGGCGTCGATCTGCGCCTTTTCGCGCCATTGGGCGAACGGTATCGCGTTGTTGATCCCGCCATGCATGTACACGAGGTCTGGAAAATGCCCTGACAGCAGCACCCGCCAGTTGAACGGCGCATAGGGGTGAAGCGCGCGCGCGATGCGAAACACCATCGTCGTGCAATTGGCCGTGATCGTATTGTACCAGCGCGGATGGTCGGCGTAGCGGTTTGCTATGTCTACGTATTCGAGAAGCAGGCGGCGGGGCACGCCGGGCCGGAGATGCAACGGATACATGCGCACGTTTTCCCGCCGCACGTTCGTGCGCAGGCGGATGATGTCGCTTTCGTCCGCGGCCAGGAAAATGAGCTCAGACTGTTTGAAGAAGCTCGCCAGCGCCGAATAGGACTGGTCCTTCGTTCTGCGCAGTTCGATGGACCACACGAGCCTCTGCCCGTCGCCGAACCCGAAACTGACGAGAATGTGCGCGATGTCCTCGCCGGCCCAGTAACTGGCGATGAGATCCACGTCGTCGAGCTTGTTGAGGTCGTAGGTTCGCGTCTCCCAGCGCGGCGTGAAGTCCGATTCTGTCCGCCATCGAAAATCACGCACATTCCTGACTGTCAGAATGTCTCCGTTCACCGCGCCAGTCGCGGGATATGCGACGTCCGGAGCCCAGTCCCTGTCGTTCGATGGCGTGAGAGACTGCCACCAGATCAGCAGCACAGGAGCGAGCGCCAGGGGGATCAGCGCGCGCCTCCACCGCCGGCGGCTGATGAAAACCGAAGCCGCCAGCATCGTGATTGCAAACAAGACCGCGACGGAAATCCGCCCTGTCTCCGTGAAGGGCGCCCGGAAGTAGAGAGCGAGTCCCCCCCACAGACCGAACGTCAGCGTCGCGAGGACACAAATCGTGCGGGTCGCCCGGCTCAAGATTTTCCGCACCCTGAAACGCCCCTCGATAGTCTCCCCGCGGGCGGGCGGCGAGTTGATGCGCGCAATGTACACGCGGCCACGATTGTGGTTAAGTTATCGTGTTTGATGATCTGGCGATACAGGAGACGCCCAATGAAGAAGGTTCTGCTCTCGGTCGGCGCTGTGGCGCTGGCCGCCACCGTGGCGGGCTGCACCCCGCGCGAGGAGCGCGTCGCTGCGGGCGCCGGAGTTGGCGCCGCCACGGGCGCAGTGATCGGCGGTCTGGCCGGCGGCGGGCGCGGCGCTCTGGCGGGAGCCGCCATTGGCGGCGTCGGCGGCGCAATCGTGGCTGACGCCACGCGGCCGCGCTACAGGTGCTGGTACAACTCCGCCGGCAACCGAGTATGCCGCCGCGTGAACTGATCTTTCGATAAGCGATTTGTTGAGTGCGAACGCGGGGCCGCCGTGCGCGAGCTCCGCGTTTGTATGTGTGGGCGCCTAGCGCGGCGCGGATTGGAGCGGCTCCCCGCCTCCGGCCTGTGGCGCCGCCGGCGCCTCGCCGGGCGCCACGCCAGAAGGCGGGATAGGGGGAACCCCCGGCGCCGGCCCCTGAGGCGCCGTGTTCCTCAGCTCGGGCCTCAAGGCGGCCAAGGCCAGCAGCGGCGCAGGAAGGTCGACGCCTGCGAGCCGCATGTCACGCACAGTGGCGCTACACCCGTCCAAATCGTTGGAGCCCGCAGCCTGGCGCGCCCTGTCGATCGCCGTTGGCGTCGGCGGCGGCGCCTTGGGCTCTGGCGGCTTCGCGGCCTCGGCCTTCTGCCCGGCGGCGTCCGGCTTTGGATTTGCTGCGCCCGAGCCGGAGCTCTCCTGCGCCCTGCCCTGCGGACCAGCGGCGCCCGGCCCGTTGTCGGTGACGGGCCCGCTGATGCCGGAATTGCGCTGCGGTTCGTCCTGCCCGTCAGGGCGCGGTTTGTTCTCGCCGCCCGCTTCGACGGCCGTGGCTGTTTTTTCGCTTCCTTGCTGCCCGCCGGCCGGTTTCGCGGGTTGGCCTGTCGGCGCGGCGCCGTCGCGCGCTTTCGTCTGCGCCTGATCAATCCACGATCTCAGCTCGACGCAAATGTTTGCTGGGGGGTTCGCCGTCTGCGCGGACGCGACGACGGCGCAGGAACAAAGCAACCCCAAGGCGAGCGAGCAACGGGTAATCATCGGCGACCTCCTCAAACGCCGCGCGACGGCGCGGCGCGGTCGGGCGGGACCGGGTCGGGCGCACGTCCATCGGCGCGCGGCGCCTCGTCGGCCCACAAATCGTGGTGATGCCTCGCCCATGCGAGGTCCACCTCGCCCGTGCCCATGCCGGTGAAAGCGCCCTCCGTTCCGGCTGTGCCGATGTAGATGTGCGCGAGGATCATCGCGATGAACAACGCAGCTGCAACGGAATGGACGGATCCCCACAACTGCATTCCATTGACGTCGACGAACATGAGCGGGAATAGAAGGACAAGGCCCGTGCCGAAAATGATCAGCGTGCTGAGCACGACGAGCCAGAAAAGTATTTTCTGACCGGCATTGAAGCGGCCCGCACTGATGTGGCGCGTCTCGCGAAACAGGCCGCCCCCGGCCCGAAGCCACTGATAGTCGACCCGGCGCGGAAGATTGTCGCGCGACCAGACGACGATCATGACGAATACGCCAAGAACGAAGGGCCACGCAAAGAAGTTGTGCGCATACTTTGCGTACTGGCTGAAATCGCCAAAGGCGCCGGGTCCGATCAAGGGCATGAGCAAGCGTTTACCGAAGACATAGTTCAGGCCAGTCAATGCGAGGATGACAAACGAACTTGCCGTCATCCAGTGGTTGAACCGTTCGAACGAACTGTATCGAATGACATAGATGGGCCTGCCGTCATGCGGATAGCTCTGCCGGCCGCGAAAAAGATAGAGGAGCGCCAGCGCAAGCAGCGTCAACAGAACGGAAAGGCCCAGTATCCAGGGCGCCCATGTTTCATGAAACTGGCGCCAGGTCCTGCCTTGCGGCTGTTCAAGATAAGAAAGATTCGAATCCGGTATGCTCACGCGACCTACGATGCGATTGCCGTCTCGCATGAGCATGTCTTCCGTCACGGACTGACGCGGCGGTGGAGGCGGAATCTGCGCCTGCCGCGACCCGGGCGCAGGCTGCGCCTGCTGTTGTTGCGGCGGTTGCTGCTGAGCGGAAGCAGGCGTCGGCGACAGGGCGAACGCGACCGACGCCGCGAAAACAAGTATGGCGGGACGAAGTGGGTTCGTGAGCGCGTTCATGGTGCCCTCGTCAGATGGTGACAGTCTCGCGATACGCCGTTCGCCATCCCCAAGCGCCCGATCCGTAACCGCGCTGAAGAACGCGCTCCCTGTAAATCTGCGCTATGATTTCGCCATCGCCCGCGAGCAGCGATTTGGTCGAGCACATCTCAGCGCAGAGTGGCAGCTTGCCTTCCGCGAGTCTGTTGGAACCGTATTTCACGTACTCTGCCTGCGACAGGTCAGGTTCTGGCCCCCCGCTGCAATAGGTGCACTTGTCCATCTTGCCGCGAGAGCCGAAATTGCCTACGCGCGGATATTGCGGCGCGCCGAACGGACACGCATAAAAGCAATAGCCACAGCCGATGCAGATGTCTTTCGAGTGCAGCACCACCGCATCCTGCGTCTGGTAGAAACAATCCACCGGACACACGGCGGCGCAGGGAGGTTCCGTGCAGTGCATGCACGCCATCGAAACCGAGCGTTCTCCCGGCTTGCCATCGCTGAGCGTGACAACGCGCCGCCGATTGATGCCCCATGGCACATCGTGCTCGTTCTTGCACGCGGTCACACAGGCATTGCATTCGATGCAACGGTCGGCGTCACAGAGAAACTTCATGCGGGCCATCTGACGCTCCTCAAGCCGCGCGGATCTGGCACAGCGTCGCCTTTGGCTCCTGCATCCCGGTGACCGGATCGAAACCGTAGGTCGTGACCGTATTGACGCTTTCGCCAAGAACGATGGGGTCAGCGCCTTCCGGATAATACCGGCGCATGTCCTCCCCCTGGTACCAGCCGGAAAAGTGGAACGGCATCCATGCGACGCCGCGTCCGACGCGCTCCGTGACCAGCGCACGCACACGCACGCGCGACCCGTTCTCCGGCCCGTAGACCCATACCCATGAATTGTCCTTCACGCCCCGATCAGCCGCGTCGGCGGTGTTGATCTCGACGTACATCGACTGCTGCAATTCCGCGAGCCAGCGATTGGAGCGTGTTTCCTCGCCGCCCCCTTCGTACTCGACGATGCGCCCTGATGTGAGGATGATCGGAAACTCGCGGGCAATATTGCGTTCCACGGCGGCCTTCTGGAAGGAAAAGCCGTTGTTGGGCAAACGGAACTGACGCTCGTCCGGCCGCGTGGGATAACGTTCGACCAATTGCGGAGCTGGCGAATAGACCGGCTCTCGATGCACGGGAATTGGATCGGGCAGATTCCACGCGTTGGCGCGCGCCTTGCCGTTCCCGAAGTGCATGACCCCATGCTTCATCGAAACACGCTGAATTCCGCCGGAGAGATCGTTGGCCCAACTCACCGTATCGATGTTCTGTCCGCCAACTTTCTGAATGACGGCCATCTCCTCGGGCGTGAGTTCCGCATCCCAGCCGAGCTTCTTGAATACGGCGATCGTCATTTCCGGATAGCCATCTGTCAGGTCGGAGCCGCGCGGGAAGGAATTCTCCGCAAGCAGCGTTTCGCCATTGCGCTCGATACCGAATCGCGCCCGGAAGGACCCGCCCCCGTCCATGACGTGGAGGTCTGTATTGTAGAGTATGGCGCTGCCTGGGTGCCGAAGTTCAGGCTTGCCCCAACAGGGCCAGGGAAGACCGTAGTAGTCGCCGCCGACTTCGGGCGCCTCCTTGGGCGCGCGCAACGTGACGAGGTCGAACTTGTCCTGATGACGCATATGCGCCTTCAGGCGCTCGGGACTCTGGCCGCAATAGCCGGTGGACCAACCTCCTCGATTGATCTCGCGAAGGATGTCTTCGGCCTCCGGCACGCCGTTGTCGACCTTGATGTGCTTGAACAGGCCGTCAGCGAACCCAAGCTTCTGGGCAAGGCGGTACATGATCTCATAGTCGGTCTTCGACTCGAAGATGGGTTCGACGATCTTCTCGCCCCATTGCAGCGAACGGTTCGACGCCGTGCGAGACCCATCCATCTCCATCGAGGTCGCGACTGGCAAGAGATAGGTGTTATCCTGACGCGCGTTCAAGGCGGCAAACGTGGTCGGGTGCGGATCGGCCACGACAAGCAATTCAAGCTTGTTCATCGCTTTCACCGACTCCGGAATCCGGGTCACCGTATTGCCGCCGTGACCCATCACAATCATGGCCCGCAGCGGAGACTGCTGATCGATCTGTTCCGCATCGAGGTTAATCGCATCAAACCAGCGGGTCGACGTGATCCCCGGCGTTTCCATGTTCTGCTTGCGGTTTCGTGGCTTTCGGGCGCCGATCGCGGGGACCTCGTCGAAGCGCGACTGGAACCACTCATAGTCTACATCCCACACGCGCGCCCAATGACGCCATGCGCCCTCGACGAGTCCGTAGTAGAGCGGCAACGTCGTCACATCGAGGCCGAGATCCGTCGCTCCCTGGACGTTGGTATGCCCGCGGAAGATGTTGGCGCCCGTGCCAGGCTTGCCAACGTTGCCAGTCGCCAGGCACAGGATGCAGAAGGCGCGCACATTCGCCGTTCCGACCGTGTGCTGCGTCGCGCCCATGCACCAGATCAGCGTCGAGGGCTTCGCCTGGGCGAAGGTCTGGGCGACGCGCTTCAACTGCTCGCCGGGGACGCCGGTGACGCGCTCGACCTCCTGCGGGTCCCACTTGGAGACTTCCTTTCGCACCGCATCCATACCGTAGACGCGTTGCTGGATGAATTCCTTGTCTTCCCAACCATTCGCGAAGATGTGCCAGAGCATGCCCCAGATCACCGGAATGTCGGTGCCGGGCCGGATGCGCACATACTCGCTCGCGTGCGCGGCGGTCCGTGTGAACCGGGGATCGATAACGATCATGTTGGCCCGGTTCAGTTCCTTTCCAGCGAGCACATGTTGCATCGCGATCGGATGCGCCTCGGCGGGGTTGCCGCCCATGATGATCATCGTCTTCGCGTTACGGATATCGTTGTAGGAGTTGGTCTGCGCGCCGTAGCCCCACGTATTCGCGACGCCCGCAACGGTCGTCGAGTGACAGATCCGCGCCTGGTGATCCACGTTATTGGTGCCCCAGAAGGCGGCCATCTTTCGCAGCAGATAGGCGGCTTCGTTCGTGAACTTTGCCGATCCGAGCCAGTAAACAGAATCCGCGCCGCTCTTCTGACGGATGTCGATCAGCTTCGCGCCGATCTCGTCAATCGCCTGATCCCAGCTCACGCGCGTCCATTGACCGCCGACGAGCTTCAACGGGTATTTCAGCCGGCGTTCGCCGCTCACGAGTTCCCGGATGGAGGCGCCCTTCGCGCAATGTGTTCCACGATTGATCGGGCTGCGCCACTCTGGCTCCTGCCCGAGCCAGACTCCATTGACGACCTCTGCGTTGACGCTGCAGCCGACCGAACAATGCGTGCAAATATTCTTTCGCAGGACCGCTGCCTTTTCGGTCACGGACGTCCCGGCCGCTTGCGCCGGGCGCACGGAGCCAAGCGACGTCAGCGCGACCGCGCCGCCAAGCCCTGACTTTACGAGAAACGAGCGCCGGTCCAGTCCTCGTGCTTCTGACGGACCCGCCGCAAGAGCGCTCATCCTGACTCTGGCGTCGCCAGACCTGCGCTTGACGAGCATGTCTCTCCCTTTCAGGTCTTGTTTTTCGTCTCGTAGCGATTGGTGCGATAAAACGCTTTAACGTCTTCTGTCTCGCGATAGCGCGCGCGCGTTTCGTCGCCGGGGGGCACATATGCCTTCGCGTCGCGAACCGGCGTCGAGACAGCAACGCCAACCCCGGCTGCGGTTCCGGCCGCGCCACGAAGAAGAATTCGCCTATTTAAAAGGACGTGTTCGTCAGCCATGGGCGCCCTCGCAGCGGCGTCGAAACCGTGAACACGCGAAACGCCAGAGTTGGCGTTTGGTTCCTACGTACGTTTGCGCTTCACGAAAGCGCGCTCGACGTGATGCGCAGCAACGAAGCGCGAGACGGCGTCGCGAAGCGCGGCGGGCATGGGCGCCGCATCCAGACATTCGCCATAAATCTCAGCGAGAGCCTCGCCTTCGTAAGGGTCGACAGTCACGGCCTGAACACAAACTAGGTTATTCGCCGCTGCGATGGCCACCCACACGCTCGGACGTCCCGAGCGCAGATTGTCGCGATAGTGGGATGTCGCGGAAACATGCAGGCAAAGCTCCGCCGCGCCCGCATAGAAGAGGTCTTCTCCACTCGCGCTGGAAAGGAACGCGCCAGCCTCCAGTGGGGGCGGGGCTGCAAGAACCACCACCGGCCGCCAACTGACATCGGCCCACGGACCTCCGGTGGAACGCCGCACGACGACGACGCCCACTTCGAGGTAGATTTCACTCACGCCCGCTTCCGGTGCGATCTTCCCGATCGGCGCCGCCGGACTCGACGAGCAGATTATGCCCGTGTTCACCGAGCCTTACGCTTTCTGTACTGAATTTGGTCCAGCTGCTTTCCTGAACCTGCGACAGGGCAAGGAAACTCAGTGCAGCGATGGCGAACGCGCCAACTACGGCGAGAAGGAATGCTTTCATCACGAACCCCGCGCGCCGGGACGATCAATCTGTCAACGGCTCCGCCTTCGCCAGGTTCCAAACGGCGTCATGAAATGCAGGGACCCTCGCTCAGGCGCCGGCGGGGATGCTCTTGAGCACCGCGGCGAGGCGCACGCCTTCGGGGTCGGCGTTGGCTGCGAGGCGCGCCTGCAGGATGGCGTCCGCGAAATGCGCAGGCGGCGGAGAAAGACGCAACATCGGTTCGATCAGGTCGTCCGCGATGCGCCTCCAGTTCGCATGCCCCCGCTCCCACGTCTCGCCATAGCCGCGCACCATCTGCGCTGTTGCGACGACCTCGAGCGCCGCGGCTGGATCGACCGCCAGGGATCGCTCCACCAACGCAAGCCAACGGTCGATCCATTCACGCTCCTGCGCCGCGCGCAACGAACCGGGACGGAGCGCCCGCAGCGAGGCGAGGAGTTTCAATCGCAGGAAGCCCCACAAACCCGTCGTGCGCACCTTCATCGGAAATGCGGCGCTGCTCCAGCCACGGCGCTCCACCTGAGCGAGAAGCACACGCGCCAGGCGCGCGGGAAAAATCGAGAGGATTTCAGCCGGTCCCGGCTTGAGAAATTCGGTTATCTCGATCATGTCGCCCGGACGCGCTCGCGCTTCAGCTTCCACTCGTCTGAGCCGTGCTTCGCGCAACTTCAGCTGTGCGACGCGGATGACGTCCTCGCTGGACATGCGCACGGCGAGGTGGCGCGCGAGCTCTCTCACGAATTCGCCACCGGCGCCGGGCAATGCAGCGAACCGGGCAAGCCGGTCGAGATACGAAACCGCATAAGCCGTATCCTGGAAATCGATCAGTCGCGCCACGCCTTCACGCGCGAATGCGCGCGCCTCTTGCGGCAGGCCATCTATAGACTGAACCAGCGCAGCAGGCGCCGGCTGAATATCCGGCTGCCTTGCGTTCTCGGGATCGCGGGACGCTCGCACATATGTGAAGCCGGCCTCAAAGCCGCGCAGATTCGCTTCGACAGCGCGGCCGTCCGCGCGGATCGCGTTGCGGTAGGCTTCCACCGCGATTGGAAGAGATCGCGCAGCAAGCCCGAGCAAAACGGCGTTCAACTGACATCCGGCCTTCTGCGCCAGCCCCGCGAAATCATCAATCTCAGCCGCGCGAGCGAAGCGTTCAATCGTTGCGCGGAGCTTTTGCTGGTCAGCGCGGCCGTCACCCATCGCGATCTTCTCATGGATCGTGAATACGCGATGCGTTGGCGTAATGACGAAGGTTCGATCCGGCGTCACATATCCGGCCTGGGTCTGGCGCACCGCTTCCAGCAATTCAGAAGCGATGAAGAGATCGACAAGGCCGGGCGCGGGCGAAAGCGCGAGTACGGGCCGGCGCCCGTCCGTCTTCGCCAGTTCAATATAGTAGGTGGTGCTGCCCGTCCGCTGCGCCACGCCGGGGACGGACGTTCGCTGCGCAATAAAACCGTCCGCAATGGCCGCGTCGGCGATCCAGCTTGCGAGAACGCCGCCGCCTTCGCCTCCAAGCGCCGCGATGAGAATCCGGACCGGACCATTCATAGGCGCGCCACCCCGCCGAGCATTCGAATGGCCGATACGTTGATCTTTCGGCGCAGGCGATCGAACCATGTCGGATTTTGCACCACATCAATCTGAGCGAATGAGGGACACAATTGCGCGGCGTGCGAAACCTCCCCGCAGACGCCGCAGCCGACGCAATCATTGTTGACATGGGCGATCGGGTCGGTGCGCAGCGGGTCTTCGTTCGGCTTGATCGTCAGCGAAGGGCAGCCAGAAAGTCTGATGCAGGAATGGTCTCCTGTGCAGACATCCGGATCGACCCAGAACCGTGTGCGAACGACGCGCTTGCCGGCGGCGACCGCCTTTGCGTTTTCAGGCCGGATGCGGCGCTGGCGGGCAAGCTGGCATTCGCCGTCCGCGATAATGACCCTCAGTCCCTTCGACTTCTCCGTGATGGCGGCCTTCAGGGTCTTTGCGACCTTGGCGACGTCGTAAGTGCGCACACGCTCTATAGCCTGCACGCCCATGCCGCGCAGGGTCCTCTCGATGTCGACGCCACGGCCCCGCCCCTCTTCACTTGGCGCGCTGGAGGGAAGATCCTGCGCCCCGGTCGCGCTGGAATATCCGTTGTTCATGATGACGAGAACGCCATCATTGCGATTGAGCACCGATCCTGCAACGCCGGTCAAAAGACCGTTGTGCCAGAACCCGCCATCGCCCATCACGCTGACCGGCTTTCGCGCCTGCGTGTTGGCAACCGCCGCGGCGGACGCGAGGGACATGCCGTACCCGAGGATCGAGTTGCCCTGATCGAACGGCGCGAACGTCGCGAGCGCATGGCAACCGATGTCGGCAGCCACGTGCGTGGGGCCAATCTCCTTGCGCAGGATCTTCATGGCAGAGAACACAGGACGTTCGGGACAGCCCGTGCAAAGTCCGGGCGGGCGCAGCGGCAGTGGCGCATCGAGGGCCCCGCGCAGATCCTCTCCGTGCTTGGCGATGGCTGCCAACCAGTCTTCGAGCGGCCGCGAGGGCGCGCCGTTGGCCCGCAGGAACGCGGCGATGCCTTCGCCGAGAACGCGTTGCGTGTACTCGCCGCCCATCGGCAAGATGTCCTTGCCGAAAATCCGCGCGCCAAGATCGGCCCTGCGCAGGATTTGGCCAATCGCCTGCTCGATGAAGTCGGGCTGACCTTCCTCCACGACCAGAACAGCTTTCTTGCCCGCGCAGAAATCTTCGATCTGCTTAGGCGCCAACGGATGCGTCACGTTGAGGACGAGAACGGACAACGAAGGCTCACCGTAGATATTTGAAAGGCCCGCAGCCTCCAGCCTGCCATTCAGGGCGTTGAAGAGCCCGCCCTGAACGATGATCCCCAATGCGCTGTCGCGCGGCCCCAGTATCTCGTTCAGGCCGTGCTCGATGATGAAATCCTGCGCCGCCGGCAACCGGCGCCGGAACTTGTCCGTTTCCTGTATGAACGTTACGGGAGGATGGGCGAGACGGATATATTCGAAAGGCGCAGGGCCGTCGAACCTGTCCTGCGTTGACTTCACGCCCGGCCGGTTCGCCTTCGCAGGAAACGATCCGAAAAGATGGCAGGCCCTGATGCGCAATTCCATCATGACGGGCGTATTGGAGACCTCCGAGAGTTCGAAGCTCTTCTCGACCATGTTGACGATCGTCGGCAGGTCGGGCCTCGGGTCCATCAGCCACAGCGAGGACTTCAGCGCGAAGGCGTGTGTGCGCTCCTGAATGACGCTGGCGCCTTCGCCGTAGTCCTCACCGACAATGATCAGCGCGCCGCCCTGGACACCCGGAGACGCAAGGTTCGAGAGGGCGTCGGCCGCGACGTTCGTGCCTACGATGGATTTCCACGTCACTGCGCCACGAATAGGATAATTGATCGACGCGCCGAGCATTGCGGCGGCGGCCGCTTCGTTCGTGCACGGCTCGACGTGAACGCCGAGCCTCTCCATCTCTTCCTTTGCCTCGACAAGCACGTCCAGCAGATGGCCAACCGGGGCGCCCTGATAGCCTCCCACATAGGAAACGCCGGATTGCAGTAAGGCCTTCGTGACCGCGATGATGCCCTCGCCATGGAAGGTTTCCCCATCCTTGAGCTTGAGGCTTTCGATTTCGCGCTTGAATGATACTTCAGCCATGTCCGCGCTCCGATGAGGCGCTTACTTCAGGTCGACCACCTTCGAAAGCGTTTCGAGCACTCCCGGGCTCACGTTCGCAAGCGAGGCGAAGATTTGCTGGCCGCGCGGCACATCGACAAATGTGTAGGGAAGTCCGTTCATCGCAACGGATTGCTTGGTGAACTCGGGATCGTTGGCGGCGGCGGCGTAGGCGGCGCGCAACTCGGCCAGCGCCTCGCGCGGCGAGCCTTTGGGTGCGAACCCCACGAAGGTCATTTCACCGATCTGGTTCACGAGCCAGTTGGTCGCTTCCCACAATGGGCCGGACGGGGGCTTGCCATGAATTTCGCGGTAGAGATCGGGGAACGCCGCCATCTCTGTTATGAACGCGTTCTTCGCGACATTTCCGCTGGCGTCAACGGGAGCGAGATAGGCGATGCCCATGCCTTGCCCTGACTTGACGAAGTCCGCGTTGCGGCCCCGGAACGTCGTGATGCTCGTCGAATGGAACTGTACTTCCCCGCGCTGCATCGCCAGGAATACATCGTTGCCGCCACGGTAGCCGATGATCATCTTGTCCGGCACGCCGAGCACGCCGAGCGCTAGATGGGCGAGAAGACCAGAAGGATCGGTGGGATTGAGCGCTCCAACATTGAGCATGCCGGCCTTCGCGATGTCAGCCGGTTTCTTCAGCCCGCCAGGAACGATGTCCGTGCGCGCATAGAGCACGCGCGTGTCCCCCGTTCCGCCGAGAAACTCGAAGTTCTCATAACGCGCACGCATGTTCGGCAGCTTGAGGGCCTGCGCCAGGGGATCCCACGGACCCCAGAGAATGGTCTGACCGTCCGGCTTTGCGCGTTCGGCAAGGTAATTCGTCGCGAGCAGCCCGCCCGCACCCGGCATGTTCTGCACGACGATGGCGGGCTGGGTTGGAATGTGCTTCTGCAGGTGTTGCGAAAACATGCGGGCGAAGAGATCGACCGTGCCGCCGGCGTTCAGCCCAACAAGAACGGTTATGGTCTTGCCCTTGTAGAATTCGTTGGTTTGCTGCGCAAAAGCTGGCGCGGTCATCAGAGCCAGCGCGGCGGCGCAGATCCGGATCGTTCGGGACAAAGCCTGCATCTCCCCCTCACTTTTGCTTCGCCGTCACATGCGGCGCTTGTCGATCACTGCCCTTGCGGCGGCTAGGTATTCCTGTTCGGCCCTGTTCTGACGGTCGAGGCCGACGAGTTCATAATATTCGTTGAGCGAACAGAAACCCGGCCGGGCTGCATCAAGATGGCGATCGCGCCTCAGCGCGCCCATGGCCCGCGTAACTTCGCCGACCGCGGCGAATAGCGCGGCCGAAGGAAACGTCATCATCGCGGCGCCAGCTGCGTCGAAATCGTCGGGCGTCGGCATGTCCTTTGGATTGGCGTTCGACATGTTCGCCATTTGTGGACCGGGAACCTCGCGCAGAATGCGCTTGAAGTCGTCGATCCGGTCAGCGCCGATCACCTTCGCCATGTCGACGCCGATGTCCTTGTAGAGTTGCGCGCGCTCGATGGCGCGATCAATGCCTTCAACGGCAAGGGCGTCGGTGCGCGCGACGATGAAAAGGTCCGGATCTCGCCGCGCATCGAGGGCCGCTTTCAGCTTGGACAGCATTTCCTCGGCGGAAACGAGCTGCTTGCCTTCCATGTAGCCGCAACGGTTGGGAAACACCTGGTCGCCGATGAAGAGGCCAGCGACGCCGGCGTCCTCGAAGGCGCGCACCATCTGGCGCACGTTGTTGACGCCACCGAATCCCGTGTCGCCATCGACATAGACCGGAACATTCACCGCCGCGCAGATTCGTCCGTAATGATCGGCGTAGTCGCGCATGTTGGACTGACCAGTGTCCGGCTGGCCGAGAAGCACGCCGACGGCCGCATAGCCGCCGGCGACAACGACATCGAATCCCTGCGCCTCGATGATACGCGCGGAAAGCGCATCGTAAGCGCCGGGCGCATAGATCATGCCTGGCGCATCGATAAGTTGGCGAAAGCGTTCGCGCATGCTCATGCGGCGGCCCTCACAAAGCGGATGCGTCGGCGCGCTGCGCCCACGGCGCTTCGATAGCCATCCGCTGTTCCCACGCCTCTATCTCGCCGCGATGCTTCAACGTCAGTCCGATATCGTCCAGCCCTTCAAGCAGGCGCGTTCGCTCCGCCTCGGAGATGTCGAAGGCGATCCGCAGCCCTCCAGGTCCCTCGATCGTCTTTGCGACGAGATCGACGCTGAAGTCCGCCGCGCCATTTGCCTCGACGACGCTGGTTTCCAGGCGCGCTGCGTCCACATCCGGCAGAACGATGGGCAGTACGCCATTCTGCAGGCAATTCTCGCGATAGATGTCCGCGAAGCTGCGCGCGACGATGCACGACACGCCGATCGCCTGAAACACCCAAACGGCGGATTCTCGCGAACTGCCGCAGCCAAAATTCTGGCCCGTAACAAGTATTGCGCCGCGGCGGAACTGCGGACGATTGAACACGAACTCTTCGTCTTCGCTGCCGTCGTCGCGGCGGCGCCGGTTCTTGAACAGCGTTTCGGCGTAGTCCTCATGCAGTTTCACGCCGCCGCCAACGGGCGCGATCTGGTCGGTGTTGACGTCGTTTTCCAGAAACGGAATCGCGACGCCGATCGCTTTCGTGAACGCTTTCATGACTGGCCATCCGCAAGCTTGCGCACATCCACGATACGTCCGCTCACCGCGGCTGCCGCCGCAAGCGCAGGGCCCACGAGGTGGGTGCGCGCGCCCCTGCCCTGACGATTCTCGAAGTTCCGGTTCGTCGTCGACAGAATGCGTTCGCCCGATCTGCCGTTGTCGCCATTCGCGCCTGCGCACATGGAGCAGGCAGACTCGCCCCAGATAAAGCCGGCGTCCTTGAATATCCGGTCGAGCCCAATAGCCTCCGCCTCGCGCTTCACCTTTCCGGATCCCGGGGAGACCAGCGCAATGACGCCCTGAGCCACCCGGCGTCCGCGCACGACTTCCGCGGCCTCGCGAAGATCGGGCAGGCGCGCGTTCGTGCACGAGCCTATGAAAACCCGGTGCACGGGCAAGCCCTCGATTGGTTCGCCCGGCGAAAGCCCCATATAGGCGAGCGCACGCTCCACTACGGCGCGCCGGTCGGCGGGCAATGACGACGGGTCCGGCGCGCGGCCGTCCACCGGCACAACCTGGGCGGGGTCCGTGCCCCAGGTGATCTGGGGCGCGAGCCCTTCGCAATCGACGCTGACTTCCCTGTCGAAGACGGCGTCGTCCGCGCTTTGCAGCGTGCGCCAGTGCGCCAGGGCTCGATCCCACATGGCGCCCCTGGGCGCCCAAGGGCGCCCGGCAATCCAGTCGAATGTCGCATCATCCGGCGCGACAAGGCCGCTGCGCGAACCCATTTCGATGGTAAGGTTGCAGAGCGTCAGGCGGCCTTCCACCGGCATCGCGCGCGCAACCTGGCCAGCAAACTCGATGGCGTGGCCGCGACCGCCTGAGACCCCGATCTGGGAAAGGATCTTCAGCGCCACATCCTTGGCCGATGCATGTGGTCCCGGCTTGCCGGAGAGATTGACCCGCATCCGCTTCGGCTTGACGAGCGCAAGCACCTGAGTGGCGAGCACATGCTCCAGCTCGGTCGTGCCGCAACCGAAGGCAAGCGCGCCGAGGCCGCCGACCGTGCATGCGTGGCTGTCGGGCACGGCGTGGGTCGCGCCAGGCAGGACCATGCCGATCTCGGGGGCGACGACATGGGAGATGCCATGCTCCTCGTCGTTCAAATCAAAGACGCGCACGCCATTCTCGCGGCTGCCTTCGCGCATGGCGTCGATGAAGGCTTTCCCGTCAGGGTTCGTGAACTCGTCGCGGCCGGGGCTTGAGGCGGGCGTGTGATCCAGAGCCGAAAACGTCAGATCCGGCCGGCGAACCTTGCGCCCCGCCGCCTTCAGCTTCTTGAACGCGTGCGGCGCGTGGAGTTCATGCAGCACATGCCGGTCTATATACAGGAGCTCGCGCCCGTCGATCCGTCGACCGACCACATGCGCGTTCCATATCTTGTCGAACAGCGTTTCGCCCATGCTCTCCCCTGCCGGGGCGCATTCCTGTCCGCCCCCTCCCCGTTAATGGCGCGGGATACTAGCGAATGGCATGGGCGCGCGCCAGCGCCGGCGACGGGCGCGCCGTCAGGAGTTGCGCATGCCCGCGAGGAGACGACGCAAGGCGGCGGCGGCGGCCTCCGGCCGCTCGATCTGAAGCATGTGGCTCGTCCCGGGAACCGGCTCATAGGCAAGTCCGTAGCGATGCGCGGCAATGCGCGACATCAGCGCTGGATGCAACGCGCGCGGCGCGTCGGGATCGGCGCCGAGTATGGCGACCGGGCCTCGCATTGCGCCGACCGCGCCGAAAGAGTCGACCGCGCGGTTCTGTTCGTAAATGCGAGCTTCGTATTCGCCGGGACAGACAAGCTCCACGCCGCCGCCGGCAAGCGGGCGCGTCACGGCCCTGGCCATGTCGAGTGCGCTTCCCTCCGTCCAGTTGCGGCCCACGCCCTGGGAGAAGGCGTTTGCCAGCGCCTGAACGGTGCCGAAGCGCGTAGCCCGAGCTCGCGCGAATGTTGCGAGCCGGTCGTCGGCGCTTCGCACGTATTCGTCTCCAGACCGGAGGCTCACGAGCGGCGGATCGACAAGGACCACGGCGTCCCACAGGCTTGAAGAACCCGCGAGCGCAGCCGCGATCGCGGAGACGGAGTGGAAGACGCCGTAGGTTTCGCGCGGCCCGAAGGCGTTACGGCATTCAGCCGCGACCCGCGCATGATCCTTCGCCATCGCGCCGATCGTATGCGCCTCGATCACAGTGGCGCCACTCTTCCCGTGATTGCGAAGATCGAACAGAACGAGCTCAAAGTCACGAACGAGCAGCGACCAGAAGGCGCGATAACCGTCAATCGCGAAACCATTGCCATGCGACAAGACGAGCCTTGGCCGCCCGTCAAGCGCAAGACGTTGCATGGTGATGACCGCGCCGTCGAAGGAGCGAAAGGTCAATGTCGCCGGATCGCGCATCAAGATCCATCAATTCATCGGGAGGCCAAGACTATCCCGCGGCCGCGCTCGAGGCCAATCCCCATCGGGCGCATCGGCGGGCCAAGTTGACAGCGGATGGCGCCCGGACCTTTACTTGCCCAAAGCGCCGCAGCAAACATGGCGCACCCGGGAGGAAAGAATGTCTCGCGCCCCGTCAAAAATTGCCCCGGCCATTTTCGCGGCAGCCTGCGTGCTGGTCACGCCCATTCTCGCGGAGGCGCAGGCCGTCGACTTCCGGGGCAAGCAGATCCGCCTCATCGTCGGCGCCGCAACCGGCGGCGGATACGACGCCAACGGCCGCGTCGTCGCGCGTCACATAGGCAGGCACATCCCAGGCGAACCGTCGGTCGTCGTCGAGAACATGCCCGGCGCCGGCAGCGTTATCATGATGAACTACCTGTACAACAGCGCGCCCAAGGACGGCTCCGTCTGGGGCTTGCCCACCGGCACCGCTGCTGTAGAGCCGCGCCTGAAAGTGATGGCGCGCGAGGGGGCGAATGTCCGGTTCGACCCAAACAAGATGCGCTGGCTCGGCACGCCGGCGCAGCAACCCCAGGTCCTATTCGTATGGCACGAAAAGCCTTTCCATACGGTAGACGACCTGGCCAAGCAGAAGTCGATAATGGGCGCGACATCCGCGGCAACCGATAACGCGATCCTGCCGACGCTGATGAACCAGATGCTGGGAACCAAGATGGAAGTCGTGACCGGTTATCGCGGCACGGCGGACATCCTGCTGGCAATGGAGCGCGGTGAAGCCGACGGACACGTCGCGCTGCTCGCCAACCTTACCGTAGGCAAGCCAGACTGGTTCCGAGACAAGAAGGCGCGCATCCTCGTTCAGTTTGGCGCGAAGCGCTCGGCCGAAATCCCCGATGTGCCAACGGCCATCGAACTTGCGAAGACGCCCGAGGACAAGGAGCTTCTTACTTTCTACTCACTGAAATACGACATGGCTTACCCGATCGGACTTCCGCCGGGCGTGCCGGCAAATGTCGTCTCAACGCTTCAAAAAGCATTCGACGCAACCATGACGGACGCGGGGTTGATCAAGGACGCGCGACAGATTGGACTTGAATTGTCACCGCTCAGCGGCTCGGTCGTGGAGTCTCTCATGCTCAAGATCGACCAAACACCACAATCCATAATCGACAGGCTCGTGGCGCTCACGACCGTGAAGAAGTGAAACCGGATCGTCCGAATGCCTGAAGGCGACATCTTTGACGCACCTATTGTATTGGCCATCAAGGCTATCGGTACTGGCATCGAAGCCTTCGGCGTGCTGACCATCGTCTCAGGCATTGCATACTCGACATTCCTTTTTGCGACGACATCAGCCCCGCGCTATGATTATGACGCGTACAAGATCCGGATCGGTCGATCCCTGCTGCTGGGCCTTGAATTGCTCGTCGCCGCTGACATCATCCGAACCGTCGCGCTTGAACTGACATTCACAAGTCTGGGCCTACTGGCAGGACTTGTGCTTGTCAGAACTTTCCTGAGCTGGACGCTGGTTCTGGAAATCGAGGGCCGTTGGCCATGGCAGCCGAAAAGCCAAGACGCGGGCGCCAGCCGGTCGAGATCGAATTGAGCTCCGCTCAGCCATAGACACACCGCGTTTGCGCCGCCCTCGACATAGGCGCGCGGACTCGGTGTGCACGTCGCTGGGCTAACTCAGCGAAGCTGGAGGCGTCAAACAAATGCGCAGAACGGCCGCGACGGGTCCGCCTTTCGCTGTCGCCGTCGCCGCCACACTCACGTAACCTAGAAAGATCCAAAAATCGAACCAAGCACGATCACTGCGACCAACGCGATGATGACGCTGACGATCACCGTCATCACCATGTCCATGTAGCTTTCCTTGTGCGTCAGCCCGCTGATGTTCAGCAAGAGAAGAACCGTGCCATTGTGCGGCAACGCATCGAGGGTGCCTGCGCTGATCGTCGTGACGCGGTGCATGAGCGCCGGATCGATATTATATTGCTGCGCAAGCTGCATGTAATGTCCGCCAAGTGCGTTGAGCGCAATCGCCATGCCCCCGGAGGCCGTCCCCGTTAACGCGGCGAGCGCGTTCATCGCTATCGTGAGGGAGATGAGCGGTCCCCCGCCGACATTCAAAACCGCTTCACTGACAGCGCTGAAGGCAGGCAACGCGGCGACGACGGCGCCAAATCCCACCAGGCTCGAAATCATCAGGATAGGGAGCCCCGCGGAGGCTGCGCCCGCGTCGAGACTTTCACGCAGATTTGGCACGCGTGAATAATTGAAAACTACGAGCGCGAGGTTTGCGGCCGCAAGAGCGATGATGACCGACCACACGCCAGCCACCGCACCGAGCGACGTGCCGCCCCAAGCCTCGGTCGCGAGGAAAGGAAACGACAGCCGCGGAAAGACAACGAGCGACATCAAGAAGTTGACGGTGATGACCACGACAAGCGGAAGTACTGCGATGGAGAAAGGCGGCAACTTCTCCGCGTGCTGGCCATGCTGCGCTTCCGCCGGATCGAAATCGCCGGCCGCACTCGCTTGCATTCGAGTTACCTCGTCAACGGTCGAAACCTCATCAAGATCGGAGCCGTATCCTTCGCCCGCCAAGCGTGCGGCCGCTTCGGCGCGCGCCAGCCACCAGAGACCGAATGCAAGAATGATCACCGACGCTATGATCCCCAGTCCCGGCGCGGCGAATGTAGTTGTCCCGAAATACGGCATCGGTATTGCGTTATTTACCGATGGAGACCCTGGCAACACCGACATCGTAAATGTAAAGGCTCCAAGCCCAATCGTGGCCGGCAACAACCTCTTGGGAATATCGGCCGCGTGAAACATCGCCTTCGCCATGGGGACAAGCACGAAAAATGCAACGAAAACACTGACTCCGCCGTAGGTCACAACGGAGGACGCGATCACTACGGAGAGGATCGTGTTTTGCGTCCCCAACCGCTCACTGAGAAACTTGGCGATCGACTTGATCGACCCGCTATCGTCCATCAGCTTCCCGAACAGGCCACCGAGCAAAAACATCGGGAACCATCTCGTGAAGAATCCGGCGGCCCCTTCCATAAACGTGATCGTCCAATGCGCCAGAAGGGGCTCGCTGGACACCGCGGCGGCCACAAGGGCGGCAAGCGGCGCAACGAGCAAAATGCTCCAGCCGCGGAACGCCAGCCACATCAGCGTAGCAAGCGCAAAGATGATTCCCAGCAGGCCGATCATCGTCCAACCTTTCGATTCATGACAAACGTAACATTTCGACGAATCAATTCGACGTCTCTAAGCCGCAACCTCATCGCCGCGTCCCTTCGATAAAGGTTCGTCCGGCGGGACCGATGCTTCTTCCAGACATTGCCGGGGAAGCAGGAACAGCCAGGAAACAATCACAAATGGAGCAGTGAGGGCGGGAACGGCAAAGGGGGTGAGCGCAACGTTCAGGGCTGCCTGCGCGACAACGGTGAAAACCACGCCAATTGCTGCGTATACCACAACGCGAAAGCTCGGATTGTAAGCGACGGTGCCAAGCAGGATCGCGGTGAGCACCGGACTGAACCCAAGCAACCCGGCGGTCACAAGGTCACTCTCCGCCCCGAGCACGTGCGCAGTCAGAACGGCCAGCAGAGCGCCGCCAAGAGCAAACAACGCAGCAGGAACCGAGTTGACTGCAAGACCGGCGATGAACAGAACCGCAGAAACGCCGCTGCCTTTCAGGAACACTTGGGAAACACTGAGGAGCACGCCCTTGCCGACATCCAGAAGGTCGAATGAAGGAGCAGCGTAGGGAACGAACGGCGCAATAACCCGCCCCGCAGGTAAAGCCGCTCCGTTCAAACCGGCAAAGCCGTATGTCCCAAGGAGGAGGAGCCAAGTCGTCAGTACAAACGGGAATGTCAGCGCTGTCAGGCCCCAAGCCTTGACGGCGTTGCTAATTCCCAAAGTGACGATAACCGACACGACCGCTCCAAGAATAACGTAAAGCCACAGCAGCGGTCCCGGCGCAAGAAAGGTAGCGAGAGCGAGGCCTACTAGAATGCTATTATAACCGAGCAACCCGGCGTTAAGGCTTTCATCCTGCACCCGAAGCCAAATGGCGGTCAGGGTAGCGACAACGACTGCGAGAAGACCACACAGAAAGATCTGCGGAGAACCTGACGCCAACGAACCCCACGCGATCGCAGCCAGAAACAATGCGCCCGTGAGGGGATTGTTCTGGAACATCACTTGACCGACGCTTCGGAGATTGACGTCGACGAAACGCACGGTGCGCGACGAACGGCATGAATCCTCCCACCACGCAAGCATTGCATTCATGACCAGCCCCCGCCGATGGAAGTTATCAAAGCCTTCAGCTCACCCATTCCTCAACGCCAAAAATACCTTGATCGCATATTCCGGCCCGTAATCTCTCTTCGAGCAAGAGCAACAAATTCACGGACCTTTGCTCTCACGATCTCGGTTTCGCGGCCCAACACCTTGAAGATCAGGCCCGCGCCATTCGGAAGCCGGGACACTCCACATGCAATTCCGGCAGCAACATCGATGCAGTTCTCTACAGCTGCATAGATGCGCTCTGTCTTCTCAACTGGCGCGCAGAGCACGACGTTCCCAAACACGTCCAGAGACCGCATCACCCCCGTCTGTCGAACCGGGCGCCGCTGCGGTTCGATCAAGAGCTTTTCCTTGAACAGAAGCTGGCCGTCCGGCCGCAAGGCCGCCGTGGCGAGTGATAACAACGTCGCGCCAAAGGATTCGTCCGCACGGTGATGTTTGCGACCGGGCTGCACTATCTCGCACATCAGAACGCTGGCGGTTGGCGCAACCCTGATCAGCGTGTCGCTGAGGAAGCGCGAAGCACGATGTGGTATCAGCGGCTCCGGCAAATACTCAAGATACGCCCCGTCCTTCACGTGGACGCGCTGTGTCTGCACGGCGTAGTTGGCGTCCATGCCATGCACCTTCGTGGCGGACTGCGTCGTGACGTGGGCGAAAGCCCCTTCCTCCAGCAATATCTCAAGCGCCAACCGATCGCCCTGCAAGACGCATCCGGTGGTGGTAATCACGAATACGTGCGCGAGGTCAGGCATCTCCTCATCGCAATAAAGTGCGCGCTGAGCCAGATAGGGGATGCGGCGTTCGCTTTCAGCGAGGATTGTTCTTGTTCCTCGACGTTCAAACCGCAAGCGGAGAAAACCGGACTTGCCAACGGACCCACTGCGCATCTGGATGGGTTCGTCCTGGTACGCAGCGAACTCGGGCGCGTTCGTCCCTACCGCATTAAGCTCCAAAGAGGACTGCAAATCGGACTGGATCATTGGTTTTCCGGTATGCCCAATCGCAGATCGAACAAGAACTCTCGTTCAATCAGAGCAACCAGCTCAGCGATGCCCTCTCCAGTCTTGCAATTCGTAAAGACGAACGGCTTTTCGCCGCGCATGAAGCGGGAGTCTTCATCCATGCGCTCGAGACTTGCGCCAACGTACGGCGCCAAGTCGGTTTTATTGATAACCAGAATGTCAGAATGCGTGATGCCAGGCCCGTTCTTGCTTGGAATCTTGTCGCCAGCGGCCACGTCAATCACATAAATGAAATAGTCAACAAGCGCCGGCGAGAACGTCAATGTTAGATTGTCTCCGCCACTCTCGATCAGCACGAGGTCCCCATCAGGGAAGCGACGCTCCATGTCCTCGACAGCCGCGAGATTCATGCTTGGATCTTCACGTACAGCGGTGTGTGGGCACGCTCCGGTTTCGACACCAAGGATCCGCTCTTCCAGAAGTATTCCTTTCAGCGTGCGTTGCACGTGCTTGGCGTCTGCGGTGGTAACAACATCATTCGTGATGATGAGAACCTTGACGCCCAGATCCAGGAGGCGTGGCGTAATCGCTTCGACAAGGGCTGTCTTTCCCGACCCGACGGGACCTCCAATTCCTATCCGCGTCACCTTCTTGTTCGCCATCTTTGTCCCCCAGGCTCTAACTCATGAATAATCTTACGTGAGCCTTTGTATGATACGCCGCCAATATATCCGCTTCTGGCGAGAACCCGGCCATGTCATCAATTGCCGCTCCGACCGCTTCCTGGAACAACTTTTCCGATTGGGCATTCACATCATAAAGTATTCGTTGCGTGTCGATATGGCTGACTTTCATGAGCCTGAGCGCAGCTCCCAATATTGTTGCGGCTACTCCATACTGATGCACAACAAAGGCAGCGCGCTCCGGCAAACCCTGAATTGCAAATACGGCCCCTAGGACAACCGGATAACATCCGGCGCTCAACCCCGATTCTATCCGCCCCAACCAATCTTGGAGAACGCCGCTCGGCAGGAGATGAACATTGAGTTCGATGTGCTTTCGCCCCATTCGGGAGCTCATCGTCCGTGCCTCTTCCGAGATCTTGCGCGCCTCGACCTGCAGATCGATATCCACCAAGGCGTCTACATCCCCGCGGGAAGCAGCGCGATGAGCGTGTATTAAAGCGATTCCGTCACCCCGGGCTGCTTGATCGACCGATGTCGCTGCAAATTCACGCAGTGTATCCACGCACCGCACCAGCTTGGTCTGAATTGCAGACTCCAGACCGCACGAAAACGAAAAGCCGCCAACAGGGAAAGCCGAATCACCGAATTGAATTACACGGGCTAGCTCGACGCCGCTCAGTTCGGAGTTCAACTGCTTATTACTCATAATTCCTGGTCACACTTGCTTTGGCCGGCATGCGAATGCGCCAACCCTTCCGCCGCGCCAAATAGGCGGCGCGTTTCATGCGGAGCCAGGTAGGGAACGACAGTTTGCCCAGGAACGAATTCGTAAGTGATGTTCTCGAACGCGTGTGTCCGCATTACGGAGTCCATCACCTTCCGGGCAAGCACCAGTGGCACATACACCTTGTCGCCTTTAACGAGCGCTGGCCAGTGCTGATTTCCCATTGCATGACCGAGTTCAATGCAGGTCCTTATAGTCAGTAAAGGATCAATGCGGGATACGACGCTAAGATCGACGACCATGACGTCACGAACGTCAATTCTTGCGATCACGGCATCGCGCTGTTCGGCATGCCAATAAAGAATATCTCCGTCATGAAGATGCCGGCCCCGATCGAGCGAGATCGCGATCTCCTTGCTGTTGACAGTTCGCTTTCGGATTCTGCTCTTCTGCGATTCCCATTGATCGAGTTCTAAATAGTCGACCGTTGCCGAACCAAGGCGAGATCGCCATTCCGGGTCCCGCTGATTGCCAATCACTGTCTCGACCAGAATCACGGCGGAACTCCTCAGCTGAAGAAATACTTCTGGTTGAGCGAGATCGACTTAAGAGGCTGAACAGTTGCGTGGACACCGTCTACTGTCACAGCAAAAGTTTCGGGATTGACTTTGATATCGGGCGTTCCGGAGTTACGGAGCATGTCTTTCTTGCCGATTTGCCGCATGTTTCGCGCCGGCAGGACCTGGCGCCTCAATCCCAATCTTTCCTTGATGCCGCTTTCGAAGGCCGCATTCGATACAAAAGTAAAGCAGGTCTCTGGCAGAGCGTCACCGTATGCGCCAAACATCGGGCGATAATAGGTGGGCTGCGGGGTTGGTAGGGACGCATTCGGATCGCCCATCACCGCCCAGGATATCATTCCATTCTTTATGACGATCTTTGGCTTAGCGCCGAAGAACCCCGGCTCCCACAGAACAAGATCGGCTATCTTTCCAACTTCAATGGAACCAAGGACGTCAGATATTCCATGTGCGATTGCAGGATTGATAGTAACCTTGGCGACATAGCGAAGCACGCGAAAGTTATCGTTTCCGGACGCGTCCTCCGGGAGTTTCCCCCGGCCCGTTTTCATCGCGTCCGCCGTCTGGATGCAGCGCAGCCAGCATTCTCCAATTCGGCCCATGGCCTGGGAGTCGCTTGAGAACATGGAGATGACGCCGAGGTCCTGCAGCACGTTCTCGGCTGCAATCGTCTCGCCCCGGATTCGGCTTTCAGTAAACGCTACATCCGATGGAATGTCCGGGCTGAGATGATGGCACACCATGATCATGTCATAGAGTTCGGCCTGCGAGTTCACACCATATGGAAGCGTCGGATTTGTCGACGAAGGAAGAATGTTCGGAAGCCCGGCAATCTTTATGATGTCAGGCGCATGGCCTCCACCGGATCCTTCCGTGTGAAATGAATGAACCGTACGCCCCTCGAATGCATCGATGGTATCGTCGACGAAACCTGACTCATTAAGTGTATCGGTATGGATGCAGACTTGTATGTCCATTTCGTCGGCGACCGTGAGGGCTGACCTCAGGACTGCGGGAGTCGTGCCCCAGTCTTCATGGCACTTGAAGCCGATCGCCCCCGCCTCGATCTGTTCGACTAGTGCTGCCTTGCCGTGGCCATGCCCCTTGCCGAGAATGCCGACGTTGATTGGCCAACCTTCGAAGGCGCGCAGCATACGCGTAATATTGCCTGGCCCCGGCGTCACCGTGGTCGCGTTCGAGCCGTCCGAAGGTCCCGTGCCGCCGCCTATCAGCGTCGTCGTACCGTTCGACAGGGCGGCCTGCGCCTGCTGGGGCGAGATGAAATGAATATGCGTATCTATGCCGGCTGCAGTGAGGATAAGGTGCGCGCCGGAAATCGCATCCGTCGCTAGGCCAACCTCAAGCCCGGGTGTGACGCGGTCCATCGTATTCGGGTTACCGGACTTGCCAATCGCGGAGATCCGCCCATTCTTCACTCCGACATCCGCCTTCACGACGCCGAGCACAGCATCAATGATCGTTACGTTTGTGATAACCAGATCCGGCGCACCCTCAGCGCGCGTGATGCGGTTATCCATCCCCATGCCTTCCCGCATGCTTTTACCGCCGCCGAAGACCAGCTCGTCGCCGGGCCCACCGCGAAGATCGCGCTCAATTTCCACGAACAGATTGGTGTCACCTAATCGAATTCGGTCACCTGTCGTCGGACCAAACAGACCGACATACTCCTGACGGGAAATGGTTGGCATAAGTTATCTCCGTCGTGCTTGCTGGCGCGAAACCGGATTAATCAGCGGCGCCGGAATGCCGAAATCCGCGAGCGATGGCGGACTCCATTGCCGTGGCCATGCGCGTCGCCGCATCCGGTCCCGAAGTTACGCCGTCGACAAGATTATTGAATCCATATGCCGCACGCCGGCCGGCATAGGGGACGAGTTCGACAGAACGTTCGTCGCCGGGCTCAAATCTGATTGCTGTCGAGGACGGAATGTTTAGATGTTGCCCGAAGGCCAACGCTCTGTCGAAATCCAGTGCTGGATTCACCTCAAAGAAGTGAAAGTGCGATCCGACCTGAACAGGACGATCACCTGTGTTTCGCACTTTCAATTGCGTTACATAGCGATCGAGATCGAAATTCACGGGCTCAGAACTACAGACGTAGCCGCCCACAGGCACATCTGCACCCGCTGGATCCTGATCCTGCGCAATCGACGAGACCATGTTTGCACCGCCCATAAGATCCTCCTGTCAACTAATACTCATTCGATTGGAGAATGGATCGTGACGAGACGGCTGCCATCGGTAAAGACGGCCTCGACCTGCACAATGGGGATGAGGTCGGCCACTCCATCCATCACGTCCGCCTTTGTGAGGACGCGTCCCGCCTCCTTCGCCACCTCTTCGATAATCTTTCCCTCGCGCGCGCCATCGAGCGCCGCTGCGGAAATCACGGCAACAGCTTCGGGATAATTTAGCTTCAATCCCTTGGCTTTCCGTTTCAATGCAACTTCAGCCATCATGTAAATTAGGAGCTTATCAAATTCGCGGGGTGTGAGCTGCATGCGAACGGCCCCTCAATTGCATTTGTGTTCACTTCTTACATACTAAACCATCAATTACAATACCGATGTAATCTGCTCGTTTTGTGACGGACGAGAGTTCTGCTTCAAGTATGAAACAGGAAGCTCTTACTCGGCCCCATCCTTTTTACTCATTCACATGACGGACATCTCACTGAAACGTACATCCCGGCGTTTTCGGCTTAACTCGCCGGGTATTGAGTGATAGGTTTTATAATATTGAGACCCTGCAGTCCGTGCTGTGGGCGTCATATTCGAGAAACTGAATGATAATGCGATCAGGTTTTTCTCTCGCAGGGGTATCGCTGGCAACCATGCTGCTGGTCGCCTTCCATGCTGATGCGGCCGAGAGGCACAAACCCGGATTAATGAGACTTGCGCAAGATGCGGATGCTGCAGTGGCGCCGCAGACTTCCGGGGAGAGCACAGCGGCACGAGCGCCATACAGCATGGAGGATCTCGCCTACCTCCTTGGGCCTATCGCGCTTTATCCTGATCCATTGCTCGCCTTGGTTCTTACGGCGAGCACCTTTCCAGTTCAGGTCGTCGAAGCCAACGAATGGGCTGCCAACAATCGTCAAGCAGTCATGAGGGGAGATTTCGCCTCAGCGGACGCGATGCCGTGGGATGGCTCGATACGCGCATTGCTTCACTTTCCCGAGGAGATTGCGCTGCTCGCAGACCACTTAGAGTGGAGCCAATCGCTCGGAATGGCCTTCGCGCTGCAACCATCAGACGTTTCCAACGCTATTCAGATGCTGCGCGCTAAGGCTGAGAGCGCCGGCAATCTCAAGTCAACTCCGCAACAGCGCGTGGAAGTGCGGGAGGACGCAGGGGCCCGAACTATCTATATCGCTCCTGCCAATCCCGAACGCATTTATGTACCGCGGTATGATTCAACTACCGTGTTCAACACGTTTGTACCCGGCGCCACGGTCTTCGCAGCAGGCGTAATCGTTGGCTCTGCATGGAACAACAGCTGGGGATGGAACAACCGCCACTGGAACCAGGTCTGGATTACGCCGCCGGTATGGCATCCGCCACCGCCGAACTGGCGTCCGAGACCGGACCGTCCCGGCGCGCGGCCGCCGGCTGCATGGCGCCCAGACCGGCCCGGGTCGCGGCCAGACAGGCCCGCTTTCCGTCCAGACCGGCCGGGCGGCGCCCGTCCGGATCTCGCGCGACCCGAACGCCCGTCGATCACCAGACCCGACAGACCAAATGCGGGCCGTCCAGAGCGCCCCGGAGTTCGCCCCGAGCGCCCTGCCGTTCGTCCTGAGAGGCCGGCCGCTGGTGCGAACAGGCCGGGCGCGCAACGACCCCAGGGAGCGCGTCCTCAATCGGGCGGGCGGCCAGCGCAAAGCACACGGCCCAGCCGCCCGGCCGCTCAGCCACAACGCGTTCGGCCGCCCCAACAGGCTGCCCGCCCGCAACAGCCAGCCGCACGTCCTCAGGCGCGCCCACCCCAGCAGCGTGCTCGTCCGCAACCACAACGCGCAAGACCGCAGCCGCAGCGTGCTCGCCCACAGCCCACGCGCAGACAGTAAATCATCCAGCCATAACCGTCTTTAATCGGGTGGCGCCACTGCAACGAGGAGTCCAGAATGATAAGGGTCACCACGATGACGTTGGCTGTTGTGGCAGGCAGCATTGCGATAACGGACAACGCCCTCGCACAGTCACGCGTTAACATTGGCAATCTGAGTTGCACTGTAGACGGTGGCGTTGGGCTAATTCTTGGATCACGGCGTAACGTAACCTGTCGTTTCACGCCGGTAGGCGCGACGCGCGCATCGATTTACCGGGGAGACGTATCCAGGCTTGGAGTCGATATCGGAGTAACGAACCGCAGCTTCATTCGTTGGCTGGTATTTGCGCCGGGCAGCGTAAAGCCGGGAGCTCTCGCCGGTAACTATTCAGGCGTCAGCGCGCAGGCGAGCGCAGGTCTGGGGCTTGGCGCGAACGTCCTGGTGGGTGGACTCCGGGACTCGATCGCTTTGCAGCCCGTCAGCGTGCAGGGACAAACCGGGCTTAATCTAGCGGTCGGGATTTCCCGTCTACGACTGCGACCCGCGAGGTAACGCACCGGGCTCCGGGAGTGAAGTTCACATATCCTGGAGAAGATTTTCGAAATCGAAGGTCGACTCCAAGCCCATCTTACTCCCACACCGCTTAAGGAACTCATCGGCCGCCCGTCGACCCTCATCGCGAAGCATCGTAAGGAATGCCCATTCCGCATTCAATTTGGACGATGCACCGAGTTCACGCATCATTTCGCTATTGATCATGTGGATTCGCATTTGCGCCCATTGCCAGCCTTCGCCATCCGAGGCATCGCAGACCTTGCGAAGCAACGAGATCATCTTGAGTTCTTTCAACAAGCTGGCATTGAACGAAATCTCGTTGATCCTGTTGTTTATCTCTGAAGCAGTTCTGGGAATTTCCGGCCTCGTAACCGGATTAATCTGCACGATGAGAGTGTCGTGCGATACACATTCACGGACAAGCGGGGTGATCATCGGGTTACCGGAATATCCTCCGTCCCAGTACGCCTCGCCATCAATCTCGATCGCCTGAAACATGGTGGGCAAACAGGCGGACGCGAGCAGAACGTCAGGCGTAATCTGCCCGTTTCGAAAAATACGTGGCCGGCCGGTTCGCACGTTGGTAGCGGTAATAAAGATCCGAATTTCGCTTTCGGCAAGTCGATCAAAATCGATCGCTCGGACCAGAATTTCACGTAGCGGATTCCCGCCGCCTCCTGCAAGAGAGTAAGGAGAAACCAGTCGCGCCATCAAATCCGTGGCTATGTACGCTGGAGAGAAATCAAGCGACCACCGGCCGATTGCCCTGTCTATAGGTGTCCGCTGGAACGGACTGAACGCCGCGGCGGCGGAAACGCTACTCCAGAACGCCTCCAGGGCCATACGGGCGCCGTCGCGGCCGCCAGACAACAATCCGTACGCAAGCACGGCCGCGTTCATCGCGCCCGCGGACGTTCCGGAAAGACCATCGAAACTAACCCAAGGTTCCTCGAGAAGCCTTTCAAGCACTCCCCAGGTAAACGCTCCGTGCGATCCGCCGCCCTGCAGCGCAAGGTCGATGAGCAGCGGAGTTCGACCGTGCTGAAGTGGCTCCATTTCCGAAGATTGAGAAGCTGGATATTCCACCATTGACAACTCCGCTGACAGATCCTGTTTAACATATTAATAGATGATCCGAAATTACTCTCCTCTCGACGTGTGACGCATGACTAGCGAGCGATATCATTGACTTTCCCTGGCTGGCAGCCACATCAATGCTGCGGTCAATACTGTGATCAACACAAACACGCCGAGCCCTAGAAAGGCCGATTCGAGACCTGCGCCCGCCCCGATCCATCCAGCCAGCAAGTAAGCTACAAACAGGAACAAGTAGTCGAACGCGTAATGAGCGGCGTAAAGTCCGGTTCTGTCGCCCTCCGAGCTCATTCTCCGAAGCAGAAGATGTACGGGAAGGTGGCAGAGCGTTGCACTGACGCCAAGGCAGAACCACAACGCAAGAAGCATCGGGTATGATCGCATCTGTGTCCCGGCAAAGAGGAGCGCCGCCATAGTCGCACATGCGCCAATCATTATGAACTTGACGCTCCACGCCGCAACTCTTCCCGGGAGGCGAAAAGCGGCCACGACTCCACCTGCGCCGAAGGCGGCCAACGCAATTGCCGCTGCTCTATCATCAAGACCAAACGAGCCTCGGACAATAACAATCGTGTTCACAGTAACGAACGCGTTGATGACAATTGATGCAACACTAAGAACCAACGCGCCTCGCATCTCAATGCCTACCATAAGGCGCTTCAAGTTTTCGATCGTTCGATCGAGCATTCCATGCAGAACAGTCTCGCCGCGTGGAATAGCGACAAGACTGTTGATCGATGCAGATACAAGGAAGAGCACTACTCCGACAACGAATACGCCGCGGAAGCTCATGATGTTCAGAAGGACCGCGGCAATCAACGGACTGAATATCGCTTCCGAATTGTATGCGATGCGCGTCTTTGCTGCAGCCTCCGCGTACTGTACTTCGTCAGTAAACATATCAGCGGCAATCGCAAGATAGGCCGCTCGAAAACTGGCTGCGGCGAACTCGAATACTATGATAAGCACGAATATATGCCACACCTGCGATATGAACGGCAGCGCCAACAACGAGATTGCGCGTATCAGGCACATCATCACAAGCCAGGCGCGGCGTGAGAAGTAAGCGGACAGTCCCGGAGCAACGAACGGCGCCAGAATGTTAATCGCCATTTTGAGAGACAGGGCAAAACCGAGTACCGCGCCCGATTCTGCGCCGGAAATTTCATATGCGAGGAGAGCCAAGGCGACCGTCGAGACACCCGTGGCAACGAGTGTCAAGACATTGGCAATAAACAGTCGCTTGTAGTGATGCGACCAGGTTGCAGCCATTACCTTGACGTATACTTTGGCGCGGCGGCCGCAAAACGCTCAAACCAGGTGATATACAAAACCGGAAGAAACACGAGCGTGAGAAGCGTGGCGACCATCAGACCGCCCATCACCGCAAAGGCCATTGGACCCCAGAAGACGGTCGGCGCAATCGGCGCAAGACCAAGGACCGTCGACAGCGCGGTCAACATCAGTGGTCGGAATCTTGAAAGGGCGGCTTTCTCAACTGCGGCTTGAATTTCGAACCCCTGCGCGCGTTCTTCCTCAATCTGGGAAATAAGGATGACTGCGTTCTTGGCTATCATGCCAAACAGCGCCAGCACGCCCAGGATCGCTACAAAGCCCAGAGGCTTCTGGACAAGAAGAAGGATCCCGACCACACCGATCATACCCAAGGGAATCACGGTGATCACCATTGCAAGCCGCTGGAAGCTCTGAAGTTGAAGCATAAGGAACGTGAGCATCAGAAGCAGCATGACGGGAACGACCGCGAGCACGGAGGCCTGGCTCTCGGCGCTTTCCTCGGCTATCCCGCCGGTCTCGATTCGATACCCTGCCGGGAGCCTCGCGTTCAGCGCCCCGATAATTGGCTCTAGATCGCGCACTACGGTGTCTGGCAGCGCTCCTGACGCGAGATCGGCCTGCACTGTCAGGGTCGGAATACGATCCCGCCGCCATATGATCGGTTGCTCTTGCTCCGCCGAAAACGTCGCAAACTGGCTCAGCGCAACTGTCTGCCCGTTAGGAAGCGGCACCTGCAAGGTTCGTAGCGTATCCAACGCAACCCGATCTTCCTGTTGCGCGCGGACGACAACATTCACGAGGTAGATGCCGTCGCGCAGTTGCGTTACGGGCGTTCCACTAATCGCTGTATTCAAGACCGACGAAAGCGCCTCGCTGGAATAACCAATCCGCCTTGCTTCATTCTGGTCGACGACGATCCGCAATTGTCGAGCTGGCTCCAGCCAATCGAAGCTCGTGCGTCGCGTGGAAGGATGGCTGGCCACAGCCTCGGCCAGTTGCGGCGCCAGATCCCGAAGCCGTTCGACATCAGGGCCAATGAGCCTGTACTGGATTGGCCACCCCACCGGCGGACCAAGCTCAAGCGGATAAATTCGAGTCACAAGGCTTGGGAATTCTTCTTCCAATAGCTTCTCGAGCTTTGCCCTTATGCGCTCGCGACCAGCGAGATCCTTGGCGACAATCACCTGTTGCGCAAAGAAATCGTTGGGCATCTGCACGTTCAGCGGTAGATAGAACCGTATTGCCCCGCGCCCGACGTAGGTGCTCCAGCGCGAAACATCGGGGTCATTCGCAAGCGCCTCATCGAGCTTCTTTGCGACAGCTTCACTCGCTCGAATGGAGGAGTTTTGTGGCAGCGTAAGATCCACCAGTATCTCTGTTCGGTCCGAGGACGGAAAGAATTGTTGGGGTACAAGACGCAGACCGAGAATTGAAAGTCCGAAAAGGAGAAGTGTCCCCAGAAGCGTAATCGCAGGGTAGCGCACGCCGGTGGAAAGGAGCGATATGTAACTTCGCGTCAAAACGTCGGGACGGACGTCGGCTGCTCTCTCAGGCTTGCGAAGAAGGAGACTTGCGACGACCGGCGCGAAGATAACGGCAACGATCCATGAAACAAGCAACGCAATCGAAACCACAGAGAAAATGGAGAACGTGTACTCGCCAGCGGAACTTTGCGCGAAGCCGATGGGCACGAATCCTGAAATCGTGACAAGAGTGCCAATGAGCATGGGCGCAGCGAGATTCGCATAGGCGGACTGCGCCGCGGCCGGGGGATCGTCGCCTGCTTCAAGACGGCGAATCATCGCGTCAACCGTCGTCATCGCGTCATCGACGAGAAGGCAGAGGGCAATTATCAAGGCGCCTAGCGAAATTCGATGCAGGTCAATGTTAAAGATGTTCATCAACACCATTACTGTGGCGAGCGTGAGCGGTATTGCAACAGCGACCACCGCTCCGGGCCGCAAACCAAGGCTGAGAATGCTTATCCCCAGGATGATCAGCACCGCCTGCCATAGCGACGTTGTAAATTCTCCGATGGCGACGTCGACTGTCACTGCCTGGTCGGCGATCAGAACTGGCTCTATTCCGATCGGCAGATCGCTGCGGATGTCGGCCATTGCGCGCTTGATGTTTCGGCCAAGCGCGAGGATGTCTCCCTGGTCCCGCATCGCGACGGCCAGCCCAATAGCTGGGCGCCCATTGACTCGGAACATTGGCCGCGGCGGGTCGGTATAGCCACGTACAACCGTTGCGATGTCGCCCAGACGGACGATCTGGTTTGCAATGCGAATGTTGACATCCAGAATATCCTGTGCGGACTTGAACGCGCCAGACACCTGCAGTGCAACGTTTTCGGCGCCCGTGCGGACGACGCCTGCGGGAAGAACCACGTTCTGCGCTGCGATCGCGCTAAAAATTGCAGAATAGTCAAGGCCTAGTGCAGCCACGCGATCATGCTGGAACTCAACCGAGACTTCCTCGTCCTGCGCGCCGATGATTTCAATCTTTGCGACGTCGGCGACGGACAACAGCTTCGAGCGGACGTCTTCGACGTAGTCCCTCAGCTCGCGGTGCGTGAACCCGTCCGCGACGAACCCGTATATAAAACCGAAGGTGTCGCCGAAATCATCGTTAAAAAACGGTCCCAGCACGCCGTGCGGAAGAGTGTGGCGAATATCCCCGACCCGATTGCGGATATCACGCCAGGCATTGGTTACGTCCGCGGCCGCTACTGTGTCCTTCAAGTCCACAAAGATAGTCGTTTCGCCAGGACGTGTGAAACTACGGATCAAGTCGACGCCCGATACTTCCTGGATCTTGCGCTCGATACGTTCCGTGACCTGGTTGGTCGTCTCAAGCAGGTCGCCGCCGGGCCATACCGCTCGAATTAGCATTGTACGGATCGTGAAGACCGGGTCTTCCGCCCGCCCCAGTTTCACAAATGCAAAGGCGCCAGCGACAAGAGCGACAATCATGAAGTAGAAGACAAGCGATCGGCGTGCGACAGCCCATGCTGACAGATTCGGGCCAATCATCAGTTTTGCCCCAGAACGCGAACGCGTTGGCCCGGACGCAGCGTCTGTACACCAGCCGTGACGACCACTTCGCCGGGTATCACGCCGGTCGAAAGGACAACCTCCGCAGTCCGGTGCAGCACGACCTCGACATTTCTCTTGCTGACTGTCTTCGCCGCAGGATCAAAAATCCATACTGCCGGCTGGCCATCGAGACGCGCAAGCGCGCTTGGGGGAACAATCAGGCCCTCTGCTCCATCAATACGCATCCGGCCAACGACGGTGGATCCAAGCCTCATTTCTGGCGGCGGATCGATTAGGCCGACGCGTACGCGGAATGCGCCAGTCCTCGGGTCCGCCTGAGGCGAAACCTCCCGAACACGCCCCGTGCCGCTGACGGATGGATCAATCGAGAGACTTATCGAAACAACAACGTCCCGTCGCCCCCGCGCAAGAACCGACGCTGGCACATCGAAAACGGCGTCACGCCCATCCTTTCGCGCCAATCGCACGATCATTTGTCCTGGCGAGACAACCTGCCCGACTTCAACCGCGCGCGCGGTAACTTCCCCGGGCGCATCTGCGTATAACGACGTATCTTCGAGGCGGCTTTGCGCAATTGACGCCTGCGCCGTAGCGGCGTCCACCTGAGACTGCAGGGTCCGTACCAGTTGGGTCGCCTCGTCGTAGCGAACGCGCGTTGTGAAACCGCGATCGAGAAGTTGCCGTTGCCTTTCATAATTGGCGAGAGCTTCGACGAGTTGACCTTCGGCCGCAGACAGCGAGGCCTTCGCGGCTCGCAGCGCATTCTCCTCGTCCTGGGAGTCGAGCCGCGCAATGAGCTGGCCCGCATCGATACGGTCGCCGATGTTCACCGACCGTTGGATGATGCGCCCTCCAATTCTGAATCCGAGATCGACTTCGCTTTTCGCTTCGACGGTTCCGGAGAGCGTTATGACCTCGCCTCCGGCCCGCTCTTCGACGACCGCGACGCGGACGGGGCGGATCTCGGGCGCGGAATCCGGTTCGTTGCGATCGCAAGCTGCAAGCAGGAACATGGTTGCAATCGCCATGACAAGCTGACGTTTTGTGCGTGCGCGTTCCGGGGCGCACCCGAAGTATCCAGCAGGCATTTACTGCTTCCTGATTGTTGCAACCATCGCGTTTCTATACTGAAACACTGGTGTCACAGCTTCACGCGCGAGATCGACTGGCGAGAATAATGTAGGCCCACCCTTCCATCATCAATTTCACACCAACCAGCACGCCGATTGTCCACGCGGCGGTGGACGGCAGACCGGAGATGATCATCCCGCCGACGATGAGCGCGGCGACGCCGGAAACGACAATCCAGCCCCAGCCTGCCGCGGGCCGGACTTTAAGCCCAATTAATATCTCCATAACCCCCTGAATAATGACGAAAATCGCGATAAACAAAGTCAGCGTAAGGATGCCGGCGACAGGAAAGAAGGCGAGCCAGAAGCCGGCGCCGAGGTAAAGGAGGCCTTCAATCGCTTCTAGCGCGAAGCCGCCCCAGGTTTTCGTCGAGAACGCATGAACGAGATGCGCAACCCCGCCAAAAATGAACAACCAGCCTATTGCTACTTTTGTAGCTATCGTTGTCAATAACGGGAAAGTGACGGCGAGCCCGCCGAGGACGAGGAGCACGACGCCAAGGGCGATAAACCAACCACGATGTTCGGCGACGATTTCGCGGATAGCCCCATCCGCCTTTGTCGTATGATTTTCAACCGGCGTCATTTTCGAAGCTTTCCCTGCAATAGTGCGAGTTCATTTTGAATGATGACACGAATGCCCGACGATGCAAACATGGAGACCAAAAGTATGGGTACATTAGTTGAATAAGGAGAAAGAACCCGTTGGGACTGCCCGGATGAGCGATCTCCGTCCTTACATGGTTGATCCCAGGTCCGGCGACTTCGAAGACGATGCTTCAAGCACCGAACAGCGCCCCATGTTATCGATCGCCGGCTCTATGCTCGCGGAGTTGAGTCTTATCAAGTTTGCGACAACCTGGCTTGTCGTCGTCGCCGCGCCGGCGCTGTTAATTGGACTGACCGTCCCCTTGCTCAGCGCCTGGCAGACGAAGGTGTCCGACCGTATTGCCACTTTCACGGGCATTGGATCTCTCATAGTGCTAGCAGCTCTTGCGGCGGGAGCCTGGATCGGTCTCAGGCCGCTCGTTCGCGCAGCGGAGAGTAATTTCTGGTCACTTCATTCAATTGTCGTGCAACCTTGCTATGCTCTGATACGGGAGGGCCTCAGGCACATCGCCGAAGCGACGCTTTTCGCTAGCTCGGACGAGCCCGTGCGAGCCAGAGCGCGGGCCCTTGTGTCGCTCGTGGCGGCGGCGCTCTGCGCAGCGATAGCATACTTCGTCGTGACGCTCGCCTGGCCGCATACGCGCTGGGACGCAAGTCTCGGCGAACTCGCCTCGATCGGGCATTGGATCAAGCCAGCTGTCGCCAACGCCATTGTCATAATTACTGTTTACTTTGGCCTGTTCTCACTTATGTCCGGAGTAAGCGATGCGATCATGGACCAGCCTGTTCGCATTCCAGCTTTTGACGCGGCGGAGCCCGGTCAGGCAAGTTTCCGCATTGCCCATCTTTCCGATCTGCATGTCATAGGCGAGCCGTATGGTTTCAGAATTGAAAGCGGCCGGGCCGGCCCGCAGGGCAATGAAGCGGTCGGCCGCGTCTTCGAAGAGATCAGGAAGATAAACCGGAACGCGCCCCTGGATTTGATAATTGTGACCGGAGACATGACAGACGCCGGCAGGTCCGCGGAATGGGCTGCGTTCTTCGACATACTTGAGACCTATCCTGATCTGATGGCGCGCGTGCTGATCACACCCGGCAATCACGACCTCAACATCGTTGATCGGACCAATCCCGCCCGGCTCGAATTGCCTATCAGCGCATACAAGCGGTTACGGCAAATCCGAACCCTTTCAGCGATGGAACGGGTGCAGGGTTCGCGCGTCCATGTCTTCGACCGGAAGGAAAGGAGATTGGGCGAGACACTCTCGCGGGTCCTCGAGAAACATCGCGCGGACATCGACGCATTCCTGCGCAAGGGCTCCTTCTGGAGCGCCTACAAGTTATCCCCGCTTTGGGCGGACTGCTTTCCCCTCGTGAGACCGCCCCAGTCAGACGATGACATGGGCGTCGTCATTCTGAATTCCAATGCGGACGCGAACTTCTCCTTTACGAACGCGCTCGGCCTCATTGCGGCGGAAGACGTCTTCGCGCTCAGAACGATCTTTACAGATTTTCCGCGGACGCGATGGATCGTCGCGCTTCATCATCACCTCGTCGAGTATCCCATGCCCGTGAAATGCTTTTCCGAACGGATCGGCACTTCGCTCATCAATGGTGGCTGGTTTATCAGGCAAATGAAGCCATTCGCCGGGCGCGTCGTGATCATGCACGGGCATCGTCATATCGACTGGATTGGAGCCTGCGGACGTCTTCAAATCATTTCAGCTCCATCCCCGGTTATGCATAAGTCCGGCGTTGAAGCTGGCTTCCTCGTCCATTCCTTGATTGCGCATCCCGATGGTTCAGTTGGCCTCACGCGCCCTGTGCGCTTCAGCGCGAATGCAAATGGCCACTTCATGACTGCTAAGTCCGGCGGAACGGAGAGCGCCGGTTAATGTACAAGATCCGGCATCACTTCTCTTCGCCGCTGGCGTCAGCCTTGCTGCTCTTACTTGGCTCCTTCTGCCTGTCCGGCTGCGCCGGCCAACCATCTCCACTCCTAGCACCGGTCAGCGGGGTGGAAGGAGCAACGTCAGTTCCAATTCTGGCGGTGACCACACGGGCGCCGGACACAAACCCGGGCGTGATGTTTTCAGGCGTGCGCTCGTCGAACGTGTCCCTCGCGGCGATCGACGTGTCCGTCCCGCCTGCTCGCGAGGTCGGGTCTGTGCAATGGCCGCGCACTGCGCCTGCGGATCCAGCGCGCGAGTTCGCGGTGACATCGGCGCGGCCACTCGACCGTGCAGGAGCAATCGAGTGGCTTAGAAGCAACACGGGACGACAGCGCAGACTGTTCGTCTACGTTCACGGATTCAATGTTCCGTTCGGCCAAGGCGTGTTTCGCTTTGCGCAGATGATCCATGATTCCGGCATGGCGGCCGCGCCTGTCCTGTTCTCATGGCCATCGCGCGGCAGCCTTCTCGACTACAAGCGCGATCTCGATAACGCGACTTACTCCCGGACCGATCTCGCCGACTTTCTGCGCGCGGCGGCGGCAAGCCCGGCCGTCGGCGAGATCGTCGTCTTCGCTCATTCGATGGGCAGCTGGGTGGCCGTTGAAGCCATTCGCCAGCTCGCACTGGAAAGCGGCGGCGCGCCGCGAAAAATCAGGAACTTGATCCTCGCCTCGCCAGACCTGGACGTGGGCGTCTTTCGAAGGCAGATGCTGGACATGGGCCCGCACAGTCCGGCGCTTACCCTGTTCGTCTCACAATCGGATCGCGCGCTACAGTTGTCCCAATTGATCGCACGCGGCCGAGCGCGGCTGGGCGCGGTCGACCTTACTGCCGATTATTACCGGGAACAGTTGAAGCAATTACGCAATGTCACCGTGATCGATCTCTCCGCACTTAGGCAGGGCGACCGGATCAACCACAGTCTTTACTCGGCATCGCCCGAAGCGGTTCGGCTGATCGGCCGTCAGCTCGTCGAGGGACATTCGCTGGATGGCGCCGGCTCAGGTGGGGGCTTCGAGGTTGCAGAGACCCTCGGATCGGCGACACGCCTGATCATTGCCACGCCAGTCCTGATTCTCGATGCTGCGACGGAGCGACAATGATCCCGACAGACAAAGTCTCTCAGGCGAGCGTGACCCTGGTCGCGCTCGTGGTGACTTGCGCCGCCTTGATGGCCGCCAGCTCCGTGTTTGCACCGCTGGCGCTTGCGTTGTTCGTGATTGCATTGGTCTGGCCGCTGCAGAAGCGCATCGCGTCCGTCGCCCCGCAGGGCGTGGCGCTACTGGCATGCATGGCGCTGATCCTCTTTGCCTTCGCAGTTTTCGGCTGGCTGATCATTTGGGCGGTGAGCCGCGCAACACGCGCTATCATAGCGGATACTGCAAAGTTCCAGTCGCTGTATGACGGGATTCAGGCATGGGTCGCCTCGCACGGCGTCGACATCAGCACGCTTTGGGTCGATCACTTCAACGTGGGCTGGCTTTTGCGGGCCGCGCAGACTTTCGGATCTCGCTTGAATAACGTCATGAGCTTTTCCGTCATTGCGCTTGTCTATGTCTTGCTTGGACTGCTCGAGGTGAATGCGTTTGCGCAGAAGATCCAGTCGTTGAAGAATACCGAAGCCGCTCGCGTACTGATCGCAGGCTCTGTCGCATCGTCCGCCAAGCTACGGCGGTATGTTTATGTACGGGCCCAGATGAGCGTGGTTACTGGTCTTTTAGTGTTCCTGCTCAGCTATGCGGTGGGGTTGCCGTTAGCGAAGGAATGGGGCGTCCTGGCCTTCGTCCTTAATTTCATCCCGTTCCTGGGACCGTTCTTCGCAACGCTGCTGCCGACCCTGTACAGTGCGGTCGAATTTCAATCCTGGCAGGCGACCATCGCGCTCTTCGTCGGGTTGAACGCGATACAATCGATCGTTGGAAGCTACATCGAGCCCCGAGTGTCGGGCTCCACACTTTCCATCTCGCCGTTCATTGTGCTGCTTTCAATCTTCTTCTGGACCTACATGTGGGGAATTTTCGGCGCATTCATCGGCGTACCAATCACAATCGTCCTTCTGAGCTTCTGCGCGCAAAACGGGAGCACCCAATGGGTTGCGCGGTTGTTGGGCGGCTCGGCCGCCGACTTTGAAGAAGGCCGGTAGCTGCCTGGCTGGCCTGTCGCGAAAAGCGCGGCTTTCCGCCCATTCGCGATCCTTCGAGCGGACGCTGCGGCCTTAGAGACCAGGCGCATGATTCGGGATATTTTTCTGTGGTGGCCGTGCTGGGACCCGACCGGAGGCGACTCTGCCTAAAGTCGGCATTGATCCAGACTCGCAGCGCCGATGTAGTGCTCGAGCTGCAACTTCAACGGCTCAGCCTTGTTCGATCCGCGGATCTTCTCGGCGGTCGGGCGGCAGCTTGGTCGGGAACCCGGGGACCGGCGCCCGTGATCGCCATCATGACCCTTCATCGGACTTTGATGATTACGGTGGTCGCGCTACGCCAGGATTTCGACACCCGAGCGACAAGTGTTGCCAAGAAAACGATTGATTCCACGATGGTGAGCGCGCTGGGACTCGAACCCAGGACCCTCTGATTAAAAGTCAGATGCTCTACCGGCTGAGCTACGCGCTCCCTCTCCGGGCGCTGCGCCCTTCGCGGGTTCGGCCGCCAATTGGCGAACGACGCCTTGAGTTACCGTCCGGGGGCGGCAGGGTCAAGCGATAGGCGCCTAGAGCGTATAGTATTCCGCCACAAGCCAGATGCCGGCGAAGACCACCGCCGACACGACTGTCGTCCAAACGGCCTTAACGCCGAGGCGCGGATTGACCGGAGCCCCGGGATCGGACCCGGCAGGGCCGCCCCCCTCCTCGTGCAGCGAGCGAACGCCGAACGGCAAGATCGCGAACAGCACGATCCACCAAATCGTGAAATAGACGGCGATGGACAGGGAGAGGCTCATCTGACGGGCTCTCGAAAAACCTATGAAAGAGACCCCGCATCCGGCCCCGCCGCCGGGCGGCGCTGACCCGACATCCGGGCGAGGTTCGTCTCCATGCGGCGCACCATGAGCCGGACAAGGTAGAGGCCGAACTGAGGATTTTGGAAGTATAACTGTTCGAAGTCCTGATAGGTGATGCGATAAATCCGCACATCGCTGATCGCCCGCGCGCTCGACATACGCTTGCCCGTGCTCGAAAACAGCCCCATCTCGCCGAACAGCGACCCAGGCCCGAGGATGACGCCCAGGTCCGGCAGGCTCACCTGCCCCTCGGCCACGACGTAAGCGGAATCGGCGTCGTCACCCTTCTGGAAGATCGAGTCGCCCTGCTTGAGCTCCAGCGGCTTCATGAAAGGCCGGAGCCAGTCGAAATCGAGTTCGCCGCGCGCGTGAGCCCGCTTCACGTCCGAGGTGAGGCGCTGCATCTCGCGCAGTCGAACGATATTGAGAGGCAGCAGGATCGCGCTGCCGATGAGGTTGGGGATATTGTGCGTATAGAGGGAGAAGACGATCGCGAACGCATTCGCGCCGATCACGGCGATGCGGAGCGGGATCATCGTCTTGGAATAGAAGGCGAACAGGCTGCACGCGGCGGCGGCCCAGCCGAACAATTGCATGGGGTCGAAGGTCAAGAGCGGCTCCCCGGGGCTCGGGCGAACCATGTAAGATCCGCCGGCCCGACTGCCCGGAAGGGCGACTTCACGAATACCAAACTGCAAACGCGCCGCAACCGGCGCGGAACATTTGGATGACAAGGATGGCGCACTTGCAACATCGGCCGAACTCGGGTCCATAGACGGCGGATGGGATAGGGAGAAACAGCGATGCGGGGGCAGGTTTGCGGCGGCGCGGGGGTCGAGCATTTCGTCAGGCCGAGGTCGATCGCGATCATCGGATTTTCGTCGAAACCAGCATCGCCGGGCCGGAACATCCTCGCGAATATCACCCAGAACAATTACCCTGCCGAGGTTTACCTCGTTGGCCGCAGCGGCGGCGAGGCCGAGGGACGGCAGGTGTTGACGGATGTCGAGATGCTGCCCGAAGGGGTCGACCTCGCGATCTTCACCCTTCCAGGTGATGGCGTCGCGGAGGCCATGACAGCCTGCGCCCGGCGCAAGGTGCGCTCCGCAATCGTTTTCGCGGCCGGCTTCGCGGAAATGGGCGAGCGGGCCAAACAGGACGAAATCGCGCGGATCGCGCGGGAAGGCGGCATCGCGCTCCTCGGCCCCAACTGCCTCGGCTACACCAATTTCATCGATGGTTTGCACGTCGGCTTCGTCGCCGCGGTCAAGATCCAGAAGATGGCGCTCGGCCGCGACCCAGCCTTCGCCATCATCTCGCATAGCGGCGGCCTGATGTCGCACATCCGGCAGGGTCTTGAGCAGCGTGATATCTGCGTCGGCTACACCGTCAATACGGGGAACGAGGCCGGCGCCGGTATCGCGGATTTCGTCGATTTCTTCGCACAGGACGAGCGTATCAACGGCATCGTTGTCTACGCGGAAGAAATGCGTGATCCACAGGCCTTCCTTGCAGCCGCCGCGCGGGCCCGAAAGGCGGGAAAACCGGTGCTGATGATGCACCCGGGCCGCAGCGCCAGGGCGCGGGAGGCGACCATGTCGCACACGGGCGCGCTGGCGGGCGACCACGCCGCCATGCGCGCCATCGTCAGCCGCGCGGGCATCCTGTTCATCGACAATGTGGACGAGCTGATCGACGCGGCGGAAATCCTCGCGCGCTACCCCAAGGCCCCGACGAAGGGGGGCGGCGTCATCACCTTCTCCGGCGCGTTTTGCGCCATCGCGCACGATTTTTGCGAGGAGATCGGTTTCGAACTGCCGCCACTGTCGCCTGAGAGCGAGAGTGACCTTCGCGCCGCCCTGCCCGCCTTCGCGACCCCACGCAACCCGCTGGACCTGACGACCGCGCCCGTCTGGCAACCCGATCTCATGCGCGTCGGCACGAAGGCCCTGCTCGACGATCCCGCAATCGGCAGCGTGACGATTTCCATCACGATGGCGACGCCACAGCAGGGCATCAATTACCTGAACGCAATCTTGCAGGCGCTGCCCGGAAATGAAAAACCGTTTGTGCTCTCGCTTCTTGGAGACCGGACGCCGCTGCCGCCCGAGTTCGTGCAGCTTGCGCGCGACAATCGCGTCATCATCTCCCGCTCGGCGGAACGTTCGCTGCGCGCAATGGCGTGCGTGACGGAGTATGGACGCATGCTCGCCGGGCTCGACGCGAAAGCGCCCCCGCAGACCTTCACAGGCCTCCCCGCTTTCGGCGAAGGGCCGCAGCCTGAATGGCTCGGCAAGCAGGCGCTGCGCGCCATCGGAATCGCCACGCCAGCCGGCGATCTTGCGCGCAACGCTGACGAAGCTGCAGCCATAGCCGCTCGCATCGGCTTTCCCGTCGCGATGAAAGCCCAGGCCGCCGACCTCGCGCACAAGACCGAAGCGGGAGGCGTGTTGCTGAACATCGCTGACGAGGACGCCGTACGCGCTGCCTTTGAGACGCTGTGCGCGAATGTTGCGCGCGCCCAGGCGAATGTGACGCTCGATGGCGTGCTCGTCGAGAAGACGTCAAAGCGCGGGCTTGAACTGCTCGTTGGCGCGCGGCGAGATCCGCGTTGGGGACCCGTCATCCTGATAGGGCTTGGCGGAACCCTGATTGAGGCCATAGGCGACGTGCGGCTGTTACCGCCTGACCTCACGCAAGAGGCTATCGTCGCAGAATTTCGCAAGCTGAAAACCGCGCGTTTGCTGGAGGGATTCCGCGGCGCGCCGGCAGTAGATGTCGAAGCCGCCGCGCGTGTGGCGGCGGGAATCAGCGCACTGATGCTGAGTGAACCGTCAATTACCGAAATCGACATCAACCCGCTGATGGCCCATGCGAAGGGCGAAGGCGTCACGGCGCTCGACGCACTCATCGTTACGCAGAAGGGTTAGCGCGCGATGAGCAATTCCCTCGTCACTTATGACCTCGAAGAAGAAGTGGCGCTCGTCGGACTTAACAGACCCGACAAGCGCAACGCAGTGAACGAGGAGGTCAACCGCGCTCTGCGCTCGGCAATCGAGCGCGCACAGGATGAAGCGCGAGTGGGCGTTCTCTACGGACACGGTCCGCATTTTTGCGCAGGGCTCGATCTTGCCCAGGCCCTCACATGGCAGGACGAGCCGCCGGAGCAGCGGCGCAAGCGGCGCGGCACTTGGCATCCGACGCTCGATCTCATGGCGCGCGGCAACATTCCCTGGGTCGCCGCGCTGCAGGGAGCTTGCATAGGCGGAGGTCTTGAAATCGCATCCGCCGCGCACATTCGCGTCGCCGACGAAACGACCTTCTTCGCCCTGCCGGAAGGACAGCGCGGCATTTTCGTGGGCGGCGGCGGGTCCGTGCGCATCCAGCGTCTCCTCGGCTACGCGCGCATGGCCGATCTCATGTTGACCGGCCGCGTGCTGACGGCCGCCGAGGGCGAACGGTTCAATCTTTGCCAGTACGTCGAGGCCGCAGGTCAGTCGCTCGACCGCGCCAAGGCGCTCGCGCAGCGCATCGCCAAGAATGCGCCACTGACGAACTGGGCGGTCGCGGCCTGCCTGCCGCGCGTGAACGACGCATCCCACGACGACGGGCTGTTCATGGAAATGCTAATCGGAACGGCTGTGACAAGCCCGCAAAGCAAGGAACGGCTTCAAGCGTTCGTCGAGAAGCGTGCGGATCGCCTTGCCGATCCGGGCAAGTCCGGCGACCAGAAGTAAGAGACGCATCATGGCGCTACGTGACAATGCGATCATCGGTTACGCCGAGACCAAGATCGTCGAAAAAAGCGACCGGGACGTATGGGAGCTCGGAGCTGAGATTCTCGAAACACTGCTCGATAAAACGGGCTTCGAGAAAGGCGAGATCGACGGACTGATCCTCTCATCCTCAATGACCGGCGCAGGAAACTGCTTCTGGTCGCAGGCGACAGCGGATCAACTCGCGCTCGAAGTCGACTTCTGCCAGACGGTCGACATCGGCGGCTGCTCGCCCGTCGGCGCGCTTGCGCGCGCCTGCGCGGCAATAGATGCCGGACTCTGCACCACCGTTCTTTGCCTCTATGCGGACACCCAGGCAGCCGAAACAAACCAGCGGCTACGTCATTTTCAGGCAGAATGGACATTGCCCGTGGGCCTGATGGGTCCGCCGGCAGCCTTCGGCTTTATCAGCAACCGCTACGAGCATCAGTTCGGCCTCGATCATTCGATGCTCGGCAAGCTCGCGGTGGCCCAGCGCAATCACGCTCTTCTCAACGAGAACGCATGCGAGAAGTTGCGCAAACCAATTACGGTCGAAGACTACTTGAGATCACGCATGATCGCGGACCCGGTGCGTCTTCTCGACAGCGTGATGGTTTGCGACGGCGCAAGCGGACTGCTCGTGACGAGCCGGAAGAACGCAGAGCGAAAGGGGCTCTCCAAGATCGTTATTCCAATCGGTTATGGCGAGCGCACGACTTACCGGGCATCGGAGGCCATCGTCGACGTGACCGAGACGGGGCACCTGGTCGCAGGGCAGCGCGCCTTTGCACAAGCTGGTTTGAGTCCTTCCGACATCGCGTCGTTTCACCCTTACGACGACTTCATCATCGCGATTCTCCTGCAAATGGAAATGCTCGGGTTCTGCAAGCGCGGGCAAGGATGCGACTTCATTCGGGAGCGCAGCTTCGCCTTTGACGGCGATCTGCCGCTCAACACCGGCGGCGGCCAAATCTCTGCCGGCCAGTGCGGCCTGGCGGGCGGCGGCACGAACCTGGTGGAAGCCGTGCGGCAATTGTTCGGCGAAGGCGGTCGGCGTCAGGTCGCCAACACGCAAAACGCCCTCGTCACCGGCATCGGCGGCATTCCGTACGCCCGAAACTGGAATTCGAGCGTCGTCATGATCCTGACGCCGGAGGCATAAAGATGAACGCCGCCATGAACACGATCAACGACACGCTGGACGTTGCGCGCGAGGCGCCGAAATGGCGCTCGTTCTCAAAGCCGTTCTGGGACGCGACGCGCGAGAAAAAACTTTTGCTGCAGTATGATCCTGAGGTCGGCAAGTTTCAGTTCTATCCGCGCGCCACGAGCATCTACACGGGCCGCCGCAACCTTGAATGGCGCGAGGCTGCTGGCAGGGGCGCTGTACATTCCTTCACCATTGCACGTCGCGCCCGCCCGCCCTTCCAGGGCAAGGAGCCCTTCTTCATCGCCATCGTAACGCTCGACGAAGGCGTGAACGTGATGGGCGACATGGTCAATTGCCCGTTGGAGGAAATGAAGATCGGTCTGCGCGTGAAGCCCTACTGGGCGCGGTTGCCGGACGGAACCCACATGCTGATGTTCACGCCGGATCGCTGAAGCAATCAAACCTGCTCCAGCTCGACGAGCGTGCCGCAGAAATCCTTGGGATGAAGGAACAGCACCGGCTTGCCGTGCGCGCCGATCTTCGGCTCGCCATCCCCCAGCACCCGTGCGCCTTCGCCCTTCAACCGGTCGCGGGCGGCAATGATGTCGTCCACTTCGTAGCAGACGTGGTGCATGCCGCCGTCCGCGTTCTTCTCCAAAAATCTTGCAATCGGCGAGTTGGCGCCGAGAGGTTGAAGCAATTCGACCTTCGTGTTCGGGAGTTCGATGAACACGACAGTCACGCCATGTTCGGGCTGCGGCATAGGCTCGGAGACTTTCGCGCCCAGCGTATCGCGATAGACAGCAGCAGCAGCAGCAAGATCCTTCACCGCGATCGCAATGTGGTTGAGCCTTCCAATCATCGAAGCCCTCCATCAAACCTGCATGACAAGCACATGCACCTGCGGACGCTTGCCCCAAACGCCGCGGACAGTGTTGCGCACCGAACGCTCGATGGCGACCGCGACGTCGTCGGGATCGCGGCGGCGCGCACGAGGCAGGCTATCAAGCGTTTCGAATACCGCCTTGTCGACGATTTCATCCATCGCGCGCCCGTCACGCGCGCGGGACGGAATACCCGCTATCAGCACGTCCGGGTCGCCTGCAAGTTCGCCCTTGGGCGTAATCGCCACGCCAACAGATATGATGCCCGCAAAGGCGAGCTTGCGACGGGCGCGGATCGCCTCCTCGTCGGCGCGCACCAGGACGTTGCCGTCGAGCAGCATGCGCCCGTGCGGCACTTCGTCGACAATCGCCGGCATCCCCGGCCCCAGGACAACGGCTTCCCCGTTCATCGCAACAATAGCCTTCTCGACACCCATTTCACGCGCGAAGTCCGCATGCGTGTAAAGGTGCAGCGCCTCGCCATGCGCAGGGATGGACAGCTTCGGTCGCAGCCATTCGTACAGACGGCGCACTTCGTCTCGCCGCGGATGGCCTGACACGTGGACCAGCGCATCGCGGTCGGTGAGCACACGCAGTCCGTGGCGCACGAGCTTGTTGATGATGCCGCCAATTTCACGCTCGTTGCCGGGAATGGGACGAGCGGAAAAGATCACCGTATCGCCCTTGGCGAGTTTTACGGTCGGGTGCTCCTCGTCGGCAATGCGCGCCATGGCCCCCCGCGGTTCGCCCTGGCTTCCGGTAGCGAGCAGCACCAGCTTCTCTCGCGGCAGGTTGGCGAAGGAGTCCGCCGGCAGGAAATCAGGCACGCCGTCGAGGTAGCCGTTCTGGCGCGCGACCTGCGCAACGCGCTCCATGGCGCGGCCAACGATAACGACCGTGCGACCGGCTCCCGCGGCGGCCAGTCCGACAGAGCGCATGCGCGCTACGTTTGACGCGAAGGTCGTAACCACGACGCGGCCCGGCGCCTCTGCGATGATCTTGCCGAGTTCGGCTCCAACGTCTGTTTCCGAGGGGCTTTCGCCAGGGCGCAGGATGTTGGTTGAATCGGAGATGAGCGCGAGCACGCCTTCGTCGCCGATCGCCCGCAGGCGCGCTTCGTCGGTCGCCCAACCCGCGACGGGAGTTGGATCAATCTTCCAGTCCCCGGAGTGCACGACCAGGCCTGCATCCGTGCGGATCGCGAGCGCGACGCTTTCAGGGATGGAATGCGCCATGCGCACCGGCTCGACTGCGAAGGGTCCGATGAGCAACTGGTCGCCGGGCGCATAAACGCGCAGGTCGACATCCGGCGCGCCTTCCTCGCCAAGGCGACGGGCCTCCAGGAGATCAGCCGCAAATTGCGTCGCATATATCGGGCAACGCAGACGCGGCCACATCTGGGCTATCGCTCCGACGTGATCCTCATGTGCGTGTGTGACGATCAGCGCCAGCAAGTCCTGCCGCATGTTCTCGATGAACGACAGGTCGGGCATGATGAGATCGACGCCTGGAAGCTCAGGGCCGGCAAAGGCAAGCCCGCAGTCGACGAGAATCCACTTGCGGCGGCGCGGGGGCCCAAAGCCATAAAGCGCGGCGTTCATCCCGATTTCGCCGAGACCACCGAGCGGCACAAAAACCAGTTCATCCTGATGTCGGGTCATGTCATGTCCTGATGCCGGCGACGGCGCTGGCGTTCGCTGCGATCGGGAAAACGTCTGCGGCTTCGATCATCATCTTCCCCGCTCGAGTCGCGAGAACGAGGCGGCCGCGCCCGTCAATCGTTTCGAAAATGCCATTTGCAGAGCCGCCCGGCGTGCGTGCTTCGAGCGGTCGCCCAAGCCCGTATGCGCCTGCGAGCCAAGCAGACCGGATAAAGCTGAACCCTTCACCCGCCCGCCACAAGTCGAGATTGCGCGCGAAGGCGTCCGACAGTTCACGCAAGAGATCGGCGGGAGTGCAAGCAAAGCCAGTCTCGGCGAGGCTCACCGCGCGATACGGCAAACCATCCGGCGCCGAGGCGCAATTTACACCGAAACCGATAACGCTGACGAAGACATTTCCAGGAAGCATCGCGCCTTCGATCAGGACGCCAGCCAGCTTGGCGCCATCGTACAGAACGTCGTTCGGCCACTTGAGCGCCAACGGCGCCCCCGGAGCGAGAGCGCGAAGCGACTGCAACAGCGAGACGCCCGCTACGAAGCCAAGCTGCGGCGCTTCGCGGGGCGCGCAGGGCTCGACAAGGAGAAGAGATCCATGGAAGTTGCCCCGGGGTGAAGCCCAGGCCCGCCCCTGCCGGCCCCTGCCCTGCGTTTGCACGCCCGCGAGCACCCAGAGACAGGAGGGTTCACCTGCGCGGGCGAGCGCCATCACCTCGTCGTTGGTAGAGGCAAGCGCGTCGAACCAGATCGCCCTGAAGCCTTTCGAACGCGCGTGCGGCCCGACAAGCACGCGCGTCAGAACAGCGACTTCGCAGCCGCCGCCGCAGACTGCACGATGGCCGGCCCGGGGAAGATCGCGAAGATGACCACGAACACGCCCATGGTCGCCATCACTGCGGTCACTTCCGGGTTCACGCGGTCGAAAGTCCGCGCGCTGTCGTCGAAATACATGATCTTCACGATGCGCAGGTAATAGAACGCCGCCACCACGCTGGTCAGCATACCGATAACCGCGAGGAAGTAGAGATTCGCGTTTATGGCGGCGACGAACACGTACCATTTGGCGAAAAAGCCTGCGAGCGGGGGAATACCCGCCAGCGAAAACATCATCATGGCGACGATGAAGGCCATGAAGCCGTTGGTCTTCGCAAGTCCAGCGAGGTCCGCGATATCCTCCACGTAGTGGTCGCCGATACGCATCGACAGGATCGCGGCGAACGTGCCGATGGACATCAAAACGTAGATCGCCATGTAGATCATGACGCCCATCACGCCCTGCTCGGTCCCGGCAGCGAGCCCCACCATCGCGAAGCCCATATGGCCGATGGACGAATATGCCATCAGACGCTTGATGTTGGTCTGCCCAATGGCCGCGAAAGAGCCAAGCGCCATGGAGAGGATGGAAACGAATACGACAATCTGCCGCCATTCATGCTGCAGGTTCGGGAATGCGGTGATGACGATGCGCACCGTGATGGCGACGGCGGCGACCTTGGCGGCGGTTGCGAAGAAGGTCGTGACCGGCGTCGGCGCGCCTTCGTACACGTCAGGCGTCCACATATGGAACGGGACGATGGACATCTTGAAGGCGAGGCCCGCCATGACAAAGACAAGGCCAAAGATAACGCCGATGGATGGCGCCCCGTTCAACGCAAGCGCAATGCCTGCGAAGGAAACCGTGCCTGCGAATCCGTAGATGAGAGACGCGCCATACAGCAGCATTCCCGAAGACAGGGCGCCGAGTACGAAGTATTTTAGGCCCGCCTCCGAAGCGCGGACGTTATCACGATTGAAAGCGGCGACGACGTAAAGCGCAAGACTCATCAGCTCGAGCCCGAGATAGAGCGCGATCAGGCTCTGCGCTGAAATCAGCATGCACATGCCGAGCGTGGCGAGCAGCACCAGAACGGGGAACTCGAAGTAATCGATACGTGCGCGCGCCATGAATTCGCGTGAGAGGACGAGTGTAAGCAGCGAGCCGCCGAGCGCCAGGGCCTTCATGAAACGCGCGAAGTTATCGTCGACAAATGCATCGTCCCAGATCAGCGCGCGATCGCCCAGCTGGAAGAAGAGCGAAAGAAGCGCGACGCCGAGAACGACGATCGACGCCTCGGTGATGATCCAGTCGCCCTTGCCTGCGCGAAAGGCGCCAAGCATGAGAAGCGCCAGCGCGCCCAGCGCGAGAATGATCTCGGGCAGCGAGTGGGCGATGGAATAGGACAGAGGCGTCATAGGCCTTTACCTCACTGGAGCGCAACGGTGGCGGCCTTGGCCGCCGCAAGCGCCGCGTCATAATTCTTGATGAGCAGGTCGATCGACGCGGCGCTGGCGTCCAGGATGGCGCCCGGCTTCACGCCGTACCAGACCGTCAGTACGACGAGCGGGATCAGAAGCGCCATCTCGCGACCGTCGAGATCCTTCATGCCCGCGAGCGAAGGCTTGTCGAGCGCGCCGAAAACGACCCGGCGGTAAAGATAGAGCGCATAGGCCGCCGAAAGGATAACGCCGGAGGTCGCGAACAACGCCACCCACGGGTTGGCCCGGAAGGCGCCGAGCAACGTGAGGAACTCGCCCACGAAGCCGGACGTGCCCGGAAGCCCGACGTTCGCCATGGTGAACACCATGAATACGACGGCATAAACCGGCATGACCTTTACGAGGCCGCCGTAGGCGGCGATATCCCGGGTGTGCAAGCGATCGTAAACGACGCCGACGCACAGGAAGAGCGCGCCCGACACCAGGCCATGGCTAATCATCTGGAACACTGCGCCCTGAACGCCCTGAGCGTTCATGGCGAACAGGCCCATCGTGACGAAGCCCATGTGCGCGACGGAGGAATAGGCGATGAGCTTCTTCATGTCCTCCTGAACGAGGGCGACGAGCGAAGTATAGACAATCGCGATCACGGACAGCGTCCACACGAGCGGCGCGAAAAACTGCGACGCTTCGGGGAACATCGGCAGCGAGAAACGCAGGAAGCCGTAGCCGCCCATCTTCAGCAGTATGCCCGCGAGGATCACGGAGCCCGCAGTCGGGGCTTCGACGTGCGCGTCCGGCAGCCAGGTGTGCACCGGCCACATCGGCATCTTCACAGCGAAAGACGCGAAAAAGGCCAGCCACAGCCACTTCTGCATGGACGACGGGAACGCCGTCTTGAGAAGCTGCGTGATATCGGTAGTGCCCGCTACGCCCCACATCGCCATCATCGCGAGCAGCATCAGAAGCGAGCCGAGCAACGTGTAGAGGAAGAATTTGAAGCTCGCGTAAATACGGCGCTTGCCGCCCCACACGCCGATGATGAGAAACATCGGAATAAGGCCGGCTTCAAAGAAGATGTAGAACCAGACGAGATCGAGCGCCACGAAGACGCCGATCATGAACGTCTCCAGCACGAGAAAGGCGACCATGTATTCCTTCACGCGATGCGTGATGGATTCCCACGAGGCCGCGATGCAGAACGGCATGAGGAAGGCCGTCAGCAGGACGAAAGGCATGGAGATGCCGTCGACGCCGAGCTTGTAGACAAGACCGCTGCCGAGCCAAGCGCGTTCTTCCACAAGCTGGAAGCCGGGATTGCCGGCATCGAACAAGGCCCACGCATAAAGCGAAAGCAGGAACGTGACGATCGTCGCCAGCAGCGCGGCCCAGCGGATGTTGCGCAGGCCCGCCTCGTCGTTGCGCTGAAACAGAATGAACGCCGCGCCGACCAGCGGAAGGACGAGAAGTCCGGTGAGAATGCCGAACCCGAACATATCAGCGCACCCCGCCGAGCAGATACCAGGTGATCAACGCCGCCACGCCGATCAGCATCGCGAACGCATAGTGATAGACGAAGCCGGTTTGCAGTTTCGCCGCGCGGCCAGCAGCGTCTAGAACGCGGGCGGAAACCCCGTCAGGACCAAGCCCGTCAATGATCTTGCCGTCGCCGCCTTTCCAGAACAGACGGCCGATCCAGAACGCCGGGCGCACAAAGATGCGGTCGTAAAGCTCGTCGAAGTACCACTTGTTGAGGAAGAAGCGATACAGCAGGTGATGCCTCTCGGCGAGACGGGCGGCGGAGCCCGGCGCGAAGATGTACATCCATGTCGAGACAAGAAAGCCAAGCACCATGGCGACCGTCGCAACGAACGGCACGAAGGACGGAATGTGGTGCATCTCGTCAAGGATCTTGTTCTGCGGCCCGTAAAACAGCGACTTCGCCCAGAAGCCTTGCGCTGCCTCACCGATGAACGCGTCCTTGAAGATGAGGCCGGAGAAAATCGCGCCGAACGCGAGCAGATAGAGAGGGATCAGCATGATGGCCGGCGATTCATGCGGCTCAAGCTGATGGTGTCCGTGCCCGTGCCCGTGGCGCCCGTCGACTGGCTCGCTGTGCGTCTCGGCATGAACGGACGAACCGTGCGTATGAGCGTCGGCGTGGCCATGGGCGTTGGCGGCCTGCGCCTGGGAGGCATGGGCGTGCGAGTCGTGCGCGTGCGAGGCGTGCGCGTGCGAGGCGTGCGCGTGATCGTCGCCGTGATGACCTGAATTGGCCCAGCGCGGCTCGCCAAAGAAGGTGAGGTACACGAGACGCCACGAATAGAACGACGTCAGGGCCGCGGCGATCGCGGTGAGTATGAAGGCGTAGACTGCGCCCGGACGATGCGAAGCGTACGCCGCCTCGATGATCGCATCCTTCGAGAAGAAACCGGCCGTGAGCGGCAGGCCGGTCAGGGCGAACGTGCCGATCGTCATCATCCAGAAGGTGATGGGGATACGCTTGGCAAGGCCGCCCATGTTGCGCATGTCCTGCTCGTGGTGCATCGCGTGGATGACGGAGCCCGCGCCGAGGAAGAGAAGCGCCTTGAAAAAGGCGTGCGTGAACAGGTGGAAAATCGCGAGGCTGTAACCGCCGACGCCAAGCGCGACGAACATGTAGCCGAGTTGCGAGCAGGTCGAATACGCGATGACGCGCTTGATGTCATTTTGAACTAGACCGACCGTTGCAGCGAAAAAAGCGGTCGTCGCGCCAACGATGGTCACGACGGAGAGAGCGGCGGGCGCCTGCTCGAATAGCGGCGACAGGCGCGCCACCATGAACACGCCGGCCGTCACCATCGTCGCCGCGTGAATGAGCGCGGAGACGGGCGTCGGGCCTTCCATCGCGTCGGGGAGCCATGTGTGCAGCAGGAACTGCGCCGACTTGCCCATAGCGCCCATGAAGAGCAACAGGCAGGCGAGCGTCATGGCGTCGACGTCCATGCCGAAAATGTGCGTGGGCTTGTTCGCGAGTCCGGGCGCGGCGGCGAACACCTGGTCGAAGGCGACAGAGCCCGTCAGGACGAACACCATGAAAATGCCCAGCGCGAAACCGAAATCCCCGACACGGTTGACCACGAAGGCCTTGATCGCAGCTGCGTTCGCCGACGGCTTCTCATACCAGAAGCCGATCAGCAAATATGACGCCAGACCCACGCCCTCCCAACCGAAGAACATCTGGACCAGATTGTCCGACGTCACCAGCATGAGCATGGCGAATGTGAACAGCGAGAGATAGGCGAAGAACCGCGACCGATGCGGGTCCTCGTGCATATAGCCGATAGAATAGAGGTGAACGAGCGCGGACACACTGTTCACCACGACGAGCATGACGACGGTGAGCGTATCAACGCGCAGGGCCCAGTCGACACGCAGGCCACCGGAGACCATCCACTCGCCGAGCACGGGCACGAGCATTTTGGTCTGGCCGAAACCGACCTGGAAAAAGGCTATCCACGACAGTGCAGCTGCTATGAACAGCAGAGCCGTCGTGACGACCTCCGACATGCGCGCGCCGATTTGCCGTCCAAACAGGCCGGCGACGATGAAACCGAGCAGAGGGAGAAAGACGATAGCGCTGTACATGAGCCCCTCAGCCCTTCATCAGATTGATGTCTTCAACCGCGATGGAGCCGCGATTGCGATAGTACGTCACGAGAATGGCGAGACCGATCGCCGCTTCCGCGGCAGCCACCGTAAGGATGAACAACGAGAAGACCTGTCCGGTAAGGTCGCCCAGGAAACTCGAAAACGCGACCAGGTTGATGTTCACCGCGAGCAGGATCAGTTCAACCGACATCAGGATCACGATGATGTTCTTTCGGTTGAGGATGATGCCGCATATGCCGATGGTGAAAAGGATCGCCGCGACGATGAGGTAATGGGTAAGCCCTATCATGACGCGCTCTCCTCAAACGCCCGTGCGCGACGGAACTTTGACGACCGCGACCGCCTGTTCCCGCGTACGCGCGTTCTGCTCGGAAATGTCCTGACGCTTGATGTCCGGCCTGTGCCGCAGGGTGAGGACAATGGCGCCGATCATGGCTGTCAGCAGCACGAGGCCGGCCGCCTGGAAGAAATAAACGTGTTTGGTGTAGAGCACGAGGCCGAGCGCCATTGTGTTCGACACGTCGGCCGGCGTTGGCGCCCGCGGCGCGGCAATGGCGCCGGGCGAGGGCGTGAAGCCGCCCACGACGAGGATCAACTCGAGCGCCACTACAATGCCGATGAGCGCGCCGACCGGCAGATATTGCAGAAATCCCTGCTTGAGTTCAGCGAAGTCGACGTCGAGCATCATGACGACGAAGAGGAAGAGCACCGCGACTGCGCCGACGTAGACGACAATGAGGATCATCGCGAGGAATTCGGCTCCGAGCAGAATGAAGAGCCCCGAGGCGTTCACGAACGCGAGAATGAGGAAGAGGACCGAGTGCACGGGATTTCGCGCCGCGATCACCATGAACGCGGACGCGATCATGATCCCCGAAAAGAGATAGAAAAAGGCGGTTGCGACACTCATCTTCGTCCCCATCCGCCGCGCGCGGCGGTTGCGTGAATCACCTGTATTGCGCGTCCGCCGCGATGTTGCGGGCGATCTCGCGCTCCCAGCGGGCGCCGTTATCGAGCAGGCGCTGCTTGTCGTATAGAAGCTCCTCGCGGGTTTCGACCGCGAATTCCGCGTTCGGGCCCTCTACGATGGCATCAACTGGGCAGGCCTCCTGGCAGAAGCCGCAGTAGATGCACTTCACCATATCGATATCGTAGCGGGTGGTGCGGCGGGTTCCGTCGTTGCCGCGCGGCGCCGCCTCAATGGTGATGGCCTGGGCGGGACAGATCGCCTCGCAGAGCTTGCACGCGATGCAACGCTCTTCCCCGTTCGGATAGCGGCGCAGTGCATGCTCGCCACGATAGCGCGGCGACTGCGGATTCTTTTCATGCGGATAGTTGATTGTCGCCTTTGGCTTGAAGAGGTAGCGCATCGACAAAAAGAACGCGCCGACGAATTCCTTCAGGAAGAGCGACCTGGCGGCCTGATCGAGGCTCATCGGGTTTCTCCATGTGACAGCATGGCGCCCGCCGCGTAGCCGACGAGCGGAAAGACAAGAAAGCAGACGCCGAGCATGGCGAGTTTGATGCGGTTCAGCCGGGCCGCAACCATCGCAACGCCGGGCAATTCCTCCCCCGGCGCGGTGCGCGATGCCAGAGCGCCCATCACGGCCATCGTCACGAAGTAATGAAGGCCTCCGACGACGAGACCGATAAGAGCGCCCGTGGTCGCTGCATTGCCCATCAGCGCCACCCGTAAGCCATGAGAACTTGAAGCACACCCGCGACAAGAACGACCATGAACAGCGAGATCGGCAGGAAGACCTTCCAGCCCAGCCGCATCAGCTGATCATAGCGGTAGCGCGGCACGAACGCCTTCACCATGGCGAACATGAAGAAGACAGCTGTCATCTTCAGGACGAACCAGATCACGCCGGGCACCCAGGTGAAGGGCGCGAACGGAATAGGCGAGAGCCAGCCTCCAAGGAAGAGGATCGTCGTCAGAGCGCACATGGTCATGATGGCCACGTATTCGCCGAGCATGAACATCATGTACGGCACGGACGAATACTCGACCATGAAGCCAGCGACGAGTTCGGACTCTGCTTCGACGAGATCGAATGGCGGGCGGTTCGTCTCGGCCAGCGCCGAGATGAAGAAAATGACGAACATCGGGAAGAGCGGCAACCAGTACCAGCCGAGCGCGCCTGCCTTCGTGTCCTGCGCCCGCACGATTTCAGTGAGATTCAGAGAGCCCGCGACGAGCAGCACTGTGATTATGACGAAGCCGATGGAGACTTCGTAGCTGACCATCTGCGCGGCGGAGCGCAGCGCGGAGAGGAAGGGGTACTTCGAGTTGGACGCCCAGCCGCCCATGATGACGCCGTAAACGCCGAGCGAGGACACTGCGAAGATGTAAAGGATGCCGACGTTCAGATCGGCGATCGCCCAGCCGTCCGCCACCGGGATCACAGCCCACGCGGCGAGGGCCAATGTGCCCATGACGAAGGGCGCCAGCAGGAAAACGCCCTTGTTCGCTCCATCTGGAATCACCGGTTCCTTGAAGACGAACTTCAGCATGTCCGCGAAGGACTGGAACAGGCCCCACGGGCCGACGACGTTCGGGCCGCGGCGCAGCTGCACCGCCGCCCAGATCTTGCGGTCGGCGTAAAGTATGTAGGCGATGTAGAGCAGCAGCGCCGCGATGAGCAGCAGGCTCTTGCCCAGGATGATGAGGATGGGGATCAGCCAATCCATCGCTTCACTCCGCTGCCTGCTGCGTCCGAGCCTGTGCGAGGGCCGAGCATTCGGCCATCACCGCAGACGCGCGGGCGATGGGGTTGGTGAGATAGAAGTCGCGAACGGCGGGCGCGAACACGCCAGCCCCGATCTGCCCTTGCGGCAGGCTTGCCAGCGAACCAGCGTCGCCAAAGGCGATCTGGTCAAGCGCGGCGAAATGCGGATGCGCCTTGTGAAGCGCGCCGCGCAGTTGCTGCAGCGAGTCGAACGGCAGGCGCTGGCCAACCTGGTCGGAGAGCGCGCGCAGGATCGCCCAGTCTTCGCGCGCATCGCCGGGCGGGAAGCTGGCGCGCAGGCTCATCTGCACTCGACCTTCCGTGTTGACGAACGTGCCTGATTTTTCCGTGTAGGCCGCGCCCGGCAGGATGACATCGGCGCGGTGCGCGCCGCGGTCGCCGTGCGTGCCGATATAGACCACGAACGGCCCAGGCGCGATGTCCACCTCGTCCGCGCCCATGTTGATGACGAAATCGACGCCGCCGCCCGCGATGGCTGCGAAGTCGAGCCCACCCTGCCCCGGGGTGAAGCCAAGATCGAGACCGCCGACGCGCGACGCCGCAGTGTGCAGCACCGCGAGTCCGTTCCATTCTGCGGAAGGCTTCGCGATGTTCGCGGCGTGCGCTAGTATTGCTGCGCCGTCAGCGCGCGAAAGCGCTCCTTGCCCAACAATGACGATAGGCCGCTTGGCGTCTGCCAGCACTTCGCCGAAGCCGACGCCGTTGGCGATTTCGTTCAACGTATCGCCGCCGGCGCCGAGATACTTGTAGTCATAGGTCAGGTCGACCGGCTCGCCTACGAGACCGATCGGGAATCCGCCCATTCGCCAGCGCTTGCGGATGCGCGCGTTGAGCACCGCCGCCTCGCGGCGCGGATTGGCGCCGATGATGAGCAGCGCGTCGGCGACTTCAATGCCTGCGATGGTCGGATTGAACACGTACGACGCGCGGCCGTTCTTCGGATCGAGCTTCGTTCCGTCCTGCCGGCAGTCGAGATGGGGCGAGCCGAGTTTCTCCATGAGGAGCTTCAGCGCAAACATCTCTTCAACGGAGGCGAGATCGCCAGCGAGCGCGCCGATCTTGGATGGCGGGACGCCCTTCACCTTCGATGCGATCGTAACGAAAGCCTCTACCCACGAGGCCGGACGCAGCCGGCCATTCTCGCGCACGTAGGGGCGATCAAGTCGCTGCGTCTTGAGACCGTCCCACACGTAGCGGGTCTTGTCGGAAATCCATTCCTCGTTCACCGCCTCGTTGACGCGCGGCAGGATTCGCATGACCTCGCGGCCGCGGACGTCCACGCGAATGGCGGAGCCGACCGCGTCCATCACATCGATCGATTCGATCTTGCCGAGCTCCCACGGACGCGCCTTGAACGAATAGGGCTTGTGCAGCAGCGCGCCGACCGGGCAAAGGTCCGCGACATTGCCCTGAAGTTCCGACGCCATCGCGGTTTCGAGATAGGTCGTGATCTCCATATCCTCGCCGCGGCCGATCGCCCCCATGTCGGCCGTTCCGGCGACTTCCGCCGTGAAGCGGACGCAGCGTGTGCAATGGATGCAGCGGTTCATCGACGTCTTGACGAGCGGGCCGATGTACTTGTCTTCCACAGCGCGTTTGTTTTCGGCGAAGCGTGACGAGTCCACGCCAAACGCCATGGCCTGATCCTGCAGATCGCACTCGCCGCCCTGATCGCAGATCGGGCAATCGAGTGGATGATTGATAAGCAGGAACTCCATCACGCCTTCGCGCGCTTTCTTGACGAGCGGCGACTTCGTGACGACCGTCGGCGGCTCGCCGTTCGGGCCGGGGCGGCAATCACGCACGCCCCACGCGCAGGACGCCACGGGCTTGGGCGCGCCCTTCAGCTCGACGAGGCACATGCGGCAATTGCCGGCGATCGACAGGCGCTCGTGGAAGCAGAAGCGCGGAATTTCCGCGCCCGCAGCCTCGCAGGCTTGCAGAAGCGTAAACTCCGCCGGTACGTCCACTTCCTTGCCGTCGACGATGATCTTGGTCATCGCAAGTCCTCTTATTCGGCGGCGGCGGCGAGCGGATCGCCGATGCCGTCGCTGTGCGGGTTCGCCGCGTAATCATCGATGCGCTTTTCGATCTCGTGCCGGAAGTGCCGGATGAGACCTTGAATAGGCCACGCCGCCGCATCGCCCAGCGCACAGATCGTATGACCTTCGATCTGGGTCGAGACCTCGAGCAGCATGTCGATCTCGCGTTTCTGCGCGCGTCCTTCCGCCATACGGTTGACAACACGCCACATCCATCCCGTGCCTTCGCGGCACGGCGTGCACTGGCCGCAGCTCTCGTGCTTGTAGAAATACGAGATGCGCGCGATGGCGCGCACGATGTCGGTGGACTTGTCCATTACGATCACAGCGGCCGTGCCGAGGCCCGACTTGAGGCCGCGAAGCGTATCGAAATCCATCGGCGCGTCGATGATCTCGTGCGCCGGAACGAGCGGAACCGACGAGCCGCCGGGAATCACGGCCAGCAGGTTGTCCCACCCGCCGCGAATGCCGCCGCAATGCTTGTCGATGAGCTCGCGAAAGGGAAGCGACATTGCTTCTTCGACATTGCAGGGCGTGTTGACGTGGCCCGAGACGCAAAAGAGCTTGGTGCCCGCGTTGTTCTTCGCGCCGAAATTCGAGAACCACGCCGCGCCGCGCCGCAGGATGGTCGGCGCAACGGCGATCGACTCGACGTTGTTCACCGTCGTCGGGCAACCGTAAAGGCCCATATTGGCGGGGAACGGCGGCTTCAGGCGCGGCATCCCCTTCTTGCCTTCGAGGCTTTCCAGAAGCGCGGTCTCCTCGCCGCAGATGTAGGCGCCGGCGCCATGGTGCACGTAGAGATCGAACGGCCAGCCGTGGACGTTGTCCTTGCCGATCAGGTTCGCCTCATACGCCTCGTCCACGGCCGCCTGAAGGCGCTCGCGTTCGTGGATGTATTCGCCGCGAAGATAGATGTAGCAGGCGTGCGCGCCCATGGCGAAGGAGGCGATCAGGCAGCCTTCGATCAGGAGGTGCGGATCGTTGCGCATGATCTCGCGATCCTTGCACGTGCCGGGCTCCGATTCGTCGGCGTTGACGACGAGATAGGAGGGCCGAGCAGGATCGGGCTTAGGCATGAACGACCACTTGAGGCCAGTCGGGAACCCGGCGCCGCCGCGGCCGCGCAGTCCCGACGCCTTCATCTCGTTGATGATCCAATCCTTGCCGCGGTCGATGAGCAGCTTCGTGCCATCCCACGCGCCGCGCTTCTTCGCTTCCGCGAGGCCGGGCGAATGGAAGCCGTAGAGGTTGGTGAAGATGCGATCGCGATCAGCCAGCATGTCCGCGCGTCCTCACTTCTTCTCTGCCGCAGCAGCGGCAGCCGCGGCTTCGGCCGCCTTGCGATCCTGCTCGAAACGTTCGCGCCACGCGCCGACGACGGACCCGTCGTACAACGCAGCGTCGGTGAGCGTCGTGCCCTTGCCGGGCTCGGGCTCGGACGAGACGCGGCCCGTCTGCGAGCCTTTCTTCACCGGACGGCCGGCGGCGAGGTCGTCGAGCAACTTCTCGAAGTTCTCGACCGTCAGGTCCTCATAATAATCGTCGTTGATCTGCACCATCGGCGCGTTGCAGCAGGCGCCGAGGCACTCGACTTCGAGCCATGCGAACTTGCCGTCCGCGCTGACGTGACGCTGCTCGCCGACCCGCTTCTCGAGCACCTTCCGGATGTCGCTGGCGCCGCGCAGCATGCAGGGCGTCGTGCCGCACAACTGGATGAAGTGGCTGCCGACCGGCTCAAGATTGAACATCGTGTAGAAGGTCGCGACTTCCATCACGCGGATCGCCGGCATATCGAGCATCTGCGCGACTTTCTCGATCGCGGCCCGCGGCAGCCAATAATCGTTCTGGGCCTGCGCCTTCCACAACAGCGGAATGACCGCGGACGCTTGACGGCCCGGCGGGTACTTGGCGATCTGAGCCTGCGCCCACGCCAGGTTTTCCGGCGTGAACTCGAAGCTCTCGGGCTGGACTTCAGCGAGGCGACGAACGCTCATCTTTCACCTGATCCTGAGTGCGGCGCGGCCATCAGCGGTCCACCTCGCCAAACACGATGTCGAGGGAGCCGAGAATGGCGCTGACGTCCGCGAGCATGTGCTTGCGGCACATGAAATCCATAGCCTGAAGGTGGGCGAAGCCCGGCGCGCGGATCTTGCAGCGGTACGGCTTGTCCGTGCCGTCAGCCACGAGATAGACGCCAAACTCGCCCTTGGGCGCTTCCACCGCGGCATAGACTTCGCCAGCTGGGACGTGGAAGCCCTCCGTGTAGAGCTTGAAGTGATGAATCAGCGCCTCCATGGAGCGCTTCATCTCCCCGCGCGAAGGCGGCACGATCTTGTTGTCGGTGGCGGACACAGGCCCCTGCCCGCCTGCTACCGAAAGCTTCTCGATGCATTGTTTCATGATGCGGACGGACTGGCGCATCTCTTCCATGCGGATCACCTGGCGGTCGTAATTGTCGCCGTGACGTCCGATCGGAATGTCGAACTCCATTTCCTCGTAGCACTCGTAGGGCTGCGACTTGCGCAGATCCCATGGCGCGCCGGAACCACGCACCATTACGCCGGAGAAGCCCCATTTCCAGCATTCCTCCAGAGACACGACGCCGATGCCGACGTTGCGCTGCTTGAAGATGCGGTTGTCGAGGAAAAGGTCCGTAAGGTCGTCGCAGACCTTGAGGAAGGGATCGCAGAACGCGCCGATGTCATCGACCAGCTTTTGCGGAATGTCGCGCGCGACGCCGCCCGGCCGGAAGTAGTTGGCGTGCATGCGCGCGCCGGACGCGCGCTCGTAGAACACCATCAGCTTCTCGCGCTCCTCGAAGCCCCACAGCGGAGGGGTGAGGGCGCCGACGTCCATCGCCTGCGTCGTCAAGTTGAGGAGATGGGAGAGCAGGCGGCCAATTTCCGAATAAAGGACTCGGATCAGCTGGCCCCGGCGCGGGACGTCAACGCCGCAGAGGCGTTCGATCGCGAGGCAGAACGCATGCTCCTGATTCATCGGCGCGACGTAATCGAGCCGGTCGAAGTACGGCACGTTCTGGAGGTAGGTGCGCGCCTCCATCAGCTTCTCGGTGCCCCGATGCAGAAGGCCGATATGCGGATCGACCCGCTCGACCACTTCGCCGTCGAGTTCCAGAACGAGGCGCAGCACGCCATGGGCTGCCGGATGCTGCGGGCCGAAGTTGATCGAGAAATTGCGGACAGGGGATTGGTCGTTCATGTCGATCAGCCCTCTCTCGCCTTTTCGTCGCCCGGCAGCGCGAAGGGCGTGTCGCCCTCCCAAGGCGAGAGGAAATCGAAGCTGCGGAATTCCTGCGTGAGGCGAACGGGTTCATTGACGACGCGCTTGAGGGCGTCGTCGTAACGAACCTCGACGAAGCCCGTCATCGGAAAGTCCTTGCGTAGCGGATGTCCCTCAAATCCGTAATCGGTGAGAATGCGGCGCAGGTCCGGATGACCGGAGAAAGGAATGCCGAACATGTCCCAAACTTCGCGCTCGTACCAGTCGGCGGACGGGAACACCGGGATCGCGGACTCAAGGGCCTCGTCCTCCGCGACAGCAGCCTTCACGCGGATGCGTCGGTTATGCCGCGGCGACAGCAGATGATAAACGACGTCGAACCGCTTTTCGCGAGCGGGGTAATCGACCGCCGTGATGTCGATGAAGCACTTGAAGAGGCAATCTTCGTTGTCGCGCAAATAGGTCAGCGTCTCGAGGATGCGGGCGTCGTCCGCGATGACGTTGAGTTCGCCATACTCGACATAGGCGCGCTGCGCGGCGCCCGCCGCGACGATAGCGTCGCCGAGCGCGGCCAAGGGATCGCGTGCGACGGTGGGTTCGGCGCCTTCAGTCATGCTTCACCGCTGTCGTTGTCACTGTCGTCTTCCTGGTCCAGCTCCCAGCCGTGATGCAGGTAGTCGACGAGATCGTCGCCCTCGTAAATCTCGAACCTGTGACGCAGGTCGAGACGGCTGAGCGCCGCCGAGAATTCCGGGAGTTGCGCGCGGCTTTCGGGCGTATCGAAGCCGCCGCACAGGATGTAGCCGACCTCGTCGCGCGTGAATTCGACACGTTCGCCCGCGAGACGAAGACGCAACGCGTAGGCGCTGTCCTCGACCGCGAAGCCCGCACCGGCGAGCAGCCCCGCAAGCTCCTTGCGGGGAAGCACCGAGTCGATTTCGCCCACGACGCTGACGTCCGCATCGCTCACCTTTCGATCGTGCCGGTGCGGCGGATCTTCTTCTGCAGAAGAAGGACCCCGTAGAGCAGCGCCTCTGCCGAAGGCGGGCAGCCAGGAACGTAAATGTCAACCGGCACGACGCGGTCGCAGCCGCGCACCACCGAATAGGAGTAGTGATAATAGCCGCCGCCGTTGGCGCACGATCCCATGGAGATGACGTACCTCGGCTCCGGCATCTGGTCGTAGACCTTGCGGAGCGCGGGGGCCATCTTGTTGGTCAGAGTGCCCGCGACAATCATCACGTCGGACTGGCGCGGCGATGCGCGCGGCGCGAAGCCGAATCGCTCGGCATCGTAGCGCGGCATCGACATCTGCATCATCTCGACCGCGCAGCAGGCGAGGCCGAAAGTCATCCACATGAGCGAACCCGTGCGCGCCCAGACGATGAGGTCTTCCGTGCTCGTGAGCACAAAGCCCTTGTCGGCAAGCTGATCGCTTACGCGGGTGAAAAACGGGTCGTTGTCGCCGACCGGCTTACCCGTCGCGGGATCGATGATCCCGCGCGGCGCAGCAGTCGTCAGAGTCGAAGGCGTCGAGTTCATCAATCCCACTCCAGCGCGCCCTTCTTCCACTCGTAGACGAATCCGATCGTCAGAACGCCGAGGAAGATCATCATCGACCAGAAACCGAAGAGGCCTATCTCCCCGAAGGCCACCGCCCACGGGAACAGGAACGCGACTTCGAGGTCGAAGATGATGAAGAGCAGCGACACCAGGTAAAAACGCACGTCGAATTTCATGCGGGCCTGGTCAAAGGCGTTGAAGCCGCACTCATACGCGCTAAGTTTTTCCGGGTCCGGTTTCTTGAAGGCGAGAAGAAAAGGCGCAACCAGCAGCGCCGCGGCGATTCCTGCTGACACGGCAATGAAAATGACGAGTGGCAGGTAGTCGTTCAGTAGACCCGACATGTGCGTTCCGGGACTCTTGCGCCAGAGGCGAGTGATGATTTTTCGCAGCCGAAAGGGCGCATGCGGGCATCGACGCCGCGCTTGCGGTCTTTCGAAACTGGGGGGAGGACTATCGCACCGCACACGCGCGCGCAAGGCGAAACGGCCTTGTTTTCAGCAATGCACAGGCGTTCAGCAGCTTCTCGGGACTTTTGTGCGGGCGCGCATAAGATAAAGTGAAGGCCAGTCTCGTTATATGAGACCGAGGCGCGAAGACGCGATCCCGAGAATCGCGCCGCCGCCAATGACCCAGAGCGGATTGCGACGAAGGACGTACATGAACACCGCCGCCCCTGCGGTCAGCACCCACAGGAAGGCGGCATGGTTGGCCGCCTGCGCGGTGACCAAACCGGAGGCCATCATCAGGCCGACCACGACCGGGGCCAGAGCCCCCTTCACAGCGGACAGCCAGGCAGCGTCCTTCAGGCGATCCAAAGCCCTGCCCACCGCAAAGGCGAGAAGGCTCGGCGGACCGACGATTGCGATTGTGGAAACCAGCATACCCGGCACGCCGGCCACCCGCCAGCCGATCAGGCTGACGATGAGCATGTTCGGACCGGGCGCGACTTGCGCCAGAGCGACCATGTGGGCGAAGTCCGAGGCCGTCATCCAGCCGCGAACCGAGACGATCTGGCGGTAGAATTCGGGAATCAGCGCGCTCGCCCCCCCGATTGAAAAGAACGCCACTCCCAGGAAGGTCAGCGCCAGCTGGACGAGAAGGGTCATTTACCTGCCCCTTCCCGGCCGGAGCCGGCGCGAAGCCGGTACAGCGCGACAGCGACCGACAGCGGAACGATGACGCCGATCACCCAGGCCAGCGGCGCCCGCAGGAGGCCGACCGCCGCGAATGTCGCGACGCCGAACACGATGCTCGGCCAGCCTTTTCGCAAACCGGCGATAAGCCGGGCGGAAGTGCCGATGATGAGGCCAGCCGCTGCTGCGGCTGCGCCGGCGACGGCAGCCTCCACATCCGGCAGGTGAGAAAATGACTGGTAGCCGTACGCCAGCCCCAGGAGAATCGCGAGCGGCGCCAGCAAGAGCGCCGTCAGGCCCACGATCGAGCCGAGAGGTCCCTGATAACGGTCGCCCAGCATCACCGTCGCGTTCAGGAAGTTGCCGCCGGGGAGGATGGAGCAGACCCCGAAAAGCTCAACGAACTCCCGGGGCGTCAGCCACTTGTTCCGCTCCACGATCACATAGTTGGCGCTCGCCTGGATGCCGCCAAACCCCATAAGTCCGATCAGGAGAAAACCTGTGAAAAGCTCGCGCAGGCTCACTTGGCGCGCGATCGGGGCGGGAGTGTCCAATTTATCTGTCCGGCGGGAGGGTCGTGAACTGTCTTTTCACCCTCCTTCGCGCGCAGATCAAGGCGCCCCTGGGTTATCCGCGCCGGATTCAGCGGCTGCATCGGCCGGAGCGATGTCCGGCAACAGGCCGAACTGAGCGGCGCGCGCTACCGCCTGCACAGTATTGCTGCAGTTCAGTTTCTCCCGTGCGCGGGAGAGATGGAACTGCACGGTCTGCTGGCCGATCCCCAGTGCGCTCGCAATCTGCTTTGCTTTTAGCCCTTCCGCAGCCAGCTTGAGACACTGGATTTCACGCCGGCCTAGATTGGGACGCTCGTCCGGCCGCAAGAGGCTGATGCTGTGCTGGACCACATGGGCCAGGACAAGAAACCGGCCCTTCCAATCGTATTCGGCGGACTTGATATCCTCGGGTCCGATCGACAGGAATGCCTGGAGGACGCCGAAGCGGCGTCTGGGTCCCAGAAGCGCGACGCGCACTTGAAGCGGGTCGTCGCCGTCCTCAAGGACCCGAGCGCTCAACTGCGGGCGCGAGTCCGACCAAAGGTCGCCGGAGGCGTCATCCACAAGCCAGGCGCGTTCGTCGATGTTGCCTGCCGACATCTTGAAGTCGGGCTCGCGCGCCGGGGGCGGATGCGACCACCACGCAAAGGCGGCGCCGCGAAATGGATATGCGCACACTGCTTCCCTGAAAGCGCGGTCGAGTTCTGAAATGCTTCGCGTCGCGTCCAGCCGGGCTACGCAACGATCAAAGATTGCAATCGCCTCGTTCGAGCTAGCCATGCGCCGAGCCAACGGGGGATGCTTGAAGAATGCGATAAAAGACAAAAGGGAGCATGCACGCAGATTTGGCTTTGGCGATCTTTCAGAACGAAGCGGCGAAGCCGAACAGTAAGCCAACGCCAAACCCCGGAACCGGTTTCATCCTTCGTGTCCGCGGCGCTCTGGCACAAGTTCCGAAAATTATGGGGTTTCGCCGAGCCAAGCCGCCACGTTCGTCATTGTTGGACCGGCCGGTTCTTGTAACTTGCGAGGCGCCTAGACACAGGCGCGACCGTCATGAGAACAGCGGCCAACTGCAACGCTTGGGGCGAATGCGCTTGTTCACCGGAGGTTAATCGCTTGAGAGCAGATATTGCCAAGCTAGGCGCGCGGCGCGCATTCCGGACGCTTCAGCCGTTCGCCGACCCTGCGCTGGCCGGCCCGGGTGAACACGCATGATTTCGGTTCTCACGCCATTGGCCCTCGCTTTTTCTTTCGCCGGCGTGTGCGCGCTCGCCTACCTTAAGCTTGCGAAAGGCCGCAGGAATGTTCGCCGGGAATCGCTGCTGATTTTCGCCGTCCTGCTGGTCTTCACCCTGGCGCGGCTGCTGACATTCAATTTCTGAAGCCGAATGGAACGCAAGGGGAAGCCCTTGAGCATGGACCACCGGCGGAATGGATGAAACGAAATGGCGAGAGAGACGGGGCTCGAACCCGCGACCTCCGGCGTGACAGGCCGGCGCTCTAACCAACTGAGCTACTCCCCCGCATCGGAGGAGGCTGAACGCCCCCGACCGGAGTGACGGTTGCGATAATGGACCGGTCCGGACGTGTCAAGGACGAACAAGCATCGGCGCATCAGAACCGCTCTGAGCCGAGTTTCCAGCGCTTGATTTCCGCTGGCGTGACGATCCTCAACCGGTCGTGACCTACACGCTCCGCGGTGGTGATAAGTTCCCGGCTCACGCCCATCGAACCCGCGTAATCGCTGAGTCGCTTCACCAGATCGGGGGTCGCGTGAACAGCCTCATAGCCGTTAATTCTCTCCGGATCCGGGCTGGCCGCCTCAAAGGCAACCATCCGGTGGATGCCGATTCGGCTGACTTTGGGGATGACGCGCTTCTTCGCCCCTATCAGCGCGTAAACGCAGGCTGAAAAGCAGTTGCCGGACACGACGCCGCCTGGCCCTACCCTGCCCACGATGACGGCCGCGCCCGCCTGCCGGAACAGTTTGCCGAGCTGCATTGCAGCGCCGACGCGCCCCCCTGCGGAATGGATGAGAATGACGCCCCGCGCGTTCGGATTGCGCGCCTGCGCACGCACGAATTCGACGAACCTGTCGGGCGTCGCCGCCGTGATCTCTCCCTCGGCGACGATCATTTGCGGACAGCGAGCGCCACACCCTTCGCCGACAGGGATCGTGCGGAAGGTCATGGGCGCAGCCGCCGCTGCGCTCCAGCATGTTCCGACTGCGAAAGCTAGGACGGCCACCCGTGAGCCCAAACGCGCGATAGTCATGGCCAAAAATCCGGGATCGAACGCTCCAACACTCTAGGCCAGCCTCGCGACCGGGTCGATAGCCCCGCAGGTCACTCGACAGCGGCCGGGACAGGGGCCTAAAAGGCGACCATGCAACGTAAAGGGCCGGCCATGAGCGACTACTACCTGTCACCCCTCCTCTTCGACAAAGCGGTGCGAGCGGCTCTCGAAGAGGACCTCGGCCGCGCCGGCGACATCACGACGCTGGCCTGCATCCCGGCCGGCCGAAAGGCCGTGGCCGTGCTGGCGCCGCGCAAGCCCGGCGTCATCTGCGGCCTCGCCGTGGCCGAAGCGGCCTTCCGGATTGTCGACCCAAATGTCACATTTGAATATCTCGCGGCCGATGGCGACCATATCGACACGCCGCGCACCGCTGTCGCCCGTATATCAGGCGACGCGCGCGCTATTCTCACGGCCGAGCGCACGGCGCTCAATTTCATTTCGCATATGTCAGGCGTTGCGACCGCGACGTCGAAGCTTGTCGCGCTGACGAAGCACACGAAGGCCAAGGTGATCTGCACCCGCAAGACGACGCCCAACCTGCGCGCGCTGGAGAAATACGCCGTCCGCTGCGGCGGCGGCATGAATCACCGCTTCGGCCTCGACGACGCCGTTCTCATCAAGGACAACCATATCGCCGTATGCGGCGGCATCGCACAGGCGCTCAAGGCGGCGAAGGCCTACGCCGGCCATATGGTGAAAATCGAGATCGAGGTCGACAACCTCGAACAGCTCAAGGAAGTGATCGCCGAAGGAGCCGATGTTGTGCTTTTCGACAACATGAGCCCCGAGGACATGCGCAAGGGCGTAGAAATGATCGCCGGACGCATGAAGACGGAAGCCTCAGGCGGCATTTCCGCTGAGAGCGCGAGAGCAGTCGCCGAAAGCGGCGTCGACATGCTGTCATCGGGCGCGCTCACCCATTCCTCGCCCATTCTGGACATCGGCCTCGACATCGAGATCGAATAAGGGCCGGGGCATTCTGGAAAAGACGGCGGCCGAGCGGCCGCCGTTCGCATTTTCAAGACAATCAGGTGTCAAGCCTGATCGGGAAACCACTTCTGCATCTTGGGCTCGACGCCGTTCTTCTTCATTTCCTCAAGCCAGATGGCGTGAATACGGGGATCCTGATCCTCGTACTCATATTGATCGCCGCCTTCCTTGATCGAGGTCGACACTGCGCCCTTTTCGCCCGGCTTGACGCCAAGCAGCGAACGGCGTTGCGCGAACGTCAGCGGATAGCGGAGGCCGCCGGTGCCCGTCGCCAGATAGCGCGCCGGATGCTGGCTTGTGTTGAAGTGCTGATGGAATTGCTGGTCGGCTGGCGGGAAGACGACTCCGTGCTTCCAGTCGATGCGCAGGAAGTCCTTCTGGTCAGCAAACCAGAGCAACGAATAGCCGTGGCCCGTAACGCACATGACATGGAATCCCGGACCATGGCGGTGGCCCTTCTTGTAGGTGCCGACCGGCATTTCCGAAATATGCGCATGCATCGTGCCGTCCGCGAGGACGAACATGATGTTCGTTCCGCCCGCGCCCCGGTCGCCCCACGACTTCAGCTCGATCGCGGCGAGGTCGGGAACGAAGTTCGTTTCCCACATGTGATTGCCGGGGCGCACGGTGATGAGATCGCCCTCTCCCGAGTACCAACCCTGCTTGCCGGAGCGTTCGTTGAAGTCGAAATCGTTGTCGAAGACGAACTTCTCATTGTGGAACGTATTCAGCACAAGCGGCAGGTCCGTCGTGGTGACAAGCAGCGCGCGCTCACGGCCAGAACCGTTGAAGTGACGATGCTTCGCGTTCAACGGAATGGCGAAAAGGCTCTTCGGACCCCATTCGAAATTGCGCTTCGTGCCATCCTCGAATTCGACCTGCGTGGAGCCCGTGCCTTCGAGCACGTAGTATACATCCTCGTAGAGATGGCGCTGCGGCGTCGTGGATCCGCCCGGCGGAATATCTAGCAGGAACATGTTGGTGAAGTCGCCGCGCCCAATCAGATGAACCGCGGCGCCCTTCACGCCGAAGCGCGGCCACATATCGGTTTCGACGGTAAACAGGTCGATTCCATAGTTCTCGGTGACCTTGATGCCTTCCTTGGCGACCCAGTCGAGATATGGGTCGATGCCGTATCGAGGATCGAGCTTCTCTGACATTTCAGTTCCTCCTGGAGCTTGCTTTGATTTAAGAAAACAGAAGCGACTTGATGACAACCGGGACGACCCCCGGCGGCGAGATGAGTTCGCCGACATCGACGAAATCGAGTTCCTGCAATTGCACTCCGTCGATGGAGACGAGCTTGCCCGGCATGGCGAACTCTTCCTGCAAGAGTCGTCCCATGTTCTTCGCGACGTCGCCATCGATCATCAGCACGAGCAGCTCGTCGCGCTTCTCGTCCTGCGCGAGCGCCGCCTTGATGGCGCGCGCGGCGGCGGCGAGACGCGAATACTCGGGATCGCCTTCCCATGTGAAGGCGAGCGCGAGACGCTGAGAGGGCTCCATGTCCATGTTGGCGACGGCCTCGAGGATCGCCTTGGTGAACGCGGCCTCGTCAATCTCGCCTGCCAAACTGAACTTCGGCCGCACGACGGGAATGTTGTGGACCGGAAGCACGCTCAAGTCCGGCAGATAGATCGTCTTGCCGCTGACCTGCACCGTGAACTGCGATGCACCGATCACGGTAGCGCGGATGCGCTGGCCCGGATCGATGATGGTCGCGCTGCCGCGCTCCTTCAACTGACTCGTCAGCTCCTGCGCCAGCAGCTTTGCGATGTCGCCATACTCGCGCTCTTCATACGTGAAAAGGTACTCGGCGACGCCGCCGGAGAACGTGAACGCGGTTGGTTTCGGGCTTTCAGGTAGCGGCTCGGTGAGTTCGAGCTCCTTGCCGAGCGTGTCCTTCGGAGCGCCAAGAATGTAGTCGGCCGCAACTTGCGCGAGGCGGCGCGCATACTTGCGGCGCAATTCACCATCGGCCAGAGAGGCCGGGTCTGCGGCAAAGCCCTGTTCGCGCGACACCGCCTGCACGGAGTCGTCGAAGCGAGTCCAGGCTCCGGTCGCGTCTTGCGCGATCAGGCGGCCGCCGACGGCAAACGCCTGCAGCGCGACGATTTCGCCCCTATCGATAAGGGCGAGTTTCGTCGTACCGCCGCCGATGTCGACATGAAGGATGCAGGTGTCGCGCTCCTTCGACAGGGCGACAGCGCCGGAACCGTGCGCCGCAAGCAGACATTCGAGCTTGTGGCCCGCAGTGGCGCAAACAAACTTGCCAGCTTCCGCAGCGAAGATTTCGTCGATTGCGCGCGCGTTGGTCTTCTTGATGGCTTCGCCGGTGAGAATGACGGCGCCGCTGTCCACTTCCTCCTGCTTGATGCCAGCCTGCTTGTAGGCGCCGGCGATGAATTCGCCCAGCTTGCCCGCGTCAATCGTGCCATCCGGGAGGAACGGCGTCAGCATGATCGGTGAACGCCATACGATGCGGCGGTCTATTACGACGAATCGGCTCGACAGGCCCTGCGTCTGGCGCTGAAGAATGACGCGCGCAAAGAGGAGATGAGACGTTGATGAACCGATGTCGATCCCGACCGTGGTCAGTTCGACGTTCTCCTGCTCCCAGATCGACTTGGCGATCGCGAGCCGCTGTTCTTCGGTCATTTCCAGATGTTCGTGATCGAGATCCAAGTCGTGCACCCTTTCCTCCGCTGAATTCGCAAACGCCTGAGCGTCAGCCTATCTTCTCGCTTTCGGCCAAATCAGCCGTTTCGGTCTCTGCGGCTTCAAGCTGCCTTCGCATACGCGCCGCCCGTGCAGGATCGGCGTGTTCAGCCTCGTCGCGCGCGATATTCTCGATCATCACCAGCAGCGTGCGCCGCGTCGTCGCCACGTCAGCCAGATCGACGCCCTGAATGGCGATCTCGTTCACCTCCTCCGCAAGCGGCACAAGATTTTTCTTGAGCTGCCGGCCTGCTGGCGTGAGGAAAACATACACGTTCTTGCGGCTATGCGGTAGCTTGCGGCGTTCGATGTAACCGAGCTTCTCCATTGCGGTCAGCGCCGAGAACGTCGTCGGCTCCATGAGACCCGCCTCCTCGCTCAGCTCGCGCTGGGTGATGCCGTCGCGCACCCACAAAATTCTCAGGAACACCCAGTGCCCGAACGAGACATTGTACCGCGCAAGCCGCACCTGCAACGCGCGCTGCAATCCGCGACCAGCATCCTTGATGAGATGCGCAATGCGGTCGTTGGGCACCGCCTCGCGCCAGTGGCGGAGCATGATGTCCGCCGTACGCGGATCGGCCTTGCGAGCGGTCATGGCGTCACTCCAGCGCGATCGGCGAGGATCGGAGTGGGAATTTGATGCGACAACGTCACCTCCCGCCCCTCCCGCGCCGATTGCAGGATCGCGAAGCAGACTTCCATCGTCGCCAGCCCCCAGCGCCCATCATGGACCGGGGCCAGGCCATGGACGACCGCCGCGTAGAGTTCGTCAATCACCTCTCGTCGCGGCACGGGGGGAACCGGAACGGGTTCCAGCCGCCGTTCGCGGTCGTCGTAGATCATGACGCCCTTCGAGGTCGGGCGCAGGTCTGCTCCGTCGCACGACACGACAAGCAATCCGAAATTCTGATGATAGCGCTCGGCAGCGGCGTTCGCCTTCGCCGGATCAAAACCGGCGTAGCGCGGGCCCCCATAATTCACCTGGGATTTCAGCTCGTACTCGGCTTCGCCTCGCACATCGCCCAGCGCGCGGCGCGCAAGGCCATAGATGTCGGGATTCTTCGGCAGCCCGCTCTCGGCGATCCAGCCAACCAGTTCGTCCGAATCGAAATGCGCGTAACCTGAATAGGTGATGCTCGCCGCGGCGCCGTTCTCGAACGTCAGCAGCGCGGTGTAGGCGCCTTCCGTCCTGCGAGAGGGGTCCCATGCGCCGGTCACCGCGCGGACGGATTTCACCATGCCGCCGCCAATGAATCGCACATTATCCACCTGATGGGGGGCCTGATTGTAGATGACGCCGCCACCCTTGGACGTATCAAGCTCTTCCGGGCGGCGGGGACGGAACAGGAAGTCCGTATAGTCCATGCCGCTCAACATTCGAACTTCGCCATAGACGCCGCTCTCCACGATCTCCCGCGCGCGGCGAACCGGACCGTCAAACGAGTGCGAATGGCCCACAACCAGCGCAACGGAGGCTTTTCGCGCCGCATCGATCATGGCGATGCAGTCGGCGACGGAGAGCGCCATCGGCTTCTCGCACAGGATGTGACGGCCGGCCGCAGCGGCGGAGGCGACGTTCTCAACGTGATGTTGATGTGGGGTCGAGACATAGACGACCTCGACCCGTGGGTCGGCGCACATGTCGTCCACGCGCTCGTAGGCGCGGCCGGAAAAGTCCTGCTCGAACCGCGCCCGCGCCTCGGCGCGGGGATCCGCACCCGCGACAATCTCAATCCGCTCGTCCAGAACGAGCGTCGGCAGCATGAGCGAGAACGCCCTGCCGAGCCCTGCGACGCCCATTCGGAGTTTGCGTTGGCTCATCGTGGTTGTCCCATGGGCCCGCCTCCAGATCAGATGTCGATGACGACTTCGCCGCCGCGTCCGCGCGACACGCATACCATGATGTCGGTCGCGTGTTCGCCGGGCGTCAGCACGAAATCGCGATGATCGACATCGCCGGAAACAAGCCTCGTGCGGCAGGAGCCGCAGGACCCGCTCTCGCAGGACGACGGGACCGGATGACCCGCCTTGCGGAGCGCATCGAGGATCGAGACACCGACCGGCACATCGATGCGCTCGCCGGTCTTCTGGATCTTCACGGTGAACGGGAGGTCCTCCGGCCGCGGGGTCGAGCCGTCCGCGAAGGCCTCGAAGTGCACGGACGACGTTGACCAATGCCCCGTCATGTCGCGCACGGAGTCCATCAGTCCACGCGGGCCGCAGCAATAGACATGGCCCCTGGGCTTTTCAAAGACTGGCCACAGGTCATATGCGTTGGCGATGTCGCCGCCGTCGTGATGAATGACGACCTTGCCGGAAAATTCCGGCGCCTTCAGTTCGTCCAGAAAGGCGGTCGTCTCGGGGCTGCGCGTCAGGTAATAGAGCTTGAACGACGGCCCGCCCTGGGTGAGCAGATGCCGCGCCATGGACAGGAGCGGCGTAATGCCGATACCGCCCGCGACGAATGTATAGCCTGCCGGTGACGGAACGAGTTCAAAGTCGTTCTTCGGTTCGGAGACGCCGATCATGTCGCCGGCCTTGAGATCTTCGCACATGCTGCGCGATCCGCCGCGGCTCGCCGGCTCTTTCTTGACCGCGATCACGTAACGGTCGCGCTCGGCCGGGTCGTTCGACAGCGAATACTTCCGCTCCTCGCCGCCGGGCGTACGAACAGTGACATGAGCGCCGCTGGTGAACTCGGGCAGGTCCGCGCCCCCAGGGTCGCGCAGTTCAAACAGGTGAATGTCGTCCGCGATTTTCTCTGCGCGTTCGACGCGGAGTTCCCGCATGGCTTCCGTCGCCTTCCCTTTCGCCGCGTTGGGCTTGTTCAAGTGGGCCTTTGCAAGGCCTGCGCCGGCGAGTGACGCCTCGACCGGACGCGGATGTTTAGACGCCTAAATATTTTTGGGCAAGCCCCGCATCCGCCCCTCGACAAAGGCGGGCGGGAGCGGTAGATGCTTAGAGAGCTAATCAAGCGCCGGAGGGGATCCGCGCGGGACGTTGGAGGACGTCATGTTGACTCATGAAGAGAACGAACTGCTGTGCCGCGTCGAGGGGGATGCGCCGATGGGGCACATCATGCGGCGGCACTGGCTGCCCGCCTGCCTCATCGAAGAGGTCGAGGAACCGGACTGCGACCCCGTCAAGGTTCGCCTTTGCGGAATCGATCTGGTGGTTTTCCGCGACACGAACGGCAAGCTCGGAATCCTGGACGAATTGTGCCCGCATCGCCGCGCGTCGCTCGTCTACGGACGCAACGAGGAATGCGGGATCCGCTGCCTTTACCATGGCTGGAAGTTCGATGTGGACGGCAATGCCATGGAGCTTGCTTCGGAGCCCGCCGAAACGGGCCTCGTCAATAAGGTGAAGACGAAGTCCTATCCGGTGCGCGAAGCCGCCGGCTTCGTGTGGGTCTATCTGGGTCCCGCCGAACTGATGCCGGAATTCGAGCCGCCTGTGTTCCAGCCGACGCCCGATACGCGCATTTCGATTGCGAAGTTCCGTGTGCCTTGCAACTGGGCGCAGATTCTCGAAGGGGGCATCGACTCGGCTCATTCGTCCAGTCTGCACTCCTCCGACATGGTGCCGGCGCGCGTCGCTGGCGCCGAAGCGAACGACAAGAACTGGCTGCGCCCGTCAACCGACAAATCTCCGCGACTGCAGGTGCAGCGTACGCCGTTCGGCTTCCGATACGCTGCGCTGCGCCGCCCCATCCAGAACGCGCAGACGCACGACTACATCCGCACGACGCTCTTCATTGCGCCTTACACGGTCTACATTCCGCCAAACAACAACTACAAGGTAGCGATCCTGCACGTTCCGGTGGACGATACGAACACCGACTTCTACTTCCTGTGCTTCGGCGACCCGGCGACGACGCCGGAAACGGAAACGTGGCGCAAGTTCCTCGGTGCGGTGCGCGGCGTGGATCTGAACGACGATTGGACCAACAAACGCACGCAAGAGAACAAGTTCCTGCAGGATCGCCAGGCCATGAAGGCCGGCAACTTCACCGGCATCAAGGGCATTCCCAACCAGGATTACGTGATGTGGGTGACGATGGGAGCCATCGCCGACCGCAGCAAGGATCTGCTGGGCGCTAGCGATCTCGCCATCGTCGAGTTCCGCAAGCAGATGGTCGAAGCGGCTCAAGCCTACATGAAGGACGGCACGGTCATCGGCCTCACAGAGCCTCGCGTGCCGCAAAGCAAGCTCCGCTCCTTTGAGGGCGTTGCCCCCAAGACGACCGACTGGCGCCTTGTCGGCCTCACGGATGAAGAACTCACCGCCCGCGGCCTCAAGCCGCCAGCCCAATCGGCGGCCGAATAAACTCGTCTGGCCTCACACGGAATCAAGGCGCGGCCCATTTGGGCCGCGCCTTTTCTTATTCCCGCGCGCATTGTTACGACGAAGAGATATAGCATTCGCTACACCTTTTAGTATTTGCTCTAAATAACTGTTTTTATTGACTATTTTCCGAGGACTCCTAAAAGGGAATCGTTTTTCGGGGCGTCTTCATGTTCTTTCAAACCGCCATTCTGGCCTTCAGCCTCTCGACCGACGCATTTGCAGCGTCAATTGCGAAAGGGGCCCGCCATCCAGGGATGTCGTTCAAGCGAATAGCGTGCATCGCACTGGGCTTCGGCGCGCTTGAAGCTCTGGCGCCGCTGATCGGTTATTTGCTGGGTCTTCAGTTCGCTGGCGCGATCGAGGCGTACGATCACTGGATCGCTTTTGTCATTCTCGGCTTTCTCGGCCTGCGCATGATCTGGAAGAGCTTCCATGAGGAGGAGGAATCGGTCGCGCTTGCCAATCCGACGATCTGGGCCGTCATTGCGACCGCCCTTGGAACCAGCGTCGATGCGACAGCCGTCGGTGTGACGCTCGCTCTTTTCAGCGACAACATTCCGGTCACGTTGGCCGCGATCGGCTTCGTCACATTCATGATGACGCTTTTTGGAATGCGTCTCGGCGGCGTCATCGGGGAGCGCACGGGCAAGTGGGCGGAGATGCTCGGCGGTGCGGGTCTGATGCTGATCGGCACGAAAATCCTTGTCACGCACTTGACCGCGTAAGGGCGTTAACCACGCTCCCCGAAACGATCCCCCGCCGCCATGGTTTTGCCTTGGCTATGGATCAGGCTATGTTGCTGACTTGAGGTCTCGCCCGATGGAGGAGCGCCCATGCATAGATTCAAGTTTCTCAACATCTTCGCTGCTGCGGGCGTGATCGCCGCAAGCGCACTGATTGTTTCCCCGCGCACTGCGCAAGCGATTCCTCTGGCGCCGGCCCCGGCGCTGGACAGCCAGATCACGGACGTTCAGTACAAGGTCCGAGCCGCGCCCCGCCGTGCGGTGGCCGTTCGTCCAGCAAGGCCAGTTGCACGCCCTGGCGTACGTCCCGCCGTGCGCCCCGGACGACCCGTCGTGGTCGCGCCCGGATACCGTCCCGGCCGGCCTGTCGTCGTGGCCCCGGCCAGGCGCTACTACTACGGCAACTGGTATCGTCCCTATCGCTGGAACCCCGGCGCTGCGATCGCCGCGGGCGCCGCGATCGGCTTCATTGGCGCGGCTGCCGCCGCTTCGTACTATGGCCCTCCGCCCGCGCCGGGGCTTTGCTGGTATTACACGAATCCTTCCCGCACAGCGGGCTTCTGGGACGTTTGCCCCTATTGAGAAGTCCACGATCCGAGATGAGAGCCCGGCGTGCGCCGGGCTCTTTTCATTTCGTCGACCGCATACTTGCCGCTGCCCGCGAAACGAGGCAGTTTCCTTGACAGCGCGCCATCAAGAACGGGGCGCCAGAGGGAACTGGATCAAGGGGAAGCACAATGGATAAACGCACTTTTCTGGCGCGAGCGGGCGCGCTCGCGGTCGCATCGCTGGCGGCGCCCGGTCTCGCTCGCGCGCAGTCCGCGGAAGCGTGGCCCCGGCGCCCTGTGAAGTTCGTTGTCCCATTTGCTCCGGGAGCGGGAGCCGACATTGGAGCGCGCCTCGCAGCCGACGTCCTCTCACGCAAATGGGGCCAGGCGGTCATCGTCGAGAATCGTCCCGGCGGCGACAGTCTCATCGCAATACGCGCGGTCGTGAACGATAATGACGATCACCAATTCCTGTTCTCGCCGGCCGGTAACTTCACGCCACATCCATACCGGCACGAGAAGCGCGGCTACGACCGCGAAAGGGATCTTCTGCCAATCGCTCGTTTTTCCAACACAATCCTTTCGGTGAGCATTTCCAACTCCCTCGGAGTGACGACGCTCAAGGAGTTCGTCGAAATTGCGAGGAAGCGCCCGAAAGAACTGAACGCCGTGGTCGTGCCGGGCATCACCGAGTTTGTATGGGACGGATTCGTAAAAACCGCGGGCATCGAGATAACAAAGGTGCCTTTCAACAATCTCGTGCAGGGCGCCGGCGAAATGGCCACGGGGCGAATCCAGGTGACGATGTCATCCCTCGCGATCCAGCAGCCAGTGCTGCAGGCAGGCGGCGCTCGGCTGGTCGCCGTGACGAGCCGCGAACGCGTTCCCCTTATCAAGGATACGCCGACAGCGCGCGAAGCAGGGTTTCCGTCTCTTGAAGTGGATGGGCTTGTGGGACTCTTCGGTCCGCGCAGCGTCTCGCCAGACCTTCGCAAGCGCATCGGAGATGACGTGAAGGCCATAGCCGCCGATCCTGCTATCGCGGAAAAGCTCGTTGCAAGCGGACAGGTGCCCAATCCGGGCGGTGCGGATGAGTTCAATGCGGCGATCGTGGCGCAGGAAAAGCAGATCGCGGAAATCGCCAAGCTGGTTGGACTGACGCGCAAGGATTGACGGCTGGCCGCTAAAGAGACTTCAAGACGGCGGCGCACGCCGAAGCGATCGAACACAGTCGCGCGCAAAGCGCGGCTGTTTTCATATCAGACCGCCTGCCTCTCAGGCTGGCTTCAAAAAATCGCTCATGGCGAGCACAGCTTCAGCGACTTCCTTGATGCGCCGATTCTGACTCATCGCCGTCTTGCGCAACATGTCATAAGCTTCCTGCTCGCTTGCCCCGCGATGGGCCATTAAGATGCCCTTGGCGCGATCGATGATCTTGCGCTCGTTGATCGCCATTCGTGCGGCTTCAAGCTCCTCGCTCATTTGCTGCAGACGCCCGGCCTGACTCTGCACGATGTCGAGGATGGAACGGCCAACGCGGGGACTGACACCATCCACCGAGAGAACCTCAGCGCCTGTTTCCGCAGCGTCGGCAAGCAACTCCGGATCAGCATCGCCAATCACGAGAGCGATCGGATACCTGGCGGCGGCGGAAGGCGGTGGCGCGTCGCACGGCCCGCAGCCGTTCACCGTGAGTTCCGCCTCTCCCAGCTTGGCCTTGCAGATCGCCTGCATATCCTCATCGATCCGCTTTTCAACCTGCCGCATCGCATCCATTCGCCTCGTCGCCTGATCGTACCATTGCTGGCTTGTGACGCCCTGCAGCCCGACAGCGGCTTCGGCGAGACAGGCGATGCGGCGCAGACGTTCGAATTCAATCATGTCCGGCCCGGACAGCTTCTCGTCATAAAGCGCCTTGAGCTGCGGAGCAGCGAAGCGCGCAAAAAACTGGAAGGAGCGCGTCTGCGCATCGATCAACTTAAGGAGCTTGCTATGCTGCTCGTGCGTGAATCGCCCGCTGGAGAAGCCGGCGGCTGCGGTCGCGCGCTCTTGCCCGGCAAACTCCTTCCCCTGCATGAAACTGAACATGGCGACGAGAGCCCGGGATATTTCTGCGTCCGCTGTAGCGTCGGAGGCCTCGAACACGACGGCAAGCAAGGCAGATATCGCTTCGGCGAAAAACGACGTCGCCTCATCGGCGGTGACATCGACAGCAAGAATGCGCGCGCGCATCGGCTCAAGCGATTCAAGATTTTGAATGACGCACGCGATCCGACTGAACAGGCGCGAATTAAAAGCCGCCTCTCTCGCTATCTCGTGGAGCCGGTCGAAAACTTCGCAGACAATCGCCTGGTCCGCTCGGGCGGAATTTGAAGCGGCTTCAAGCCGGTCGGAGAACTCCCGGCCGCCGGAACCGATATAGACATTCGAGACGCCGCGTTCGCGTTGCAGGCTGTGGATGAAGCCGCTAATGGCGCTGACCGCATCACCAACCATGACGAGTTGCCGGAGGTCGCGGGCCTTCAGGCGACGCGCCGTAACGCGAAAGCGTTCCGCCTGATCCGCAAACGTGTGCATCGCCTCGTCCGCATCCGCCGTAGAACGATTCAACGACAGGCGTCAGAATACCGCAACGCGTCCAAGCGGCGAAGATCATTCCAGCGGCGCCCTGCCTAAAGTGCGTCCTCGATGCCGGTCGTGTAGGCGGATTACAGGATGATTTTCCGGGCCGCCCTTGCCTGTCCTGCGGCAGCCCCCCTGCTTGCCGGGGCGCCAGATTGCTGCGAACCTTGGAATGGAAGCCCGGCGCCAGGGCTCAGGGGAGGATCGGGCATGTTCGCTTCGCGGGATTTCGACAAGAGGCGCCGCATCGGCGTGAATGGCGACTCCATTTCCTTCCGGCTCAGGGACGTTGCCGTAAAACCCGGCGCATCCGTTTCCCTGAAAAAGGACTACGATCCCGGCTTTACCGGCGGCTTCAACGACAAGTCGGACGCGATCGAAAGACTTGCGCGCAACCGCCATCGCACGGCAGAACTTCAGGAGACGCTCTATGCGGATGACCGCTATTCACTACTGGTGATTTTCCAGGGAATGGACGCAGCAGGCAAGGACGGAGTCATCCGCCATGTCATGTCCGGCGTGAACCCGCAGGGCTGCCGGGTCACCAGCTTCAAGGCTCCGAGCGAGGAAGATCTGGATCACACTTATCTTTGGCGTGTGCAGAAGGCGCTGCCGCCGCGCGGCACGATTGGAATTTTCAATCGCTCCCACTACGAGGAGGTGCTTATTGTACGCGTTCACAAGGAGATCCTCGCCGCGCAAAAACTGCCGCCCGAGGCGCGCGACAAGAACGTCTGGCGCGATCGTTACGACGACATTAACAACTTCGAACATCATCTGACGCGCAACGGCACGATTGTGATGAAGTTCTTTCTCAACATTTCCTACGACGAACAGAGGCGGCGCTTCATCGAACGCATCGACGAACCAGACAAGCACTGGAAATTCAACATTCGGGATGTGAAGGAGCGCGCCTACTGGAAGCAATACCAGAAAGCCTATGAGGAAATGCTGGAGGCGACGAGTACAAAGTGGGCGCCATGGTGGGTGGTTCCCGCGGACAACAAATGGTTCGCGCGGCTGATGGTTTCGGAACTCATCGCCATGCAGCTCGGTCAGCTCGACATTGCGCCGCCGGAGGTGAGCGCGGAACGGCTCGCGGAAATGCAGCAAATGCGCGAACAATTGCTGAAGGATTGAAAAACGGATGTCAGACAGCGACAATTGGACGGTGCAGAAAGGCGTCGAGTATGCGACGCACGACGGTACGCACTTGCACGGCGACCTTTATCAGCCGACAGGCAGTGGAAACTTTCCCGCGATCATCGCCGTGCATGGCGGAGGCTGGCAGTCCGGCGGCCCGGCAAGCTATCGCCACTGGGGCGCATACTTCGCGGCGCGCGGCTACGTGTTCTTCCCGATCGCCTATCGGCTTTCGCGCCCGGGCGTGAAGACCTATCCGGAGGCGGTTCACGATGTGCGCGCGGCGGTGCAGTTTCTGCGCGGACGCGGCGAGCATCTCAAGGTGGACGGCGATCACATTGGGCTGATGGGCGGGTCGGCCGGAGGCCAACTCGTGTCGCTCGTCGCGCTGGCGGGCGACGAGCCGCCATTCGCGGGCGCCTATCCAGACGATTTGTACTCCCATGTCTCGACAAAGGCTCAGGCAGTCGCCCCATTCTACGGCGTGTTCGACATGGCGAGGCAGTGGAGCCACGACGTACACTGCCGACCCTATGACAACATCACCGAGAAATTCATAGGCGCACCCGCAACCGATGAGCGGCGGCTCTACATCGAGGCCTCGCCGGCGACCTATGTCGAGAGGCGGCGGAACAGCACGCCGTTCCTGCTCATCACGGGAACGGAAGACGACGTCGTTGATCGCAGCCAGACCGACGAGTTCCTTCTGATGCTGCGGCAGGCGAAATTCTACGCGAGAAAGTTAGTCCTGCAGGGCGCCGGGCACTTCTTCGAATCCGAGCCGCTTGACGAACCCTTCAGCCGTTCGCTTCAGGCTTCGGGACCGCTCTTGCGATTCTTTGACGAGTTCCTGAAGGGCGTGATGAAATCCGAGTGAAGATTGATGGAAATAAAGAAGCCCTCCCGGCGGTCGGGAGGGCTAGTTAGCGAGGGCGCAGGAGGGCGGGAAGGGAAGAGCCTCGAGCGCCGAATTCGCAAGTCTATTTATACGCCCATCTTGGCTGGCCTGCGTTGACCTAGATCATGTTACGGCGATACCCTGTTGCGAACAGCCTGCATCAACCGGGCCCACAGGGAGTGAAACATGTATCGGGGGCGGGTCATCGCATATGCCGCCGCACTCACCGGCTTGCTTTTTGGATCGCATGTCGCGTGTCGGGCGCAGTCACCAGCGGAATTCTACAAGGGCAACAAGTTCTCCGTGGTCATCGGCTATTCCGTGGGCGGAGGCTACGATCAGTATGCGCGGCTGCTTTCGCGCCACATTGGCCGCCACATCCCGGGCAATCCCGCCGTGATCGTTCAGAATGCGCCAGGCGCAGGCAGTCTCACCGCCCTCCGGCGGCTCGAAGGAAACCTGCCGAAGGACGGTACAGTGACCGTAACCTTCAACCCCTTCCTGATCAGTGACGCGATGTTTGCGCCCGAGAAGGTTGGCGTCGACTTTCGGACGGTGCAGTGGGTCGGCAGCATCATGCGCAATTCGACAATCTGCTTCGCCTGGCACGGCACGGGAATCAGGGACTGGACAGATCTCCTCAAGCGCGACGAATTTGTGATCGGCGCCACGGGAAAAGGCACTAGCTCCTACACGCATTCGTCCTTGCTGAGGGAAATCTTCGGCGTGAAGGTCCGCCAGATTCTCGGCTTTCCCGGCAGTTCCGACAAGCAACTGGCGATGGAGCGAGGCGAGCTGGACGGGGAATGCGGAGCGTGGACGAGCCTGCCGCCTGAAATGCTTCGAGAAAAGAAGTACAATTTGCTGGTTCGCTTTACGCCTGTTCGCGTAGCCGGCATGCCGGAGGACATGCCGTTTGCCGGAGATCTGGCGAAGACGGAGGAGCAGAAGGCGATCCTCGACATCATCGCCGCGCCCGGCGAACTGGGACGCCCCTTCATCATGGCAAGCTCCGTGCCGGCGGACCGCCTCGCGGCCGTGCGCGGGGCGTTTGACGCCATGACCGCCGATCCCGTCTTCCTGGCGGAAGCTGACAGATTGAACATGCCGCTGTCTATCGTCCGGGCTGCCGAAGCCACGGCGGTAGTGAAACGAATCTACGCGTTTCCCCGCGAGTACGTCGATAAAGCGGCAAAGATGGTCGAATGACGCGCGCCGAAACCCTCAACGCAAGGTCTTTCGGATCGCGCGGGCGAGGCGAGCGCCGAGACCAGGCCCCTGCACTGGATAAAGATATGGTTCGATAAGCTCCGCCTCCATCAGGAGAAGCCGACCTTCAGGACCCCGCGCCATGTCGATGCGCGCATACAAAAGGTCCCGGAATGGCAGCGCATCCATGATTCGGCGCGCATCGCGCATGTCATTCGCGCACAGGTCGACCGCCGTCTCCACGCCGCCGTAAAGCGACTGCACGCGATAATCGCCGGGAGCAGGACGTTTTAGCAGGGCGTGCGAATACTCGCTGTCGATGAAAATGACGGAGTACTCACCCTCCGTCGCGATCGACGAAACAAACGGCTGGATGAGCCCCGGCGTCCCGAACCGCCAGTTCGACTGGGGCGGCCCGTTTCGCGTGAAATCACACTGGCCGACGGCGCCTGCGCCAACCCTGCGCTTCACCACCACGCGCTCGCAGTCAAAAGCATGAAACGCGGCTGCAATGTCGCCGGTAGCCAGGTCGTCGCACCAGATTGTCGGTATGATCGGGGCCCCGCTCAGCTCGAGCGAGCGCAGATAGAGCTTGTCGATGTTCCACCGCACGGCGCAGGGCGGATTCTGGATTCGGGCGCCGCGGGCGGCAAGCTCGTCGAGCCGAGCCAGGAACACATCAGGGCAGGTCTGATAATCCCAGGCGGTTCCAAGAAGAAGGAGATCGAAGCCGTCGAACGCCTCCACAGGCGACCGCCAGTCGATGGCCTCGACGCGTCCGCCGGTTATCGCGAGCGCCGCGCTCAGAGCCGCAACCTGAAGATCATGCTCGAACGCATCCGCGCGCCGGATGGGCGCATCGGGCAGCAGATCGGAACACGTCAGAAATGCAACTTTCATCCGGCCGTATCGGAGGACATGGTGGGCGGTGACGGTCTCGAACCGCCGACCCTCTCGGTGTAAACGAGATGCTCTACCAACTGAGCTAACCGCCCAACGCCCGCTTGGAGGCGCGCAGGGAACCCGAACGGCATGTACACCCTCCGGCGGCGAGGTTTTAGCCGTTTGAGGGGCCGCGGGCAAGCCAGCCCTGCCCTGCGTCCCCCGGCGCTTCGCCTCCCGCTACGGTTTGGCCCGGGACGGCTGCTCGCCCCTACTTCAGCAGCAGGCTCACACTGATCACGACGAGAAACCAGAGCACGATCTGACGGTAGAGCCCCGATGGCAGGCGGGCGAACAGCCACGCGCCGAACCAGGTTCCGGCTATCGTCGGCAGGATGAAAGCCGCGACATGAATCAGCGTCCGCTTTCCGACGGCGTCCGCCGCAACCAGACTGAAGATCGTCATGAAAGCGGAGAGCCCCATGGCCAGGATGATGCTCGCGCGCTGCAATTCAGCGTGCGTCTTTTCAGCCATGACGTAGACGACCGTGATCGGGCCGCCTGCGCCGGCCACGCCGTTCACGAAGCCCGTCAGGCCGCCAACCACAAATCCCTGCACGGGACCGCGTTGGCCGCGCCAGCTCCAGCCCGCGAGCATCACGCCCGTCAGCGTGAGGATGACCAGAGCTATGATTTTCTTGACAAGGCCGGGATCCAGAGAGACGAGAAGGGCGACGCCGACAGGCGTGAACAAGGTGCTGCCAGCGAGGAGAGGAGCCGCCTCGCGCAGCCTCGCCACCCTCAAGGCCGGAAGCAGGACCTGGAACAGGGTAAGGAAGCCGAGGCCGACCATCGCGCCGATAGCCTCCACCGGCCCCCATAGCATCGAGAACAGCGGAACCATGATGAGGCCGCTCCCGAAACCGGTGAGGCCTCGCACAAAACCACCCAGGAGAGCGATGCAGAAGCCGGCGGCGAATTCCTGCGGCGAATAGATCCAGAGCGAACCGGGATCGAGCATTCCCGTTCAGGCCGCTTCGCCCGGGGCGTCATGCGGCGCGACGCGGCGCACATGCGAAAGAGCTTCGCGCAGAACCTCGAGCCCGGCGCCCTTCTTCACCGCTTCGGTCGCGAGGTGGCGGCGCCATAACCGCGCGCCCGGCATGCCTGCGAACAGTCCAAGCATGTGACGCGTCATGTCCGCCAGGCGAACGCCTTCGGAAAGGCGCTCCGCGATGTACGGCTCGTAGGCCTCAACAGCATCGAACTGGCTGCTGACGGGTGGAGACTCGCCGAACAGCTCTCTGTCCACGCGCAGCAACATGCCCGGATCGTGGTAGGCCGCGCGGCCGACCATCACGCCGTCGAGGTGATCAAGCTGGGCGCGCACGGACTCAATGCTGGCGAAACCACCATTGATCGAGATGGGCGTTGTCGGGAAATCGCGCTTGAGCGCGTGGACGAGTGGATAGTCCAGCGGAGGAACGTCCCGATTCTCTTTCGGGCTCAAGCCTTGCAGCCACGCCTTGCGGGCATGAACGATGAGCGCGTCCGCGCCAGCCCCTGTCACGGCGCGCGCCATGTTCCAAAGAGCTTCGCGCGGCTCCTGATCGTCGACGCCGATCCGGCACTTCACTGTGACAGGAATCTTGACCGCCGCTTTCATGGCGGCCACGCACTCGCCCACAAGCTGCGGCTCGCGCATGAGGCAGGCGCCAAAGGCTCCGTTCTGCACGCGATCGGAGGGGCATCCGCAGTTCAGATTGATTTCATCATAGCCGTAGTCAGCGCCGATCGCCGCGCACCGGGCGAGCGCATCGGGCTCGCTGCCGCCAAGCTGCAACGCCACCGGATGCTCAATGGGATTAAAGCCAAGCAACCGCTCGCGCGGCCCGAATATGATAGCGCCCGTCGTCACCATTTCCGTATAGAGCCGCGCGCGTCGCGACAGCGTGCGATGGAGGACGCGGCAATGCCGATCCGTCCAGTCCATCATCGGCGCAACGGAAAAGCGGTGGGGCGAGAAAAACAATTGATGTTCCGGCGTGTTCACGCGGGTGTTTTAGCGCCCCAGGCCCTGCCGGTCACCCCCCGCCTTAGTGGGCGTGGTCATCCTCGTCGGGCGGCGGGCCCATGGCGTCGCGCATGGCGGCCGGATAGCTCTGCTGCAAGGCGTCGACCTGGGAGGCGCCGGCTTTCGCCGCGCCGCTCTTGGCCTGGGCGAGAATTTGCTCCACCGCCGGCTTCGTGAGAACGCCATGGAGCACGAGCGTTGAAAGCACGCTGGCCAACGTTTCGTTGAGCGCCTCGATCCGCGACTCTAGGGCGGCGACCCGATCCTCGGAAGACGTCATGAATGCTCCTTGCGCAAGTGCGGCGCCGCCGCTTGCCAATGTATATAGGCCGGCGGGGCGCTCGCCGCCAACGTCTCACGCGGGCGTAAAAGGATAGGCCGCCAGCGCGCCGCAGATGGCGGCAAGAAAAAGCGCGCCGTCATGAACCGCGAGCATCGAACGACTCGGCGAAGCCTCTTCATGCAGCCACGCCGTGGCAGCCGTGGTCGCGAACGACCAGCCGATAGCAAGCAGGATGAGCGAGGCGGCGAAACGCTCAGCCGTCGAGGCGCCGATGAAGATCAGCAAGGAAAACAGTATGATCAGCAGGCCCAACGCCGTGATCCACTTCGCGCTGATACGGCCAGCCAGCGGCGCAAGTGCGAACGAGGGCGCATACATCGCCACGACATGCCATGCGACCGCGCCCATGACGCCGGTTGCCGCGACGCCGCAATTGATCATGGAAAACGGCGCCGCCAGCATCACGAGGTTCATCGAGAACCACGCAAGCGCCGCGATCAGCGTCGGCGCGAGCATCGCGAACCAGTCGGGCGCGCGAACTGATGGCGCCGGGAGTGCGACCGGCAGGCGGCGCGAGGTCGCTGCGGCGAAGGCAAGCGTCGCAAACTGCGCAGCGGCTGCAAAGAGCGCCGTACCGACATAGAAGCCGGGCGCGATCCGCTCCGCGACTTCCGCCAGCGCAGGCCCTGCGAGCCCGGCCAAGCTGCCCGCGCCGAAGACCAAGGCGATCGCCATGAGACGCTCGCCGCGCGACGCGCCGACGGCGGCTTCATGGCGATAGAACAGGCTAAAGCCTTGCGCGACGCCCATCCAGAATGCGCCAAGCAGAAACGGATAAAAGTTCTGCGTAGAAAGCGACCACGCCATGAGGCAGCCGCCAGCCAGTCCATGGGACGCGCCAAGCGCGAAGGACGCGCGGCGGCCGAACGTGTCTAAAAGGAAGGAAGCCGGAAACGTCGCGAGCGCGGCGCCGAGCAACATGGCGACGAGCGGCAGCACGGCCATCGAAGATTTTGGCGCGAGCAAGAGGCCTGCTAACGGGAGGAGCCCGAGCACAAGCGTCTGCGACAGCACGGACGCCGCGAATCCGCCGGCGAGCGTAAGAAGTCCCCGCGTCTGGCCCGCAACTGGAGACCCGGCGGGACAGAAGCAGGATAGCCGGCCCGCGCGCGCGGGCGCTGCTTCTTTGCTGCTTGCAACCGTCATTTCGGCAAATCCTCATCCGACAGGATGCGCCAGGCCGGACCTTCCATGTCGTCATATTGACCGTTCCGCATGGTCCAGAGGAACAAGGCGAGCCAGGAACCGCCGAGCAGAAGCGCAAGGGGAACGAGATAGACAAGCACGTTCATGATGACGCCTCTGCTGCGTTAGCGAGAACGGTACGAGTGGGACTGGTTTGCATTCTCCCCGGCTCCGCCAATCGCGCCGCGCGTGCGCGCAGCGCATTCAGGGTCACCAGGATCGACGAACCAGACATGGCCGCGGCCGCAATGAGCGGGGTCACGAAACCTGCGACGGCGAGCGGCACCGCAATCGTGTTGTAGATCACCGCGAGCCAGAGGTTCTGGCGCATCAATGAACGCGCCTTGCGTGAAAGGTCGAGCGCAACGATGACGGGCTGAAGCCGCTCGCCGAGGAACATAGCGTCAGCCCGCGCACGCGCGATGTCGGCGGCGTCGATGGGCGAAATCGACGCATGTGCGCCTGCGAGCGCGGGCGCGTCGTTGAGGCCGTCGCCGATCATCAACACCTTGCGCCCGGCGCGCGTAAGATCCGCGATTGCGCCGATCTTGTCGTTCGGCTTCACGCCGCCGCGCCATTCGTCAACGCCGAGCGCCGCCGCGACTGGCGCAACCGCTTCTGGCCTGTCTCCGGATAGAATCGAAACGCCCAAACCGCGTGCGCGCAAGGCGTCCACCACAGCGCGCGCGTCGGAGCGCAAGGCCTGTCGGATTTCGATTGTCCCGGTGCGGTCACCCCACCGAACATAGATTAGGGAGGAATCGGAGGCGCCGCCGGTCCGCTCTGGAACGTCGCAAAACGCAGCCCCACCGAGGCGAGCCTCTGCTCCGTCGATCATCGCAATGACGCCCGCGCCCGCGACTTCGCGCGCCCCTTCGAGCGGGGCAGACGCGCCAACCGCACGCGACAATGTCGCCGCGAGAGGATGACGGCTCGACAACGAAAGCCGTGCAGCCGCCAGAAGCAAGTCGGATGGCAACTCCCCGGCGTTGGCGACGCGCGGTTCGGGGAGGGTCAGCGTTCCGGTCTTGTCGAAGACGACATGATCGACCTCCGCGATCCGCTCAATCGCGTCGGACGCATTGAGATACACTCCCGAGCGGAAAAGGCTGCCGGCGGCGACGACTTGAACAGCAGGCACAGCCAGGGCAAGCGCGCAGGGACACGTAATGATGAGGACGGCAATCGCTGTGATCAGCGCGAAATGAACCGAAGCGCCGGCAATCAGCCAGCCGATCACGGTGAAGAGCGCCGTGAGGTGGACAAGCGGCGAATAGACCGCCGATGCGCGGTCCGCAAGCCTTCGATACCGCGACTTCGCCTCGCTTGCCTGATCGACCAGGCGCTTGACTTCGTCGATGAGCGTCGCTTCCCCGGCAGACGTGACGCGCAGTGTGATGGCCCCTGCCCCGTTGATGGAGCCAGCCCATATTTTCGCGCCTTCGCTCACCGGACGATGCAGGGTTTCGCCGGTGATCACGCTCTCGTCGATATCCGAGGCGCCGGCGACAATGGTGGCGTCCGCCGGGATCCGGTCGCCCGGGCGGACCAGGACAATATCGCCCGCCGCAAGGACCGCGACCGGCACGGTTTTCACTTCGCCCGAGGTTTCGATGCGCTGTGCAAAGTCGCCTTTCATCGCCGCGATGTTCGCTGCCGCCGCGCGCATCTTGACGCGCATGATCTGGTCGAGCGTACGCCCGAGAAGCAGAAACACGAGCAGCATGATCGCCGAATCAAAATAGGCGTGCTCGGCGGAATTCATGGTTTCGTAGAGCGACATGCCGATGGCCAGTAGAATTCCCAGCGAGATTGGCACATCCATGTTGAGCTTGCGCGCGCGCAGGCCGGCCAGCGCGCTGCGGAAGAATGGTTGCCCGGCATAGGCGGCCGCCGGCATCACCAGCAGGGCGGAAAGCCAGTGAAAGAAGTCACGCGTCTCCGGAGTGATGTCGCTGACGGCTCCTGACCAGACCGACACAGACAGAAGCATGACGTTCATCATCGCGAAAGACGCGACAGCCAGGCAACGAATGAGCCATTTCGTTTGCTCGGTGTCTTCCGACTCGATGCGGTGCAGATCGAAGGGGTGCGCCTTGTAGCCAAGCGCGGCAAGACGCTGGACAATGGCGTAGGCGTCGGTCTCCTCCGGCAACCAGGAAACAGCGAGCCTGCGGTTGGCGACGTTCAACCGCGCGGAGATCACGCCCTTGGCGGCCTTGAGTCCACCCTCGATGTCATCGATGCAGGCTGCGCAATCCGCGCCTTCCAATGCAAAATCCATCGTTGCGGCGCCTTCGGCCGCAGAGCGAACGAAGCAGGAGAGGTCAGCCGCTTCAGCCATCGTCATTGATCTTCGAGTCACTCGCCGTGATGCGGTCACGCGACAGGAAGACAATCGAGCCTGCGGAGCGCATCTCGATCACCATGTCCCATACGCCAGCTGGAAGATCGATCGCGCCACGCCACGCGTTGGGGCCCGCGGGCGCCAGCACAACAGCACGATCGAGGGTCTCCGTGGCCGGATGTCGAAACCGGACGGTCACATCGAGGCTGGCGAACGCTCCACCATCCGCGCGGGCGACATTGACGAGGCTGCGCCCCGCCGCGACGCGCTCCATATGCGCATCAACTTTCCATCCGCGCCGGGCCTGTTCGCGGGCAGCGGCCAGCGCCTTGTTGTGGTTGATCCCGGCAACATACGCGTTCTTGTCTCGGAGCCCGCTGAAGGTGGCTGAGGCCAGACGGAACATGACGAGATTGACGGTGATGACGACGCCGAAGAAAGCAAGGAGCATGAAAAGCACCAACCGGCCGGTCAAAGGCCTTCCGCTTTTCATCAGTTCACGTTCCATGACTATCTCCTGACAGGTCCGATGAAGTGGTCCCTGGCCATCGCCGAGCGGCCAGAGAACGTGTCCGTGACGACAAATGTAATGTCCGCCCGTTCCTGCTGGATCGCAACCGGAGTGGTCACGAGGACCCGAAGTTCCCGCGTCTGGTCAGGGCCGACCTCGACCGTGTTGAGTTCGCTGTTGTGCTCGCCGCCTGCGATCTCAAGCCGCGCGCCCTGCAGGCCGCGCACCTCCACGCGAAATTCGCGCGGATGGAGTTCCTTGTTGAGCAGGCGGATCGTGTAACCGTTGCGGATTGAACCATCGCTCAACGTAACGTACACGGGATTGCGGTCGTGCAAGGCGGAGACGCCTAGCGGACTGCGTGTCGCAAGCGCGTAGATCATGATAAGTCCGACGACCGCGATAATGGCGGCGTAGAGGATCGTGCGCGGCCGAAGGATGTGATAGGCGGGTGGCGTTTCACCACGCGCGCGGGCCTTGACACGCTCGTCGGTGTCGTAGCCGATCAGCCCTGCCGGCCTGCCAATTTTCGTCATGACATTGTCGCATGCGTCGATGCACAGCCCACACTGGATACAGTCGATCTGCAATCCGTCGCGAATGTCCACGCCAGTGGGACAAACATTGAAACATTGGCGGCAATCGACGCAATCGCCTGCGGGTTCACCCGCCAGACGCATCGTCTCCGCCTTTTTCACCGACGCGCGCGGTTCGCCGCGGTCGTAACGGTAGGTTACGTTCAGTGCATGCTCGTCCGTGAGCGCGGCCTGGATGCGCGGCCATGGACACATGTACGTGCAGACCTGTTCGCGCATATATCCGGCGAAGAAATAGGTCGTGACCGTAAGGATGCCGATCCAGATATACGCGAGCGCCGGCGCCTTGAACGTCGCAAGATCGACGAAGAGCGTTGGGGCGTCGGAAAAGTAGAGCACCCATGCGCCGCCCGTCCACCAGGCGACCATCAGCCAGAGGAAATGCTTCGCGAAGATGTCCCCGGCGCGACGAAGCGTGAGGGGCTCCTTGTCCTTCGCCATTCGCTCGCGCCGATCTCCCTCGATCATGCGCTCGATGGCGAGGAAGAGATCGGTCCAGATCGTCTGCGGGCAGAGGTAACCGCACCAGACGCGGCCGGCGACGGCGTTCATGAGAAACAGCGCCATCGCGGCGATGATCAGGAGGCCTGTGATGTAATAGACTTCCTGCGGCCAGATATCGATGAAGAAGAAGTAGAAGCGGCGGTGCTCCATGTCGATGAGAACCGCCTGCGACGGCGCATTCGGACCACGGTCCCAGCGCACGAACGGGAGCAGGTAATACACGCCGAGCGTGAAGACGAGCAGCGCCCACTTTATATTGCGGAACGTGCCGTGCACACTTTGTGGATAGACTTTTTGGCGTTCGGCATAGAGTGGCGTCGAGACCCCTTGGGCCTCGAGCGCCGCTTCACGAGCCTGCTGCTGCTTAACGCTCATGATTTCCTCGACTCCGGCTTGTATTAGTAGTCACTAATTCAAGCCAATGAGGTGGACAAGGCGGCTATTTGCCGCCGCCTAGCCCGTGCACGTAGACGGCGAGCGCCTTGATCGTCGTATCGTCAAGACGCCCTATCCACGCGGGCATCACGGACCCGCGGCCGCGGTTGATGCCTTCGACGATCGTCGCCTTGTCCGCTCCGAAAAGCCAAATCTTGTCGGTCAGGTTAGGCGCACCGAGCTCCGGATTTCCCTTGCCGGCGTCGCCATGACATGACGCGCATTGCTCCGCGTAGATCTTGGCGCCAACGGCCCCGTCGTAACCCTTTTCCACGGGCAGGCCGGCCAGCGCGCGAACATGGTCGGCGACCTGGCTGATTTCGGAGGGCTTGAGCATGCCGGTCAGACCGAAGGCGGGCATCGGGGCTCCGACCCGGGTCTGCTCGTGTCCCGAGCGGACGCCATAAGCGATCGTATGCCTGATGTCGTCGAGCGAGCCGCCCCACAGCCAGTCGTCGTCGTTGAGGTTCGGGAAGCTTGGCGAACCGCCGCCGCCGGAACCATGGCACGGCGCACAATTGTCGCCGAAAGCCGCACGGCCCTGGGCGATGGCGAAGGCGCGCAGTTTATCGTCCTTCGAGATTTCGGCGAGCGAGGCGGAGTCGAGCGCCGAAACCATTGGCGCCCGCTGCTGTTGCAGCGAGGCCAGATCCGCCGTCACCGCGCCGCGCGATGTCCAACCCCACACGCCAGGCGTGTAGGACGAGATCATTGGCCAGGACGGATAGACGATAAAGTAGCCAACCGACCAGACGATTGTGGCGTAGAAGATATACAGCCACCACTTCGGGAGGGGCGTATTAAGTTCGCGGATACCGTCCCATTCATGGCCGGTGGTCGCGGTGCCGGTGTGGGCGTCGATGTCTTCATGATGAGCCGTGGACATAGCTCTCAATCCTCATTGAGGGGCAGGCGGGCGGCTTCGTCGAAACTCTTCTGGTTCGACGGCCACAGGGCGTAGGCGACGATCGCGAGGAAGGTGAGCATGACCGCCACCAGGCTGATCGCCTTTGCTTCGAAGAAGAAGGTCTGCAACGTCATGTGAGCCTCCTCACCGCAGATTCGCTTTGCCGTCGTAGACCTTGAAGTCCACGAGCGTGCCGAGCATCTGCAGATAGGCGATGAGAGCGTCGGCTTCGTTCACAGGTCCGGTTCCACCGCTGAACTTGCGCGCCTGCGCCTTCGGATATCGGCTTGCGAGCGCCTCAGCGTCGGGGCTGTCGGCAGTCGCCTGCGTGACAAGATCCTTTTCCGCGTTCTCGATCATCTCCGGCGTATAAGGCACGCCTTCCAGAGCAAGAACCTTCATGCTCGCGCGAATCTCACGTGTGTCGAGCGGCGTCTTCGCGAGCCAGGGATAGGCCGGCATGATCGAGCCCGGCACCATCTGGCGCGGGTTTTCCAGATGCTGCCGGTGCCAGTCGTCGGAATATTTCGCCCCGACGCGGGCAAGGTCGGGTCCGTTACGCTTGGACCCCCACTGGAATGGGCGGTCATACATGCTTTCGGCCGCCAGCGAATAGTGCCCGTAACGCTCGACCTCGTCACGCAGGCTGCGGATCATCTGGGAGTGACAATTGTAGCAGCCCTCGCGCACATAAATGTCGCGCCCGGCGAGTTCGAGCGGCGTGTAGGGGCGCATCCCCTCCACTTTCTCGATTGTGCTCTTCAGATAGTAGAGTGGCAGTATCTCGACGAGACCGCCGATGGAGATGACGATCAGAACGCCGATCACGAGGATGATGGAGTTCTTTTCGAAGATCTCATGCTTTTTCCAAAGTGACATGGGAGTCTCCAATCCTCACTCGGCCGCAGCCAGCGCGCCGCCGACGGCCTTCCGCTCTTCCGCGGCCGGCATGACGATGGTGCGATAGATGTTCCAGCACATGATGAGAGCGCCAACGACGAACAGGGCGCCGCCGAGTGCACGGATCACATAGAAGGGGTGCATGGCCTCGACGGTCTCGATGAACGAGTATTCGAGGAAGCCAAGCGAGTTGTAGGCGCGCCACATAAGGCCCTGCAGGATGCCGGCGACCCACATCGAGGTGATGTAGAGGACGATGCCGATCGTCGAGACCCAGAAGTGCCAGTTGACAAGCCGCAGCGAGTAGAGCTGGGGGCGGTTCCACAGCCAGGGAACGAGGCAGTAGATCGCGCCGAACGAGACATAGCCGACCCAACCCAACGCGCCCGAGTGCACGTGCCCGACAGTCCAGTCGGTATAGTGCGACAGCGAGTTCACGACCTTGATCGACATGAGCGGGCCTTCGAAGGTCGACATGCCGTAGAACGCGACCGACACGACGAGCATGCGCAGCACGGGATCGGTGCGGAGCTTGTCCCACGCCCCCGACAGGGTCATCAGGCCGTTGATCATGCCGCCCCACGAGGGCATCCACAGCATGATCGAGAACGTCATGCCGAGCGTCTGCGTCCAGTCAGGCAGAGCTGTGTAGTGCAGATGGTGCGGACCCGCCCACATGTAGAGGAAGATCAGCGCCCAGAAGTGGATGATCGACAGGCGATAGGAATACACCGGCCGCTCGGCGCGCTTGGGCACGAAGTAATACATGATGGCGAGAAAGCCGGCGGTCAGGAAGAAGCCCACCGCGTTGTGGCCATACCACCATTGCATCATCGCATCCTGGACGCCCGCCCACACGATGTAGGACTTCGGCGAGAAGAGCGAGACGGGAATGGTCGCGTTGTTGCCCAGGTGCAGGACGGCGATGGTAACGATGAAGGCTATATAAAACCAGTTCGCCACGTAGATGTGGACTTCCTTGCGCCGGGTGATGGTGATCAGGAACACCAGGAAGTAGACGACCCACACGACCGTCAGGAAAAGGTCGGCGTACCATTCCGGCTCGGCGTATTCCTTCCCCTGCGTGATGCCCAGCAAGTAGCCGGTGCCGGCGATCACGATGAAGAAGTTATAGCCAAGAACGACAAACCAGGGCGCGAGATCGCCAGCGAGGCGGACGCGACAGGTGCGCTGCACGACGTAGAACGAACTGGCAATCAACACATTGCCGCCGAATGCGAAGATCACTGCGGATGTATGCAGCGGGCGCAAACGCCCGAAACTGATCCACGGAAGATCAAAGTTTATCGCCGGAAACGCGAGTTGCAGCGCGATGATGAGGCCGACTAGAAAGCCCGCGACGCCCCAGAACAGAGCGATCAGCGTGCCGAACTTGATCGGCCCGTAATTGTAGTTGGGCTTGCCGTCTATTTCCGCCGGCGGCAGCGCGGCGGGACGACTGTAGTAGCGGTTGAACACCGCCAGAACCGTGGCCACGCTTGCAGCTGCAAACAGGACGGCATGAAAGGCGAATGGCGCAGAATAGGTCTTCGCCGCGATCAGAATGGACAGGAAAAACATGGCCGCGCCGGCGACGACGAACGTCATCTCGCCTGCGGTCATGCGCTTGGACGGGTTAATGGGCCCCGCGACCCCAGCTGCTTGCGCCACGATGGTGCTCCCGCGATCGGGGCGCGCGACTCAAGCTTTAGTCACCGCCCCCATTTGCGACCTTGTGGCGTATAGGGACGGTCAGCATTGACGCATATCAACCTTCGCACGTGCAGCAACGCTTCGGGGCGGACGAAGTCGACCCGCAATCAGATATTTAGAAGTCTCTTATGCTGCTAAAGTCGCGGGGCTGCGTCACTTGCCCGCATCATCCGGACGGCTTTGTTGCGGTGGGGCATCATCCGGTTTCAGCACGGGCATGTTGCTAGCGTTTTCCGGGGGATCGATCTGAATCGGCGCGTCTACGGCAGGAGGCTTGATGACGCCGTCCGTGCGGTCGAGACGGTCCGTGAGCGTTTCGCCGCGGCGCTGCTGCGCGTCCGGCACCCGTTGGGGCGGCTGCTCGGCCGCCAGTCCCAAGGGGAAATTCGCGATCAAAAACGCCGCAAGAACAGGAAGGCGATTGCTCCTCATGGCGGCACAACCGGCAATACGGGAACACGTTCCTGTAAATAATAACATTTAATGTATGTATAATAAATTTAATCTCGATCTTTCTATGGTATTTTGATATCAGTTCCAACGGTTCTTTCATCACCGGGGCATACCGCGCATGGGTCACGTGATTTCCGCCAACCGCCTTGCCGACGGGGCGGTTGTTTATCTCGGGCCCGACGGCTGGGTGGAAAGTCTTGCCTCCTCGCAGGTCTTTCCGGACGCCGCGTCAGCAGAGAAGACGCTCGAGGACCGGGGCAAGCGCGACGCAGCCCGCAACCTCATCGTCGAACCCGGCGTCGTCGCTGTTCGCGTCGCTCATGGGCGCCTGCAGCCAGCGCACATGCGCGAGGCGATCCGGGCGAACGGCCCCACCGTCCGCACCGATCTCGGCAAGCAGTCAATTCTCTGACGCATCCGCGCCCGATCAAGGGAGACGACAATGTATCGCTATGACGAATTCGACGCCGGCTTCGTCGCCGAACGCGTCGCAGCCTTCCGTGATCAGGTGGAGAGGCGTCTCACTGGCGAACTGACGGAAGAGCAGTTCCGGCCGCATCGCCTGATGAACGGACTTTATCTCCAGCTGCATGCCTACATGCTGCGTGTCGCTATTCCCTACGGCACATTGAATTCGCGGCAGTTGCGCAAGCTCGCGCACATCGCGCGCCGTTACGACAAGGGTTACGGTCATTTCACGACGCGGCAGAATCTCCAGTACAATTGGCCTTCACTTGTGGATACGCCTGCGATTCTGGAAGAACTCGCCAGCGTCGAGATGCACGCGATCCAGACCTCCGGCAATTGCATCCGCAACGTCACCGCGGACCATTTCGCCGGGGCTGCCGCGGACGAAATCGAGGATCCCCGGCCCTATGCCGAAATCCTTCGGCAGTGGTCGTCCATCCACCCCGAGTTCACTTTTCTGCCCCGCAAGTTCAAGATAGCGGTGACGGGAGCGCCAAAGGATCGCGCCGCCATTCAGGTGCATGATATCGGGTACCAGATCGTCCGCGATGCGAACGGCGAAACCGGCTTCGCTGTCTATGTCGGCGGCGGCCAGGGCCGTACGCCGATGATCGCCGTCAAGATTCGCGATTTCCTTCCAAAGGAGCAATTGCTCGCATACACGCAGGCCATCGTTCGCGTTTACAATCTGGAAGGACGCCGCGACAACAAGTACAAGGCGCGAATTAAGATTCTGCTGCATGAAAAGGGCGCGAACTGGATGCGCGACGCGGTAGAACGCGAGTTCGCAAGCGCGAGCCGCGACTATATTGAGCCGCCGCCGAATGAGATTGCGCGAATTCAGGCGTATTTCGCGCCCCCAGTATTCCGCGCGGTTGCTGCGCAATCGGAGCTGTTCAAAGCGCGGCGCGAAGCTGACCCGAGGTTCGCAGCCTTCGCTGCGACGAACGTGACGCCGCACCGTCAACAAGGCTACGGCATTGTAACGATCTCCCTGAAACCCATCGGCGGCATTCCGGGAGATGCGAGCGCGGACCAGATGGACGCCGTCGCCGATCTCGCAGCGCGGTTTGGCCACGACGAGATCCGCGTCTCCCACGAACAGAATCTCGTCCTGCCACATGTGGCGCTCGATGACATTCCCGTGGTTTACGACACGCTCGCCGGTTGTGGGCTTGCAACGGCGAACGCGGGCCTGATCAGCGATATCATAGCCTGTCCGGGTCTCGACTACTGCTCGCTTGCGACAGCGCGCTCGATCCCAGTCGCGCAGCGCCTATCCGAACGATTCGGCGAAGGTGCGCGGGCCCGCGAGATCGGCGGTCTGAAGATCAAGATTTCGGGGTGCATCAACGCCTGCGGCCATCATCACGTCGGCCATATAGGCATTCTCGGCCTCGAGCGAAAAGGCGTCGAAACATACCAGATCACGCTCGGGGGTTCGGGCGACGAAACCTGTTCGCTCGGAACGCTGGCTGGCCCTGGCTTCTCATCCGACGAAATCGTTGACGCCGTGGAGCGCATCGTGGACCGCTACCTTGCGGTGCGCCAAGGGCAGGACGATGACTTCCTCACCGTCTTTCGCCGCATCGGCATGGCGCCTTTCAAGGAAGCGCTCTATGCGATGAACGCCGGCGCCGACATTTGACACGCGGGACATTCACGATGCCTCTTTGGAGTAATGGCGCATTTGCGCACGACACATGGCGCCACATCGTTGAAGGCGAGGACATTCCTCCCGCCGATCACGTGATCCTGCCGCTTGACTGGTGGCTTCAGGAGCGCAACGCCTTTGATGGTTCCAATGCGCCTCTGGGCGTGCGAATCGAGCCCGGAACCCGCTTCGGCGACTTCGCCGGAGACATCGGCCGGTTTGCTGTGATCGCGCTCACATTTCCCAAGTTCAATGACGGTCGCGCTTTCTCGATGGCCCGGTTGCTGCGCGAGCGTCACGGCTTTCGCGGGCAATTGCGCGCGACCGGCGAGATCCTGCTCGATCAAATCCAGATGATGGAGAGATGCGGGTTCGATGCGCTCGAAATCAGCGATGTTACGACGGAACGCATTCTGCGCGAACGCGGAGCGCCAGCTTATTCGCGATTTTATCAGCCCGGCGCGGGGGCAGAAGCGCCCGCAGCATCGCGTCCTTGGGCGCGGCGCGCGATCCAGATTTGATTTTCGCGATCAAGCAGCGCGGGCGCAACGATCAATTGAGCGGCCACGCGCGCCGATCCGCTTGGGCGCGCGAGCGGCGCGTGGCGAATCGCCGTCGATCATGAATTCTACGATCCAGCGAAGACCATCGAGGATTGGCATATCCGATCCCGCTGTCGCGCGGGCGAGCGCCGCCAGTTCCCGATCGTTCGCCTCGCGGCCAAATCGACGTACGAGTTCGGCGACATAGGCGCCGGGGTCCTTACCGGACGCCACCGCCAGAAGCGTCACACGATCCCGGAAACGCGGGCCAACCGAAGCCACGGCGGCCGCGGCGACCTTTTCATGCGAGCAGGTGCGGATGATTTCGCAACGCAACATAACACCCTCCTCCGCTTCTCCACCCTGTTGTCATTGCACACATCCGGGCGCCCGGATGTGCGAAATCACGCCTCTCGGATGGGTTTCATACCCATCCAAGTAGACGTTCTGATGACAGAATGCCGTCAGAGGAGAGGAGTTCCCGCCACGCTGCGGCCTCAATTAACCGCCGTCGGCGTCATGACCGGCAGCCTTCACGCCAACGACAGCCGCCGCTTCGTCATTGTCGGAGGTGTCACCGGAGATACCGACCGCGCCGATAATCGCGTTTGTGCCCTTCTCGCGGATCAGGACGCCGCCACCGACGGGAAGAATGCCGCCGTCGGCGAGGTGCGCCACACCCGCGAAGAAGTTCGGGCGATCGGCCGCCATCTTCTCGATCTTCTTCGATCCGGCGCCCCAGGCCACCGAGCCATACGCCTTGCCGAATGCAACCTTCCAGCGCATCAGGCTGGTGCCGTCCTCGATGCCGCAGGCCTTCAGGGAGCCGCGCGCGTCGACGACCACGACGCCGATGGGATTGTACTTGTTCGCCCGGGCATGGGCGAGGGCCTCGTTGACGATGGTCTGCGCCGCCGCAAGTGTAAGTTCAGCCATTTTGCTTCTCCGTTGTGAAAACTGCATTTTGTGAGCGCCATAGCCCAAGCGCGCAGTCGATGAAAGCGCCTGTGGCGCCGAGCGCAGCGTGCGGATCGACCGTCCGTGCGATCTCCGTTTCGCTCAAGTGCGCCCGCGCGACGGGATCGCGGGCAATTTCGTCCGCGAGATTGGTATGCCTTGCAACCGCGCGCTGCGCGGCGTCGGCGACAAGTGCGTGCGCGGCTTCGCGCCCGAGTGCGGAGGACAGCGCGAGCGCCGCCATCTCCGCGAGCGGCAGCCCGCGCATGCTGTCGAGGTTCGCCCGCATCCGGGACGAATTGACGACTAGACCGTCCAGTGCGTCAGCCATACCGGCGATCGCGCCGCCGGTCAGTCTTACGAGTTCAGGTATGGTCGCCCACTCGGCCTGCCATCCGCCAATGGCGCGTTCATGCTCCTGCACGGCGGCTGTCAGGAGGGTTGCGAGCAACGGCGGAACGCGAACGGCCGCGGCGATTGCGCTCACGCAGCGCACAGGATTTTGCTTGTGCGGCATGGCGGAAGAAACGCCCCGCCCGGCCTCTGGCGGCTCCGCGACTTCTCCGACTTCCCACTGCGCCATCAACGAAATGTCCCGTGCGATCTTGCCTGCCGAACCAGCCGCGATTGCGAAAGCCGCGCACAGACTGAGGAGATTGCCCCGCCGGGCATGCCATGGCATTGACACATCGTCACCAGCGGGCGCCCCGAAGGAGAGCGGCAGGAGCGCGGCAAGATGCGCCGACACGCTCGCGCCCTTCCCGCCCAGCGATCCGAGGTTTCCCGATGCGCCGCCGAACTGAATGCGAAGCGCAGCCTGCGCCGCTTGCCGAATTCTTGCGCGATCCTCGCATGCGGCAATGAGCCATTGCGCCGCCTTCTGACCAAATGCAATGGGCGTCGCGGGCTGCAGCAGCGTGCGGCCAGGCATAATCGTGTCACGATGGCGCGCGGCGAGAGCAGCGGCAGCCTCGGCGAGACGCGCCAGGTCGGCGTCGATCAGCGCGACGGCTCTGTCAAGCTGAAGAACGAGCGCGGTATCCATCGCATCCTGGCTCGTCGCGCCGAAGTGAACGAAGCCCGCAGCGGCAGGATCCCTTCCGTGAACCTCAGCGATCAGGCGTTTGACGAGCGGAATCGTGAGCGCGCCCGCGTGCGCTGCGTCCGCCGATACGTCCTGTGGAGGCACTCGCATTTGCGACGCCGCTGTGGCGATGACCTCCGCTGCGCTCTCCGGAACGACGCCTTCGAGGGCCTCCGCCCTGGCAAGCGCGGCCTCGAAGCGGAAAACGCCGGCGATCAAAGCTTCTTCGCTCATCGCTTCCGCGAGCGCCGCGGTGGTTGCGAAGCTATCGTTCAGCGATAACGGCAAAGGACCTCCTCCCCGCCGGGTTGACTAAGCGTGAGCGGCTTGGGGGTCAATGGCGGGACATGCGGCCGGAACGAAGACACCCACGGGGAGTTGAGCGGCAACCACAAACAACTTCCGAAGGAGTCGCCGAATGGACCGTCGTCATCTCTTGCGCTCGCTTGTCGCCCTGGGCGGCGCCGCAACCGCGCTGGCCCTTCCCGGGACGGGGCAGGCCGCGCCACTCTTCGACGAACTTGAGCGCATGGAGGCAAAATCACCTGTTCCGGACGCGGACCTCCCGGCTGAAGGTGCCAGGGACTCCCAGTGGACGCAGCGATGCACATGGCGCACTGACCGTTACGGCAGGCGCGTGCGAATTTGCCGCCCGGTCGCCCGTCCGAGACCGCGCCGCTGCTGGTGGACGCGGGACCGTTGGGGCCGCCGCATCCGCGTTTGCCGATAAACCTTCCAAGCCCCGCCGCGTGCGGGGCTTTTCCATTCACCTGAAAATCCGCCGGAAGATAGCCAGGCATAGGCCAGCGCCAAATCCCCACGCGCCGTTGAGCAATGGCCCATTGTACCAGACGCCGCGTGGGCCAATGGCCCCACCCTTGATCAGCGGGATGACGCACCAGGCGACAAGCGTGGGAAAAACGGCCCCAAACGCGAAGGCTGCGACGAGATACGCAAGGCCTTTCGGGAAGCGGTCGTAGAAAAACGCGAAGACGATCCCCCAAACACCGCCCCAGAATGTCTGGTTGACGATGACCGGAACGGCGAAGGGCGGGACCGGCGACCAGTTGCTCCAGGGAATGCGTCCCGAGATGAACCAGCCCATTATCTGGTGGAAGAATAGGACGCCCAAGGCGCCCGCGACAAATCCCAGCGAAACTGTGCGCGGGAAGCTTCCCGCCGTCGCACCCGCCATGCTTCTCCCCCTGTCTGACAACAGAAATGTCGACGCGCGGGCGCGATCAAGTCAAGTGACGGCGCCTTACCAGACGCCCGTGTTCTGCATGGACTTCCAGGGCTCCGCCGGCGGCAGCGCCTCGCCCTTCTGAAGAAGCTCTATGGAAATATTGTCCGGGGAGCGAATGAACGCCATCCGGCCGTCCCGCGGGGGCCGGTTGATGGTGACGCCTGCTTTCATCAGCTTCTCGCAGGTCGCGTAAATGTTATCGACCTCATAGGCGAGATGGCCGAAATTGCGCCCGCCCGTATAGGTTTCGGGGTCCCAATTGTAGGTCAACTCGACCAGCGGCGCGCGATTCCGGCGCGCTGCGTCCTCGTCGCCGGGGGCCGCAAGGAAGATGAGAGTGAACCGCCCCTGCTCGCTCTCAACCCGGCGAACCTCGGTGAGTCCCAGCTTGTTGCAATAAAAATCAAGCGACTGCGCGACATCGGCCACACGAACCATTGTATGAAGGTACCGCACTTGAGCCTCCTGTGAGTCTGGCTCACAAGATGTGGGACCTGACGCAAAAGGCAAGCGGAACCGACCCGTATGGACGACATCCAGAAGTTGAAATCGAATGCGGCGCTCGCGTCCATATTCGCGAGCGCGGCGTTGACTCTGGGCAAATTCGTCGCGGCCATACTTTCCGGCTCCCTCGCGCTGCTTTCCGAGTCGCTGCATGGACTGCTCGACGTGGGCGCGACCTTGCTCACCTATTTCGCCATCCGTGCGGCCGACAAGCCTGCCGACGAGGAGCATCATTACGGACACGCGAAAATCGAGGCGGTGGCCGCGCTCGTCGAAACGGGGCTTCTCATCCTCCTGTCGCTTGCGGTGCTGTTCGAAGCCGGACGGCGCATCATTGCGGCTCACCCGCCGGAGGTGGATGCGACGTGGCTCACATTTGGCGTGCTGATCGTTTCGATTGTCGTCGATCTGGTCCGCTGGAGATCGCTGGACCGGATCGCGAAGCAGACGAAAAGCGACGCGCTCGCAGCCGACGCGCTTCATTTTTCGAGCGATCTCGTCGCCTCATCGCTCGTGCTCGCGGGGCTGGCCGCGACGGTGTACGGATTCAAGGATGGCGATGCGCTGGCCGCCGTCGGCGTTTCGATCTTTGTGGGAATTGCAGGCTATCGCCTGGGCCGGCGCACAATCGATACGCTTATCGACAAGGCCCCGGAAGGAATCGCCGACGACATTCGCACTGTTGCAGAAAACGTGAGCGGAGTGGCGCGGGTGGAGGAATTGCGGCTGCGGAGATCGGGGCCCGCCATCATGGGAGAAATCTCGGTTGCGGTCTCCCGAACGCTGCCGCCAAACCGCATCATGTCCATCAAGGCGGAAGTGGCCGAGGCCATCACCGCGAAACACCCTGAAGCCGTTCTGACTGTGACGGCAAACCTGCGTGTCCTGTCCGACGAAACAGTGCTTGAGCGCGTCCTGATGGCGGCGGCGCGGCGGCGTCTGGCCATCCATCACATCACGATTCAGGAGATCGGCGGTGTGAAGTCGGTGGGCCTCGATCTGGAACTTGACGCCCGCATGAATCTTGCAGAAGCGCACGAGGTCGCCAGCGCGCTGGAAGCATCTATCAGGGACGAGCTAGGGCCGGAAATAGAAGTCGATACACACATCGAACCCATGGAGGTCGAAGAGCTCACCGGGCGCGACGCAGCTCCGGAATCGACCGCCCTTGTCGCGGCGGCGCTGGAACGCCTCGCCGGGGAAGACGGTGGCGTTTCCGAGATTCACAACGTGCGCGTGCGGGAGACGCCGAGCGGCCTTGTGGTGCATTATCATTGCCGGGTGGATGCGCAACGAACGGTTGCGCAGGTGCACGTGGATGTCGACCGTATCGACCGGCGGCTGCAGAATGAATTGACGGGGGCCGTGCGGGTGATCGGACACGCGGAACCGAAGCGCCCCTAAGCGCGCGACCCTCGGGCCCGATCTCCTTTCGGGGCCGCTCCCTTAAAATTCGCTCCAGTCGTCGTCCGCGGGAACGCTCCGCCGTGATGCGTACCTCAAAGACCGCGATGAGCCCGTTTGCCGATCGAGTGGCTCTGCGGGAGATTGCGCGCGAGGCGGCCTCGTACCGGCGGCTGACAACCCGCGCTGCCTGTGCGGCGGCTGAAATACATGGGGCGCAACAGCTCGCAATTGCGACTCCAATGGATCTTCCTGCTTCTCGGCCCGCACGGAAAACATGCGCATATGAGCGTCCAGCTCCTGAATCTCGGTGAACATCGCCTTGCAGGCAGTCTGGGATTGCGCCGCCATAGCCGCATTACCTTGGGTAACGTAATCCATCTCGGCGACCGCAGCCTTGATCTGATCGATTCCGGTGAACTGCTCCTGCGTCGAAGAAGCGATCGACGAGACAACCGTCTCCATCTGAACGACCTGCTCCACAACGCGTTCAAGAGCCTCGCCAGTCTCCCCGACGAGTTTGACGCCTTCCGTGACCTGGGCCAGCGCATTTGCGACCAAAGTCTTGATCTCGCGCGCGGAGTCCGCTGACCGCAGAGCCAACGCGCGAACTTCGCTCGCCACGACAGCAAACCCCCGACCAGCGTCGCCAACCCGGGCGGCCTCCACGCCGGCATTCAACGCCAGCAAATTCGTCTGGAAGGCGATGTCGTCGATCACGTTGACAACCAAACCGATCTCCTTCGACGAAGCATCGATTTTCTTCATCGCCGCCACAGCGTCCCGCACGACGCTGGCGCCATGCTCCGTGTTCTCCTTCGTCACGGTGACGTTGGACAGGCCACGCTGCGCCCCTTCCGCCGTGCGCTTCGCCGCGTCGCGAATCTCGCTCAGAGCCGCACCCGTCTGCTCGAGGCTCGCTGCCTGACGTTCCGCCTGTTGGGCCACGTCATCCGACGAGTTCGAGATCTGCGTCATCCCGGCGACAATCGACTGCGATATCTTGATCGCCGATCCAACGGCAAGCTCCAGCCTGTCAATCGCGTTGTTAAAGTCGATCGCGATCCTGCCATAGGCGTCAGGCAAGTCCTCGGTGATCCGGTAACTGAGATTTCGCTCGGCGAGTGCTTTCAGAGCGGCGCCGATGCTGGCGGTAACGGCGGCGCGCTCTTTTTCGATGGCCTGAACTTCAGCGATCCGGCGCTCCTCCTCCATGCGGATGCGCTGCTCCTCGGCTTGTGTCTCCATCCGGATTTTCTCGATGGCGGCCTCGCGGAACATTACGAGCGCCTTCTGCATATCGGAAATTTCGGACCCGTCCTCGACCACGTCGAGTTCTATTTCTGTGTTTCCGGAAGAGAGCACGAGCATTTTATCGGTCACATCGACCACTGGGCGCGATATGAATCTGGCCGTCAGCATGGCGAAAATTGCAGACGCGAAGAGTCCGAACACCAGCAACGCAACCTGGATGAGTTGCAACCGATCGACGCTTGCCATTGCGCTTTGGCCGGCCTTCGCGAGCAACGTCATCTGCATCGGCTCGATGCCGCCCTGCCGCACGCCGTCCTGATCCCGAGTGCCCTGAAGAAGCGCGCTCACCTCGTCAGCGCGCGGCTCGATCTGGGTGGCTAGAATATGCAGGGGGCGATTCCACTGCGCGGAATCGCGAATGGACACGACCTTGTCCGCGATAGAGCGCCACTTGATGCTCGAGGCCACTACCGACTCGACAAAACCCTTATTGGCGTCATCCCCCATCAGGGGCGACTTTGCGAGGCGGTCGATCGCAGCCGTGAACCCGCTTGTCGCATTTGACAAGCCGGACTTGTTGAGCATTCCGGCTGATTTGACGTAGAGCGCCAATTCATAGCGCGCGGTACGCAGGAAGGCTCGCGCGTCCGTCGCACTTTTGATGGCGTCCTGCCGGTCCGGTGTGGCCTCGAGAACAGCCTGCTCCATCACGAACGAATTCAATCGCCCGATCACGCCGGCGACAAGCGGTTCGAATTCCTGATTATAGAGCGATTGCGCCGGATACGCGTCCGACGTTAGCAAAGTCATCTCAAGGTTTGCCTGCGCCTCCTTCAACTCCTGAAACAAAGCCTTGGCGCGTAACCACTTCTTTGCGCTTTCAGGATCCAGGTAACCGCCCAGCTGAGCGTCAAATCTCTCGACATCCTCGCCAACCTTACGCCAAAGGGCCGCGACCTCCCTTTCGGTCTGCTCGCTCGGCGCCAGCAGGTACTTCCGCGCCTGCCCCGTGATCTCCTGCAGGTTCTTTGCGAACTCGGCAACACTCGTCGCCACCGGCGCCCGTTGCTGCACCACCTCGGCCACGTCGGTGCTGACGCCACGCACCGTGTAGATCGTGACGCCCACCGAGGCTGCAAAAATGAGCATGATCTTCAGGAAGCCGCGCGAGATTCGCGCGGATATCTTCCGTCCAGCGATGAATTTCAGAGCCGAGGAGATCCGCGACACACGACGCAAAACGGATAAGTGCCTCACCTGAGTATCCTCTTCTGACAGGATCGAGAAAATCGACATGCCGTCAGGCGGGAACGCGTTAAGCGCTGCACATCCGCCCCCCGACCTCCACCAAGAGGCAGGCTCTGCACACGGGCGTCATATCCGTGCCGGGCGACGCGCTCGGCAATAAGCCGCTTGTTCGTCGCCTCTGAAGAGAATTCGACCTTATTTGTTAAGGTCCAGTTATCTCCGATCAGCTTTCTGCGTCAGTTGCTTACGCCAGGGCGCCGGCTCCTGGCCCCACACTCTTGTGCGCGGGAGCCAAAAGCAGCCAAACGGGGCTTGACCGCCAATCAGCATCAAGTTAGTGAATACTCACTTCGGGATGGAGGGCGGAGCATGTTCACACAGTTGATGTCGTCCCGGCGGTTCGCGCCGTTGTTCTGGACTCAATTCCTTTCCGCCTTCAACGACAACTTTGTCCGCAGCATGCTCGCCATGCTGATCCTTTTCCGGCTGGGTGAAGAAAACGCCGGCGCACTCGTAACTCTGGCGGTCGGAATTTTCGTCCTGCCGTCGGTGTTCTTGTCTGCTCTCGGGGGTGAAATCGCCGACTCGAATGACAAGGCCATTATCGCGCGGCGGTTGAAGTTCACCGAAATCTTCGTGCAGATGATCGCGGCCGCGGGCTTCATGTTCGACTCGCTCGCGCTTCTCTATGGCGCCCTGTTCGGACTTGGCGTGATCGCTGCACTGTTCGGACCGATCAAGTACGGCATCCTTCCCGACCATCTCGAAACCCGCGAACTTCCGGCGGGCAACGCTCTTGTAGAGGGCGCGACATTTCTCGCAATTCTTCTGGGTGTGATCATCGGCGGCTATGCGGCGAGCCACGACCGCGGCTCTTGGAGCGTCGTCGCACAACTGATGATCATCGCGACCATGTGCTGGGGCGCAAGCCGCATGATCCCGGCAACCGGAGTCGGGGCGCCGGGTCTTGTGGTCGAAAGAAACATCGTAAAGTCGAGCATCCGTCTCGTCCGGGAACTTTCAGGCGACCGGCGGCTCTGGATCGGCGGCCTTGCCGTAAGCTGGTTCTGGATGACGGGCGCGGTCGCGCTGTCGCTGGTGCCGGTTCTCATCAAGCACAAGATCGGCGGGGGAATCGACGTCGAGACGGCTGTGATGGCGCTGTTCGCAGCCGGCATAGGCATTGGCTCGATCCTCGCCGCGATCATTTCTCACGGCCGCATCTTTCTTATGCCGACGCCTATATCCGCGCTGATGATGGCCGTATTCCTGATCGACCTCGGCTACACGGCCTGGGGTATGCCGCAGGCGAGCGGAACCGTCGATCTCTCCACCTTTTTCACCAGCACGACTGGCGTCCGCATCGCTCTGGACGTTGTCGCAATCGCCGTTTTTGGCGGATTATTCGTCGTACCGGCGTTTTCAGCGGTCCAGTCATGGGCGGCGGAAGACCAGCGCGCGCGCGTAATTGCCGCGGTCAACATCATGACGTCCCTGTTCATGGTAGGCGGCTCAATCGCGACGGCGGGGCTTCAATTCGCAGGGATGACGGAGCCTGCTTTGCTTGCCCTTCTTGGGGTCTTGAACGCAATCGTCGGTGTGCTGCTGTTCAAAATGCTGCCCGCGAACTTTGCGGCTGAAGCCCTGCAGGCGCTATTCCGGCTGGTCTTCCGCCTGGAAGTGAAGGGGCTGGAAAACCTCGAAGCGGCTGGCGCCCGCAGCGTGATCGCAATCAATCACACGTCATTTCTCGACGCGCCCGTCGTCCTGTCTGTGATGGACCGCAAACCCGTATTCGCCATCGACTGGCAGATCGCGAAGGCCTGGTGGGTGCGTCCGTTTCTCCGCATTGCGCGCACCTATCCAATGGATCCGACAAAGCCCATGTCGACGCGCGGCCTCATCAAGGAAGTAAGAGCAGGATCGCCCGTCGTCATTTTCCCCGAAGGGCGCCTGACGGTCACCGGCGCGCTGATGAAGGTCTACGACGGCGCGGCGATGATCGCCGACAAGGGCGATGCGATGATCGTGCCGGTCCGGCTCGACGGCCTCGAGCGCACGCCCTTCACGCGCCTGCCGAAGTCGCTTGTTCACCGGCGCCTGTTTCCGAAGGTGCGACTGACGTTCCTGCCGCCACGCAAGCTCGAGCTTCCGCCGCATCTTGTCGGCCGCAAACGACGCGTCGCGGCAGGCGCAGCGCTTTACGATGTCATGTCCGACCTCGTGTTCCGCACCACTGATACGAATCTCACGCTCATTGAAGCGCTCGCCCGCTCGGTGCGCGACGCCGGCGGCTCTCGCGTTATCGTGGAAGACCCGCTTTCGGGTCCGCTATCCGGGCGCAAGCTTCTGATCGGATCCGCTGTCTTGGGGCGCAAAATCATGGGCGCGACAGCGCCGGGTGAAAGCGTCGGGCTGCTTCTGCCGAACGCAGCGGGCGCAGCCGTCACTTTCTTCGCGATTCAGGCCGCGGGGCGCGTCGCCGCAATGCTCAACTTCACGGCTGGCCCCGCGAACCTCGCCGCGGCCTGTCTTGCAGCGAAGGTGCGGGTGGTCCTGACATCCCGCGCCTTCGTCGAGAAGGCGAAGCTGCAGAACCTGCTCGAAGCGCTTGGCGCGGATGTGAAGATCGTTTTTCTGGAAGACCTGCGCAAGACGATAACGTTTGGCGACAAGGTGCGCGGCTTCTTCGACAAGGGCCGGGCGCTTGAAAGCCGCCAGCCGGACGATCCCGCCGCCGTGCTCTTCACATCGGGCTCGGAAGGCGCGCCGAAAGGCGTCGTGCTCTCGCACAGAAATCTCATTTCGAACGTCGCTCAAATCACCGCGCGCTTCGACGTGACGCCTGCGGACATCGTGTTCAACGTCCTGCCTGTTTTCCACTCATTTGGTCTGACGGGCGGGATGTTGCTGCCGATGCTCACCGGCATGAAATGCTATCTCTACCCCTCGCCGCTGCACTACCGGCAGATCCCGGAGATGATCTACGCGACGAATGCGACGGTCCTTTTCGGCACCGATACGTTCCTCAACGGCTACGCGCGAAGCGCCAACAACTACGACATGCGTTCCCTGCGCTACGTCGTCGCCGGGGCGGAGCCGGTGAAGGAGACGACGCGGCGCACATACGTCGAGAAGTTTGGCCTCCGGATTCTGGAAGGCTATGGCGTCACAGAGACAGCGCCTGTCCTCGCCGTCAACACTCCGATGTTCAATCGCTTCGGAACCGTGGGACGGCTCATGCCGGGTGTTGAATACCGCCTGGAGCCTGTACCTGGCATCGAAGAAGGCGGACGGCTCTATGTGCGCGGACCCAACATCATGAAAGGATACTACCGCGCCGAAAATCCAGGCGTCCTCGAAGAAACACCGGATGGCTGGCACGACACGGGCGACATCGTCACCGTGGACGAACAGACTTTCGTGACGATCAAGGGCCGCGCGAAACGCTTCGCGAAAATCGCCGGTGAAATGGTGTCCCTCGCCGCCGTTGAGCAGATGTGCGCGACGCTCTGGCCAGAACAGCCCCCGGCCATTGTTGCGGTCCCAGACGCGCGCAAGGGAGAGCGGTTGATTCTGGTCACCACGCAGCCGAACGTGCGGCGCGCGGACGTTCAGGCGCGGATGAAGGAACTTGGCGCAACCGAACTTATGATCCCCGCCGAAATTCTTACCACGCCCGCCCTGCCTTTGCTCGGCTCGGGCAAGACCGACTATGTGGAACTGAACAGAATGGTGCGCGCCCAGATCGCTTCACAGGGCGCGGCATGATGGCCGGCGCAGCACGTCAGCAACGTTCGCGCGACGGCGCAGCCACGCGGGCGAAGATCGAGAAGGAGGCGCTGCGCCTTTTCGCCGAAAAGGGCGTCGAGGGCGCAACCATCCGGGATCTGTCGCAGGCTGTCGGAGTCGCTGACGCTGCGCTCTACCGCTATTTCGGATCAAAGGAACAGATCGCAGCCGATCTGTTTCGCGCGCATTATGGCGCTCTGGCGCAGAGGATTTCGGCGATCGGCGCGCGGGACGTCCCGTTCGCGGAAATGTCGCACGAGCTCGTGAAGCTCTTCTGTGCGCTCTTCGACAACGAACCTGACGTCTTCGCCTTTATTTTGCTCAACCAGCACGCGCATCTTCGCTTCGTCGCGGAGGATGGCAATGCGGTGGAGGAATTGCGCAAGATTATGCGACGCGCCATCGAGCGCGGCGAGATCGCCATGACGGACGCCGAACTCGCGGCCGCGACCGCGCTCGGCGCCGTCCTTCAGCCCGCCGTATTCAAGCTGTATGGGCGCCTGCCCGGCCCGCTGAGCGACCGGGCTGAGGAACTTGCGGCTGCCGCAGGGCGCGCTGTTGGCGCCAAGGTCGTTTGACTGAGCGGGCGCCTTGCAAGCCGGCCCCGGCATGCCATAACCGCAAGGACAGGAGTTTCCCGATGCGAACCGACAACGCCACGGCCGTCCGCCTCGCCGATTACCGCCCGACCGACTACCTCATCGATGAGGTCCACCTCGATATTTCGCTCGACCGGAACGCCACTAAAGTGCGCGCGCGCCTGATGATGCGCCCCAATCCGCAGGGGCGCCCGAATTCGCCGCTCGTACTCGACGGCGACGGTCTCAAGGCGGGAAGGATCGCCCTCGACGGCCGCGAATTGCAATTATCGCCCGAGGAACTCACCCCGGACCGTCTGACGATTGCAGCTCCGCCCAAGCAGGCGTTTACCCTCGACATTGAGACGATCCTGGATCCTTCAGCGAACACCCAGTTGATGGGGCTTTACCGCTCCGGCTCCGCCTATTGCACCCAATGCGAGGCCGAGGGCTTCCGCCGCATCACCTATTTCCTCGACCGGCCCGACGTTCTCGCCGTTTACACCACGCGCATTGAGGCAGACCGCAAGGACGCGCCGGTCCTTTTGGGTAACGGCAATCTCGTCGCGAAGGGCGACGCCGGGGCCGGCCGCCACTTCGCCTTATGGCACGATCCGTTCCCCAAGCCGTCCTATCTCTTTGCGCTGGTCGGCGGCGAACTCGATTGCCTTTCCGACACCTTCACAACCATGTCAGGCCGGACGGTCGAACTCGGCATTTATGTGGAGCCGGGGAAGGCCCAGCGCGCGAGCTACGCAATGGATGCGCTGAAGCGCTCGATGCGGTGGGACGAAGAAGCGTTCGGACGCGAGTACGACCTGGACGTGTTCAATATCGTGGCCGTATCCGATTTCAACATGGGCGCGATGGAGAACAAGGGGCTCAATGTCTTCAATGACAAGTATGTGCTCGCCTTGCCGCAAACAGCGACCGATGCGGACTACGCCAACATCGAGGCGATCATCGCGCACGAATACTTCCATAACTGGACCGGCAATCGCATCACCTGCCGCGACTGGTTCCAGCTATGCCTCAAGGAAGGGCTAACCGTATTCCGCGACCAGGAGTTTTCCGCCGATCAGCGTTCGCGCACAGTGAAGCGCATCGCTGACGTGCGCGCCCTGCGGGCCGCTCAATTCACGGAGGACGCGGGCCCTCTGGCGCACAACGTACGTCCCGAAGTCTACCACGAGATCAACAACTTCTATACGCCCACCGTCTACGAGAAAGGCGCCGAGGTCATCCGCGTCCTCAAGCGCCTCATCGGCGACGAGGCGTTCCGCAAGGGGATGGATCTTTACTTTGCGCGCTGCGACGGGACGGCGGCGACCGTGGAGGATTTCATTGGGTGTTTCGCCGAGGTCTCGGGCCGCGACCTGTCGCAGTTCATGCGCTGGTATCAGCAGGCGGGCACGCCCGTCGTGAAGGCAAGCTGGCGCCATGACGCATCGGCGAACACGCTGACCCTCGATCTGGAGCAGTCCTGCCCGCCGACGCCAAACCAGCCCGCGAAGCTTCCACAGATGATCCCGGTTGCGCTGGGGCTGGTTGGCGACGAAGGGGATGTTCCACTGAGCGCTCCCGCCGCACACGAGCACGGCGGCGCAAGCGCGCAGGAACTGGCGCGCGGATCGTTCGAACTCAACGGCGCGAAGCGTACGCTCGTCTTTCACGGCGCGCCCGCCGGCATCACGCCGTCACTCCTCCGTGATTTTTCCGCGCCCGTCCGGCTTGAAGCGGATTTCACTGAATCGGACCTGCTGCGCCTCATCGCCAGCGACAGTGACCGCTTCAACCGCTGGCAAGCGGCGCAGACCTACGCAACGGGCCTGATCACACGATCCGCCGCCTCCATTCGCGCGGGCGGCGTTCCGCACGACGTCTCCGGCTTTTGCGAGGCGACTGCACGTATGCTTGCGAACTGGCGGGACGATCCAGCCTTCGCCGCGCAAGCGCTCGCGCTGCCAACGGAAGCCGACATCGCCCGAGAGCTGGGCGCGGACGTGGATCCGGATGCAATCCACATGGCGCGCAAGGCGGTTCGGGAGGCGCTGGGTCTTGCGCTCTCTTCGCCGTTGCGAGAAGCGCACGACGAACTCTGCGCACCTGCGCCCTACTCGCCGGACGCCTATAGCGCGGGACGCCGCTCGATGAAGCAGGCTGCGCTCGACCTGCTCCTGGCGGCCAACCGCGAGGAGGGCGGCGAGCGCGCGATGCGGCAATTCGAGACCGCAGACAACATGACGGACATGTTCGGGGCCTTGGCCGCCCTGACGCTCAACGGCGCCAGCGAACGCGAAGCCGCGCTCGATTGCTTCTTCCGCGCCCATGCGGCCGATCCGCTCGTTCTAGACAAATGGTTCGCTCTTCAGGCGATGATACCGGAGCGCGGAACACTCGAACGCGTGCGCAGCCTCACGGGGCATCACGCATTCTCGATGACGAATCCGAACCGCCTTCGTTCGCTCGTCGGTTCGTTCGCGGCCAATGTAACCCAGTTCAATGCGCCGGACGGGTCTGGCTACGCCTTCCTCGCAGACGTTGTGCTCGAAACGGACAAGCGAAACGCGCAGGTTGCAGCGCGCCTGCTCGTCGCCTTCAAGACCTGGCGTACGCTGGAAGCAGGACGCCGCGCCCTGGCGGAGCAGAATCTGAGGCGGATCGCCGGAACCGCAGACCTCTCGCCGGACGTGCGCGACATCGTCACCCGCTCTCTCGCCTGAGGCGCGCATCCGGCCTGCAACCAGGGCTTAACGACTTGGCCGCATGCAGCTATCCGATGCGGCGGGCGGAAGGAAATTTCCATCCGTTGACGATGCATTAACCTCTGGACAAATCGCCGCCCGCGGATTCAACTGAAGGTGATTCGCGGCGATGCGGCACATGGCTGCGAATTTCAGAAATTCCGAGGGGGCCACCCATGACACGTACCAACGTGTCGGATGCGACCGCATGCGCGGACGCGTCGGCAGAGAGCATGCGCGCTGCCGCGCCGGCAAGCGCGAAGGCGCTGGCGGCGGAAGCGCTCGTGCGCTTCGCCGTCCCTGTCATGGCCGCCCTTTTCTGCACGGCGCTTCTCGTCACGACATTTATCTTCGCAAACAAGACGCGCCTCGACGCAATCGAAGACGCGAAGCTCGAAATCGAGACGCTCGCGGCGTTCATCGCCGCAGCCTTCGAGGCGAGCGAAGGGTCGGGCGGCGACCGCCTGAAGATCGTCAACAACACGCTTCCTCCAGGGCTTATGCCGCAAGGGCGGCGCATCTTCGTCACCGATCGCCGCGGTGAAATCATTGGAAGCCTGAACGCCAGCGAAGAGGCAATCGGGCCGCTCGCGAGCAAGCTCGGCAACGCGCTGCCGATCATCCTTTTCGGAGCCAAGGCTGGCGTCTTGCCGCTGCGGACCGAAAGCGGCGATGATGCGCTCGCTACGGCGCGGAACCTGCGCGAGCCCTACGGTCAGGTCGCGATCATCCAGACGACGGCGGATGTGCTCGCGCAATGGCGCCAATCGGTCTGGCGCGTCGCAATCCTTGTCGGGTCGACGGTCCTCGTCACGATTCTGCTCGCCTTCGCTTACCAATGGCAGGCGAACCGCGCGAGAGAGATCGCGCAGGAATGCGATCAGCTTGGCGCGAGGATCGACGTGGCGCTGAACCGCGGCCATTGCGGATTGTGGGACTGGGATCTCGCGCGTGGCCGCATCACATGGTCGAACTCGATGTTCGACATGCTGCGCCAGCCGGTTCGTCATGGCTCCCTGTCAATTGGCGAAGTGAACGCCATGCTCCACCCCTCGGATCTTGATCTGACGGACGTCGCCAAGACGCTCATCGATTCGCACGAGCGCAGCATTGACCGCACGTTCCGGATGCGAACAGGAAACGGCGACTGGAAATGGTTGCGCGCGCGCGCCGAAGTGGTGCGTCACTCCCGCGACGACAGCCCGCACCTCGTCGGCATCGCGATCGACATAACCGAGCAGAAGAAACTCGCCGAAAGCACGCGCACCGCGGGTGAACGGCTTCAGGACGCGATCGAGACGATTTCCGAAGCTTTCGTGCTGTGGGACGCGGACAAACGGCTTGTACTGTGCAATTCGAAGTTCCTGCGGCTGCACAATCTTCCGCCTTGCGCCGACACCACCGGAGCGCATTACGACGACATCATGCGCCTTGGATCCCAACCTCTCGTACTCACCCAGGTGCCTGTCGCGGAGCGCCCCCTGGAGGGCGCTCGTTCGTATGAAGCGCAGCTCTCTGATGGACGCTGGTTGCAGATTAACGAACGCATGACAAAAGACGGCGGCTACGTTTCCGTCGGGACCGACATTTCCACGCACAAGAATCACGAAGAAAAGCTGCTGGATTCGGAGCGCAGGTTGACAGGGATGGTCGCCGACCTCCGCCGCTCCCGTCAGACGCTGGAGATGCAGGCGCAGCAACTCGCCGAACTCGCGGAACTCTATCTGGAACAGAAGGCGGAAGCAGAACTGGCGAGCCGGGCGAAATCCCAGTTCCTCGCCAACATGAGCCACGAATTGCGCACGCCGCTCAATGCGATCATCGGCTTCTCCGAGCTCATGGAGCGTCAGACGTTTGGCGCCCTGGGTTCTCCTCGCTACATCGACTATGCGACCCATATAAATGTGAGCGGGCGCCACCTTCTCGGCATTATCAGCGATGTGCTCGACATGTCGACGCTCGAAGCCGGCAAGATGCGTCTCCACAAGTCTGAATTCGAAATTGACGCCGTCGTCGATTGCGTTCTGGAAAACGTCCGCGCTGAGGCCGAGGAAAAGAACATATCCTTGCGAGTTGAAATGCTCCGCGGAGTTCCCGTAAGCGCGGACCGCGAAGCGCTTGAGAAGATCATTGGTAAACTACTGCGCAACGCAATCAAGTTCACGCCCCAGGGCGGGCGCGTCGGCGTACGCTGCCGGCTCGTCGACGGAGCCATGAACATCTTCGTGGAGGACACGGGAGCAGGTATTCCGCGTGAAGCGCTTGACCGGATCTGCCGTCCCTTCGAGCAGATCAATTCGCCCTTGCAAAATGGCATGAAAGGCTCTGGCCTTGGCCTCGCGATCGCGCGTTCGCTTGCCGAACTGCACGGCGGAAGCTTGCGCATCCGCTCAACAGTTGGCCAGGGCACCGTCGTGCGGGTCCGGCTCCCGATCCCGCAGGGCGCGTTGATGGCCGTGGCCGCGCGCGCGCGGGGCGAGTTGAAGACCGTGATCGGCGAGGCGGCCTGATCAATCGTAAAGCAGATCCCGGAAGATTTGGCGGACAAGGGCGCGCCTGTCGGCGAGGTCGCTTTCAACCGCCCTGAAATCGGGGGCCTGAGCGGCCGATGCAATGCGCCGCAATACGCCCGGCGCAACGTTCTCGGGCTCGAAGGCTTCGCCGATCGTAAGGCGCAGCATCTGCATGACGCCTGTATAAACGGCGTGCGCTGCGCAAAGAGTATCGCTCTGGCCGGGCGAGATAACACCAAGCGTTCCGGCTTTCTTCAGGACAGCAGCCGGCGAGACGTCGACAAGCGCCGGCTGCCCCCCCGCGTGGCGAAGCGTCAAATACTGGGCGATGAACTCCAGGTCGATGAGACCACCGGCGGCAAGCTTCAGGTCCCACGGGTTGCTCTCGCCCTTTTCACTCGCGATCAGTTCGCGCATCTCTCGAACTTCACGACGCAAGACGCCGTCATCGCGACTGCGTCGCAGGGCATCTGTAATGACGGCTTCAACATCCTTGGCGAGCAGCTCGTCCCCCGCGATCACACGCGCACGGGTCAGCGCCATCATCTCCCAGGTTTCCGCCTCATTCGCCTGATAATCGCGGAAGCTGCCGAGTTTCGTGGCCACGGGTCCCTGCCGGCCAGATGGCCTCAGACGCATGTCAACTTCGTAAAGCCCGCCCCGACGCGTTGAAACCGTCAGTGCGGAGATCAGGCGTTGCGTGAGGCGGGTGTAGTATTGTGAGGCATGCAACGGGCGCGGCCCGTTCGACTCCGCCGCCGCTTCATCGAAGTCATAAAGCAAAATAAGGTCGAGATCCGACGTCGCTGTCATCTCGCGCGAGCCGAGCTTGCCCATTCCGACAACGACGCACCGCCCGCCCGGAACAATGCCGTGTTCATTGCTGAACGTGCGCTCCACGTGCGCAAGACTCGCGCGCACGACCGCGCCGGCGAGCGCGGAATAGGCGGGGCCTGCACTGACGGGGTCAAGCGCGCCGGACAGCACGCGCACGCCAACCAGAAACATCTCTTCCTTGGCGACTTCGCGCATGTCATCCAGAAACGCCTCGGTGCTCTGCGCCCGCTCCACGACATCGAAGACCCGGGCTTCGTAAGATGCCTGCGTGGGCTGTGCGCGCAGCAGCGCGGGATCGATCGCGGCGTCCAGAACATGCGGACGCTGCGCCACGACATGAGCGAGGCGGGGAGCCCCTCCCAGGATATCGCCGAAGAGTTCGCGGACCGCCGTGTTAGACTTGAGGATGGAGAACAGCTCCACAGCCGCCGGCATGCGCGCGAGCGCCATATCGAAGGCCGTAAGCGCAGCATCCGGATCGCCGCTGCCCGAGAACGCTTCAAGCAGTGCCGGCACAAGTTCTGTCAGAACTTCGCGCGCCCGCGCGCTCTGAACGGCCGCGCGGCGGCCGAAATGCCAGCCGCGGACGGTTTCGGTCACGCGCGCGGGGTCCATGAAACCCATGCGGCCCAGCGTTTCGAGCGTCTCCGGGTCGTCCGAAACACCGGTGAAAACGAGGCTGCCGCTCTCGGTATCGAGTCCGGGCGCATGTTCGAAGAGGCGTGCATAGTGCTTCTCGACTTGCTGCATCTGCGCAGTAAGATCTTTTGAGAAGCTCTCGAAGGACGTATACGCGCAAAAGCGAGCGAAACGTTCGAGTTCATCGTCATCCGATGGCAGCCGCTGAGTCTGCTCGTCGGCGATCATCTGCAAACGGTGCTCGATCGTACGTAGACATTTGTAGGCAACGCTGAGATCGTCGACGGCTTCCTGCGTCACCCAACCATCGCGATGCAATTCGACCAGCATGTCCAGGGTGCGCGACCCCCGCAATTGCATGCGCCGTCCGCCGAAAATCAATTGCTGCGTCTGGACGAAGAACTCGATCTCCCGGATGCCGCCGCGTCCGAGTTTCACGTCGTGGCCTGCGACCGCAATGTCGGCGTGTCCGCGCACCGCGTGAATTTGACGTTTCATCGCGTGAATGTCGGCGATGGCCGCATAGTCGAAATACTTGCGCCAGATGAAGGGCGCGAGCTCCGTCAGGAACCTTGCGCCCATGGCGCGATCACCGCCCACCGGCCTCGCCTTAATGAAAGCCGCGCGTTCCCAGTTTTGCCCGAGCGTTTCGTAATAGTCGAACGCGGCCGGAAGCGATACCGCAACGCTGGTCGAACCGGGATCGGGCCGGAGACGAAGGTCGACGCGTAGCGCGTAACCTTCATGCGTGCGCTCCTGCAAAAGGCGCGAAAGCGCCTGTGTCATACGGACGAAGACGGGAGCGGGCTCGACGCCCTCGCGCATGATCTTGGATTGCGGATCAAAGAATGCAACGAGATCGACGTCGCTTGAGTAATTGAGTTCGCTCGCGCCGTGCTTGCCGAGGGCAAGGATTACGTAGCCGCAATCCTTTTCGGGATCCTCTCCGTCGGCCAGCTCCAGCTTTCCGGCGGCAACGCCCGCACGCAAGAGATAGCGGACCGTATTCGAAACTGCGGCATCGGCGAACACGCTGAGCGCGCGCGTTACGTCGACGACGTCCCATACGCCGCCTATGTCCGCCAACGCAATCAGGAGATGGCTTTCGTGCTTGGCTGCGCGCAGGGCGCTCATCATCTCCGCATCGTCCGCAGCCGCATCGCAACGGGCGCGCAACGCCGCGATGCAGGCAGACAGGCTGTCTTCAGGATCGCGTGCGAGCAAACCGGCGAGCCGTTCCGGGTCGGCCTGTGCAAGACGCCACAGATACGGGGAATGGTCCGCGATACCCGTGAGTAGAGCCGTGACGGGCTTGCGCTTGGCGAGGCGGGCGAGCTCTCCGTCGGCCTCGTCCAGCAAATCCTTCATCTTGGCGCGCGCGAGCGAGGCGTCCGACAGCTGGGGGGCGGACGACAGGCGGTCAGCGAGGATTGCTGATTTCGGGATGCGCCTTTTCTTTATGTCGTTCATCACTCATCCCGGCTTGGTCACGGCCTCACCCGCGGCAGGAATGACGATGGTCACGCGTAGCCCCGGAGCGTTGTCCTCGATTCTGATCGCGCCATTGTGCAGGCGCGCGACGGCGGCCGCAAGCGAGAGACCAAGGCCGGAGCCCGGCAGGGAACGGGAGCCCTCAAGCCGCACGAAGCGGCCGAGGACCCGTTCGCGATCCTGTTGCGGAATTCCCGGCCCCTTGTCAGACACCGACAGTTCGACGGAATCTTTTTGGCGGCGGACCTCTACTCGCACCTCGCGCGAGCCAGTCTCATCCCTGGGAGCGCCGTACTTCAACGCGTTGTCGACGAGGTTCGCCAGCGCCTGGCCGATGAGTTCACGATTGCCGTTCACGCGGCAATCTGCATCTGCGTCGACGCCGAGCGAGAAGCCGGCCTCTTCCGCCAGCGGTTCGTATAGTTCAGCGACATCCCGCGCGGCTGCGCTGGCGTCAAACACGCCGGGCGCCGAGGGTTCGGCGCCGGCCTCAAGCCGCGCGATTGTGAGCAGTGCATTGAAAATGCCGATGAGATTGTCACTCTCTTCGATCATTGCCTCGAGCGCCGCGCGATACTGCTGCGGCGAACCGGACGAACGCAACGCCTCCTCGGCACGGTTGCGCAATCGCGTTAGCGGCGTCTTGAGGTCGTGCGCGATGTTGTCGGAGACCTCGCGAAGTCCCGCCATCAGTTCCTGTATGCGCTCCAGCATCGAATTGAGATTCGATGCAAGCCGGTCGAGTTCGTCGTTGGATCGCCCAACCGGCAGACGCTTGGCTAGGCTGCCTTCCATGATCGTCTGCGCGCTGTCGTTGATCGCATCGACTCGGCGCAATACCCGTTGCGCGACGAACAGACCGCCGATCATTCCGATGATCGTTATCCAGAAGATCGATGTGAGAAGCGCGCGTCCGAAAATGCGCGCGATCGTCTCGCGATCCTCGAGGTCGCGACCGACAAGCAATCGAAATCCCCCTGGCAGAAGAAAGATGCGCGCGAGCGCACGTCGTTCGACGCCAGGTTCTCCCACACGCTCGTAGGCCGTTTCCCGGATGCCCGGCGAGGTTAGAACCTGCGGCGGGAGATCGAGAATGTTGCCGGCGATCAGTTGGCCCTGGAAATTGGTTACAAGATAAAGCGACGCGCCGGGCTGGCGAGAACGGCGGTCGATGATGTCGACCAGCCGCCGAACGCCGCCCTGCCGGTAGAGATCCGAAAGGCCCTTGATCTCGGCTTCGATCGTCGCTTCGACCTGCTCGTCCATGACGCGGCGCATGTCGCGCGACACCCAGAACATGACGATCCCCGCGAGAAGCGCGAATACGATCAGATAGGCCACGGACAGCTTGAAAGCCGTAGTGCGAAAGAGTTTACCGAGCGCCGTCACGGATCATGTATCCCGCGCCGCGCACGGTGTGCAGCAGCTGCGTGTCGAAGCCCTTGTCGATCTTGGCGCGCAAGCGGGAGACGTGAACGTCGATCACGTTGGTTTGCGGATCGAAATGATAGTCCCAGACGTTTTCGAGCAGCATCGTGCGCGTGACCACTTGCCCTGCATGACGCATCAGGTATTCGAGCAAACGATACTCGCGCGGCTGAAGCGGAATTTCCTTCCCCGCGCGCATCAGAGTGTGTCCGAGGCGGTCGAGCTCCAGATCGCCCACACGCAAAATGGTAGGCGCGCTGGGCGCGCCATTCTTGCGGCGGGCCAGAACCTCGACGCGCGCAAGCAACTCCGAGAAGGCATAGGGCTTGGCGAGGTAATCATCGCCGCCGGCCCGCAACCCCTTCACCCGGTCATCCACCTGACCAAGCGCGGAGAGGATGAGGACAGGCGTTTCGATCTTTTGTTCCCGCAACCCGCCGATGAGGCTGAGCCCGTCCATCTTCGGCAACATCCGGTCAACGACGAGGACATCGTAATCGCCATCGGATGCGCGCGCGTATCCTTCAAGGCCGTCAGCGGCGTGGTCGGCTGCGTGGCCGGCTTCGCGGAAGGCTTTGACAAGATACGCCGCGGCGTCGCGGTCGTCCTCGATAATGAGAATGCGCATGAGCGACATATAACCAATTCCAAGCAAAAACGGCAGGCTGTTCGCAGCCTGCCGTTCTCCTGATTTCGGGCGGGCGCCGCTCCGGCTGAAAGGGCGGGCCCCGTTCAGTCCGTCACGAGGCGGTGGGGACCGCCACGAACCGGACTCCCTCCGCTGAACGAACCCGCATCAGGATGGTCTTGCGTTTGTCTGAGCGCGCGGCGCGAACCGCATCGGCCACATCAGCCGGGCGCTTCACCGCCTTGCCGGCGACATCGAGAATGACGTCGCCTTCGCGCAGGCCCGTGCGAGCGGCAGGGCTGCCCGGCTCGACCTCCGCGACCTCGACGCCGTCGCTACCGGGCGCAAGCCGCAGACCAAGGCGCGGGCCGTCGCCCTGCCGGGCGCCGTCATCCCCGCCCCGGCCGGAGCGCGCATCCGCCACGCGGTCGGGCAGAGCCTCGAGCTGCACGGTCACGTTCTGCTCGCGGCCGTCGCGCAGGAAGCCGATTTCCGTCTTGCGCCGGGGCCCCAGCGCCGCGATCCGGCGCGAGAGCTCGCGCGGGCTCTCGACGCGCTGCCCATCGACCGACACGATGACGTCGCCCGAACGCAGCCCGGCCTTCGCCGCCGGCGTGTTCTGCTGCGTCTCAGCGACAAGCGCGCCCTTGTTGTCGCGCAAATTCATCGACTCCGCGATTTCGGGCGTAATCGCCTGGATCTGGACCCCGATGTAACCGCGCGCGACGGCGCCATGCTCGCGCAGCTGGCTGATCACGTCGCGGGCAACGCTGGCGGGAATAGCGAAACCAATGCCAACGCTGCCGCCGCTTGGCGAATAGATCGCGGTGTTCACGCCGACGACGCGACCCTGGATGTCGAAGGTCGGGCCTCCCGAGTTGCCGCGATTCACTGGCGCGTCGATCTGCAGGAAATCGTCATACGGACCCGCACCGATGTCGCGGCCACGGGCCGAAACGATGCCAGCGGTCACGGTGCCGCCGAGGCCGAAGGGATTGCCAACCGCAAGCACCCAGTCGCCGATACGCGGAGTTCCGCCTGCCCACTCGGTGTAGGGGTACTCGCCCTGCTCCTCGATCTTCAGGAGGGCGAGGTCGGTCTTTTCGTCCGTGCCAATCACCTTCGCCTTTACGCTACGGCCGTCATCGAGACCGAGGGTGACCTCGGTCGCGTTTCGCACAACGTGGTTGTTCGTCACGACGTAGCCGTCCGCCGAGATGATGAAGCCAGACCCCTGGGCCATGGCCTCACGCGGTTGGGCCCGCGGGCCGTCCTCGCCAAAGCGGCGGAAGAAACGCTCGAGCGGGTCGCCCGGCTGGACGCCCGGCGGCATGCCACGGCGAGTCATCATGTTGGCTTCGCCGCGATCAGCAATGCGCACGCGAACAGACACGACCGCGGGCTTCACGCGGTCAATGATGTCGGCGAATGAGGGAATAGCGCCAGGCACGGAGCCTGGAATGGTGACGGGGCGGGCTTCCGAACGGCCCTGAGCCGGCTGAGCCTTGTTGTCGCTCTGCGCCTGAACCTGAGCCTGCGCCTGCGCGTCCGGCAGGAAGGCGGGGGCGGCGAACGAGCCGATCGCGAGCGCGGCGCAGGCGCCCAGAAGGGTCTTGCGCAGGGGCATGCGCGCAGTCGCAGCGGCAATGCGATCGAAGTTGTTTGACATGCTTCTCTCCACTTCGGCCGGATAGCGTCCGGCTTCAGGGGAGAACATGGGGGAGCGCGGTTTGCTCCGACATTTCGGCAGGATGAAACTTTTGTAAGGACGTCGAAACGAAAGCCGAGCTACGAATCTCCGCGGCCTTCCAGCAGCTTTTCCAACGCCTTACGTTCTTCCTCAGACAGCGGCGCGGCGCCTGTGTCAACGCGCATGCGGCTTCGCCGGCGCCATGCCACAGCCATCCACGCAAGGCCCGCAACGAGCGCGACAAGGGGGCTGAACCAGAGCAGCATGGTTGCGAATCGGAACGGAGGCCGCAGCAGGATGAACTCGCCATAGCGGTCCACGACATAGCGCATAACCTGCTCGTTGCTGTCGCCCGCGACAAGCCGGTCGCGCACGACCAGGCGCAGGTCGCGTGCGAGAGGCGCATTGGAATCGTCGATCGACTGATTCTGGCAAACGAGGCAGCGCAGCTCGGCCGAAATTTCGCGAGCGCGCTTTTCCAGCGCCTGGTCCTTCAGCATCTCGCCGGGCTGCACGGCGAACGCTGACGCCGGCGCAAGACCGAGAAAAAGAAGGGCGATGAAGAGGCGCAACGACTTCATGTTCACTCCGCGGGCGCGGGCGCGCCACGGGGCTGGCGGGGTCTGCGCGCATAGCCGACGCGAAGGCGACGGTCGGCGAGTGAAACCCCGCCGCCGATGAACATGATGATCGAGCCAATCCAGATCAGCGTGACGTAGGGCTTCCAATACAGCCGGACGTCGAGAGAGCCGTCGCTGTTCTGCTCGGGGATCACGATATGCACCTGACCAAGCTCGATCGTGCGAAGGCCCGCTTCTGTCGTTGTCATCGAACGGTGGGAGAAAAATTTTCGGGCGGGTTCGAGTCTGCCGACCACGGCGCCGCCCTCGCGTATCGTCATGCGCGCGGCGGTTTCGGTGAAGTTAGGCCCCCTGCGCTGCATCACGTCTTCAAGGGTCACCACATAAGGCCCGAGATTGACGTTGTCGCCGGGCTTCATGCCGACGATGCGCTCGACGCCCCAGCCGGTCGCGGCGAGGCCGAAGAGCGTGACGCCGGCGCCGGCGTGCGCAATGGCCGTGCCCCACTGTGAAAGCGGAAGACCGATGGCGCGGCGCCACATTGCGCCTGGATCGTAGCCGCCGCCAGTGATGCGGCCCCATGTTTCGACGAAGGAGCCGACGATCACGTAAACGGCGAGGCCCGCGAAAACGGCCGCCAGCACAGGCTCTCCACGCGCATACGCGAGGATGAGGCCGGCAAGGACAGCCATGCCGATGGCGAAAGTCAGCCGCTGCACGGCCCCGAGGACGTCGCCGCGTTTCCATGCGAGCAATTGTCCGATGGGAATAGCCATGAAGATCGGCACAAACAGCGGCGCGAAAGTCAGATTGAAGAACGGCGGGCCGACCGAAATCTTGGCGCCCGTCACAGCTTCAAGCGCGAGCGGATAGAGCGTCCCCACGAAGACGGTCGCGCAGCTCGTCGTCAGCAGGAGATTATTGAGAACGAGCGCGCCTTCGCGCGACACCGGCGCAAATATTCCGCCCTGCTTCAACGTCTGGACCCGGAAAGCAAAGAGCGACAGCGAGCCGCCGATGAAGAAGACCAGAATAAGAAGGATGAATACGCCGCGCTGCGGATCGTTGGCGAATGAATGAACGGAGGTCAGCACGCCCGAGCGCACGAGGAAGGCGCCGAGCAGCGACAACGAGAAGGCGAGAATCGCCAGAAGGATCGTCCAGATCTTCAATGCGTCGCGCTTCTCCATCACAAGGGCGGAATGGAGTAGCGCGGTCGCAGCGAGCCACGGCATGAGCGATGCGTTCTCGACCGGATCCCAGAACCAGAACCCGCCCCAGCCCAGCGTGTAATAGGCCCAGTAGGAGCCCATCGAAATGCCGACGGTGAGAAACATCCACGCGAGGAGCGTCCAGGGCCTGACCCAGCGCGCCCATTGGGCATCGATGCGTCCGTGGATCAGCGCGGCCGCGGCGAAGGAGAAGGTGATCGAAAGGCCAACGTAGCCAAGATAGAGGAGCGGCGGATGAATGGCGAGGCCGGGGTCCTGCAACAGTGGATTGAGGTCGCGGCCTTCCATAGGCGGCGATCCGACGCGCGCGAATGGGTTGGATGTCAGAAGGACGAAAAGCAGAAAGGCGCCAAGGACCCACGACTGGATCGACAGCGCGGTAGCCGAAAGATCTTCGGGCATTCGCTTCGCCCGCAACGCCACAAGCGCGCCGAAGAGCGCCAGGGTCAGGACCCACAACAACATAGATCCTTCGTGGTTACCCCATACACCCGAGATCTTGTAGATGAGCGGCTTCTGCGAATGCGAGTTCTCGACGACGTTGAGCACCGAGAAGTCGGAAACGAGATAGGCGTAGGTGAGCGCGGCGAAGGAGGTCGCGACAAGCACGAACTGCATGATCGAAACGGGAGCCGCCACGGCCATGAGCGCACGGTCGCCCTTGAGGCTGCCCCACAGCGGAACAACCATTTGCACCAGGCAGAGGGCGAATGCCAGAACCAGCGCGTAATGGCCCGTTTCGACGATCATGAAAGGTCCCCTCCGCGGATCACTTCGCGCCATCCTTTCCATCGACCTGCCAGTGACCCTGCTTCTTCAGGGCGTCGGCGACTTCCCGCGGCATGTAGGTTTCGTCATGCTTGGCGAGAACGGAATCGGCGCGGAAATTTTTGGCGTCTTCGAGCACGCCCTCCGCCACGACGCCCTGCCCCTCGCGGAACAGGTCCGGCAGAAGGCCCGTATAGCGGATACGCACTTCGGACGTTCCGTCCGAAACGATGAAGGATACGGAACGGTCTCCGCTCTTCTCGACGGAGCCGGCCTTGACGAGCCCGCCCAGACGCAGGCGAGTGCCCGGTTTCACGTCCTTTTCGGCGATCTCTGCGGGCGAGTAAAAGAACACGATGTTGTCGCGCATGGCGACCAGCACGAGTCCAAGCGCGACGCCGAGCACCGCCAGAGCGGCGGCGATCATCGTCATGCGTCGTTGCTTGCGCGTCATGCCTTCAACCCTCGAGTCCCAGTTCACGCGCGAGTTCGTCGAGCCCCTTCAGAGCGGCGGGGTCCGCGGCCAAGGCGCGTCGCGCGTCGGTCAGAGCGGCTTTCGCCTTTTCGGGTTCCTTCAGGACGGTATAGGCGCGCACGAGGCGAAGCCAACCGGCGGGATCGTTGCCGTCATTCGCCAGACGTTCGGCTAGTGAATCGACCATGCCGCGAATGGCGGCATTGCGATCGGCCGCCGGCATGGCGGCAATGGCGGCTGCAGCAGGACCCTGCGGGACGCCCTGCGCGGCAGGCGGCTCCCTGACGCCGAGGCCTTCGAGACGTTCGCGAACGACAGATGCCCAGGGCGCGCCCGGTTCTGCGTCGGCAAGAAGCTTTGACCAGAGCTCGATCGCCTTCGCCCTGTCCCCACCCTGTTCGGCGGCAAGGCCAAGATAGAAACGCGCCTGCGGAAAAGCGGGGTCAATCGCGAGGGCCGCCTCGAACGCCTTGACGGCTTCAGGGCCCGCCTTGCCATCGTTGGCGAAGATGAGCGATTCACCCATCAGCGTGAATCGCTCGGGGGTAGGTCCGGAAAGGCGTATTGTTTCGCCCCAGGCTTTTGCGGCATCGGCAAAGCGCCCGATGCGCATGTAGACGGGCGCGATCACTTCGTAGCCGCGCGCGTCGCCCGGATTCTTCGCGAGGTGCGCCTCGATCTTCGCGACGGCCGCCATGATGTCCATCTGATCCGGCGGGGCGCTTTGGCGCGCGACCAGCGGCTGGTCAGGGTAAGCTGGCAGCCCGATCACAGCGTACAGGCCAACGCCTGCGACCGCCACAACCGAAATGGCGAAGATCGCCGCGGCCCGGCGAGCCGCACCGCCCTGCGCGTCCTTGCCGGCGGCAGGGGCTGCGGCGAGGAGGCGGCGGGCAGCTTCGGCGCGGGCGCCCTCGGCTTCCTTTTCATCGATGATGCCGCGTTCGAGGTCGCGGCCAATGCTCGCGACCTCCGACTCGTAAAATGCGACGTCGGCCTCGGAACGCGCGACACCGGCGGCTCCGCGGGCGCGGGCCAACGGCAACAGAACACTCATTGCGGCCGCAGCCGTGAGCGCGGCGAAAACAAACCAGATCATCGGGCGCTATGTGTCATTTCGCCTAGGCAGTTTAAAGCAGGCATTCGGTCACACGGGCCCGCCCGGAGGAATGTACACGATTTCGGGCACGGAGCCACGTACAGGCTTCTGTACATCGTCTATGCGCTGGGAAGCCTCAGGGCAGCCTTCAGCCCGCCCAGCGGCGTGTCGGCGAGTTCCAGCGAGCCGCCGTAAATCTTTGCAAGATCTGCAACAATCGACAGGCCAAGGCCGGAGCCGGGCTTCGTTTCGTCCAGCCTCCGGCCGCGGCCAAGCGCTTCCGCCCTGCGCGCGGCCGGCAGGCCCGGTCCATCGTCCTCGACCAGGATGTCGAGGAACCCCGGGCTCGCCGCGCCGGATTCGCGCGGCGCCGTGACGACCGTCACAAGCACCCGGCCCGACGCCCACTTGCCGGCGTTGTCGATGAGATTGCCGAGCATCTCTTCGAGATCCTGCCTTTCGCCACGGAATCGCAAACCCGGCGGGCAATCGAACTCGAAGGCCACGCCGCGCTCGACGTAAATTTTCTCGAAGGTCCGCACGAGCGCGGCCAGCGACGGGGCCACTTCGGCGCTGGCGCCGATCACAGTCGAGCGGGCGGCCGCGCGGGCGCGGTCGAGATACCAGGCTACCTGGTCGCGCATCACGGCGGCCTGTTCGCGCACCTTGTGCGCAAGGGGCGAAACATCCCGCGCGGCTTCGTTGCTGATGACGCTGAGCGGGGTCTTCAGCGCATGAGCCAGATTGCCAACCTGCGTTCGCGCCCGCTCGACGACCTCCTTGTTAGAGGCGATGAGCAGGTTCAGCTCGCCGGCCAGCGGAGCGAGATCTTCAGGATATGGGCCGGCGATCTTCTCGGTCTGGCCTCGGCGAATTGCGGTCACTTCGTCCTGCAGCCGGCGCAGCGGACGCAGGCCATAGCGCACCTGCAGCGCCGTGGCGCCGACCAGCGCCACCCCAACCAGAACGAACGACCCGGACAATGCGAGCACAAAGCGCCGGATCTGCTGGGTAAGATCTTCCGTCGTCGCGGCGACCTGGATGAGCCATTGTCCCTCGGTTCCAATGTCGATCACGCGTTCGAGCAGCCTGAGCGGACGGCCGTCCGGTCCGGTTACGGAAGCGGAGCGAAGGCCGGTTTCGTCAGCGGCGACATTCATCTCCGAAAGCGCAGGCAATCGCTCGGCAAAAAGCGAACGCGATGAACGTATCAGCGGGGACGGGCTGTCGATGCGAGTCACCTGCCAGTACCAGCCGGAATTGGTGAGCTCGAATTGTGGTTCACCCATCTGTCCGAGTGGCCCGCCCTCCTCGGATGACAGCGCGACGTCCGCGACGAGAGCGCGCAGATAAACATTGAGCCGATCGTCGAAGGCCCTTTGGGCTGTCGTCCTGTAAAGCGCGGAAAGAAAAATCCCGGCGACGAGGAGTACGACGAAACTCCAGAAGGCTGCTGAGACGAACAGACGCCGCGCGATGGAGTTGTTCGCGCCGCGATCAATCAACTCCTCGACGTGCACGGTTCAGCGCCCGGCCGCGGGCGGCGCTGGCGCGCCAGGCGGCGCGATCAGGTAGCCAAGTCCCCGGACCGTTTGCAGCACATCGGCGCCGAGCTTCTTGCGCAATCTGCCGACGAACACCTCGACCGTGTTGGAGTCGCGGTCGAAGTCCTGATCGTAGATGTGCTCGACCAGTTCGCTGCGGGAGACGATGCGTCCCTGATGATGCATCATGTATGCGAGCAGGCGGTATTCGTGCGATGTCAGGCGGATCGGGTTGCCATCGACGGTGACGCGGCTCGAACGCGTGTCGAGCCGCACCGGACCGCAGACGAGCTCGCTCGACGCATGCCCCGCCGCGCGGCGCACGAGAGCGCGCAGGCGCGCCAGCACTTCCTCCATGTGAAACGGCTTTGCGACGTAATCATCGGCCCCGGCGTCGAAGCCGTGAACCTTGTCGCTCCAGCTTCCCCGGGCGGTGAGCAGCAACACAGGCGTCTTGCGGCCGGCGCGGCGCCAGTCCTCGAGCACCGACAGCCCGTCCTTCTTCGGCAGTCCGATATCGAGGACGATCGCGTCATAAGGCTCGGTGTCGCCGAGGAAGTGCCCCTCCTCACCATCGAACGCCTTGTCCACGGCATAGCCAGCTTCCTCAAGCGCCGTGACAAGTTGGCGATTGAGATCGACATCATCCTCGACGACGAGAAGACGCACGCAAAAACTCCTGTCACGACCTCGCGGTCGCCCGTTCAGACACCGCTAGCGCGGCGCAGCGACGGGAGTACGCCCATCCTGGGCGTCGACGAAAACACGCGCCACCTTCCCGTCCCGGCGCAGCAACGTCATTTCATACACGAACCGCTCGTCCAAGCGACAGAGGCGCGAGCGTAATGGCTCGGCCTGCGCGCGACGGGCGAGAGTGCGGAGTGCCGGCAGAGGATTCGCCAGTTTGTTGCGGGCGATCGCCAACCGCGCCTCCGACGAAGGCAGGCAGGCCACGCCGACCCGCTGCTGAGCCTCCAGCAGGAACGGCACGCGCGCAGGCGCCGCGTGCATCATGAGCATGAGCATGAAGGCGGTGAACATGGTTGCATCCTCACCCGCCCGGCCTGAATGCCGGATGAATGGCCGGGGGTCTACGGCTGCGAGACCGCCCGGCCGTAGCGAGCGAGCGCCCCGTGCCGGGCGCCGCAAACAGCGAGCGCCAGACGATCCCGCCCCCAGAGGCGGGCGACCTCGTCGGCCATAAGCGCTCTTTGCGGCAAGCGAACGGGAGAAACACAGGTCCGCAACAGACTTTCAGGGGGCGGCGGCGCCTGAGCCGTGAGCACGGATGGCGTCGAGGGAGCGCACGACGCCAGCGCCGAGGCAAGGAGAAACGCCGCCGGAAACGTCGTTGACGCCGGCGGCGAGCATTTTTTCAAGCTCATCGAGTTTTTCCCGCAGCATATCTCTCTCGGATTCGAGAGCGTAGGCCTCCCGGTCGGCGTCGCGCCGAACGAGTTCGAGCGCGGACTGCTTGTGTGCGAGCGCCGTTGCCGTCTCCAGCGCGGCCACTGCGCGCCCGTACGCCTCGCCGCGCGAAAACGACGACGCAAGCGAGGCGCGCAGCCAAACGGCGCCGCCCAAGAGTAGGCCGCCGATCCCGATGGCCGCGAGAATTGCCGGTGTGCGAAACATCGCGTCACCCGATCGGAGTAACCGCACGCAGGCGGCCGAGGATGGCGTTCAGTCCGCCCAGAATCGCCGTGAGCGCCGCCCCGAACGCGGCAATATCTCCGGAGCGCCATGCGAGGACCGCGCCGGCGGCCGATGAGCCGATCACGGCGATCGACGACCAGATGGTCTGCGACGCCCAGAACGGCTTGGTGACGTCGCCCGGGTTCACAGCCGGCCGCGCGATATCCGTTTCCACTTCCATTTCACGCTCCTTCACTTGTCAGCTTGAGAGACCTCCCACGTTCACCCACCGAACGGCGCGCGAGCGCGAGGGCGAACGTTTCGAGAGCATCGACGCGACGGCTCCAGCCGCGGCCGAATACTGAAAACCCCTTGAGACGAGCCAGAAATTTTCGGCGTTCGCTGCAAAGCGCGCGAATGGTGCGCGCCGGATCCGCCTTCCGCAGGGCCATCGCCAGCGCCGCCGCCCGCGCTTGATCGGCCTCCAGCCCAAGCGCCTTTTGCAGGGCGCCCACGGCGCGCGCCGGCCCTGAATGAACGGCCCAATCGAAAACGACCGCGTCGACGCCAGGCGGCAGAATGGGGCCGTTGCAAGGCTCCCAATAAAAGTGCCGGTAAATCCCGGCGGCCTCGTCGCGCGTGAGCGCTTTCACTTCGGCCTTTGTGACGGGCCGCTTGCGCCACCTCGCGAGCGTCGCCCGCGTGACGCCAAAGTTGGTTGCGCCGCCAGGGTCGGCGGGATGATCGACGTAGCCGCCCTCGTATTTCAATGTGAACGAAAGGCATGCGGTAAACGGATCGTCTGACATTCACCCGCCTCGTTCAAAGCGCGCCGCACTGGGCCCAGAACTCATCGAAGGATTTCGCATCCAGGCCGGCCCATCCGGCGATCGCCAGCGAAAGCGGATGATCGCGTCGAAATTCTTTCGCTCCGGTGAGAAGCAACGCGGCCTCAAAACGCTTGGCTTCGTCCGCGATCGTTTCGAGAAAATCGGCGAGCAACCGCGGTAACTCGCCCTTTTGAACGAAGGCCAGCGCCTCGTCGCGCGTGATCAGTCCTCGCGCGGCGAGCCCCTGCGCGAACTGGCGATCTGAAATGACCAGCGCGGCCACGGGCGCCTGAATGTCGGCACGGTTCGCCTCTGGCGCGTTGCGCGCGTTGGCGAGTTCTGTCACCTGAGCCTGCAAGGCTACAATCTGCGCTGCGGCGGTCGCGAAGCTTTCGCCAAGCAAATCGCGGACGTCTTCCACAGCAAGTGCCACGGCGAGGCCCTGACGCTCGTTCAGAACTTCACCGGTTTGCGTGTCGACGAGCGCCTCGTTGCGGATCTGATGCGCTCCGGAGATCGACCCGTCGCGCGAACCACGAACAAGAACTTCATAGAGATATGTCTGCTTCTCTATCGCCATAACCTCTTTCCTTCTTTCTTGACTCTATCGGCGCAAGGCGGTCGCAAGTCGCATCGCTCGCGGGCGCCCGCACGGGTCAGTCCGCCGCCGCGCAGCCATGCGCTGTGGTTCGCGCCGCCGGGCGCGCCGTTTCTTCTGCAAGCATGGTTGTCCCGTCTTACGCTTCGACGTTCGCGTAATCGCGCCACGTAGCGCCATCAGACCAGAAGGCGCGCGCCGCGCCGGACGACGGGTTCGTAATCCAGATCATCGAACCAGCGCCCTCAAGAACCGGGTTTGGTTTGGTCCCGAGCGTGAACACCCCGCAGCGGATTGATCCCGCCGCCTGAAACTGTCCGCCGCTCGTCATGCGAAATTTGAGCGTCCCGCCAAAAGTCCATTGCGTGAACGAGACAGCAGACCCGTAGGACTTTTCATCGAACGGGGAGCCGCCGTTGTTGTACAGCGTCCAATCGACGAAGCCGTAACCCACGCCGCCTATCATGCTGATCTGCGTTCCGGCGCTCGAGGCGTTGTGACCGTTAATCACCCCGATTCTTGTCAGATCGGCCTGATCGTTTCGCCCGACGAGGCGCCAGTTTCGCCCATAGTCACCGCCCACGGTCCCGATCCCAATATCGCCAAGCGCATTGATGCGCGCACGTTCCGCACCGTCTATACCGAAGACGATGACGCCGGCGCCCGCCTGACTGAAGAACATCCCGCGACCGGGAGAATAGTTCGTGATCGACGCGTCGCCGCCGGGAACCTCCAGAATCTGGAACGCATGCGGCCCTGATTGAACGACAAGATCGCACGGGACACTGAAGCGGTAGACATGCAAAGGCGACGTTGGATTGCCAATGCCAAGCCCGACATTCCCGTTCTCTTTGTCGACGAGGAGAGCGTCGCGCCAGGTCGCGCCATCGCTCGAAACCTTGATGCGATAGTTGTCGTCTCCAATCAGGCCGGTTTCGGCACGCCCGGACCAGTTCGACTGATAGAGCTGGGACACCGTGTCAGGAGCGCTTTCCTTGTTGAGCTTGAAGCGAAGCGCTCCGTCGCCGCCGTCAGCGACATAGCGCGCGGTGAATAGCGCCGCGCCTGCGCGGACGCTCAAGGGATTGACTGCGTCCGCCACAGCGCCGACGCCGAGCAGTTCTACGTTCTGCATCGCTTTCAGCGAGTCGGCGAACCGCACCCATCCGCCATCCACGAATACGAACGCGCACGCGTCAGGCGACGACCACACGAGCCAGCCATTCTGCGGCGATGCGAACCGCCAGGCGCCCTCGTCGAAAAACGCGATCTGCCCCACACGACCTGCGAAAGCACCGCTGGCGGACGCGCCTACGACCACGCGCTCTCCGTTTACGGGAGCGGTTGGCGGCGACGTCGCGTACATGTCGCTGACGGCGATCTGCACCAGCGCATCGAGCAGCGCGATCGCTTCGTTGTGCGTGACGTGTTTCTGCGCCTGCGCAGCCTCGATGAAAGGCAGGCCGAGGTTTGGACTGTCGCTCATGATTGTTCCGAATTTTTACTATGATCAGTCGATACGCACGTCGTGCGTGCACGCGAAACCCGCGCCGACAGTCGCGCTCACTTGCGCGATGCGAAGGCGCAGGGCCGTCTGCGGCGAGCCGAAGTCTGCAACCTCGCCGGTGTAGACAACGGACGGGGCCGCCGTTGCGAGAACCCGTTTCAGGATCGCGCCATCGAGGATTTCGATCCGATACGTTTCTCGCTCTTCGCCAAGCGGGATTTCTGCAAGGCCCCATCCGTCGGCGTCGATGCGTCCGCGCCGGATGAAAGAAATCTCAACCCCGCCGCTGACGCGCCGCGCACGCGGGTGCACTGGCGCATAAGGTTTCAAGGCGACATCGCGGACGGGCGCAAAAACTTCGACGGCAAGGTCATCCGCATGATCGGCGGCTGCGTCAGCGAACCGATAGACCTCTTGGACGCCAATCCGTCCCGCGTTCCGCTCGAGCGGCGTCACCGCCTCGTCAAGCAGAACAACCGGCGCGCCAGCCGTGAGGAGCCTCTTGCTCAGGTGGTCCTCACCGCCAAGGCCGCGCACAAGCCGCGAAAGGCGCCAGACGCCCGCCCCGACGAGTTCGGCCTCCCCGAAAACGAGCACCTCCCACGCGCCGTCAGGACCACCGACGGCTAGCGCGCGAGCGCCGGATAGGGCCTGGACATCGTCCAGCGACGAAAGCGCGCCGCCAACGATGCGCACCGAGAAAGAATTGGCGCGGTCGAAACGAGAGGTCACGCCTGGCCGCAACTCGTCCAGCGTCACGCCAATCGTTGCGCGACGCGTGATGATCGCAATGTCGTCGAACCCCCGGCCTGATTGGCGCCAGACGCCCACCGCGCCGGGCCACGGATCGGCGTAAACCGCGGCATATTGCAGGGCCTCGAATCCTTCGCGATGCAACGCGAGGCTGAAAACATGCGCGGTCAGCGGCCCGGCAATGGCGGCAGAGGCTGCTACAGGCCTGCGGTAGTCCGGCGGCGCCGAGTCATAAATAGAACGCACGACCATGTGCGCCTCCACATCGCGCACAAGGCCCTCGGCCATCCGTGTGATGCGATATGAACGCAAAGGCGCGCCAGGCAGCGTGAGGAGGTCTCCGATTTCGATTTCAGGCAGGCCGGCGCGCAGGCGGAACCGCGCCGTTTCGCGCTCGATCCAGGCATCCTGAAGCATCACGTCGCATCGTTGTTGCGCCTTCGCCCGCGTTGTCACAAGAGCCGATTCGCGAACGGTTTCCCTCATCGATGCGCCTTCGATACGGCGTGCGTGAACCGTGGCCGGCCGGTACTCGCTTTCGCCGTCATGGAAGGAAAGCGACAGGCGACGGGGCAATTCGCTATCCTGGCCCCGTGTGAACAGGACAGGTTCCCCGTCCTGGCCGGGAACAATATCGTCTTCAGTCAAATTGCGGACGGGCTTTGCCGCCCGGGCTTCGAACCTGATTTCGCCTCCGGTAATCGTTCCATCGAAGGCGAAGATCGCTGCGAGCGGCTCCAGCGCGTCACGCGCCGAGACCGGACGGTCCAGCACGTAGCCATCGATGCAGGTTCGGGTGTCCGCGCGGATAGCCGTATCGCCTCCCGGCAGCGCGCGCTTGCAAAGCAATTTTGCAAGCAGATCGACATCGACGCTGTCAATTCGGCCATTCAGCCAATGGCCCGTGCGCCAGAGAACACCGTCGCTCCATTGATCCTCCGCATGGGGAAACGCGGGCCATGGCCGCGCGTCCCAGGCCCAGACGTGAATTCTTGACGGATCCACCATATGTCCGCCGTACAGGGGCGATAGCGGATTGTGCGCTGCTTCAAACGCACCTGAAGATGGATCGAAGCGCGAGATGATAGCCTCCAGCGCCCGCGCCTGCATGAGATCGTCGGGAAAGCCCCGGGAAAAGCAAGGCAGTCCACCGTCGAAGGACTTCGGATCTGGAAACACATTGGGCGCGTTGGCGCCCCGATCCACTGCGGGACAACCGATTTCCGTCAACCAGATCGGTTTGGAGCACGGCGTCCACGCGGTATGCTCAGCAAGCTCGGCTCCCCCAGAGCGGTCGAAATGCAGGTTCGACCACCACCCGACAAGGTCCTTCTGGCGAAAGACCCAATGCTTTCCGCAGGCGCCATCCACGATTGGAGTGCGCGTCTGCGCGTCGCGCGCTGCCTGATCCTCGTAGAACCAGTCGAAGGCCTCGCCCGAGGCGACGCGCTCACGCAGATAGGCGACATCGTAGATCGACGATGCGACATGGGCGTCGAGATGATCATCTCCGTCACGCCAGTCGCTGAGCGGCGGATAGTAATCGACCCCGATGAAGTCTATCGCGGGCGACGCCCAAAGCGTGTCGAGCGGGAAGCGAACCTCGGCGCCCGCCTCTCGAACATGAGCGCCATATTCCGTCCAGTCGGCTGCGTAGGAGACCTTGCACGCGGGGCCGAGGATCTCTTTCACATCGTGCGCGAGCGCGGCAAGCGCGGCGACAGCCGGATAGACTCCGCCCGCCGAGCGCACCCGGGTCAGCGAAACGAATTCCGAACCGATGATGAAAGCGTCGACGCCTCCCGCGTCGGCGCAAAGGCGAGCGTAATGCAGAATGAAGCGCCGGTAAGTCCACTCATCGCCGTGCGGATCCCCGGCGCCGAAGAAGCTTGCGACCTGCGACGCCGCCGCGTCCGTTCCATCAGGTGAGCCCGCCCGACCGGGAGCGGGATCGCAGGTCAGGCGGCCGCGCCATGGGTAGGCAGGCTGTCCTTCCGCGCCGCTCCATGGGTCGGCCAGCGTGTTTGCTGCGGGGATATCCATCATCACGAAGGGATAAAAGACGACGGACAGATTCCGTGCGCGCAAATCGTTGATCGCCTCGACGACGCTGTTGTCGGACGGCGTCCCGCCATAGGCCGGACGGCCCTCGACGGAACTGACGGCACGGGCGCTTGCCCGCGCGACACCAGCCACCCTCCACTCGGACCCGCGCGTGATCTTGTCCGGCGTGTCGACCCGAGGCGCGATCGTGCAATGGCCAGCCCGCAAATCATCGCCGAACCAGGATACGACAAGCGCCGCGCTCCCGACATTCGGGCACGATTGCTCGAGCGCATCGAGGGATGCTGTCCAGTCGCTCGACGCAACGAGATTATTGCGATTGATGGATCGGCCGCCGGCGTAGCCTTCGATCGCGAGCGTGCGCCTGTTGCTATAGACGAATTCGCCTGCGCCGGGAATGATGTCGACGCCGCGCACGAGCGGCGCAAGGGCGTTTGCCGGTCGCGCGACTTCGAACGACAATTGCGGAATACGATCGCCGAATTCCGCAAGCGGCATTCGCTCGAAGACGACATAGGCGAGACCGCGATAGGCCGGCGCGTTCTCTGCTCCCTCCTTCGCGACAATGAGCGCGTCAGCATCCTGATCCTCGCGCCCACGATAGACGCGGATCGCGAACTTTGTCTGATCAATCTCCTTCCCGTCCGCCCAGATACGACGAACGCCCGCGATTTCGCCTTCGCACAGTCCGACGGCAAAATTTGCGAAGTATGAGTATGTCTTGCGGCTTGGGGAGCCGACGCCCTTGCCGGACTGGGATTGGCCCTTCTCCTCGAAACGGGTCGCCCATATGACCTGGCCTCCGACGCGCGCGCGGCCAAACACGACGGGTATCGTCGCGCCTTCCGTCGATCCCATGGCGGGCATGGCAGACAACCGCGGTCCGTTGGCGCCCTTCGGTCCAAGGAGGCGTTGATCGATCGTAGCGCCCGCGATCGCTCCCGCCGTCTGTCCGGCGATGGCGCCGATCGGGCCACCGATGAACTGGCCTGCGGCCGCGCCGATTGTCTGAAGAACAACGGTCGCCATTCAATCATTCCTGTCGGTTGTCAGATGGGAACGCCCGGGAAGCGAAACGCGAACGCGATGCGGCGCTTCCAGAACGCCGAAATCGTCGTTTCGCAAACACGGGCTCCATCGTGCGCGTGGATCATCGCGTTGCGCGACGTAGCGATGGCGCAGTGCTTGGCTGGAGAATGCGGCCGCCATCGGAACAGCAACACATCGCCCGCCGAGAAATCCTGCACGGCGACGGGGAACAGGTGACGGAATCCGGCCTCCGCCAGACGCTCCTGTCCCGTGGCTTCGGCCCAATCCGGCGTATAGGCGCCCGTCTCTTCGGGCTCGTCGCCATAGATTTCGCGCCAGACGCCGCGAACCAGGCCGAGGCAATCGCAGCCGACCCCCTGCAAGGTCGCCTGATGCAGATAGGGAGTGCCGATCCAGCTACGCGCAGCTTGAACAATCCTCGCGCGTTCGATCATCGGAACATGCTCCCACCGTCGAGCTTCGATCCTCGCCCCGCATGGGAGAAGACCTGGTCGTTGCCAGGCAGATGTGGAAAGCCTTGAAAGTTCGGGACGTTCGAAAACTTTGCGCGGCATGTTGCGAATGTCTTGTCGCATCCGGCCGTCAACCGGAAGGCGTCTCCTGGTCCGGGCGCCGATCCAAGCGGCGTCCAGAGTGTGAGAACGCCGCCGCGATGATCCTTGACATGCGCGAGCGCGCCGCTATTGGCGCCTTCAAGAAAAAGGAGCCGGCCGTTCGTGTAGAACCCATTCGCGACGGGAGGAAGCGGAGAGATGATCTCGACCTGCGTCGCGGATGCGACCTCCAGCTCAATCGAGAACGGCGATGACGCCAACGGAAACTTGCAACGCGCGTCGCCGAGATCCGCGTCGCAATTTGCGCTGTAGAGGCGACCCCGCTCCTGATCGAGCGCATGGGCGAGCGAACGAAGTTCCGCGACGAAAGCGCCGCCGCTTCGGCGCACCTCGCCGATGACGGCGACTTGCGTCAATATACGGTTCTCCGGCGCGCGCCAGTCCACGCGCCAGCTCTCCACACGGGCGCCATCCCAGGCGCCGTTGAGAAGATCGATCTCCTCAATGGAGGCAGCCGAAAGCGCGCCCGAGATTTCGGCGCCGCCCACAGCAAAACCAAGCTCCGCTTCGAAGCCCGTTCCCTCCAGGCCGCGCATCACTGAGTATGTCACGCCATCGAACGTGATGTCGCAGTCATGATCGGTGAACCCCTGTATGGCGCCGTCGCGACGAGTGATTTTCCAGCAGTCGCAAAGCGTCGTGACGCCAGCGTCGAGCCGTGCGCGAAAGACCGGTGACAAATTGCGCATGAACGCCTCAGAGAACGATTTCAATCAGCGGAATATCTGGAATTTCGCCCGCCTCGAACGACGCGACGTCGATTTCGAGATAGTCGGCGTCGAAGCGCGCGGGCGTATCGAACAGGAATCCCGCCGTGACAGACGCGCCAGTTTGGGGAACATGCGCGGCCTCGAACGTGACCAGGCCCGTCACGGCGCTGACCGCAAAGTTCGAGGACGCGATTTCGACGCCATCGACCGCAACGCGAACCGAACCAGAAGCGGGCTTCCTTATTTCGCGCGTGTAAGGCGCGAAAGACGAGCCGTAATGTTTGACAAGCTGGAATTCGGCGCGTTGCCCGTCGCCCACGCCCAGGGTCTGATCGAGCGGCGTTGGCGCGGCGCCCGCGGGACAGGATCGATTGTCGAGGGGATCTCGCCAACGAAAGCCGTAGAGGCGGCCGCGCCGTTCCTCGAAGAACGCGACCACGCTTTCTATCTGAGACAGTCGCTTGACGCCGTAGCCGGCATTCCATTTGCGCCGCGAGCGGGACCAGCGCTGGTTGCGCTCTTCCCGGCCAGAGCCGGTCACGACAATTTCCGTGCGCCGCTCCGGCCCGCCGCGCGCGCCCATCGACACGTCGACGGGAAAGAGCGTTTCGTGAAAGCTCATGTGATTGATCCAGAACAATGAGAGCGAAGGAAGAGGCCCTAGAGTGGCGTTATCGGTTCGCAACAAGGGTAAAGGGGCAAATGAGCCACGTTCCGCACGAGTTACACGAAGAATTTCCCAATCACGCAGAGCGGATTCATTCGCTGAAGCTGTCGAACGGTCACTTCGCCCGTCTGGCCGACCGCTATCATGAGGTCAATCGGGCCATTCATCGCGCCGAAGTCGAGGTCGAGCCGACCAGTGACGACATACTGGAGGATATGAAGAAGCAGCGCCTGCACCTGAAGGACGAAATCGCTTCGATGCTGAACGCATGATTCTCAAACGCCGCGGCGTCCGCGCATGACGGCGCGGGCGAGCGCAGCGGACACCTGCACCTGCGACCGCCGGAAGCTCTCAGCGTCCGGCGTATTTATTGTCACGTTCACGGTGGGCGCGCGGTGCGGACCGCCGTTGACAGCGACCCCCAGACGGCCGTCAGGACCACGCGCCAGCGGCATGATCGCCTCCGCGCCACGCTCTCCCATCAGCCCCAGTCCCGCGCCTGAACCGAAGAATGTCGGGCGTGCAACGATCCCGCCGCTGGCGAAGGCCGTTACCGGGACGCTCGCAACGCCCTGCCCCGTGAGTGGCGAAAGCAACGAGCCGATCGCCGAAGCCAGGCCCTTCTGCAAAGGCTGAAGAGCTGTGTTGAGCGCGACTTTCGAGAGTGAGAGCGCGACCTTTTTCAGTGTATCCTCGAGCGACTTTCCGCCGACCACGGCGGACGCGAAGGCGCGCGTGAGCGTGCGCGACATGCGCTGCGCCGAAAGATCAACCTGATCGAGCGCGACGCGAATCTCGGCGACATCCTGGGCGGCGAAACCTTCGTTGAATTCAGTCATCGGAAACCTCGTCAGGGAAAGCGCGCATCAGGTCTTCCAACCCGTCGCGTGCGAGCGGATGGTTGATGGAATGCAATTCAAGCCCGCCAGCGCCTTCGACCGCGCAGACGAGTTCGCGCGGCGTCAGCGCCCAGAAAGCGTCAGGTTGCAGCCGCAGGACGCCGAAACCGAAAGCCATCGCCTCGCGCCAGGGGAAAGGCGGCGGGGAGGGCTGCGCCGCGCGCGGGCGGCTTTCGGATTTCAAGCGTCCTGCGGCCCCGGAGGGCGCGCAGGCGCCGCCTCCGGATCTCGCTGTCCAAAGGTCGCGGCGAGAAGTTGCGCGGCGACGCTGATGTAGCTTTCCAGGCCTCCCTCGCAGCCCAGAAGCGCAACCTCATTCTCGCTTACATTGGCCCCGCCGCCGCGCATTCCTGCTGCGATGATGCGCAGGAGATCGCGGGCGGACAGCCGCCCCTCCTCGAAGCGCGCGGCAAGGGCGACGAGGTCCGTCGCGCCGAACGCATCTTCAAGTTCCGCCAGCGCGCCCAGCGTCATGCGGAGCGTGTAGCGTTGTCCGTCGAAGATCGCTTCGACATCTCCCCGGCGCCTGTTCGCCATCGTCATCTCAAAGCACCGTGAATGTGAGCGCGCCGGCGGATTCGAGCGCGAGTTCGAAGGTCAGTTCGCCGGCGTGCTCTCCGCGATAGTCGAGACTCGAAATCTGGAACAGGCCCGCGACGATTCCGAACGAGGGAATGATGACCTGCCAGGCGCGTAGCGCGCCGTCAAAAAATATCTGGCGCGCAAGCGCATCGCTGATCGCGTCCTTGAACACGCCGGCGCCGGCGACGCTGGCGCGCTTCACTCCCGCTCCTTCCAGCAGTTCCCGCCAGCGGCCCGCGGATTCCATATGAGTCACGTCCACCGGGTCCGCGTTCAACGCGAGCCTGTGCGTTCGCAGGCCGGCGATGGTCACAAAGCTTCCGGTTCCGTCGTCTACCTTTAGCAAGAGGTCCTTGCCCTTCTGAGCGGACATGCCGTTTTCCTTCACTCTTCGTTTTCGACCAGCGCGCGCAGCCTTATCCGCGCGCGCACAAACCGGTTCGCATTCTGGCGTAGCGTCTCGATGGACTGGATTTGCATCCGCACGCAGGAGGCGCCGGCAATCGCCAGCGGCGCCTCGTGCAAGAGGTCGGCCACACGCCCGGCGATCGAAAGCGCCTCGCGCACGCCCTTCGATTGCGACCACACTTCCATCGTGATCAGATGCTCGGCGCCCCGCTCCGTCATAGTGGACCAGTCGCGCGCCTCGCTTCTGGCGAACACGATGTATGGCGCCGGAGCGTCCCGAGGCGCTTCATCGTGCACGAACGGCCCGCCCAGTTGCGCGGTGAGCGGCGCATCGGCGAGAAGCGCGTTGCGGATTGCTGCGCGCAGCGCAATTTCAGATGAAAACGACACGGCGCCCCCTCACGTTATCTCCTCGCATTGCAGGAGCAGGAAACGGCGCCTGGAATCCCAGTCGAGGGCGGCATGGATCGCCAGCACGCGCGCGTCGAGGCGCAACCGCATGACGCCTGTGATGTCAGGGCGCCATCGAACGAGCACGCGGTGGGTGACGGCGCTCTCTTCCCGTTCGGCCGCGAAATCCTCACGGCCGGCAATCGGAGTCACCTGCGCCCAGACATCATCGACATGCGTCCACACCCGGTTCACGCCGCCAATGTCGTCGATCGTATCCAGCGGAGCTTCGATCGTGATGCGCCGATCGAGGTCGCCGATGCGCGCACGCCTCATGCCAACCTCACACGCCGATAGGGTGAAACGAGCGCTGCAATGGAGGCCGGCGTCCGGGTCATGTCGGCGTCCGCTTCGACGTCGCCGCGATTTTCGTACCAGCGCGCGACGAGCAAACGCATGGCTTGCCGCAATGGAGCGGGCACACCGCCTGCATCCGCCGCGAAGCCGACCTCAATGTCTATTTCGACGCGCGACGCCGCGCGGCCGGGCGGTGGAGGCGTGTCAGAAAGGCGCAGCCGCACATCTCCGCCGTAAGGTTCGAGCGCGTAGCCGCCAGGCGGAAGGATCGAAGAGGCGCCGCTGGCGTCGTAAACGCGAATCGTCACCGAGCGCACGGGGGAGAATGGCAGCGTGACGCTACCGTGCGGCCAAGCGTCAAAAGCCAGACGCCAGGTCTGCGCGATCAGAACACGGCGGGTGAGGCTTTCGACGACGAGGCGGGCTGACGCGATCAGCGCGCCGACGACCTCGTCCTCGCTCGCGCCGTCGACACGAAGCCAGGCCTTCATTTCGTCGAGCCCGACAGGCTCGACTGCGGGTGGCGCAATGAGTATGGGAGTCATGAGATATCCGGGATCGAGGCGCGGAATGAACCAATCGCCGTTTATTTTGTGCGCGATGCTGCTCGCAGGCGGCAGCGCGCATGCGCTTGTGGGCGCTTCTGAACCAGCCCCGCGGGAGGCGGCGGCGAGCGCCGTGATGGTTCTCAAGCAGGGCGGCGGAGGCGCCGGCTTTTGCACTGGCGTCGCCATCTCGCGAACCGCTGTCCTGACGGCGGGACACTGCGCGCAAGGCGCGCGCAATCTTGCCGTCAATGTCGGCGCCTTCGGCAAACCGCAGCTTGTCGCCGTAAGCAGCGCCAGCGTGCATCCGGAATACGTGCCGGACGCGGCGCGCAAGCGCGTCCGTTCGATCGATCTTGCTATCCTGCGGCTCGCAGAGCCACTGCCCGCTTCCGTGACCATCGCTCGGCTGGACACCGGGGGCGCGGTCCGCCCAGGCCAGCGGTTCACAATCGCCGGCTTCGGCCTGACCCGCGAGGGCGACGAACGCTCCGCCGGTCAGTTGCGGATGGGAACGCTGGAGGCAAGAGAACCCATATCGAGGATCCTGCTTTGGGCGCATGACCCGGGCCGCAAGGGCTTCGGCGCCTGCACCGGCGATTCCGGCGGACCCATCTTCGCAACGGACGGGCGGCTGGCGGCGATAACCGTCTGGTCGACCGGCGAGGGCAAGAAGACCTGCGGCGCGCTCACGCAAGGCGCGCTCGTCGCGCCGCAACGCAGCTGGATCGATCGTGTTATTGCCGGCGCGCCATGATCGAAATCAGCTTGCTGCGAACTTCAGGAGCTTGATCGCGTCGAAATCCTGCACGCCGCCGCCCACGCGCTTCGTTGTATAGAAGAGCACGTAGGGCTTGGCGGAGTACGGGTCGCGCAGGATGCGCACGCCAAGACGGTCGACGACGAGATAGCCGCGGCGGAAATCGCCGAACGCGATCGCAGTCTCGTCCGCCGCGATGTCCGGCATATGCTCCGCTTCCGTGACCGGGAAGCCCATGAGGGTGGCGTCCTGATCGGCGCTTGCGGGCGGCTGCCACAGATATTCGCCGCCGCTCGCCTTCAGCTTGCGCACGACCGCCTGAGTCTTGCGATTCATCACGAAGCGCGCGTTCTGGCGATAGCCCGCACGCAGGGCGTAAACGAGATCGATGATCCGGTCCGAAGGATCCGACGCGGCGAACGCGCCGGCGGCGCCGGTGGGCGTGTATCCGAGCTTGCCCCACATCCAGGCGTCGTGCGTCGCACGCGGATATGAGAGGAAGCCTGTCGGCTTGTTGACGCCGTCGCCGGAGACGAAGGCGGCGCCTTCCTGCTCGGCGAAGACGGTGTCGATTTCTTCCGCAAGCCATTGCTCGACATCGACGGCAGCGTCGTCGAGCAACGTCTGTGTCGCCGCCGGCATCGCGAACAGCTCCATTGCCGGGAAGCTCATGTCGGCAAGCTGCGGATTGGCCGTCTGCGTGCGCGCATCGGTTTCGCCGGCCCAACCGGAAACCGGGACGCCGACCGGAAACGCCTTGCGGAAGGTCGATGTCGAAATCTCGCGCACTGTCGCAATGGCGCGGATTGGCGAAACATTCGCGAGACGCTGCAGGATTTCCCGCTCGGCCGGCTGTGGAACCAGATAGCCGCCGTCGGGACCCGACCCCGACGACATCGCCTTCTCTTCCATCGCCTTCAGCCCTGCGCTTTCGCCGGAGCGCATGTAGGCGCGGAAGGCGGCCTTGTGTTCGCGCGCCTCGCCGTCGCCGGGCGCATGGCCGGCCGAAAGCCTTGGGCGCGCCTTCTCGATCGTCTGCAGATCTATGCGCCGCTTCGTTTCGTCAAGCGCACGGTCGATGCGGGCGAGCTTTTCCTCCGTCACCACATCGCTCGACAGACGCTGTTCGATCTGCGCCAGACGTTCGTCGTTGGCCTCGCGGAAAGCGGCGAAAGCGCGATGCAGTTCGCCAAGCGCCGTCGCCGGATCGGACGACTTCACTTCGGCAGGCAGTCCATTGGTTTGCATATTTACTCCTCGGATGAGCCGTCATCAGTAAATGCCAGCGGGCGCGACGGCGGCGCTGCGCATCGAATTGCTTGAAAGGAAGCGGACGCCCCCGCGGCCATGAAATTGCGCCGCTCACGTCCTAATTGCGCCTAATGTGGCGTTATGGTTGACAATGTTGATGAGGCTGGGCTGATGGCCAGCCTCGGTTCAGGGAGATAAAGCGAATGATACGTACCACCTTGCTTGCTGCCGGCCTCGGCCTGTTTGCTCTTGCGGCTGCTCCTGTCGCCCCGGTCATTTCGGACGCGCCGGGCATGAGCGCGGAAGCGCAGACCACCAAGAAGAAGCCGGCGAAGAAACGCGTCGCGAAGAAGAGCAACGTGCAAAGCAAGGTGCGTTACGACTCAGGAACACGCACCTGGATGACGCAAAGCGACTACAGGAACCGCTACGGACGCCCCTGACGCAAGCGCCGCCTCGATCGCGGCGGCCGCCGTCATCCACTCCATTCGTAACGCCAGAGCGCGCGGGCATGGCCCCGCGCGCTTAACCGCTTCGACGCGCGCCTGCGGCAGCATCGGAAACGTCACGAGCGAGATTTCGACAAGTTCCAGACAATGGATGCGCCGCAGGCCCGTGGCCCTGTCGCGCGTAGCCCGCACCGGCCGAAAGCCAATGGACAAGCCGTCGAGCGCGCCCTGTTTCATGAGCGCGTGCGCTTCGCGCGCGCGGCCGACGGCGAGGTTGAGGCGCCCGCTTGCGCGCAAGCCGCGCGCGTCCTCCACCAGCGCGGTCCAGGCGCCGACCGGTTGCTTTCCGTCGTGCTGCCAGAGCATCTTGACGGCCTTTGTTCCCGTCTTGCGCAGGCTGTCTGCGAATGCGCCGGGCATGATGACGTCGCCGCCAAGATCGGCGACATTGAACAGGCTCGCATAGCCTTCGAACGAACCTTCCGCATCGACGGCGGCGACAGAGAGCGACGCTCGCTTCGTTACAAGCCGCGACGTCTCCATCATGCCTTGCTCCTTGCGGACGTCGAGCGATGCGGCTTTGCAGAACGGATCTTGCCCAGCGCCTGCACGAATCCGCGAAACACTTTCTCGGGATTTGCGGCGCGCGGCTTGCGGCGGCGCAGAGACTTCAGAAGCTTCATGTATCGACTCCATGCTTGCGATTGAAGCGCGCGAGTTCGCGAACGAAGGCGTCGAATCGCCTGTTGGCGCTCGCGAGCTCCCGCGTGACGAAACCAAGGAAGCCCGTCGCCGCGCTCGCCCACAGGAAGAGCGCAAGATGCGCCAGGTCGCCGCGCTCGATGAATTCACGGGCGAATTCGGTCATGGCGTCACCCGGGGCGCGTAACCTGCCGCAGCGCGCTTCTCGTCCTCCGTGAGGAAGGTGGCGGCGGCGAGACGGCGCCATTCCGCTTCGCGTTCGCTGGCCAGCGCGTCGAGCTGGTCCAGATCGGCGGCGAGCGTAACATCCGGCCATTCATGGGATAGCCAGGCCTCGAAGCTTTTTTGCGTGCGTTGCACGAGCGGAATGATGGTCTGGCGCCAGAAGGCCCGGTTCGCCTCCGTATAATTAGCGTATGTATTGTCGCCTGGCAGGCCCAGCAGCAAGGGCGGCACGCCGAAGGCGAGCGCGATCTCGCGCGCGGCGTCGTGTTTGGCCTGTGCGAAGTCCATGTCCTTCGGCGACAGCGACAGCGGCTTCCAATCCAGTCCGCCCTCCAGAAGCAGTGGACGGCCAGCGTTGCGCGGGCCGGAGAAGTTTTCATCAAGCTCCGCCTTCAGGCGCTCGAACTGTTCGTCCGACAGCGCGCCGTCCGCGCCTGCATAGACAAGCGCGCCCGATGGCCGGGCGGAATTGTCGAGCAGCGCCTTGCTCCATGCGGACGCCGCGTTGTGGACGTCCAGCGACGTTTGCGCAGCCGAAATCGGGGCGAAGCCGTAGTGATCGTCGAGCGGATGAAACAGTTTCAGATGGAGGATCGGCGAACGACCGTCAGGCTCCACGCTGTAGCGTACGACATCCGCGCCGATGCGATATTCGAACGCAGCCGGCCAGCCACGCGGACCTGGCGCCACGCCCATGCGGTCGGGGCGCAGGCTGTAGAGTTCGCGCGGACTGTCGTCTGCGGCAACCGCCTCGACATAGGCGTTGCCGAACAGAGCGAGATTGCTGAAGACGCTCTCAAGAAACGCCGGTCCCGGCTCCATCGGATTCGGGCGCGCGATAAGGCGCGCGAGCGGATGCGTGTCGTCGTCGGCGCCATTTTCGTAAACAAGCCATGGAATGCTGGCGGCGTTTTCGGCGATGAGGCGCACGCAGCGATAGACGATGGCGTTGCGCTCATAGCCCTGCCGGGTGAGATCCTCGCCCGTGCGCGCTGTCCAGCGCGGGAGCTTCAACCGGTGCAAAGCGATCAAGGCGCCTGCGCGGGAAGCTTTTTTTTCGGACGCGCGCGGCGGCGTCCCCGCGCCCAGGAGGCGTGAGAGAAATGAAGGCATGAATGTCCTGTCGAATTGAGGGCGAAGGTCAGACCCGGCGCACTTTTGGCGGCGCGGCGCGCGATGAAAGCGCCAGCGCAGTAACGGCCCAGACCAGCGCATCGAGCCTGTCGGGCGAACGTCCGCCGCTGAGGCCCTCCGGGCCGAAGGCGCACATTTCGTCTTCAAGGGCAGGAAAGGCGCCGGCGTGACGGACCCTGCCCTGCTCGTATAATTGCGCGACGGGCGCAGCGCGCAGATACTTGCCCCGTGTGGCGCGCACCTGCTTCACGACGATCGACGCGTCAGCTTCGTGAATGACCGCGGCGACCATTTCGCCGCCCTGGTTCACTTCCGCGACGATCATGTCTGCCTCATGCCGCTGATGGCAGGCTATGGCCGCGCGCGCCCAGGCCGCGGGACGCGCCGCGCCCAGCGAACAATCCTCCAGCACATGCACCGCTCCATCGCAGTCAATGCCGGCGGCGATGATGCCGCAACGGTCCGCGCGGCCGGAAGAGGACGCGGGCGGATCGATGGCGACGACGACGCGCGAAAGCGGCGGCGCCCGCTCTTCGCGGCAAGCTTCCAGCATGTCGCGAGACCAGAGCGCGCCTTCGCTTTCTGCAATGATGTCGCCGTCAAGCTCCTGGCGTCCGAGCCGCGTGCCGGCGTAGCGGCCAACGATCGTCTCGATGAACGAGGGCGCCAGATTGCGCGCATTGGCGTAGGTCGATGCGCGCGCGATCACCGTGCGCGGATTGTCCATCAACTTCTTCAGCGCAGGCGTCGGCCGCGGCGTGGTGGTGACGAGCTGGCGCGGCCGCTCGCCCAGCCGGAGTCCGAATTGCAGCATGTCGAAAGTCTCCTGCGCCTGGCGCCATTTCGCGAATTCGTCGAGCCAGGCGCATTCGAATTGCGGTCCGCGCAGGCTTTCCGGATCTTCAGCCGAAAAAGCCTGCGCGACAGCGCCGTTCGGCCATTCGAGCCGGCGGCGCGAAGGCTCCCATGTGGGGCGTTCGTCGCGGGCGTGGACGGCGAGAATGCCGGACACGCCCTCGATCATCACGTCGCGTACGTCGGCCGCCGTTTCGCCCACGAGCGCAATGCGGCCTACCGGCTGCGCGGCAAAATCAGTTTCGCCAAGCGCGAGGCCGCGCACCCATTCGGCGCCCGTGCGCGTCTTGCCGGCCCCGCGCCCGCCCATGACGAGCCAGACGGTCCATGGTTCGCCATCGCCGGCGGACGCGGGGGGCCACTGGTCGCTGCGGGCGTTGAAGCTCCAGGAAGCGAGCAGCGTTTCGAGTTCGCGCGGCGTCAGGCCCGCGAAGAATTCATCCGCCAGCGCCCGGCCCGCCGGGCTCGCCAGACATTCGCTCAAGAGCGCGCGCAAGCTCGTCGCGCAGCGTTTCGAGATCGCGGGGCGGGCGTTGGTCATCCTGGCCTTCCACGGCGGACGGTGCGCCGGCGTTGAGCGGATCGAGCGATTCAAGGCGCCGCAATTCCGCGAGCGACTTGACGAGGCTTGCGAGAAGCCGCGCGTTGCGTTCGATGTCCTCGGTCTTTCCGGACGAAAGCGTCCTCTGGACCTTTGACAGTTCGCGCTGCGCGGCGTCCGCGACCTGACGGCGGACGGAAGGCAGGTCGACGGGCGGATCACTGGTCGCCGGTGGTTCGCCCTCGTCGCCAGCGGCGGCGGATGTTGCCCTCGGCGCGTGCGGCGGCTCTCTCGCCGCGGCCAGGGCTGGACCCGCGTCGGCTCGGCGGGCGACCGGGGAAGGCCGAAGCGGCCAACCGTGCTTCTTGCGAAATCTGCGGAAAGCGTCGGCCTTCAGGCCGAGGGCGGCGGCGACATGCGCCACCGGCGCGCCGCCGTCATACAGCGCGCGGGCTTCGGAAAGTGAAATGGGCATCGGTCCTTGAAAAATTCGGCGCCGGCTTCCCCGCAGCGTGGAGAGGGAGAGCGCCTGATCGCCCCGCACACTTGTGGAGCATGGGCTTCTTCTACCCGGGCAGCGTCACGCTGTCAAGGAATAAATTCCGTATGTAGGAATTCTCTTCCCGGCAGCGGCCTTCCCTCGCCCCCGCTCCGCCTGTAGGTTCGCGCGCCAATCGAACCGACAGAGGACGTTATGGGCGCCATTTCGCTCGCCGCGCTGACCATTCTCGACGCCGGCCCCATTGGCCAGGTGTACGCCGCCAGGGAAGGCGGCTTCGCTTCCGTCGGCCTGCGCCTCCAGCCGCTGCTTCCCTCCGATCAGGCCATCGTCGGCGACGCGGAAAAGGAGGCGGCCCTCCTCAAGGCGCTCGACGAGACGAAGATGAAGGTGCTCGAGATCGGCGTCTTTCCGTTGAAGCCCGCGACGAAGGCGGAGGATTTCGCGCCGGTCGTCGCCTTCTCAGCGAAGATCGGCGCGCGCTACCTCGTCTGCCCTATCGAGGACGACGACAAGGCCCGCCGCGTCGAAACTTTCCGCGCCGTGTGCGATCTGGCGGCGCAATTCGGCATGGAGGCGCTCGTCGAATTCAATCCCTATTCGGGTTGCCGGTCGCTCGCAGAAGCGGCGGACCTTGCGCGGGAGGCTGCGCGGCGAAACGGCAAGCTGCTCATCGACGTTCTGCACCTGTCACGCTCCGGGGGATCACCGGAAGACGCGCGGCGCATCGACGCCGCGCTCGTTCCGCTCGTGCACTTCTGCGACGCGCCGCCGAAACCGGCCGGCGACCGCAGCGTCGACGAACTGCGCAAGGAATCGCGCACGGCGCGGATGTTGCCGGGCGAAGGCAGCCTGTGGCTTGCCGAGCTTCTCGACGCGCTTTCCCCCGACGTCGCGATCAGCGTCGAGGCGCCCTCGGCGCGGCACGCGCATCTGCCGGCTGGCGAGCGAGCCCGGCTTGCCCACGAGGCGACGATGAAAATGCTGAAGGGCGCCGGTCGCGCCTGAACGACGAGCCGAAGCCGGGCCGGTTGCGCGGGGCGCTGGATGTTGCGATTGTCCGCGCTGGCTTTGACGAGGGGGATTTGTTGTGACGCCGCAGGCGAAGGATCTCGCGCTCTTGCGCACTCTGCCGCTGTTCGCGCCGCTCTCGGATGAGACGTTCGCGAAGCTCGCCGAGAGCATTCGCTTCGACCGTTACGTCAAGGGCGACACGATCGTCCGGCAGGGCGATCCGGCGAAATGGGTGATGGTTGTGCTCGAAGGCTTCGTGAAGCTGTCGCGCCTTTCGCCCAACGGCGAGGAAACGCTCATTCACATCTTCGGACGCGGTGAGACGTTCGCGGAATCGGTCGCCGTGCTGGGCGACAAGCACACAACGACAGCGGAGGCGGCGGGCCCGACGCGGATCGTGCGCCTGCCCGCGCACATCGTGGCGCAGGCGGCGCGCGAGGCGCCGGAACTGGCGCTCGCCATCCTGCACGAATCCTCCGCCAAGATCTGGGCGCTGATGGACGAGATCGAGGCTCTGAAAGCGCAGACCGCCGACCAGCGGGTGCTGCGCTTCCTGCTCTCGCTTGTTCCGGCGCATTCCAAGGACGCGGAAGCGCGCCTGCCCTACACGAAGGGCGTCATCGCGGCCTCTCTCGGCCTGAAGCAGGAGACGCTGTCGCGCTCCTTCGCGCGGCTGAAGCACATCGGCGTGGAAGTCGATGGCCGCACCGTGCGCATCGCGGACGCCAACAAGCTTGAAGCCGAGATCGAAAAGCTCAACAGGATCGTGTGATCGGCTGCCGTTACGGAACTCGCTTCGGCGGCTTCAGCGACTTCTTCGGGATCTTGCCCGGCCATTCGACCAGGTAGTCAAGCACTTCCGAGAACGGCACGTCGTCCTCGCCGGCGGCCACGCGCCCGCGCACGGAGACGCCCGCCTGATGCACGGTTTCGCGCGATCCCGACACGAGGTAATGCCACCAGTAGAGATCGCGCCCCTCGGCGACGAGCCGATAGGCGCAGGTTGGCGGCAGCCAGGGAATGCCGCGTACGCGCTTCGGCGTCAGCTTCACGCAGTCCGGCACTTTTTTCTTGCGGCCAGGGTAATCGCCGCAGCGGCAGGAATGCACGTCGAGCAACCGGCAGGCGATGTTCGTGAAGTGAATGTCGCCCGTGTCCTCGTCTTCCAGCTTGACGAGGCAGCAGCGTCCGCAGCCGTCGCACAGGGCCTCCCACTCGGCCTTGCTCATGTCCTCGAGCGGCTTGCGCCAGAATGGCTCAGGTCCGGAACCGGCTTTCCGGCCTGACGTTGGCGCAACGGCGACTTTTCGCTTTTCGGACCCGGACATGACACGACCTTGCGCCGAATTGAGGCGCCCGGGACCGGCATGGCGCTTGCGGCGGGCGTCGTCAAGCGGGTTAAGATTGTGCTAAGAGGAAGCCGTCACGATCGATCGACGGCAGAGAGAGCAGCGTGTTCGACGATTTGCCGGAAGCGGGATGGAAAAGGCGGCTCAGGCGCGCCCTGCTCGCGTTCGACTCATGGATCGACGACAGTCTCTACGAAAGCGGCCAGCGGGCCCGCGAGCGCTGGGACAATTTCAACACGTTCATGGATCGATTCCGCGTGCGCGGCTGGCGGCGCCTGCTCGTCGAAGGCGCCTGCGAAGGCCTGACGATGGGCGCGTTCGGCGCGGTCCTCATGCTCTCGCTCGCCACGCTGGCGATGCAGGAAACGTCCGAGGACTGGCTGAAGAAGCAGGACCTCGCCGTGACGTTCCTCGACCGGCATGGCCAGCCGGTCGGCCATCGTGGAATCCGTCACGACGACTCGATGCCGCTCGACCAGTTCCCGGAGATCGTCGTTCAGGCTGTGCTGGCGACCGAGGACAGGCGTTTCTACGAACACTGGGGCATCGACCCTGTCGGGCTGATGCGCGCGCTTTCCGTCAATGCGCGCGAGTCGGGCGTCGTGCAGGGCGGCTCGACCATTACGCAACAGCTTGCGAAGAATCTGTTCCTGTCGAACGAGCGCACGATCGACCGCAAGGTGCGCGAAGCTTTCCTCGCGCTCTGGTTGGAGACGCGGCTGACGAAGAACGAAATCCTCAAGTTGTACCTCGACCGCGCTTATATGGGCGGCGGCGCGTTCGGCATTCAGGCGGCCGCCGAATTCTACTTCGGCAAGTCGATCCGCGACGTGACGCTGGCCGAAGCCGCCATGCTCGCCGGACTGTTCAAGGCGCCCTCGCGCTTCGCCCCGCACATCAACCTTCCCGCGGCGCGCGGCCGCGCCAATGACGTGCTGCAGAACATGGTGAACGCGGGCTTCATGACGCAGGGGCAGATTTTCGCCGCTCGCCAGAGCCCCGCGACGCCCGTGGAACGCGCACGCGACACGGCGCCGAACTGGTATCTCGATTTCGCCTTTGAGGAGGTCAAACGTCTCGCAAGCGAAGGCAAGCTCGGCTCCGACCGCGTGCTGACCGTGCGCACGGCGCTCGACGCAGGCCTGCAGAAACACGCCGACGGCGTCGTCGAGGACATGCTTCGCCAGTTCGGCCGCCAGTTCGGCGCCGAACAGGCCTCCGTCGTCGTGATGGAGCCGAATGGCGCCGTGCGCGCCATCGTGGGCGGACGCGACTACGGACAGAGCCAGTTCAACCGCGCCACCGACGCCGCGCGCCAGCCGGGATCGTCCTTCAAGCCGTTCGTCTATCTCGCCGCGCTCTCCACGGGCCGGTTCAAGGCCGACACCCCGATCGACGCGTCGGCGATCTGCATCGGCAACTGGTGCCCCAACAATTACGGCGGCGCCTCGGCTGGTCGTGTGCCGATGATCAACGCGCTCCAGCGATCCCTCAACACGGCCGCCGTGTGGCTGACCCTGAAGGTTGGCGAACATTACTGGCCGAAGGGGGCCGGCTATCACATGGCGCGCATCTCCGCCCTGGGACGGCAGAAGATCGTCGACCTCGCGCGCGCGATGGGCGTCGTCAACACCCCCCTCAACGACACCGTGTCGCTGCCGCTGGGCGCGGGTGAGGTGAAGGCCATCGACATGGCGGCCGCGAACGCCGTGCTCGCCAATGGCGGCATGAGCGCAACGCCGTGGGCCGCAATCGAAATCCGCAATTCGCAGGATCAGGTGATCTATCGCCACGACACCGACGCTCAGCCGGCGCGCCGCGTGGTCGACGCCGTTTACGTCTCGATGCTCAACAACATGATGAAGGAAGTCGTGAACGCGGGCACCGCGCGCGCCGCGCAATTGCCGGGCGTGCAGGCGGCAGGAAAGACCGGCACGACGAACGCCTACAAGGACGCATGGTTCAACGGCTACACGGGCAATTTCGTCGGCGCGGTCTGGTATGGCAACGACGACTCGACTCCGACACGCAACATGACCGGCGGCTCGCTGCCTGCGCGCACATGGAAGGCCGTCATGGAATACGCCCACAGCGGCATCGAACTGAAGAACCCCTACGGCGTGGACTCGGCGCCTCCTGCGGTTGCTGTCGCCGCTACGGCGCCCGGCCGCGCGGATATGGGGCCAGCCCAGCGCCCGGCCCTTCTCTCGCGCCGCGCGTTCGACACGCTGGGCTCCATCGAGCACATGATGCGCACAAGCGCCGCACGCCAGCGCGGCGCGATGAATGGCGACGCGGAGCGCCAGTTCGCCGAAGGCCTTGGCGCGCCGGCCCCGGCGGCCACGCTGGGCTCCACGCGCGTGCGTTGAACGGCAGCGGAACCTTCACCGCAGGCGCGCGTTGTCGTGGCGTCCCATGACTTCTCGCAACATCGACTTACCTGCTTCGCCCCCGGCCGGCCCGGCCCTGTTCTTCGATTTCGACGGCACGCTCGTCGACATCGCGGCGACGCCTGACGCCGTGTTCGTCAGTGCGCAATTGCGCGACGCGCTCGGACTTCTGCGCGAACGGACCGGAGGCGCCGTGGCGCTGGTCAGCGGGCGAAACCTTGCGACGCTGGATGCGCATTTCGCCCCACTTACGTTCGACGCGGCTGGCCTGCACGGGCTGGAAGTGCGCGTTGGCGGCCGCGTGCTGGAGCGCGAACCGCCGCCCGCGCGCCTGCGCTCCGTGGTTACGCTTCTGCGTCATCGCGCGGTCGAGTGGCCCAACGTCATCGTCGAGGACAAGACGCAGAGCGTCGCGGTTCATTGGCGGCTTGCGCCGGAAGCTGAAACCCGGCTACGCGACCTGCTCGAAGAAACCGCGGCCGCGCTTGGCGAGGACTTCCGCATCCAGTGGGGCAAGGCGGTTGCGGAAATTTTGCCCGCGGGATTCCACAAGGGCGGCGCCATCGACGTGCTGATGGAATTGCCCCCGTTCGCGGGCCGGCTTCCCATCGTGTTCGGCGACGATGTGACGGACGAGGACGCGTTCCGCATCGTCAATGCGCGCGGCGGCTACAGCGTGAAGATCGGTCCGGAGAAAACCGCCGCGACGTTTCGCCTGCCGCACGCGCGCGACGTGCGCGCGCTCATCCTGCGGTGGGCCCACGACATGCCAAAGGATGTCGTGGAGGTCTTGAGGTCGCTCTAGGAAAATCGCCGCAGCCAGAGAGCGCAGGGCCTTCTCCCCGCCGCGCGGGGAGAAGGTCGTTCGGCTTACTTTTCGTCCGGCAGGACCACCCTGCGCACTTTTTCGCGCATCTCCGGCGTCGCCTGCCCCAGGGCCTTCATCGCGAGATTGCGGGCGACTTCCGGGGGCTGGAAGGCGACAAATCGCTGCGTCTTCTCGCCCTCCGCGATCAGTTCGGGATCGGTCAGCGCCCTGCGCACGCCATCGCGCAGGAAAGCGAGACGATCGGCCGGGACGCCGGGCGTGGTCACGAGGATGCGGCCGAGGTCGTTGATGCTCATGCGGAACTCGAGCCACCAGCGGGCATCGTCGTCGAGCTTCATCGCCTCGAAGATCGTCGGCGTATTCGGAAGAAGCGCCGAACGCTTGTCGCCCATCGCGGCGACGGCCCGCGCCTGGCCATTCCTGACGTACTGCGCCGCCGAGGAGTCGGAGACGTACATTGCATCCATCTCGCCACGCTCCATCGCAAGCGCGATATCGGCGCTGCCCTTGTAACCAAGGACCACCTGGCAATTGAGCTTCAGCGCATGACAGGTGATGCGCGCGCCGTCCGCTGGTCCGTCAGTCGGACCGACCCCGCCCCAGCGAAGCTTCGTCTGCAGCGCATCGTTCGGCGTCTTGACGGGCGAGCCGTTGTTGACGAGCCATATCCAGGGATAGGCGGCAATGACCCCCAGATGTTCAAGCTTGGTGAGGTCGTAGCGCACGTTCTGCTGATCAAGAAGCTGGCCGAGAGCGGCCGGCGTGCCGTTTACGATCATCAGGCTCAGGCCATCCGGCTGCGCCGTCGAGATCCTGTTCAGGGCGACGAGACCTCCAGCCCCGAGCTGGTTTTCAACCACGACCGTCGCGTCCAGCGCCTTGGCGAGATAGGGCGCGATCATGCGCGCATAGGCGTCGAACCCGCCGCCGACGCCGACCCCGACGACGAAGCGGACCGTCTTGCCCTTGTAGAAGGCGGCGGCGTCCTGCGCCGACGCGGCGCCAGCCAGCATGGTGGTTGCGAACGCCGCGCCTGCGAGCGCGACAGCGCCGGCAAAACCGGCGCGAATAGCCTTGAGCATTGGTTTCTCCCTTCGTTCCACCCTGTGTTTACAGCCGCAGGCCGCTCTTGCAACCCCCGGTGGGGACGGCTGGCCCCGCACTTGCGCGAGGCGGTGCGGAATGCGATTCCTTGGGCGAGGGCCGGGTCACGCGGCGGCGCGCGCCGCTCTTACGGAATTCGCCAGTTTGATCGGATTGCTGAAAACGATCGTCGCGGGCCTCGTCGGCCTCGCGCTCGGGCTCGCCGCTAGCTGGTATGCGGTCAGTGGCGGCGCCGCGTTTGGCGAGATCGAACTCGGACCATGGCGCAGCAATCCGCGCGCGGCCTATTCCGACGCCGACCCGTATACGCGCGCGACGCGCGCGCACACGGGCGAGTCGCCGCTGAGCCAGGCGGAGGGCCTCACGTTCCTGGCTTCGCGGGACGACGACGGTCACCGGCTCGATTCGCACTGCGACTACGTGCTCGGCGGCGCCATTCCCGCCGCACGCCTGTGGACGCTTTCCTCCATCGACGCGCGCGGCGCGCCCGTGCCGAACGCAATCGGCCGCAACGCCATTTCATCCGCCGAGATCGTGCGCGATCAGGACGGGCGTTTCGAGGTGATCGCCGCCCCCGGCGCGCGTGCGGGCAACTGGCTGCCGCTTGCGCGCGGCCACTCCTTCCAGTTCATGCTGCGCCTCTACGACACCACCGGCAGCGCCGCCGCCGGCGTCATGTCCCGCGAGCAGATGCCGTTCATTCGCAAGGGGAGCTGTTCGTGAAGGACCGCGATCTCCTCATGGACTGGTTGCCGTTCGTGCTTGGCGCGCTCGTCTTCGCGGGCCTCGTGCATATCGTCGCCATTCTCGCCGTCCCTTATCTTTCGTCGGGCGACGCATGGTCACGCCTGTCACAGGCGCTCACGGCGAACCGCTTCGCGCTGCTTGAGCGCGACGAGGCGGGCCGCTCGCTGTTGCCGTTCGAGGATCCGCGGACGTTCGTGGGAGCCTGCGTCTACGATCTGGGCGCCGGGCCTGTGCGCGTGCAGGCCGATTTTTCCGGCGACGGGATGGTGATCGTCTCATTTCATGACCGGCGCGGCGCCACGTTCTACGGGCTCAACGATCGTGGAGGCCTGCGCGGCAAGCTCGACGCGCTCATTGTCACCGGCGCGCAACTGGAGGCCATCGAGGCCGCCACGCCGGACGACGAACCGGTGCAGGAACTGCGGCTCCTGAGCCCCGCGCGCACGGGCTACGTGGTGGCGCGCAGCGTCATTCTCAATTCCGCCGACGTTCAGGATGCGCGGCGGCGGCTCTCCTCGCTCTCATGCGCGCAGCAACAGGCGCCTGACTGAGCGAAGGCCGGGCTTACTCGATCAGGCGCTCTTCGTGCGCGTGTGGGGGCGGCGGCGGCGCGGGCGGCGCGAGGCTTTCTCCTCGGCGGCGGCGGCGCGCTCGTAACGAACGCCAGTGAAGAACAGGATCTGCGCCGGCTCACCGCGCTTTTTTGCGGGAGTTGACGGCGCGCGAGCCTCGCCCGGAAATTTCAGTATCGATGCCATGACGCCTTCTCCGGATTGATCCCCGATGGATTGCCGGCGCGATTCACGAACATCATTGAAAGGCCTACATAGTTAACGGTTCGTCAATAAAAGTCGGCTAGCGTGGCGCAGCTGAAGCTTTTCCAGGGCGACGCCATACGATGACGCCGGACTGTGACGACGAGCATAGCGTTTCCACTGTGACCGCCGCTCACCGGAAGGCGCATGGCCGCGAACGGATGACGGCGCGCCCCGCGGTGCTTCGCGCGCTGACCGATCTTTTTTGCCTGCGTGAAGACCCGATCGCCGAAGAGATCGAACGCTATCGCGAACTTGCTCTGCAAATCATTCCGGACGCCGGCCCCTCCACCCGCCTGTACGTCGCGGCGAAACTCGCGCGCCATCCAATGGCGCCACGCGACGTGCTCGAGAAACTCGCCGAGAACGACCCGCCCTGCGCGACCTTGCTGCTCGAACATGCGCGAAACTTCCCCGTGGAGGCGCAAGTGGAGGCCGCAAGAAACGGCGACCGCGCGACAGCCGTCGCGCTGGCCTCGCGTCCCGACCTCGAATCGCCCGTCTCCGAGGCGCTCGTCGCGCGCAACGATCCGCATGTCACACGCGCGTTGGCTGAAAACCCCAATGCAAAACTGACGCCGGCCACTGCCGACGCCGTGCAGGACGAAAGACGGCCCGACAGGATCTACGCCCCGAAACTGAAGGCGAAGGCGACGAAAGCCGCTGCACCCGAACTCTTTCTCAACGCAAGCGCCGAAGAACGCGCCGGCGTCATCGCCGCCGCCCGGCGGGCGAGCCTCGGGCGCGCAAGCGCGCCCGTTCTGCGCGACGAAACGCTGCTCGCCGAACTCCTGGATACCGCGATCGACCGCAAGTGGGACCGCTTCGCGTCGGCGTTGTCCCGAAAGACCGGACTTGGCGTCGAGACCGTTTCGCGCCTCGTGCGCGATCCAGGCGGAGAACGGCTCGCCCTGCTCCTTTCGCTTGTCGGCGCGACGCAAAGTGAAGCAATCCGCATACTGCTTTGCTGCGACACGCCGATCGCGCATTCCTACCCGCGCGTGCGCGACCTTTCGTTCATCACGACCGATACGCCTGCGACCGTCGCAGGCGCGCTCGTCTTCGGCATGACCGGCGCGCGCCCGCGCATTTCAACTTACGCCGGCGCGCCCGAACGAAGCTCGCACACGGCCGCGGAGGGAATCCGCGCCGGCGAAGAATGGGCCGCGCGCGCGAAAGACGCGCAGGCGTCGAAAGCGAAGGTCGTTCTCAGACGCAGAATTCCGTAAGCCTGTCAGGCGAAGTCGAGAAAGCTCCGGCCCTGCCGGTCCTCCACGTCGACGATCCAGAGATCGGAATCGAACTTGCGCTCGCGGGCGACGATTTGCGCGGCGGCCACTCCGTCGATCCATTCATGGTCATGCAGGCGCGCGAAGCGTCGCACGCCGTCGTCGCCCGCTTCGCTCTGCGGCGCGGGACCAAAGACAGCCATGCGCCCGTCAAGACAATCGACGACGATGAAAACGGCGCCCGCCTCCTCGGCGCCGCGCTTGCGCAAGGTCGCGTAGGCGCCTTCAACCGCGCAGCGCCGCAAATAGGCCGAAACCCAGATGTCGGCGCGAAGGCGCGGGACGCTCACGGGATTGGAATCGAAGCGCGCGCCGACAAAGCCTTTACTGTGCGCGGATTGAGTTCCCCGGTCACCGGCAGCTTGTTGTCGCGCTCGAACTTCTGGATCGCGGCGCGGGTGCCGGGCCCCATCAATCCGTCGGCTTCGATTTTCTGGCCGAGTTTCGACAGCGCGCGCTGCGCGGCCAGGACCCGCTTCGTCTCAGCCGGCGAAGCGGCGTTCGTCGAGGCGGTGGTGGCTGGCGCGGACGCTACTCCGGTTTTCAGGAATTGAGCGATCGGATCGAAATCCAGCTGTTTCGCCGCCGCCTTCGGCGGCTCGGAGGGCTTGGCCGGGGGCGCGGACAAGACCGAGGGCGGCGCGGACCTGGGGGCGGATGGGGGAATGGGCGGCAGTGTCTCCGGTTCGGGAGTCAAAGGGACGGAACGCACGACGCGCGGCGCAGCGCTCTCCTGCGGCAGCGCGGTCGCTGCTGACTGTTTGGACTCGCCAGCCGGCGCGCGCGCGGCGTCCTGTCCGGCGAAGAGCGGCGCCGGATGGGGGCCTGTCTGCATGAAGAGGACATTGGCCACGAAACTCACGGCGACGGCCGCGCCAGCGAGCGCGACCAGCGTGCGCAAGGGCTGGCGGATCGACGCTCGAAGAAAGCGGATCAGGACCGGCGGGGATTCCAGCGAACCACCCTGCATCTGGGGAACGCGGCTCACCGTCGGCTCGATGCGGCCGGAATTGCGCGGACGCGCACGACGGCGCGGCGGCGGATCTTCCGAAACCGTGAAGTCGTAATCGGCGCGTGCGAGTGCTTCAGGCAATTTGCTTCACTTTGTCTTCGAGAGGGAAAACGCGAAACGGCCCGGACGGAATCGTCTCGATCCTGGCGCCTCGCGACCGGGCTTGTTCCGGCAGCGTCTGGCAATCCAGCGGCAGCATGATCGTGACGCGCGTGCCTTCTCCCGGCGCGCTTTCGATGCGCATGCTCCCGCCATGCAGGCCGACGAGGCCCCGCACGACGGACAGGCCGAGCCCGGTTCCTTCGTAGGGGCGGTCGTAGGAATCCTTCGCCTGGAAGAAGGGATCGCCCAGACGCGAAAGATCGCGCGCGTGAACGCCGATGCCGTCGTCCTCGATCTCGATGGCGACGCCCGCGCCGCCGGGGCGCGCGCGCAGCGTGACGCGCCCGCCCGGCTTCGAGAACTTCACGGCGTTGGAAACGAGATTGATGATGATCTGCTTCACCGCGCGCTTGTCGGCGACGATGTCGGGAATATTCACCGCCGTCTCGCGATGCAGTTCGACGCCGTTTTCCTGCGCCTTCAGCCGCACCATGTCGCAGCATTGCGCCAGAAGCGGCTCGAGTTCGAAGTGATCCGGCGTGATCTGGAAACTGCCGGCCTCGATCTTGGAAATGTCGAGGATCGAGTTGACGACGGACAGCAGATGCTGGCCCGACGAATTGATGATGTTGGCGTACTCGCGGCGGCGGTGCGCGTCGAGCGGCATCACGTCCGAACCGAGGATTTCCGAGAAGCCGATGATGGCGTTGAGCGGCGTGCGCAACTCGTGGCTGATGTTGGCGAGGAAGCGATCCTTCGAGGCGCCGCTCTGTTCGGCCTGTTCGCGCGCGGCTGCGAGTTCGCCGGCGTGCGCCTTCTCCTCGCCGACATCACGCAACACGGCGAGGAGCCTCGTTTGATCCGCGCCCGCAATGCGCCCGACGCGCAGCCGGACATGACCGAACCACACGGCGCCGTCATCCAGCGCCGCGCCGCGCACGCGCAGGTCGGCTTCCATCGCCGTTTCGCCCGCGGCGGCGTCCGACACGGTCTTCAGGAACAGTGGACGGTCGCCCACGTGCACACGTTCGAAGAGACCGCGGCCGGAAAGATCGCGCGCGCCGAGGCCGAGAAGGCGGACGCCGGACTGCGCTTCGGCCTGCACGGCGCCCGTGCGGTCCATCTGCAGAATCATGTCCGGCAGGACAGCGGCGAGCGAATCGAATTCGGCGCGCGCAGAAACATCGGCGCCGCGGCCAAGACGGTGAATGCGCGCAAGGCCCGCGCAAAGCGCCCCCGAATAGGCGACGCCGACCGACAGCAGAACGAAGAACGGGGCTGCGGCTGCGGCATGGCCGGCGCCAACCCAGGCGCAGATGAACGCCGCCGCGAGGGCGGCGACGGAGGCGGCGCCAACGAGCGGAAGGCTGCCGGCGATCAAGGCTTCGAGCGGGGCCGCGACGAGCAGCGCGCTGGCGGGGCCTGCAACGCCGGGCGCGGCGAAGGAGGCGGCGAGCACAAAGCCGACCAGACCTGCGACGCCGAGACCGGCGGCGCCGACGAGGTCGCCCGTGCGGGAGGCCGCGAGCACGCAGGCGAGCGGCGTCAGCGCGAAGACGAGCGCGATCGCCTCGAGGCCCGAGGGGGCGCCGACGAGCGCAAAATACAGGGGGGCGGTCGAAAGGGCGGCGACGGCGAGCGCAAGCTTGCTGGCGATGAAAAGCCCGTGGCGTTCACGTTCAAGCGCGCTGGACGCGCCGTGATGCGCAATTCCCTTAGCCAGATCCCACAAACGCAAGAACATTTTCACGCGACACGCATTTCCGGAAGCGTTCGCCGCTTCCCCGCTCGCAAAGTCGCAGGAGGCTCTTAAACGAACCCTAAGCCCGGCCCCGTCGCGCCCGGCAAAACGCGCAACGCGCAAGTTTGGCGGCGGAATGGGAGCGTGTTTCGGGGCGCATGGTTTAGAATACCTTGCCGGAGCGTCATGCTTAACGAAACCTTCCCGGCCAATCGCGAAAGCCGCGCGATTTGTTGAAGCGGCCTTCAGGCGCGCCGTGCAAGGGTGCCCCGTCGAACGGAGCCGCGGCATGTACTGGTTCATCTTCAAATGCGCATTCTGCCTCGGCGTCGTGTTCTTGATGCTGCCGGACGAAGACGCCAGCCGTGTGGCGAGCGAGGTCTCCCGCGCCATAGCGCAGGACAAGATCGTGCAGGCGGCGGTGGAGCGCACAAACCTCGCCGTCCAGAAGGCGGCGCACGAATCGCAGAAACTGTGCGTCACAAACGCGGGCGAATGCCTCGAAGCGGCCCGCCGGCTGACCGGGGGCCAGACGCTGCGCTGGTGAGCGCGGCCGCCTTCGCCCAAACCTGTTTTTGCTGGCGCCGGGCCGCCGTCTCTTCCATATAGGGGCGGACAAAACAGCCCGGACGCGCATGACCATCGACGACATCATCGACGACTTCGCCCTCATCGACGACTGGGAGGAGCGCTATCGCTATGTCATTGAACTCGGCCGTTCCATGCCGGAGCTGCCCGAAGCCGCGCGCACCGAGGAAAACCGCGTGCGCGGCTGCGCGAGCCAGGTGTGGCTTGAGACCAGCGTCACGAAGAACGAGCGCGGCGAGCCCGTGCTGACGTTTCACGGCGACAGCGACGCCCATATCGTGCGCGGCCTCGTCTCCATCATCCTCACGCTTTATTCCGGCAGAACGGCGCGCGAAATCCTCGACACCGACGCGCTCGCCACGTTCGAGAGGCTCGGCCTGATCGAACATCTGACGCCGCAACGCTCCAACGGCGTGCGCTCCATGGTGGAGCGCATACGCCGCGACGCCGGCGCCGCCCTGCAGGCGGTCTGACGTTCAGGCGCCGTCGATTGTGGGGCGATAATCGTCCGCGCCCCAGTGGCGCAGGCCCTTGGCGCGCGCCGGACCCGTGGCCTGCGCCGCGATGCCGTAATGGCGGGCGAGCGCGCCCAGCGCCAGCGACAGCACGACCTTGCCCGAGCGGCGCGGCCAGCCGCGTTCGCTCTCGATGGTCTCAAGCCCTTTCAGAAAGCCGCACACATCGACGAGCAGGCCCGAAAACTCAGGCCCGGCGGCGGCCAGCGCCTTGTTGGCGCGCTGTCGGGCGGCAAGCGCCATGTCGGTGACGTCGCTTCCCTTCGCGCCGCGGGCGCCGGAGGAGACATTGGCCGACCAGTTCGCCGTGACGCGCGGCAGCATGGCGCCCCGGTCAAGATCGCGGCGCAGGCGTTCGCCAGCTTCGAACTCGGCGGGGCCGACGAGCTTTCGCCGGGCGAGCCAGGCGAGTGGGCTTTCCTCCGCATCGACCAGCGCGCGAACGCCGTCGAACGTGCGGGTTTCCAGCGCCGCGTGCTGCGCAAGGAAGCGCGTCTCCCGGGTGGGCGCCCGGTGGCGGGCAAGCGCGGCGCGGCCCTCGTCCGTGACGAAGAAGCGGCTGCGGCCGGAGGCGCCCGCTTCGCTCCAGCGTGCGAGGCTGAGCCCTTCAAGCTCCTGCGCGGCGGCGAGCGTCGCGCGTCCGGAGGGCGCCGAGACGCCGTTGCGGGGCGCGGCGACGACGATCCCTTCGCGCAGGTCGTCACGCGCGGCGTAGGCGCCTTCGGCGCAGAGTGCTTCGAGCAGGCGCAGGGCGGCCCGGCTGAGGGTCTGGCCGGCGCTCATTGGGCGCACTCCGAGAACTCGCGCCCGAAGACGCCGCACCACAGGCGCAATGCGCGTTCGAGCCCGTCGAGCGCATGATCCCAGCGCGGCGCCTCGCGGGCGTCCTCGGTCAGCGCGCAGGCGCGCCGGGCCGACGCCCGGTTACGCGACAGCGCCGCTGACGCGCGCGTCAGCGACAGCCCAAGGCCCACATGGGCGAGATGCAGGCCGAGCCTGCGGGCCCGCGCGTAACGGTCGGCACGGTTGCGGCCGGACAACGCCCGGCGCGGCAGCCGCCACACGGCGGCGGCAAGGGAAAAAGCCAATTCCGGCGCCCAGCCCGGGGCGGTATCCTCAAATGAAAACGACAATGCTTCCGGCGTCATCAAACCTCATCTCCACACGCAACCCGGCCTCCACCGCAAGGCGAAGGCTAGGATGAAATGCGTAGGGTGTAAAGAATTATTTCCTACTTTTGCAGGCATGTCGTCCACCTCTCGTCCGCGCACGCGGGCTTGCGCCGTGCGCACAATCACCATCGCCGTCCAGCGGGCTCCACTTGCCGGCGCCACGAATCCGCGTCGTGGCGCTTGAAGCCTGACGCGTCGGCCCATTTCCCGTTTGCGCCCGCCCGCGCCCTCTCGCCCCACAATCCGGCTGCTGTTTTCAGGAGCTGGAATTGGGTACGTTTTCCTACATACGAGAGATGCGCCGCCGGGCGCGGGCGGGTCTCGAGGCCGATGTTTCGAGCGGGGCGGCGCTCTACGAGCGAACCAGGAACCTGCCCCGCGTCCTGCCGCTCATGGCGGGCGAATGCGCGGGCCCTGAACCGGAAACCACGGCGCGCATCGTGCGCCGTCTCGCCGACGCGCTGAGGCGCGAACGCCGCCTCGGGCGGGCGGGCCACTGGACCTACGATCTCAACCGCCACATCGCGCTGGCGCAGGCGTGGAAGGCCGAAAGCGACGCGCTGCGCGCCTTTTCACCCTCCCCCGCCAGAAAGGCGCACTGACGAAAAGGCCGCCCGGAGGCGGCCTGACCGGATTGCGTCTGGCGCGGCCGCGATCAGCGCCCGCGGCGCCCGCCGCTGGAACGCACGGCACCGCGCGAGCCGCCCATGGAGCGCGCGCCCATCGACGGGCCGCGCTGCACGCGCATCGACGAGCGGTTTATCGACGCGCGATTCACGCGGCTCATCGAAGTCCGGTTCATGGAGGCGCGGTTCATGGAGGCGCGGTTCATGGAAGCGCGGTTCGCCCGCGTCGCTTGCTGGCGCGTCATGCGGTTTTGCGACGCGACGTTGCGGCTCCTGTTCGTCTGCGCGCGGGTGACGTTCTGCCGGGTCGCCGACGCCCGGTTCACCTGCTGGCGGCCGCCCGCGCGGGTGAGTTCGCGGGTTGCGCGCTGCGTGCGCTGCTGCGCATTCATCTGCTGGATGCGCCTTCCGCCAGCCGAGGTGGCGCCGTAGCGGCGGATCGCCTCGTTCGAGCGTTTCGACACAAGCTCGGGCCGGAAGCGCGCCGGGTTCGGCGCCCAGCGGCGGGGACCCACGCCCGCGTAGGCGAGTCCGGGGCGCCAGCCCCGATAGCCCGGCCAGAATGGCGGATAGACCCAGCCCGAATTCCAGCCCCAGTAGAAGGCGGCCGGCACGACGCCCGCGAGCAGACCGTAATACGGCCAGGTGACCCACGGCCCGCCGCCCCAGACATAGCCGACGGGTGGCCACCAGAGCGCCACTGGATCGTAGACCGGCACGTAGATGCGCTGCGGGTTGACCGGTTCGATCACCACATAATTGCGCCCGCCATCCTGGCGGCGCGCCACGCGCTGGTGTTCGCTGTCCTTCAACGCGCCCTTGGCCTCGGCCCGCTCGCGCAGGTCCTGGATGGCGTCCGCGACCTCCTTCGGCTGGTTGACGAAGGCCTCGCCGAGATCGGTCATCCAGTCCACGTCGTCATTGAGCTTCCTGATGACTTCGGGAAAGCGCACCAGAGCCTTCACCGACTCGTCCCATTTCTGCTGATCGGCGCCGCTGAAATCCTGCTTGCCGACCGCCGCCCGGTTGCGCTCGATCCAGCGGGCCGCCTGCACCACGTCGAGCGGATAGGCGGTCGCCGCAAGCAGCTGCGCAAGCAGCGCATCGGGATAGAGCGCGACGGGCGCCACGAGCTTTTCAATCTCGGCGCGGCTATAGGTTTCCGCCGAGGCCTGCCCGGCGGCGGGCGGCTCGCCCTGTGGCGGCGGCGGCGGAACGGGCGCTGGCTGCGCCGTCACGGGCGCGGCGGGAGGCGGCGCCGCGGGCGGGGCGGCGGCAGGAGCCGGCGCCCCCATTGGAGCCTGAACCGGCGCAGGGGCCTCCGCGGCGGGCGTCGCCGCGCCATCGGCTTGCGCGATGAGCACGCGCGGGGGAGGTTGCCGGTGGCCGGACGCCACAGCGAAGGGTGCGGCGACGAAGGCCGCCGTTGCGAGCGCGCCCACAAGCGCGCCTCGAGACAAACGCCTCAGATTATCCATGCCGAAGCCTCCGGAATGCGAGTTAACTTAATAATATCAAGCAAAGCTTCCAACCGGCATTGTTCAAGATCAAGGAATGACTTGAGCGATCGGCATGAGTGCGAACAACAGCTTGGGCGACGCAGCGGAAAGAAAAAGCCGCCCGGGCGGGCGGCTTGTCGGGGGCGGCGGGACCAAGCCGCGCTCAGCGGCGGCTGCGCTTGCGGGCCTGTCCCAGGCCCATTTCCTTTGCAAGCGCCGAGCGGGCCTTGGCGTAGTTGGGCGCGACCATGGGATAATCGGGGGGAAGACTCCACTTCTCGCGATACTGCTCGGGCGTCATGTCGTACTGGGTGCGCAGGTGGCGCTTGAGCGATTTGAACTTCTTCCCGTCTTCCAGGCAGATGATGTAGTCGTCGTGGACCGAGCGGCGGGCGTTCACGGCCGGCTTCGGCGGTTCTGCTGCAGGCGCCGCGGGCGCGGACTGTATGCGGACGAGCGCGTTGTAAACGTCACGTATGAGCGCCGGAAGTTCTGACGCCGCAATGGAATTGTTGCTAACGTAGGCCGATACGATGTCGGCTGCGATTTCAATATAGTCGGAGTTCTGCTCGGTCATGGCCACGGCCTGAATGGTTCTGAAGTGTTGTTATGTTTACGGGCCGCTTAATCTACAACCCGGCGCATAGTCGAAAGCTGCGCAATTTTCTGTATAATCTATTTCAATAAAGCAACAAGCCTCGCCGCCACGGTTCCGCCTAATATTTTTAGGGGCCGGAAACGGAAGGCTCTGCTTGCCCGCAGGCAGGGGCGCGATTACCTCTGACGCTGCGCACGAACAAGCGGCACAGGCCAAGCCAGATGAACGATTCAACGCGAGGACGCCCCACGGGCGCCTCAACGAGAACCACGCAGGCCGGCGCGCGCAAGCGCCGCACGACGGCCGCACGCACGGATCCGGAGGCTCATGCGGGCGCGCGCGCGCACGCCGCCACGCACGAAACCCCGCCGCCGGCCCGCAGGAGGCGCGAAGAGCGCGTCATCCACGGCGAGCGCGTCTTCGACGATTATGCATGGCTGCGCGCCGCCAACTGGCAGGAAGTGTTGCGCAAGCCATCCTCCCTGCCCCGCGACATTCGCGCCTTCCTCACGCACGAGAACGAATACGCCGAGACGGTCCTGAAGCCCGTGAATGGCCTGCGGCGCACGCTTCTGAAGGAAATGCGCGCGCGCATCAAGGAAGACGATGCGGATCCTCCTGCCAAGGACGGGCCATACGCCTATTACAGCCGCTACCGAAAGGGCGACGAACATCCGCTCGTCTGCCGCAAGCGTCTCGACACCGGCCGAGAGACGATCATGCTCGATTGCGAGAAGCTTGCGGACAAGGAAGCCTTCTTCGATCTCGAGACCGCGGCGCATTCGCCGAGCCACAAGCTGCTGGCGTGGAGCGTCGATGTGAAGGGCTCGGAATACTACACCATCAGGGTGCGCGACATCGAACGCGGACGCGACCTGCCCGACGCAACCATCGACACGGACGGCGAGGTCGTGTGGAGCACAGACTCGACCTGTTACCACTATGTGCGCGTCGACGAGAACCACCGCTCGTGCCAGATCTTCCGGCACCGGCTCGGAAGCCCCGCGCACGAGGACGAACTCCTGTTCGAGGAACTCGACCCGCGCTGGTTCCTGCGCGTCGGGCAAACGCAATCCGGCCGAATCGGCATCGTCGAGGTCGAGGATCACGAAACGTCGGAGACCTACATCTTCGACCTCGACGACAATTCCTCGAAACTGCGGCTTGTCGAGCGCCGCCATCCGCGCATGCAATATGAGGTCGAGCACCACGGCGACCGCCTGTTCATCCTGACGAACGCCGACGGCGCGGAGGATTTCAAGATCGTGGAAGCGCCGCTGGCGACGCCCGGCAAGGCGCACTGGAAGGATATCGTGCCGCACCGGAAGGGCTGCATGATCACGGGCTTCGTCGTTTTCGCGCGTCATCTTGTGCGCACCGAACTCGAGGACGGACTACCGCGCATCGTCGTTCGCGAGATCGAAAGCGGCGAGGAGCACGCCATCGCCTTCGACGAGGCCGCCTACGATCTCGACCTCGAGGATGTGCTGGAGTTCGATACAAACGTCATGCGTTTCGGCTTCTCGTCGCTGAAGACGCCGGGCGAGGTTTGGGACTACGATATGACGACGCGCGAGCGCCGCCTCGTCAAGCGCCAGGCCATTCCCTCGGGGCATAATCCGGATGATTATGTCACGCGCCGCATCATGGCGACATCGCACGATGGCGCGCTGGTGCCCGTGTCGATCCTGCATCACAAGCAGACGCCCATCGACGGCTCCGCGCCCATGCTGCTCGAAGGCTACGGCGCCTATGGCTATGCGTTCGAGGCGCATTTCTCCTCGATCCGCTTCTCGCTCGTCGATCGCGGCTTTGTCTACGCGATCGCGCATATTCGCGGCGGGACGGACAAGGGCTGGAACTGGTACATCGACGGAAAGCTCGAGAAGAAGCCCAACTCGTTTCACGACTTCATCGCCTGCGCGCGCGCGCTGACGGCTCAAAAGTTCGCACGGGAGCAGCGCATCGTCGCGCTCGGCGGCTCAGCCGGCGGGATGCTGATGGGCGCGGTCGCCAACATGGCGCCGGAGCTTTTCGCAGGCATCATCGCCGACGTCCCCTTCGTCGACGTGCTCAACACGATGCTCGACGACACCCTTCCGCTGACGCCCCCCGAATGGCTGGAATGGGGCAATCCGATCAAGGACCCGGACGCGTTCCATCGCATCCGTTCCTATTCGCCCTATGACAACGTGAAGGCCCAGCATTACCCCGCCATGCTGATCGAGGCCGGGTTGACCGATCCGCGCGTCACGTATTGGGAGCCGGCCAAATGGGCCGCGCGATTGCGCGCGACGATGACCGGAGGCGGGCCGATCATGTTGCGCACGAACATGAAAGCGGGCCACGGCGGAGCGACGGGACGTTTCGACCGGCTGAAGGAAATCGCCGTCGAATATGCGTTCGCGATCTGGGCGGCGAACGCGAGCCGAACGCCCTATCGCAAGACGCAGGACACGACGGAGATCACATGAGCGCGCTGATCAAGCCTGACCGCACCCAGGTGCTCGTGATCGACATGCAGGAGAAGTTGCTGCCCGCAATGACCGAGGCCGAGGCCGCGCTCGCAAATTGCGCCCGCATCGTGCAGGCCGCCGCTCGGCTCTCCTTGCCGATCACCGTTTCGCAGCAATATCCAAAGGGCATCGGCGCAACCGTCGAGGATTTGCGGCGGCATCTGCCGAACGATTGCGTCACGCTCGACAAGCTGACGTTCTCCTGCATGCGCGACGACGCGCTGCGTCTGCGCATCGAACATCTCGCGGCGGACGGACGCGATCAGGTCGTCATTTGCGGCATCGAGGCGCACGTGTGCGTCCTGCAGACGGCGATCGAAATCGCCGAAACCGGCCTGCAATGCTTCGTCGTCGCGGACGCAACGGCCTCGCGGGCGCCGGCTTCAAAAGCGTTCGCGCTCTCGCGCATGCAAGCGGCGGGCGCCATCGCGGCGACGACCGAGATGGCGATCTTCGAATGGCTCGGCGCCGCCGGGACGGCGGACTTCAAGGCCCTCATGCCGCTGGTGAAGTGAGGCGCCAGGGGTCAGTTTTTCTTTTCAAGAAACGCACGCAGCTCTTCAAGCGAGGCGAACCGGAAGCGGCCGCCTGACGATTCGGCGTCGATCGAGCCATCCTCGTAAAGCGTGTAACGGACGCCCTGCGATTCGTAGCGGCGCACGATCTTCGGCAACGGCGCAACCGGCGGCGGTTCGGGACTCGCGGTTGCGGGCTCCTTTTCGTTACCAGTTGCGGGCGCCTGCTCATCCTTGCGCCCGGGCGCTTCGTCGTGGGCCGCGGCCTGCGGCGCCCCGCTCTCTTTCGCCGCCGGCGTTGGCGCGCCGTTATCGGGCGCCGGCGCGGAGCCGGGCGCCACTTCCTCCACAGCTTTCGCGATCCCAGCCGGGGGCGCCATAGCCGGCGAAGCTGGTGGCGTAACTGGCGCGGCACGCTTCGGTCCGGACGGCGGCGGCGGGGGCGGCGGCGCCATCGAGCGCGGCGGGGGCGCCATGGGACGCGGCGGCCGGGGCCTGCCAGCCACCGGCGGCGGCGCCGGACGGGCCCGCACGGGCGGCGGCGCATCGGCCGCTTTTGAAACCTGCGGCGACGGGGCGGGCGGCGGCGGGGACAGCGGCTCCCGCGTTTCAGGCTCCGCCGGCGCGGCGGCGGGCGACGTCCCGGAATTCACGGGTTCGGGCGCTTCCGCATCGGACTTGCCTGCGCCGGGCGCGCCGGGATCGGGCGTGCCCGCCTCGGTGTTCGGGGGCTCGGCCCCGCCCGGCTCAGGCTTCCCCGGCCCGGCGCTCGCGGCTTTGGGCTCGGCTTCGCCAGACGCGTCCTGCGGCGATGCGGCGGCGGGCGGAATAACATCCTGTTCCAGTTCGAGCTTCAGTTGTGTCTTGTCGCCGGACGCGGGAGGCGTCCCGACGCGCGGCGGCGCAGCCGGGGCGACGGTTGTCGGCTCTTCGGAAGCGGGAGCGGGCGCGCTCGCGGCGGCGGGCTCTGGCGCGGGCGAAGCCGACGGCGGAGACGGACGCGGCTTCGCGGCCTCCGCGGAGCGCGTGGCCCGCGTCAGGCGGTCAACGGAACCCATCAGCGCCGCGACGGCCAGAATCAGCATTCCGGAGGAAAACACGACCGCACCGCCGATCACGGCGCTCCAGCCACGCTCGACCTGGACGATAAGCGAGCCATTGAAGCCCCAGTAACCGCCAGCCGCCACCATCAGCAGACCCAGCAACGCGACAAGCCATTTCATTCCGGACAAGTCCTCCAGAAGCGTCCAACCGGCCGCGAGGGCCGCTTCGCGGCGCATAACACCACATAAGAAGGTAAAGTGAAATTAAGCTGGGCCTTCGGCCCGAGCGGCGCGGTCAGGATTGATTCGCGCGTTGAACGAAAGTATGCCCTCTAGTCCCGGCGCTGCGAGGCAGGACCCACGGAGGAAGGGGTCCGCGGCGGCGCTCAGTCAACCATTCGAAAGGCGCCCTGATGAGCTTCTCGCTTCCCGATCTTCCCTACGCCTACGACTCGCTGCAGCCGTACATGTCGAAGGAGACGCTGGAGTACCACCACGACAAGCATCACATGGCTTATGTGACCAACGGCAACAACCTGCTGAAGGGCACGGAGTGGGAAGGCAAGTCGCTGGAAGAGATCGTGAAGGGCTCGTTCGGCAAGAACGCGGGCCTCTTCAACAACGCCGGCCAGCACTACAACCACCTCCACTTCTGGAACTGGATGAAGCCCAACGGCGGCGGCAAGATCCCCGGCGCGCTGGAGAAGGCGATCATCGACGGCTGCGGCTCCATCGACAAGATGAAGGAAGACTTCATCCAGGCCGGCGTCACGCAGTTCGGCTCGGGCTGGTGCTGGCTCGCGGTGCAGAACGGCAAGGTCGTCGTCACGAAGACCGCCAACGGCGAAAGCCCGCTCGTTCACGGCGCGACGCCGATCCTGGGCTGCGACGTGTGGGAGCACTCCTACTACATCGATTACCGCAACCGCCGTCCCGACTACGTGAAGGCGTTCATCGAGAACCTCGTGAACTGGGAATACGTCGCCCAGATGTACGACGCGGCGGCGAAGTAAGCTGCGGTTTTCCTGATAATGCGAATGGCCGGGGAAACCCGGCCATTTCCGTTTGCGGCGCCCGGCGCAGGTTCAGCGTGACGGCCGCGCCCTGTTCTCGGGCACAATTCGCGGCTCGACCGTGAAAAGCTCCGGGTTTTGCGGATCGACCGTTACGCGAACCCAGTGCGATTCTGGGTCGCCGAACACCTCAAGGCGCGTGAAATTCTCGTAAAAGCGGTTTGTCTTCTTGTTCAGAAGCGGCCGGTTGACATGGAATATGTGCGTGTCGCCGTGAATGAACAGCGTAGGCTTGTCGTAGGACTGCATCTCCGCTTCGAGTGCGGCAAGATACGCATCGAAACCGCTGGGCGGCAGTTGCTTTGGCGGAGCAACGCCCGGGAACAGTCTGAAGTACCGGTCGATGAGCGATGGCGTCCATTTGGTCTCGAAGCCGGGATTCGCCTGTGTGACAAGCACAAGCCCGATGCTGGCGTCTCTTTTGGCGTCCGCGAAAGCCTGCCGCATCCAAGCGATGTTGGCGTTGGTTCTCTCTTCGGCCTCCGCGTCCATTTCGGGCGTGCGCCCTTTGTTGTCGTTGCTGCCCACGATGTGCATCGTGGCGAACGTCACGTTGTTCACTTTCCATGCGAGGTTTTCACGGAACTTCGCGAATGCGCCGCCCTGAGGGGTCACGTCCAGCGTTCGCTTGCCGAGCGATTTGCCGGCTGGATAAAAAATCTCGCGGACAGCAGCCAGCCGTTCAAGCGGGTCAACTTTCGGATCGGCCTTGAGGAGATGGCAATCCGTCCAGTCATTGTCTCCCGGCGTAAGGATGATCGGATGAGCGGAGCTCTGGAGCTGCGCCAGAACCCGCTTGTAATGGGCATCCGTGCAGGGCATTGAAATGCGTTCCGGCGCCCGCATGTAGGGGCGCGGGTCGGCCTCAAAGTCGCCGACATGAACGACAAACGCAAGATTTTCGCGGTTCATAGCGTCGATCATGCGCGAGAACTCTTCCTCCGCGACTTTCGAGTAGCCAGTGTCGCCAACGGCGCCAAACTGAAACGTTTGGGCGATCAGGCCCGACGGCGCACCCGCCGCCCCCACAGCCACCGCCAGAACGGCTGACATCCTCGACAGTTTCATGTGCGCCCCCTCAAGGTCCCGGGCGGCGATCGCGCGGCCGATATGGCGCGCCGCTGCCTCAGTCCTTCCAGTCTGCGCCGCTCACGAAGCCATGGCAACAATCCCGAGGAGGGCGAGCGGGACGGTCAATACGAGATACCGCTCCACATCCCCAACCTTGCCCCCGCCTTCTCCATCGTCTCGCTGAAGCGACTGGAGAGCAGGAACGCAAGCTCCTGCTCGCGCGTGGTGGTCACCGGATCGGCGCTTCTCAACTCATCGTCCACATGGCCGGGATGGCACATGACGAGATGACGGCCGCCAGGCTGCGCAAGATAGCGGGCGAAGTCGGCGCCATAGTCGCGGGAGGGGTCGAAAGCCGAAAAGCCAGAGAAGCCGTCATTGACCTCGAAACCCCTGGCGCGCGCCTCCTTCGCAAAGCCCCGCGCGAGCCAGGCGAGCGCCAGCGCCTTCTTCGTTTCGACGCCGCGCTTGAGAATGCGCGCCGTCCTGTCCGCGCTGTCGCGCAGCCACGCCTTGCCTGCATATCCGCGCCGCTGCGCCTCCTCGAGCAGAAGCCCGCGCACGGGCTCCAGCACATGCACATGCTGGTGTCCGTCGACGAAGTCCGGCGGGCGGCCCATCTCCTGCTCGAAAGCGTCGAGCTGCGCGCGAATCTCCTGCGCGATCTCCGCGACAGCCTCGCGCGAGACCTTGCCGCGCAGATAGGTCGACAACTGGGGAAACACGCCCGAAGGCGCCAGCGCCGCCCCGGCCGCAAGCGGAGCGCCGAGCGTCATGTTCAGATGAACGCCGAAGAGGGCTCCCGCGCCTTCCAGGGCGCGGAGATCGCGCGCCGCCGTCTTCCAGTTCGGTCTGTTCGTCATGGCGCCGGTGGCGTTCAGCCGGCCGGCGGCCAGCGCCTCGAGGATGCCGGCGCTCACTGCCGGGGAAAGGCCATAATCGTCAGCGCAGAGAATAAGGGGAAAGCTTTGCAAGGCTGCTCGCGGGGCTGATAGTCCGTCGGCAGCCTTCTAGCACGCCCGTGCGCGCAGGTCTGTCGCCAGACGCCTTGCAAGCGGGACAATGTTCGGCATAGGTCTCATATCCAATGACACGACGCACAAGCGGCCCGGAAGCTGAATGACCCAGACGACAGAGCCCGCGCGGGCGCCCACCGCGATGGATATGCGCGAGGAGCGGCCGGAATTGTCGGTCGTGATCCCGATGTTCAACGAAGCGGACAATCTCCAGCTTCTGGTCGAGAAGCTCACCCCGGTCCTTGAGCGCGCGTCGGATTCCTTCGAGGTCGTGTTCGTCGACGACGGGTCGAGTGACAGCACGCTGCAGGGCCTGCGCCGCGCGCACGAACTCGACCCGCGGTTTCGCGCCGTCTCCTTCAGCCGCAATTTCGGCAAGGAGATCGCCATCGCCGCCGGCCTCGATCACGCGCGGGGCGACGCGGTCATCATCATGGACGCCGATCTCCAGCATCCGCCGGAGATGATCGAAACCTTCATGGCGCGCTGGCGCGAGGGCTATGAAAACGTCTACGGGCAGCGCGTCGACCGCACGGCGGATTCGCCGCTTCGCCGCATGCTGACGATGCGCTTCTACAAGCTGTTTGCGAACTTCGGGGAAACGAGCCTGCCGCCTGGCGCCGGCGACTTTCGACTTCTCGACCGCAAGGCGGTGGAAGCCCTGCGCGCAATGCCGGAGCGCGCGCGCTTCTCGAAGGGCCTCTACGCATGGATCGGCTTCCGCTCCATCGGCGTGCCGTTCGAAGTGCAGGAGCGCGCCTTCGGCGAGTCGAAGTTCAGCTATCGCAAGCTGACGCGGTTCGCGCTCGACGGGCTGATGTCGTTCTCGACGCTGCCGCTGAAAGTGTGGACCTACATCGGCACGCTGATTTCCATCTTCGCGCTGGCGGCGGCGGTGTATTTCATCTTCACGACGATCACCTATGGCGCCGATGTGCCTGGCTACGCCTCGCTGATCGTGTCGATCATGTTCTTCGCGGGCGTGCAGCTCATGTCGCTCGGCATCCTTGGCGAATATATCGGCCGCATCTTCGCGGAGGTTAAGCGGCGGCCCCTTTATCTCGTGGGCGAGCGCATCGGCGTCGAAGGCGGCGAGTCGCCCATGCCGCCGGCGCGGCCCGGGAGCGGCGCCCCTTGAGCGGCGGGTCGAAGAGTCTTTCACGCAATCTCGCCTCCGTCGGCGGCTTCACACTGCTTTCGCGCGCGACGGGCTTCGTTCGCGATGTGGTGATGGGAGCGGTCCTGGGCGCGGGCATGCTCGCGGACGCATTCACCATCGCCTTCCGGCTGCCGAACCATTTCCGCGCGATCTTCGGCGAAGGCGCATTCAACGCAGCCTATGTGCCCTCCTATTCGCGCGTGCTGGAAACGGAAGGCGCGGCGGAGGCGAAGCGCTTCTCGGCGCAATTGTTCACCCTTCTGCTCGCGTCGCAGATCGTCCTCCTGGGGCTGGCGCTGGTCTTCACGCGACAGCTCCTGCTTTTGCTGGCGCCGGGCCTCGCTGACGATCCCGAGAAGATGGCCCACGCGCTGACGATGACGCGCATCACCTTCCCGTATCTTCTCTGCGTCACGCTCGTCACGCTGATCTCCGGCACGATGAACGCCAACGCGCGCTTCGCCGCCGCCGCCTTCGCGCCGGTTCTGCTCAACCTCGCCATCATCGGATGCCTCGCCATCTGGTTCGTGTTTCCGAATGCGGGGATTGCGGCTGCAGCGGGCGTTCTCGCGGCGGGCGTTCTGGAACTCGCGCTGATGATCGCCGCGGCCAAGCGCGCGGGCGTGTTCGCGTGGTTCGCCAGGCCGCAGTGGACGGCCGACATGAAGCAATTCTTCACGGCCTTCGTGCCGGCGGTGATCGGCTCCGCGGGCGTGCAGATCGCGCTTTTCGCCGACACGATCATCGGTTCGCTGCTGCCGACGGGCGGCCTCGCGTCGATCTATTACGCCGACCGCATCTACCAGCTTCCGATCGGCGTCATCGGCATCGCGGCGGGCACGGTGCTTCTGCCGGAGATGAGCCGCCGGTTCTCGGCGGGCGACGACGCGGGCGCGCTCGACGCGCAGAACCGCACGATGGCGCTCACCATCGCGCTGTCCGCGCCGTTCTTCGTGGCGTTTCTCACCATATCCGACATGATCATGGCGGGCGTGTTCCAGCGCGGCGCGTTCGACGCGGACGCCGCCGCGCGCTCCGCGGCAGTGCTGGGCGCCTATGGCTCCGGCCTCCTCGCGGTCGTGCTGATCCGCTCGGCGGTGGCGAGCTTCCAGGCGCGCGGCGACACCAAGACGCCGATGATGATCTCGCTTGCCGCCGTCGCTTTCAACGTCGCGCTGAAGATCGTCCTGTTCCAGCCGCTCGGCGCGCCGGGCCTCGCCATCGCGACGGCCGTCGGCGCCTGGATCAATTTCATCCTGCTCTGCCTGCTCGCCATGCGGCGCGGCGACATGCGCCCCGACGCGACGTTGAAGAAGACCATCCTCGCCGCGGGCGCCGCGAGCGCGCTTCTGGCGCTCGTCGCGATCTTCGGCCGCGCGCCGGCCGTCGCGATTGGGGCGTCGCTCGCCGGCGGCTTCGCCAAGGAGGCCGCGCTCGTCCTGCTCGCAAGCGCCGGGGCGGTCGTCTATTTTTCAGTTCTCTTCGCTGCGTTGCTGGCGCTTGGCGTTCGCCCTGCCCGTCTGCGGCGCGCCGCGCCTGCGAAACCTGACGGCGGCGAAGCGTGAGGGAGACGAAAGTCCGGCTTCCGCGATGGCGCGCTGCGGGCGAGAAGCGGCTGCGGCCACGCGCCTGGCAGGGAGATGAAACGCGATGACGCTGCCGGTCTATGTGTTCGACGCCTATGGAACGCTGTTCGACGCGCACGCCGCCGTGGCTCGCCACGAAGGCGAAATCGGCGCGCAGGCGGCGCGGCTGTCCGAACTGTGGCGCGCGAAACAGCTTGAGTACACGTGGGTGCGTTCGCTCGCCGACGCCCCTTACGTGGACTTCCGCGAACTCACCGCCCAGGCGCTCGACTATGCAGCGGCGGTCACGACAGGCGGCCTCGGCGCCGAACTGCGCGCGAGATTGCTCGCCGCCTACGACGAACTCGACGCCTTCACCGACGCGCGACCCGCTCTCGACGCGCTGAAGGCCGCCGGCGCGAAGCTCGCCATCCTCTCCAACGGCGCGCCGGCCATGCTCGCCGGCGCCATCCGCGCGGCGGGATTTGAGGGCCTGTTCGACGCGGTTCTTTCCGTGGACGCGCGGGGCGTCTTCAAGACCGCGCCGACGGTTTACACGCTCGCCACCGAGCATTTCGACGTGGACCCCGGCCTGATTTCCTTTCAATCCGCGAACCGCTGGGACATCGCGGCCGCGAGCCTGTTCGGCTTCCGCACGGTGTGGATCAACCGGGCGGGCGCGCCCGACGAATATCCCGATATGCCGCCCGCCCGCGTCCTGCGGGGGCTTGACGAATTGCCCCGCCTCCCCGACTGACGCAGCGGGCGCGCCCCACGCGCCGATGAAAATTCGCCAATCTTCGCCTACATCAGGAAATTATGAGCGCGCCCGTTATCGCCCGCACCGTCGCAGAGCTTCGCCAGGCCGTCGCAGGCTGGCGGCGGACCGGCGAGCGTGTTGCAATGGTTCCGACAATGGGCGCGCTGCACGCGGGCCATATCTCGCTCGTCGAACTCGCCCGCACGAAAGCGCAGCGCGTTGTCGCCTCCATCTTCGTGAACCCCACGCAGTTCGCGCCGAACGAGGACTTCTCCAGGTATCCACGCACGTTCGAGGCCGATGTCGAGAAGCTGGCGCGCGCGAAATGCGACCTCGTCTTCGCGCCCGCGCCGCAGGACATGTACCCGCCCGGGTTCGCGACGGCGGTCTCGCTCGAGGGCCCCGCAAAGGCCGGACTCGAGGACGCCTTCCGCCCCACGCATTTCCAGGGCGTCGCGACGGTCGTCGCCAAGCTGCTGATCCAGTGCGCGCCCGACGCCGCGGTGTTCGGCGAAAAGGACTTCCAGCAGCTTGCCGTCATCCGGCAGATGGCGCGCGACCTCGATCTTCCCGTCGAGATCGCCGGCGCGCCGACGATGCGCGAGCCCGATGGTCTGGCGATGTCGTCGCGCAACGTCTACCTGAAGCCGGAGGAGCGCGCGGCGGCGCCCGCGCTTTACCGCACCCTGCAGGCGTGCGCGGGGCGCGTCGCCAGGGGCGAGGCGTCCGCGCCCATCCTCGCCGACGGGCGCAGACAGATTGAAGACGCGGGCTTCGGGCTCGATTATCTTGAGCTGCGGGATGCGGCGAGCCTCGCGCGCGTGGACGAGAGCGCGAAAGGTCCGCTGCGCCTGCTCGTCGCCGCGCGGATCGGCACGACGCGGCTGATCGACAATATTCACGCGCAGAGGGCGCAGGAGAGCTGAATGGCGTATCTGGCCGAACGCAAGCCCCTCAAGCTCGGCGACTTCGCGAAGATGCGCGAAGCGGGCGAAAAGATCGCCGTGCTCACCTGCTACGACGCGAGCTTCGCGGCGATGCTCGACCGCGCGGGCGTGGACGTGCTGCTCGTCGGAGACTCGCTCGGCAACGTGCTGCAGGGGCACACGACGACGCTGCCGGTGACGCTCGACCACATGGAGTATCACACCGCCTGCGTGGCGCGCGGCGCGAAGCGTCCGCTCATCATCACCGATCTGCCCTTCGGCGCATATCAGGAGAGCCCGTCACAGGCCATGCGCAGCGCCGCGCGCCTGATGGCCGCCGGCGCGCAGATGGTGAAGGTCGAGGGCGGCGCGCACATGGCTGAGACCGTGCGCTTTCTCGTCGAACGCGGCGTGCCGGTTTGCGCGCACACGGGGCTTACGCCCCAGCACGTCAACCAGCTCGGCGGCTATCGTGTGCAAGGAACCACCGAGGATTCAGCAGCGGTGCTCAGGGCCGACGCGCTGGCCCTTCAGGACGCCGGCGCCTCGTTCATGGTGCTGGAAATGATCCCGGCTGCGCTCGGCGCCGGGATCACGAAAAGCCTTACGCGCATGGCGACGATCGGAATCGGCGCGGGACCAGACTGCGACGGGCAGGTGCTCGTTCTGCACGACATGCTCGGCGTCTATCCGGGCAAGAAGCCGCGCTTCACAAAAGACTTCATGGTTGGCGCCGGGAGCGTCGAAGGCGCGATTTCGGCCTACGTGCAGGCGGTGAAGGGAAAGACATTTCCCGCCCCGGAGAATTGTTACTAGGCGCAGTGATCGGGCGCGCCATACTCGCGAAGACGAGCGCGCCCTCACCCCGCCAGCGCGGCAAGCACGCGCGCCCATGAGCGCGCGCCCTTGTGGAAGCTCTTCACTTCATACTTTTCGTTCGGCGAATGTATGCGGTCGTCGTCGAGACCGAAGCCGATCATCAGCGAATCCATGCCGAGGTCGCGCTTGAATTCGCCGATCACGGGAATCGATCCGCCGCCGCCCGCCATCACCGCCTCGCGGCCCCATTCGGCGGTGAGCGCGGCGCGCGCCTTCTGCAGCATCGGAGACGAGAACGGCAGCGAAATCGCGGGCGAGGCGCCATGCGCGACGAAGCTCGCCTTGCAGTCGAGCGGCAGGCGCGAATTGACGAAGTGATGGAAGCTCTCGACGATCAGCCTCGGGTTCTGGCGCCCGACCAGACGGAACGACACTTTGGCTGACGCGCGGGCGGGCAGAACCGTCTTCGTCCCCTCGCCCGTGTAGCCGCCGACGATGCCGTTCACATCGCAGGTCGGCCGCGACCAGACCTGTTCGAGAACGCTGCGGCCCTTTTCGCCGGCAGGCTCCGCAAGACCGACCGCGCCGAGAAACGCCTTCTCGTCGAACTGCAACGCGCGCCATTGCGCCGCGACTTCCGCCGGCAATTCCTCTACCCCGTCATAGAAACCGGGAAGCGTCACGCGGCCGTTCTCGTCATGCAGGTCGGCCAGGATGCGCGTGAGCACCCGGATCGGATTCATCGCCGCGCCGCCGAACAGGCCCGAGTGCAGATCGCGCGAGGCCGCTTCGATGATCACTTCCTGCAGCACGAGACCGCGCAGCATGGTCGTGATCGCGGGCGTGTCCTTGTCCCACATGTTCGTGTCGCAAACGAGCACGCAGTCCGCGAGAAGCTCCTGCCTGTTCGCTTCGAGGAATGCGGGCAGCGAAAGCGAGCCGCATTCCTCCTCGCCTTCGAACAGGATCGAGACATGGCATGGAAGCCCGCCGTTGCCCATGAACGCGCGGCAGGCCTCGACGAAGGCCATCAACTGGCCCTTGTCGTCTGCGGCGCCGCGCGCAACGATGCGCTTCGATCCGTCAGCCTCGACGATCTTCGGCGCGAAGGGATCGTTCTCCCAGAGCTCCAGCGGATCGACAGGCTGCACGTCGTAATGGCCGTAGAACAGGACGTGGGGCGCATTGGCGTTTGCGGATTTCGCGTGCGCGACGACCATCGGATTGCCCGTGGTCGGCCGCACGCTGGCGTCGAAGCCCATGCCCTTCAATTCATTCGCCAGCCATGCGGCGGCGCGCGCGCAATCGTCCCTGTAGGCCGGGTCCGTGGAGATCGAGCGGATTTTCAGAAGATCGAAAAGACGCGCGAGCGATGCGTCGAGATCGCGGTCGATGGACGACAAAACGTGGTCAATGGACATGTCGCTTTTCCGATTCTCCGGGGGCCTGCCCCATTCAGCGCCGCTTGCCGCCGCTGCCGCCCATCAGACCACCCAGCACGCCGCGCAGGATCGCGCGCGACACCTGCGTGCCTATGGAACGCGCGGCCGACGTGCTCGCCTGCTTGATGATCTGTTCGGCCAGCGTGGGCGGAACGCGCACCGGCTTGCCGGTCTTCGGATTGACCGGCGGCGGCTTGCCGTTGCCGAAGACGCCGCCGAGCATTCCGCCCAGTTGATCTAGGATGCCGCCGTTTCCGGCGCTCGCCTGCGCCGCGGCCTGTTCAGCCTCCTGCGCGCGCTTCTGCAACTGCTCGAAGGCCGATTCCGCCTCCACCGATTCATCGTAGCGGCCGCGAACGGGGCTGCGCTGCATGACCTGCCGGCGTTCGGCTTCGGTGATCGTACCGACGCGCGCGGCCGGCGGCGCGATCAGCGTGCGGGCCACTTCATGCGGCGCTCCTTTCAGGTCGAGCGTCGAGACGAGCGCCTCGCCCACTTTCAGCTCGGTGATGGCTGTCGCCGTATCGAAGCCCTTGCGCTGGCGAAACGTCTCCGCGGCGGCGCGCACGGCGCGCTGATCGCGCGGCGTGAAGGCGCGCAACGCGTGCTGCACGCGATTGCCCAGCTGGCCCAGAACGGTCTCCGGCACGTCGAGCGGATTCTGCGTGACGAAATAGACGCCGACGCCCTTAGAGCGGATCAGGCGCACGACCTGCTCGACGGCGTCGAGCAACGCCTTGGGCGCGCTGTCGAACAGCATATGCGCCTCGTCGAAGAAGAAGACGAGCTTCGGCTTGTCGGGGTCGCCCACCTCGGGCAGCGTCTCGAACAGTTCCGACAGCATCCACAGCAGGAACGTCGCGTAGAGCCGCGGGCTGCGCATCAGCTTGTCGGCGGCGAGGATGTTGATGACGCCCTGCCCGCCTTCGGTGCGAATGAAATCCTCGAGCTTGAGCGCGGGCTCTCCGAAGAATTTCGTGGCGCCCTGGTTTTCGAGCACGAGCAACTGGCGCTGGAGCGCGCCGACCGTCGCAGGCGCCACATTGCCGTATTTCTGCTGAAGCTCGGCGCGGTTGTCGGAGACGAACTGCAACATGGCCCTGAAGTCTTTCAGGTCGTGCAGGATGAGCCCGTTCTCGTCGGCGACCCGGAAGACGATGTTGATGACGCCTTCCTGCACGTCGTTGGCCTCGAGCAGGCGCGACAACAACAACGGACCCATCTGGCTGATGGTGGCCCGGATCGGATGGCCCTGCTCTCCGAACAGGTCCCAGAAGACGACCGGGAACTCGTCCGGTTGCCACTCGAAGCCAAGCTCCTCGGCGCGCTTGACGAAATGTGGCTGCGGCTCGCCCTTCATGGCGATGCCGGAGAGGTCGCCCTTTACGTCGGCCGCGAAAACGGGGACGCCGGCGTTCGAAAAGCCTTCCGCGAGCGTCTGGAGGGTGACGGTCTTGCCCGTGCCGGTGGCGCCCGTGACGAGGCCGTGGCGGTTGGCCCGCTTCAGGATGAGGTGCTGGAATTCCCCCTCCCCCTTGCCGACCAGCACCATTCCAGGCTCGTTCCGCGGATCCGTCGTCGACATGGCAATCCTCAAGGACAAATCATCCGTCGCTTATAGGCCAGCGCCGGGCGGCTTTCCACCGGCGGGGCGGCCGGCGGTCGATGACGGGGCACTAATGTAGCGCCCGCGTGTTGACTATGCCGCCGGGCTCTCTAATGCTCTAGCAGTCAAGAAAGCCAAATTCGCCGGAGGCCGCCCTGCGCAAGATGCGCGACATGATGAGGATGGCGCAGGTCCTAGTGGCCGTGCTCGCCACCCTTCTGTCCGCAGTTCCCGAGATGCGCGGGCTGCAAGGTCTGCGCGTCGGCGAGATCGAGCTGTTCGAACCCGCCGAACGGCCTCAGACACAGGAAGCCGGGGCGCTTGCCGCCCGGGCCACCGAGGACGCCGAGGAATTCTTCGGAAACGACGCGCCGGATGCACGCATACGCGGCGTTCGGCTCGCCTTGCTGGACGGCGCTGACTTGCGTGGTTGCGCCGATTCCTGGTTCGCGCCCAAACGGCCTGGTTGCGCGCACCCGCCGACAGGCCCCCCCACCGTCTGATTGCCGGCTCTCAGGGCGGAAGCGCGCACTGGCGCGCCCGTTTGAGCCAACGCCTTCCGCCCGGAAGCGCGCGCTTGCGCCGCCGCCTCAAGCAGGAGGCGCGCCAGCGACTTCCAAAGGCGCCCGCCTGCGCGGGCAAGCAATCAATTCGGTAGACATTCTATGGAACATCTCGGTCCAGATCTTCTCAAGCTGGTCCAGATCATCTGGATCAACATCATTCTCTCCGGCGACAACGCCGTCGTCATTGCGCTCGCGTGCCGTGGCCTCCCGGAGAACAAGCAGCGTTCTGGCATGATCATCGGCGCGCTGGTGGCCATCGCCATGCGCATCGTGTTCACGCTACTGGTGGCGACGCTTCTCACAACCCCGTTCCTCAAGATCGTGGGCGGCTGCCTGCTCTTGTGGATCGCCGTGAAGCTGATCCGCGGCGAGGACGAAGGCGGCGAAGGAATCGAATCCTCCGACCGTCTCTTCCATGCCGTGAAGACCATCGCGATCGCCGACATGGTGATGAGCCTCGACAACGTTCTCGCCATCGCTGCGGTGGCGAAGGATTCGACGATGCTTCTGATGATCGGTCTCGCCATCTCGATCCCGCTGATCATCGCGGGCGCGACGCTCATCATGCGTCTTCTCGCGCGCTTCCCCATCCTGGTGTGGGCGGGCGCCGGCCTTCTTGGCTGGGTGGCCGGCGAAATGCTGATCACCGATCCCTGGCTGGTGAAGACGCTTGGCGAAAAGATGGTGCACACGCTGGAGCTGCCTACGGCCGCCATCGGCGCCGCGCTCGTCGTGGCCACGGGCTTTGTCCTGAACAAGCTCGCGGCCCAGCACCACGACCCCCTTCAACGGGAAGCATGAGGAATGGGGGACCTCCTCCCCCTTTCCACCTCATTCCAATTTACGAGGTATCGTCATGCATAAGTTCGAAATCCCGCTCTACATCTGGCTCAACGCCATGGTCCTGATCGGCGCGGCCGCCTACGTGTGGGGCAAGCTCTCCGGTGAAGCGGCCGAGCACGAACGCCACGTCCGGGAACACAGCGCCCTCGGGCACGTGTGACAGAAAGGGCGAGGCGGAACACCGCCTCGCCCTCTTCGTTTCCGGGATGCTCCCGGCCTTGCCAGCGCGGCCAAGCCGCAGCATGGTGGGCGGAGGACGGGCGCCGGGCGGCGAAGCTGGCGCCGCACAGGAGCATCATCATGGACGAACTGATCGCGCGCGTGACACAGGCGCTCGGAATCGACGCGGGCGTCGCGCAACAGGCCATCGGCCTCATCCTCTCCTTCCTGCAAAAGCAGGCGCCCGATGCGGACTTCGCCAAACTGCTGCAGGCGCTTCCCGGCGCGCAACAGGCAATCGACGCAGCGCCGTCAGAGAGCGGCGGCGGCCTGATGGGCGCGCTCGGCGGACTGATGGGCGGCGGAGGCGGCCTGATGGGCCTGGCCGGCCAGCTCCAGGGGCTTGGACTTGGAATGGGCGACATTCAGGGGCTCGGCGAGCAGTTCTTCAATTACGCCAGGGAACAGGCCGGCGAGGACACCGTGCGCGAGATCGCTGCGGCCATTCCGGGCCTCGACCGCTTCGTGTGAGCGCGGAAGCCGCGGCAGATTACGATCCGCGCTTCGACTAACGGCGTGTGGCGGGCCGCGCGGCGCGGTGTACAAACGCGGGACGCAAGCGCCGCCTCCGGCGCGCCCGGCCACAGGTCAAGCCATGCCAGACGCATCCCAATTCGCCGCCCTCGCCAGCGCCTTTCCGCGCGTGAGCGAAGCGGACTGGCGCAAGCTGGTGGACAAGGCGCTCAAGGGGGCGCCGTTCGACCGGCTCGTCGCGCGCACCGCCGATGGCCTGGAGATCGCGCCGCTCTATCCGCGCGACGCATCGGGCCGGGCGGCCGCGGGTCGCGCGGAGCCGGGGCCATGGCGCGCGCTCACCCGCATCGACCACGCGGACGGCGCGATCGCTTGCGAACAGGCGCGCGCTGACATGGAGGGCGGCGCCTCCGGCCTGTCGCTCGTATTCGCGGGCGCACGGAACGCCTATGACCTGGGACTGCCGGAAACGGGCGCGCGGGACGCGCTCGGACTCGATCTGAAGGACGTGGCGCTCAGCCTCAACATGGCGCCTGGCTGCCAGGCGCCGGAGGATGTCGCCGCGATCATCGAGGCGCAGGGTCTCGATCCCGCCAGCGCGCGAATCTTCTTCGGCCTTTCTTCGACGGACGCCACGCGCGCCGTGGCGCTGATGGCGCGCGGCTTTCGGGGACCCTTCATCGCCGCCGACGGACGCATGATCCATGCGGCCGGCGGCACGGACGCGCAGGAGCTGGCGTTCACCCTGGCTGAAGCGGTCGCCGCGATGCGCGCGCTCGAAGCCGCAGGGGCGCCGCTTGAGGAAGCGCAAAGCGCCATCGGCTTTCGCGTCGCCGTCGACGCCGACCAGTTCGCATCCATCTGCAAGCTGCGTGCGCTGCGCCGGCTTTGGGCGCGCGTCGAGGAAAGCTGCGGATTGCAGCCGCGTCCCGCGCACGTGGAAGCGGAAACCGCATGGCGCATGATGACGCGCCGCGACCCGTACGTGAACGCGCTTCGCACGACGACGGCGGCGTTTTCGGCAGGCGTCGGCGGGGCCGACGCCGTCGTGGCGCTGCCCTTCACGCAGGCGCTGGGCCTGCCGGATGCTCAGGCGCGGCGCCTTGCGCGCAACGCGCAACTGATCCTGATCGAAGAGTCGAACCTCTGGCGCGTGGCTGATCCCGCAGCCGGCGCAGGCGGATACGAGGCGCTGACCGACGCGCTCGCGCAAAAAGCGTGGACGCTTTTTCAGGAAATTGAACGCGAGGGCGGGCTGGCGGCTGCCCTCGCGCCCGGCGCATTCGCCGCTCGGGTCGCGGATGCGCGCAGCGCCCTTTTACGCGACGTCGCGAGCCGCAAGACTCCGATCACGGGCACGAGCGAATATCCGAACCTCGCCGAACAGGATGCGGCGGTTCTGGCGCCCCTGCCGTTGAAGCTGGAGACAGAAGGCGTATTCGCTCCGGTGCGGCTGGCGGAAGCATTCGAGCGGCTGCGCGACGCCTCCGACGCCGACCTTGCCGCCAAGGGCGCCCGTCCGCGCGTTTTCCTGGCGGCCGTTGGCGGCGTTGTCGCGGCGACCGCCCGTATCGGCTTCGCCCGGTCCCTGTTCGAAGCAGGCGGGTTCGAAACGATCGAGTCCGGCGAACTGCACGACGCCGACGCCGCGGCGGTCGCCTTCGCGAACAGCGGCGCTGCGCTCGCCTGTCTCTGCGGTCCCGACGCGGCCTACGATGAGATGGCGGCGCCATTCGCGCGGGCCCTGGCGAAGGCGGGCGCAAAAGGCGTCTGGCTCGCCGGCCGCCCGGGCGCGCACGAGACCGACTGGCGCGAGGCCGGGATCGCGGCGTTCGCGTTCGCCGGCTGCGACGTCATCGCCACCCTGGAGGATGCGCGCGCGGCGCTTTGAAGCCGCGGCCGCCGTCCTCGCCGCGACGAATCCGCACATATTCCTAGGCGTTCCAAACCACCCAAAGCCGCCCCGAGCGCGCCGCCGGGCGTGAAATTTCGCTTGCTGACCCCTCTGATCCGGAAGGAATAAACCTAAAATCCGGCCCCGCTTCCTTCAAATCGGCGCATTGCGACATCAAATAAGGTTCCATCGCGCCGACGGCTGAATTTATTCCCGCCGGGCGCACTCAGCCCAAGGGGACCACCAAAATGAAGCTATGCACGACCGCGCTTCGCGCGGCGCTCTTCGCCGTTGCGCCGATCGCCGCCGCCTCGCTCTCGCCCGCCGCCGCCTCGCCCAAACATGACGGAACCTGGAACGTCCAGCTCGTCACCGAACAGGGGTGGTGCGGAACGCACCAGTGGCAGATCGGGGTTCAAGGCGGACGGGTGACGCAGGTCGGCGCGCCGGGCGCCACCGCCAATGGCCGCATCGATCCGAATGGACGCGTCGTCGTGCAGATCGCCAAGGGCGCCGACGTGCTGCAGACGTCTGGCGTCGTCAGCGAGAAGGGGGGCGGCGGCGCTTGGACGCTGCCAAACCGCTCCTGTACGGGCCGCTGGGTCGCCTCGAAGGCGTAAAGCCTCATCGCCTCACGCCCGCCGAACGGCTTATGGCTGCGGCGGGCGCGGGACTTTATATTGCCCGGATCACGAGACAGGTCCGGGCTGATGAGCAGAATTCCCGATTTCGCCAATTTGGCCTTCGCGCCCACGCAAGCGCCGGGCGGCGCAGCAGCGCCGGACGTTTGGACGACGCCCGAAGGCATTGAGGTGCGCGGCGCTTACGGCCCGCACGACCTCGACGGACTCGACTTCCTCGACACGATGCCCGGCGCGGCGCCGTTCCTGCGCGGCCCCTACCCGACGATGTACGTGAACCAGCCGTGGACGATCCGCCAGTATGCGGGCTTCTCGACGGCCGAGGATTCCAACGCCTTCTACCGGCGCAATCTCGCCGCCGGCCAGAAGGGCCTTTCCATCGCCTTCGACCTCGCGACGCATCGCGGCTACGATTCCGATCATCCCCGCGTGGCCGGCGACGTCGGCATGGCGGGCGTCGCCATCGACTCTATCTACGACATGCGCACGCTCTTCGCGGGCATTCCGCTCGACCGTATGTCGGTGTCCATGACGATGAACGGCGCGGTGCTGCCTGTCCTCGCGCTCTACATCGTCGCCGCGGAGGAACAGGGCGTTTCCCAGGACAAGCTTTCGGGCACGATCCAGAACGACATCCTCAAGGAATTCATGGTGCGCAACACCTACATCTATCCACCGAAGGATTCGATGCGCATCATCTCCGACATCTTCGCCTACACATCGGCGCACATGCCGAAATTCAACTCGATCTCGATCTCCGGCTACCACATGCAGGAAGCGGGCGCGACGCAGGATCTCGAACTCGCCTATACGCTTGCCGACGGCGTCGAATACGTGCGCGCCGGCGTCGCGGCGGGCCTCGACATCGACGCCTTCGCGCCGCGCCTTTCGTTCTTCTGGGCGATCGGCATGAACTTCTTCATGGAGGTCGCGAAGCTGCGCGCGGCGCGGCTGTTGTGGGCGAACCTCATCAGGCCTTTCAACCCGAAGAACGAGAAGTCGCTCGCGCTGCGCACGCACTGCCAGACGTCCGGATGGTCGCTGACCGCACAGGACGTGTTCAACAACGTCACCCGCACGCAGATCGAGGCGATGGCCGCGACGCAGGGCCATACGCAATCGCTGCACACCAACGCGCTCGACGAGGCGCTCGCGCTGCCCACGGATTTTTCCGCGCGCATCGCGCGCAACACGCAGATTTTCCTGCAGCAGGAAAGCGGCACGACGCGCATCATCGACCCGTGGGGCGGCTCCTATTACGTCGAGCGCCTGACCGGCGAACTCGCCATGCGGGCAATGTCGCATATCGAGGAGGTCGAGAAGCTCGGCGGCATGGCGAAAGCCATCGAGGCCGGCATTCCGAAAATGCGCATCGAGGAAGCCGCCGCAAAGACGCAGGCGCGCATCGACACCGGTCAGCAATCGGTGATCGGCGTGAACAAGCATCGGCTCGCGGACGAACCGCCGCTCGATGTTCTCAAGGTCGACAATTCATCCGTGCGCGCGCAGCAGATTGAAAAGCTGAAGCGGCTGCGCGCCGAGCGCGATCCGAAGGCCGTTGAAGCGGCGCTCGCCGCGCTGACGAACGGCGCAAAGTCTGGCGGCAATCTGCTCGCCCTCTCCATCGACGCGGCGCGCGCGAAAGCGACGGTGGGCGAGATTTCTCTTTCGCTTGAGAAAGTCTTCAATCGCCATGTGGCGACGATCCGCACGATCTCGGGCGTGTATCGCCGCGAAGCGGGCGAACAGGCGGATGCGGTCGCGCGCGTGCAGCGCATGACCTCCGCGTTCAAGGAGAACGAGGGCCGCGCGCCGCGCGTGCTCGTCGCGAAAGTGGGACAGGATGGCCACGACCGTGGGCAGAAGGTCGTCGCGTCTGCATTTTCCGATCTCGGCTTCGATGTCGATATCGGCCCATTGTTTGCGACGCCAGCGGAGGCTGCGCAACAAGCGGTGGATGCGAAGGCGCATGTCGTTGGCGTGTCGTCGCTCGCGGCGGGCCATCTCACGCTGGTGCCGGAACTCAAAGCCGAACTCGAAAAGCTCGGACGCGACGACATCATGATCGTCGTGGGCGGCGTGATCCCGCCGCAGGACTTCGATGCGCTGCGCCGGGCCGGCGCGGCCGCGATCTTCCCGCCGGGAACGCCGGTGGTGGAGGCCGCCGCGCATTTGCTGGACGAACTGAACGCGCGTCTGGGTTATGCGCAAAAGCCAGCGGCGGAGTGAGAGCACGGCGTCACGACGGTGTCACGCACACATCGGATTCTAGAGCTACATAAATAGTCTCAGACTGCTTTCGCATGTTGATTCGCGTTGAAAGCAACCTGTGCGATTGCGGCAATCGCTCATGACTCACCTGTGTGAAGCCGATGACCAGCGTCTGTGATCTGGAAGCCAAACCCAAGTTGCCGCTCTTTGGCGGTGAAGAGCACCGGCTACTCGTGGTCACAGACGCATGGCGGCCCCAGATCAATGGCGTCGCGCGCACGATGGAGATGTTGCGTCGTGAGTTTCACGACCTTGGAGTGCGGACCCGTTTCATCACCCCTCGCGGGTGGCGCACTTGTCCCATGCCCGGTTACAATGAACTCAGGCTTGCGCTTCCCTCCCCATCCCGCTTGGCGAAGGAAATCGAGGCATACCAACCCTCTGCCGTGCATATCGCAACTGAAGGGCCGCTCGGATTTTTCGCGCGTCTGATCTGTCGCCGCGCTGGACGCCGCTTCACCACCTGCTTCCATACCCGTTATCCCGAGTATCTCGCCGCCCGCGCTCCGGTCCCGCTACGGCTGACATATGCGTTGTTGCGTGCGTTCCACAGCGCTGCCGCTGCAACATTGGTGTCGTCCCAGACGCTCAAGTCTGAACTTGAAACGCACGGTTTCCAGAAACTGAAAGTGTGGAGTCGGGGCGTCGACACCAGCCGGTTCGCGGCAGGCGTTCGACGAGATCTTGGCTTGCCTGGCCCGATCTTTCTTTACGTAGGCCGCGTGGCGATCGATAAAAACATCGAAGCTTTTCTGTCGCTCGACCTTCCCGGAACCAAGGTGGTTGTGGGCGATGGCCCAAATCGTCAACGTCTGCAATCGCAATTTCCGGGCGCTGTGTTCACAGGGTTCATGGAAGGCGCAGAACTCGCCTCCATGTACGCCTCGGCAGACGTCTTTGTCTTTCCAAGTTGCACGGAAACATATGGTCTGGTGATGCTCGAGGCATTGGCTTCAGGAACACCTGTCGCCGCCTTCGACGTCACTGGCCCCCGCGACGTTCTCGGCCAAAGCGGATGCGGATTTCTGTCACACGATCTGCGCGAAGCCGCGTTGGCGGCGCTGACTGTTGATCGCGAGAAGTGCCGCCTTTACGCGAGTTCCCAAACGATGCGCGCAAGCGCCGAGCATTTTCTGCGTCTCGTATTCAGCGCGACGTCTGTAAACGCTGCTACCGATAATCGCCGCTAAATAGCTACTGCGCGGGCGCCGCGGGCGCTTCGAGCGGCTTCGACAGGATTTCCGTCGTCTGCGGACGCGACTCCTCGACGCCCGCGTCGATCACCGACGTCGTCTGCGCATCATCCTTGCGTGGCCGGGTCAATTGGGCGCCGATCTGACGCACAACCTGGGGCGCCGTCGCATAGGCCCCATGGTTGATCCAGCCGTCGGTGATGGCGGAAAGATCGTAGACCTTCACGCCCAGTTTCGCGAGTTCGGCGCGGTCGCGGGCATTCGACGGATCGATGGCGCCGAGCCGCGGCCGGTCGCCGGCGATCGTGCTCGACAGCGAGAGCGCACGGTCGCCGGTCGATGAGAACACGGCGACGTTCGCTCCGGCGCCAATGCGCTGCATCTGCTGGCGGAAAACGGAGAGATCGATGTCGGGCGCCGCCAGCATGACGTTGCCGAGCTTGCCATCGAGATGGCGCTGGCCGCCGATAGACGTTTCGCGCAGCGCCTCCATCGACAGCCACGCGCCCATGGAATGCGAAAGCACGTGGATTCGCCCGACGCCCGGCGTGCGCGAAATGTCCGTCAGGAGCCGGGTCAGGGCGTCGCGCGAAATCGTCGCGTTCTCGCGCGCGGACACGTAGCTCAGAACCGAGTTGGTCGAGGGCCATGTGAAGAGCACGGGCACGCCGCCGAAACGCCCGTCGGCGGTGAGTTGCGCAAGCCGGAAGCGCGCCTCGTCAAGCGTCGTGTTGAAGCCGTGCACGAAGACGAGCACGTCGCGGTTCGAGCCGACGCGGCCGGACAGATGCGTCGCAAGCTGGGATGTGAAATTGTCGGCCTCGACAGGCGAGGACTGCGTGACGACGAAATGATCGCGAGGGTTCGCTCTGCCCCACGACGGCAGTTCGATCTGGCCTGGCTTGTGGCCGGGCGGCACCGAGATCGTCTCGAAGGCGAAATGCGCATTGGGCTTCGGCGTGTCGTAGCCTGCCGCGCGCTCGCGATTGTCGCGGCGGGTCGAGGCGACGAACATCGGGATGACGGTAGCCTCCTTGCGCGCGGAATGGCCTGCGGGCGCGGTCGCCGACATGGCGGACAGCCCGACCGACGCGCAGCCAGAAAGGCCGGGCGCAAGCGCGCAGGCGACGGCGAACGCGAACGCGGGCCGGCGGGAGGGCTGAGCAAGGAAGAACGCGCGGCGTGTCATGGGGTCCTGAAAGATACTCGCGGAAAACTGTCGACCGGCGCGGGCAATCAGCCAAACCAAAGCGCCGGAAGGCTTGACGAAAGGTTAATGCGACGGGCGGCATTGGACCGCAGGAAGGGGCCCCCAATGCAGCCGGAACATGTCGGGAATGGGACAAGCGGCCCGGCCCGCGCTAAAAACGGCGGATGCAAGCGATCCGCGCGCTTCTCACCGCCTTCGGCTCGTTTCCCGGCGCGCCGGTCAATCCGACGATGGCCATCGCGCGGCTGGTGAAGCTGCGCCACGGACGGCGGCTGGCGAGGCTCGGGATCGACCTGCACACAGCCGAATTGCCTGTCGAATACGCGGGCGCGGAGCAACGCGCGCGCGACCTGATCGCGGCGATGAAGCCGGACGTGGTGCTGCATCTGGGGCTCGCGGCGCGGCGCAAGCGCCTGAGCTTCGAAACCCGCGCGCGCAACCGTCTGAACGTGCTCCACCCTGACGCGGAACGACGGCGCGCGGGGCGCATGACCGTCGAGGCGAACGGGCCCGCCACGAGAGCCTCGCGCGCGCCTGTCCGGCGGTGCGTGCGGGCGATTGCGTGCGCTGGCGCGGCCTGCGCGCCCTCCATCGACGCCGGCGACTACCTGTGCAACCAGACGCTCTACGCCTCGCTGGGCACGCAGGCGCCCTCCGTCGCCTTTCTCCACGTGCCGCGTCCGCGCCGGCCCCGGGCGCGGCGCAGGAACGGCCCGCGCCGGATCGCGCTGGCGCAGATGGCGGATGGGGCCGCAGCGGCGCTCATCGAAATGGCGAAAGCGGCGAGGAGATAAGCGGCCGGCTCACCGCACGGCCTGGCGCATCTCCTTCGGCGGCGCATCGATCTTGATGCAATCCTTGCGGCCGCTCGCGAAGCACTTGCGCGTCGTTTCCTGCTCGTCGAGCGCCTTGACGGTCCAGACCATCGCCAGGGCGAGGAACAGCAGGAAAATCACACTGAGCAGATTGACGAAATGACGGTGGCCGTAGTCCACGTCGTCGCGGGCCGCGGCCGTCGAAGGGCGCGGCGTAGCAAAGTCGCGAGGGGTTCTCTCGTCGGACATTCGGCTCATCGCGACGCGGCTGATCCGGCTAGCGCCGGACCACTCGTAACGCGAGCATTGTGCACCCGTCCTCCCGCGCGATCAAGCGCGGGGAAACGCCGGGCCGGCCGGGGCTGGGGCGTTAGGCCTTGCCCCAGACCTCTTCGGCGATCTCGACGCAAAGGCGCAGCTTCGCCCACTGCTGGTCTTCGGTCAGCGTGTTGCCCTCCTCCGTCGAAGCGAAGCCGCACTGGGGCGAAAGGCAAAGCTGATCGAGATCGGCGTATTTCGTGGCCTCCTCGATGCGGCGCTTGATCGAATCCTTGGTCTCGAGCTCGCCGGTCTTGGAGGTGACGAGGCCGAGCACGACCTGCTTGTTCTTCGGCAGATGGCGCAGCGGCGCGAGGTCGCCCGAGCGGTCGTTGTCCCATTCGAGGAAGTAGGCGTCGATGCCGATCCTGTTGAACATCAGGTCGGCGATGTGCTCGTAGCCGCCGGACGCCACGAAGGTGGAGCGGAAGTTGCCACGGCAGACGTGCATCGTGATGCGCATGTCCTGCGGCCGGCCTTCCAGCGCCGTGTTGAGCGCATAGGCGTAGGCCTTCTCGAGCTCGTCGGGATTGTCGCCGCGATCGCGCAGCATCTTGCGCTGCGACTCGTCGCAGAAATACGCCATCGAGCAATCGTCGATCTGAAGATAGCGGCAGCCCGCGTCGTAGAAGCCCTTGATCGCCTGCGCGTAGGCGCGTCCGAGATCTGTCCAGAAGTCGTCCATCTTCGGGTAGACGTTCTTGTCGATCATCGACGTGCCGCCGCGATAATGCAGCATGGACGGCGAGGGAATCGTCATCTTCGGCGTGCGCTTCGTGTTCTCCTTGAGGAACTTGAAGTGCTCGATCTGCGGGTGGCTCTTCGAGCCGAGCTTGCCGTAGACGAACGGCGCCTCAGCCTTCGTCGTCACGCCCGCGAACTTGATGCCGCCCTCCACCTCGACAATCTTCACCCCGTCGAGCTGCGAGAGAAAGTCGTAGTGCCACCACGCGCGGCGGAACTCGCCGTCCGTGATCCCGCGCAGGCCGATTTCCTCCTGCTTCGCTATGATCTTGCGGATTTCCGCGTCTTCCACGGCCTTCAGCGCGGCGGCGTCGATTTCGCCACGCGCCTTTTTCGCGCGCGCCTCCTTCAGCGGCGCCGTGCGCAGGATCGAGCCGACGTGGTCAGCGCGGAATGGGGGAAGATCACGCATCATGTTCGCCTCCGGCGGGTCGTCTTGTGAATTCAGGCGGCGGACTTGTCCGCGACCCCGAGAAGTTTTGAGATCGTTTCGTGGTCGTTCGCAAGATCGGCGCTGACGCCCGACCACGCGATTTGACCGCGCTCAAGAATTATAGCGTCGTCGGTCAGCGGCAAGATCTTGCGCGCGCTCTGCTCGACGATGATCGCCGACATCTTTTCCTCGCGCACGATGCGCCGCAAAGCCGCCAGCAATTCGTCCACGATGATGGGCGCCAGGCCTTCGAGCGGTTCGTCCAGCAGAAGCAACTTGGGGTTCGTCGCAAGCGCCCGGGCGATAGCGAGCATCTGCTGCTCGCCGCCGGACAACTGGTTCCCCATGTTGGAGCGGCGCTCGGCAAGGCGCGGAAACATGCCGTAGAGCCGGTCAAGCGTCCACGATCCCGGACGCATGATCGCGGTGAGGTTTTCGTCCACCGTGAGCGACTTGAAGATGTTGCGCTCTTGCGGCACCCAGCCGATGCCGCGGCGCGCCCGCTCGTCGGCGCGCAGCTTCGTCACATCGGCGCCGTCGAAATGGATCGAGCCGCCGCGCCATCGCGTGAGGCCGACAATGGTGTTGATGAGCGTCGTCTTGCCGACGCCGTTACGGCCGAGAAGCGCCATCGCGGTGCCCGGCTGCATCTCGAAGGAGACGCCATGGAGCACCTGCGCCTCGCCATATCCGGCCGACAGATTGCGCACGTTCAGGATGTCAGCCATGCGCGATGACCTCCTCGCCGAGATAGACCTGGCGGACACGGGGATCGTTGGCGATCTCGTCACGCGTGCCCTCGACGAACAGCGCGCCGTTGACCAGCACCGACAGCGTCTTCGCAAACCGGAAGACGAGGTCCATGTCGTGCTCGATGAGAATGAGCGAGACATGTTCAGGCAGGGCCGCGACCACGTCGAGGATCTGCTCGCGCTCGCCTTCCGGCACGCCGGCGGCCGGCTCGTCGAGCAGCAGCACCTTCGGCTTGGAGGCGAGCGCGATGGCGATTTCAAGAAGGCGCTGGCGGCCGTAGGGCATCGAGCCCACGCGGTCGTGCATCACGCCCCCGAGGTTGAGCCGCTTCAGCAGCGCCGCCGCCTCGTCGACCAGATCGCTGCGCGAGCCAAGTCGCGGGAACCAGGAGGCAGCGGCGTTCTCGCGCTCGTTGATGGCGATCAGAACGCTCTTGAGCGGCGTCAGATCGGGATAGAGCTGATTGATCTGGAACGTGCGCGCAAGCCCCGCGCGCGAGCGGTCGCGCACGGTCCATTCGGTGACGTCCTGTCTATTGAGGATGACCTTGCCGCTTGTCGGCGGAAGCACGCCGGACAGGAGATTGACGAACGTCGTCTTGCCCGCGCCGTTGGGGCCGATCAGCGCGTGACGCGCGCCAGCCGGCAGGCTGAACGTGATGTTGTCGGTGGCGGTGATGCCGCCGAAACGTTTCACGAGGCTTCTGGTTTCGAGAACGGCGTTCACGGGCGGCCTCCCGCATCGTTGGACGGGGGCGATATCCTGTCGCGCACGTTCGTCATCAGGCCGATGATGCCGCCGCGCACGAACAGCACGAGCAGCACCAGCACGAGGCCAACGTAGAAGAGCCAGTATTGCGGCGTGATGTTGCCAAGAAAATCCTGCATCACGCGGAACGCCACGGCGCCCAGGAGGCCTCCGTAGAGATAACCGGCGCCGCCGAAAATGAGGATGAGCAGCGAGTCTGCGGACCGGTGGAAGGCGGCCATGTCAGGCGACGCGAACTGCGTCGTCTGCGTCAGCAGCGCGCCGGAGATTCCCGCGACCGACGCCGCAATCGTATAGATCGAGACGAGGCGCGCATTGACAGGCATTCCGATGGCGCGCGCGCGCAGCGGGTTGCCCTTGATCGCCAGCAGCGAAAGGCCGTAGTTCGAGTGGACGAGCCTGCGGCAGAACAGGAAAACAACGAAAGTCACGACGAGCGAGTACCAGAACGCCGTATTGCCGAAGAGGTCGAAACTCCACACGCCGAGCACGGGCGACGACATCACGCCCTGCAGTCCGTCGCTGCCGCCGGTGATATCCTTGAACTTGATGACGAGCTCTTCGATGATGAGGGCGACCCCGAGGGTCACCATCAGGCGCGTCAGGTCGGAGCCTCGCAGGACGAGAAAGCTCGTGGCGAAGCCGAGGGCGCCCGTCACAATCGCTGCTGCGACAAGCCCGAGCAACGGATCCGACAACGGCGCCGCGCCCATGCCCATCTGCGCCAGGATGCCGGCGGTGTAGGCGCCGACGCCGAAGAAGGCGCCCTGGCCCAGCGTCACGAGGCCGGCGAAGCCGAGCACCAGATCGATGGACAGCGCGAGCAAGCCAAGAATGAAGATCTCGCTCAGAAGCATAAGCTTCTTCGGAAACGCCCAGTAGGACGCCGCGGCGCATATCCAGAAGGCGAACTCATACCAGCGCCAGCGCGCGTCGAGCAGAAGCCGCCACGCCGGGGAGTCCGGCTTCGACCCTGACGGGGCCGCAGCGGCGGGCGCGTCTTTTTCAGCCACGCTCATCAGCGCTTGCTCCTCGTGAACAGGCCTTCAGGGCGGAAAATCAGAACGGCGACCATGATGGTGTAGATGATGAACCCGCCGATGACCGGCACGAAATATTTGCCGCCCACGTCCGCGATGCCAAGCAGGAGCGAAGCAAAGAACGGCCCCGTGATGGTGGTGGCGCCGCCGACCGCGATGACGATCAGGAAGTAGATCATGTATTTCAGCGGGAAGAAGGGATCCATGCTGAGGATGGAGGCGCCGAGCGCGCCGCCGAGCCCCGCAAGGCCGGAGCCGACGGCGAATGTGAGCGAGAAGATGCGGGTCACATCGATGCCCAGACCACGCGCCACCCGGCCGTCATCGACCGAAGCGCGCAGCTGGCTGCCGAAGCGCGTGCGCGCGATCACGAATTGCAGCCCGACCGCGAGGATGCCGCAGACCACGATCACGAACAGGCGATAGACGCCCACCTGCGCGCCGAGAACTTCGATGCGCCCGCTGAGGTAGGGCGGAAGGTTGACGATCTGCTGCGTTGCGCCCATCGCGTAATCGACGGCGGCCATCGACATGAAGATGAGACCGATGGAAAACAGAACCTGATCGAGGTGCGTCTTGTCGTAGAGGCGCCGGTAGAGCGTGCGTTCGAGGATCGCACCGATTACGGCTGCGAAGATGAACGCCGCCGGAAGGCACCACCAGAACGAGAACCCCCAGAAGTTCATCATGACGACGGTGAGATAGCCGCCCGCCATCGCAAAGGCGCCATGCGCGAGATTGACGAAATTCATCAAGCCCAGCGTGACGCAAAGGCCAACGGCGAGGATGAACAGCAACATTCCATAGGCGACGCCGTCGAACAGAATTGTCAGCAATTATTCCTCCCGTCACGGGATGCGCGAGGCCCCCGCGGCGCGGCCGCGGGGGCTCCGGACAAGGCTTTGGCGAGTCCTTACTTGTGGTAGGGATCTTTCACCTGGCGGATGACATCGAATTCGACGTTGTAGAGTTCGCCGTCCTTGCGCTCGACACGGCGGATGTAGACATCCTGCACCACGTCGCGGGTGTTGGCGTCGATCGACATCTTGCCGCGCGGGCTTTCCCACTCGAGGCCCTTGAGCGCCCCCATCAGCTTGTCGCCGTTGGTGTCGCCGTTGGTCTTGCGCAGCGCCTCGTAGATGGCGTGCATGCCGTCGTAGCCGCCCACGCCTATGAAGTTCGGGCGCATGCCGTTATTGGCCTTCTTGAACGCCTCGACGAACTTCTTGTTCATGTCGGAACCGTGAGCCGACGAGTAGAAGTGGGACGTGATCACGCCCACCACGCTGTCGTCCATGCTGACGAGCTGCTCGTCCTCGGTGATGTCGCCGGGGCCGATGATCTTGATGCCGCCCTTGGTGAGGCCGCGATCGACGACCTGGCGCATCAGCGGACCGGCCTGCGGACCGGGCACGAACAGGAAGATCGCGTCGGGCTTGGCGTCCGCCGCGCGCTGCAGGAAGGGCGCGAAGTCCGGATTGGCGAGAGGCGCCTTCAGCTGCGCCAGCACCTTGCCGCCGAGCGCGGAGAACTTCTCCAGGAAGGCCTTTTCGGAGTCGAGGCCCGGGCCGTAGTCCGAGACGAGGGTGACCGCTGTCTTGATCCCGTTCTTGGCCGCCCACTCCGCGATCGGCATCGTCTGCTGCGGCAGGGTGAAGCTGACGCGGGCGAAATAGGGCGACCGCTCCGTGATGACGGACGTGCCGGCCGTCATGATGATTGCGGGCGTCTTCGACTGGGTGATCACCGGGGCGACCGCGAGCGCCAGCGGCGTCAGGCTGAAGCCCGAGATGAACGCCACCTTGTCGTTGACGATGAGCTCCTGGGCGATGCGGCGCGTCTGGTCGGCGACGCCGGTGTCGTCCTTGACGATCACCTCGACCTTCTTCCCCGCGACCGTATCGCCGTGCATCTGCTGGTAGAGCCGGATGCCGGCCAGCATCTGGCGGCCGGAAGCAGCCTGCGGGCCGGTGAGCGCGCCGATGAATCCGACCTTGACGGTCTGCTGCTGGGCAAGAGCGGCGGGCGCCGGAAGCCCGGCGGCCGCAACGATGGCGGCGCTTGCGGCGCCTTTGAGCAAGTCTCTGCGGAGCATAGGTTCCCTCCTCCTGTTCGCCTCCGGTTCGAGCCTTTAGGGGGCCGCGGTGGGCCCCGCCATGGACGATCCGCCTTAAGCTTTGTACTTTTTTGGAGGCCTCCGCAACCAAGCCTCTAGTCGCGGTCGGGCGTGCGCAGCACAGGCGGCTCCAGTGCGCCAAGGGCTGCTTGGGATGGCGGCAGATCGTGGTTCCAGAGCTTGCCGACGAAGCGTGCTCCCGTGACCGCGTCGGAGTCGCTGCAGCACAGCCACAAAAGCGGCGCGATCATCACTTCGGGCGCCAGCAGCTTGCGGCCGGTTTCGGCGATAGCCGCCCTGCCCCTCGCCGAGACGAACTCGGTGTCCGCCGCGCCGCCGGGAATGAGCGAATTGACCGTGACGCCGGAACCCTTGAGGTCCTGCGCCCAGATGAGCGTCTCCGCCTCTATGGCGGCCTTCGTCACGCCGTAGGGAGAGTTGGCCCGGCGCTGCATTGTGGACAGCGAGGTCGTGATGTTGATGATCCGGCCCCAGCCTGACGCGATCAGCGCCGGCGCCGCCGCATGAGCCATGAAGAACGTGCCCTTCACATTGACGTCGGCGACGTCGGCCCAGGCCTCCGGGTCGGCTTCGTAGAACAGCGACGAGCGCGTGTGCAGCGCGCGCTCCACATGGGTGGGGCCGAGCGCCGCGTTGTTGACGAGAACATGCAGGGCGCCGAACGCCTCGAGCGTGCGCGCCACGGCGGCGCGGCACTGCGCAAGATCGCGAATGTCGCAGGCAAGCCCGAGCGCGCCGCCCGCGCCAGGCTGGCCGGCCGCTTCATGCGCGGTCCTGTCGGCGCCCTCCGCGTCCATGTCGAGAAAGGCGACGTTCGCCCCGGCGCTGCACAGCGCGAACCCCATGGCGCGCCCAAGCCCGCGGGCGCCGCCCGTGACGAGTGCCACGCGGCCTTCGAGCGAGATGTCAGAAATGCTCTTGAACGCTTCGGCCACGTCTGGTCCCCCGCTCAAAACCCTTGCGTCTGCGCCATCACCTCCGGCGGCAACGCCACCGGCGCGCGCTCGACGGCAACGCCCTGCGGACCCAATCGCACGACGTTCACCGTTCCCGCATAATCCGGCGAGCCCGAATAGAAGGCGGGAATGGCGCAGGCGCCGACGCGCACCGCGCGGTTCCAGTGCCCGAAGGCCACGTAATCGGCGCGCGTCGCCGTGATCTCCTCGGCGCCGCAAAGCCACGACGGGCGGGCGCGCGTGGAGCGGTCGGGCCGCTCCTCGTAATGGCCGTGCGCGAGCGCAATGCGCCAGCGCGCCAGGCGCGGCGGAGGCGACACAAGCGGGTCCATGTCGCCGTAATGGCGGTGCGCGCGGCCCCACACTTCGAGGTCGAACTGATCGAAGATGACCGCCTCGCCGTGCGTCGCTCCGAGGATCGCGACATTCGGCAGCCGCGACATGGCGGGATGCGCGTAAACGCCGCCGTCCACAACGGGATCGTGGTTGCCGGGCAGGATCACGACCTGCCGCCCGAAGGCGTCGAGCGCGCGCGCCGTCGCGACGACGAGGCTTTCCGGCACGCGATTGGACTCGAACGTGTCGCCGACCAGGAGAAGCAGGTCCGCGCGAGCGTCGTTGGCTGTTTCGAGCACCGCGCGCAAAGGGCCGACGCCGTCGCCTCCGAACCTTCGCGCGTTGTATTCGTGGTCCACATGCACGTCAGACGTGTGGACGACGACGATCTCCTCAGGCGGCATCGACGGCTTCGCTCAATAGAATTTCTCCATGATGACGTGCTTGACCTCCTTGCGCCGCTCGGGCGGGAGGGTCGTCACGCGCTTGATCATATCGCCGATCTCGACGGGATCGCCATAGAGCGCGGGCTGCTGCTTGGCCTGAAAATCCTTCAGGGCTTCGGGATCGGTGAGGATTTCCTTCGTTACCTTGCGCAGGAAGGCGAGGCGCTCGGGCGCCATGCCGGGCGGCACGATGAGAAGCCGCCCGATCTTGCGAACGTCCTCGCGGAAATCGAGCCACCAGATCGCTTCCGGATCGAGCTTCACGACATCGTAGACAGGCGGCACGTCCGGCATCAGCCGGGACCGCTCGCGGGCGGTGACCGTCACGCCGCGCAACTGCCCGCCCTGCGCGTAGCGCGCGGACGAATCCTCAACGAGGATCGTGCCGTCCACCTCTCCGCGAATGGCCGCCATGGAGAAATCGTTGGACGACTTGTAGCCGATGGTGATCTTGCACTGGAGCTTCAGCGCGTGACAGAAAATCGCGGACGTGTCGGAGGCGGCGTCCGTCTTGCCGTTGGCGCCGATCTGGAGCGGCTTTGTCTGCTTCAGCAGATCGTCGACCGTCTTGTAGGGCGTGTTCGGGTTGACGATGAGAATGCGCGGCGCGGTGTTGACCCGCGCAAGCAGGCCATACTTCTCGAGGTCGAAGCGAAGGGCCGGATCGTCCACGAGCTTGGCGAGGACAGCGCCTTCGCCGGGCGCGAGCATCAGCGTCAAACCGTCGGGCGGCGACATGGCGACGTGGTTCATCGCGGTCATCATGCCCGCGCCGGGCCGGGATTCAACGATGACCGTCGCGCCGAGCTTCTTTTCCAGATAGGGCGCGAGCATTCGCGAATACAGATCGTAGCCGGAGCCTGCCGCGCCGCCGTTCACGAGGCGGACGACCTTGCCCTTGTAGAAATCGAGGTTTTCGTCGGCCAGCGCGGCGGCGCCGGAAATCGCGCCGCACATCAAGCCCAGAAGCGCGCTACGGACAGTCCTGGACCATCCCTTCGCAAGGCGATTGTTCGCCATTTTTGGTTCCCTCCCTTTACGACGGTCGCGCGACCGTTTGCGCAAGCTAGCCGCTGGCGGCGTCCGCTGGCAAGCGGCGGAGGCGCCGCAATCGCGGCCCGCTATCCACTTTGCGCCGAAACGCTATAAGTTGCGCCCCATGAAGCCTGTCACCTGGGACGAGCCCGTTTCGGCGGCGGCGCGATGGAGCCTGCGCTTCGCGCTGTTTTCCATGGCCCTGTCGGTTATCGCCATCCTGATCATCCGGACGCGCGCGGCGGACGTAGCATCGGGCGTGAGCGTCTTCGGCTTCGCTATCCTTGCCGCCTGCGCGGCCGTTCTGCTCGCCGTGGCGGCGAGCGTCTCCGTCTGGCAGACAGGGAGAAGAGGCATGGGACTTGCGGTTCTCGGCGTTCTCCTGGCGGCGCTCGTTCTGGCCTGGCCCATGTGGCTTGCAGTGCAGGCAGTGCGGCTGCCGATTCTCAACGACGTCTCGACCGACATCAACAATCCGCCGGGATTTTCCCGCTCGACGCGGGCGCTCGAGGCGCGCGGCGGGCACGCGCCCTCCGAACTTCCCGCCGAAGCGCGCCTGCCGCAGACGCGCGCCTACCCCAACGTGCAGCCGATCGTGATCGACCTCGACGGCGACGAGGCCTTCCAGCTCGTGCTCGCCGCCGCGAAGGCGATGGGATGGCAAGTGATCGAAAGCTCCGCCCCGGGCGGACGCATGGGCGACGGGCGCATCGAGGCCATCGACCGTACGCTCATCATGCGCTTTCCCGATGACATCACGATCCGTGTTCGTCCGGGCGCGGGACAGTCACGCATCGATGTGCGCTCGGCGTCGCGCTATGGGCGCCACGACTTCGGCGTGAACGCGCGGCGCATCGAGCGCTTCGCAAGGCAATTGCAGGAATTGCTGGACGCGCGGTGAGTCACGTAGAGGTGTAGCGCGCATCCATGGTCGCGGCGCCCGCGCTCGAGATGACCAGTCCGCGGCCCGTCATGTCCTGCAGATGCGCGAGGACAGACAGGGCCGCCGCGCGCTGCAGACGGGGGTCGAGGCCCAGATAAATACGCTCGACAATCGTCGAAATGTCGGCGTCGCCGTCGCGGATGCGGGCCAGGATCGCGTTCTCGCGCTGGCGGCGGTGCGTGGCTAGTCCGCGCACATAGCGCCGCGCCGCCAGCGCCGGGGCGCCGTGGCCGGGATAGTAAATATCCTCAGGCCGCGCGGCGAGACGTTCGAGCGAAGCCATGTAGGCGGCCATGTCGCCATCGGGCGGGGCTACGACCGTCGTCGACCACGCCATCACGTGATCGCCCGAAAACAGCGCGGCCTCTTCAGCCAGCGCGAAGCAGAGATGATTGGACGCATGGCCGGGCGTGTGAACCGCCGTGAGCGTGAAGCCCGCGCCATTGAGCGCGTCGCCGTCGCGCATTTCGACGCCGGGCGCGTAGTCCGTGTCGTGGCTCGCGTCGAGACGGCCGGACGGATGATCCTCGACAGGGACATGGGCGGCGCAACCCCACACCGGCGCGCCGGTCGCCAGGCTGAGCGCGCGGGCGCCGGGCGAATGATCGCGATGGGTGTGCGTGACCAGAATATGCGTGACGCGTTCGCCCTTCACCGCATCGAGCAGCGCGGCGCGATGGGCTTCGTCATCGGGACCCGGATCGACGATGGCGACCTCGCCGCCGCCGACGATATAGCTGCACGTGCCGGTGAAGGTGAACGGGCCGGGATTGGGCGCAACCACGCGCCGCACCAGCGGCGACAGTCGCACGGCGGGGCCGGGCTCGAGCTTGGTGCGGTCGTGTTCGAGAGAGTCGCTGGGCATGGCGGAAGGCTAGCATATCAGTGAAAGTTCCGCCCGCGCGGCATGACGCGGGCCACGCCGTCGAGCGGGCGCACGTTCCGGGGATGTCGCGCGACGGATGGCGGCGGCGCCGGCGCGGGCAAGGGCAGCATGTCCTGCGCTGGCTTCGGCGCGTCCTTCCCGGGGCGCTCCTGGGGGCGCTTCACCTCGTCGGCGTTGGCGAGCGCAGACACCTCGCCGCCATGCAAGGACAGAAGCCCGAGCATGGACGAAAGATCCTCCACGTGCTCCGCGACCACATGGATGACGCCGGCCTCGTTCTGGAGCCTGCCCGTGACGGCGACGAAGCGCGCGCCGATCACCTGCGCGCGCTGCGCCTCGAACACTTTCGGCCAGACGATGGCGTTGGCGACGCCCGTCTCATCCTCGATGGTCATGAACACGACGCCCTTCGCGGAACCGGGGCGCTGGCGCACGAGCACGAGGCCCGCGACGGTGACGCGCGGAAGAAAGCGGCCGGGTTTGCGCACAATCTGAGGGGCGCCCACACGCGCGAGGTCCGCGCAGCGCAGGATGCGGCGCGCGGCGAGCCGTTCGCGCAGGAACGACACGGGATGCGCCTTGAGCGACAGCGACAGCGCGCGGTAATCCTCGACCACATGTTCGCCGAGCGGCATCGGCGGCAGGCGCGCGTCCGGTTCGAGTTCATTCAGGTTCACATGGCGCCAGAGCGCGAGATCGTCCTTGTCGCCGGAGCGATTGAGTCCGCGCACGGCCCACAACGCCTCGCGCCGGTCGAGTCCTATGGAGCGGAAAGCGTCCGCCGCCGCCAGAAGCTCAAGCACGGAGGGCGACACCCCCGTGCGGAGCCAGACGTCGCGCACGGAATCATAGCCGCGCCCGCGGCGCTGCGCGATCACGCGCATGTCCTCCTCGCGCACGCCCTTCACCATGCGAAGGCCGAGACGCAGCGCGTGGGTGGAGTGAATGTGCGGCGCCTGTTCGGCGTGCTTGCGCGCGATGCGGCGGCTTCCCGGCTGCGGGCCGTCGGCTTCGAGCGTGCAATCCCAGTAGGAAAAATTGACGTCGGCCTCGCGCACCTCGACGCCATGTTCGCGCGCGTCGCGCACGATCTGCGCCGGCGCGTAAAAGCCCATGGGCTGCGAGTTCAAAAGCGCGGCGGCGAACACGTCGGGATAGCGGCACTTGAGCCAGCACGACGCATAAACCAGCAGCGCGAAGGACGCCGCGTGACTTTCGGGAAAGCCATAGGTGCCGAAGCCCTCGATCTGCGCAAAGCAGCGTTCGGCGAATTCGCGCTCGTAGCCCTTGGCCGTCATGCCGTCGATCATCTTGGCGCGGAATGTGTGGATCGTGCCGACGCGCTTGAAGGTCGCCATGGCGCGGCGCAGCTTGTCCGCTTCCGATGGCGTGAAGTCCGCCGCGACGATGGCGATCTTCATCGCCTGCTCCTGAAACAGCGGCACGCCGAGCGTCTTGCCGAGCACGGCCTCCAGCTCCTTCGACGGATAGGAAACCGACTCAATGCCCTGCCTGCGGCGCAGATAGGGATGCACCATGTCGCCCTGAATGGGACCCGGCCGCACGATCGCGACTTCAATGACGAGATCGTAGAAGGCGCGCGGGCGCAGGCGCGGCAGCATGGACATCTGCGCGCGGCTTTCGATCTGGAACACGCCGATGGTGTCGGCGCGGCAGATCATGTCGTAGACGCACGCCTCTTCGGAGGGAATGGTCGCGAGCGTGAGGCGCGGGCCGTAATGGGCGGCCAGCAGATCGAGCCCGCGGCGCAGGCACGACAACATGCCGAGCGCGAGAATGTCGATCTTGAGAATGCCGAGCGCGTCGAGATCGTCCTTGTCCCATTCGACGATGGTGCGATTTTCCATCGCCGCATTGGCCACGGGCACGACTTCGTCGAGGCGCGAGCGCGTGATGACGAAGCCGCCGGTGTGCTGCGAGAGATGGCGCGGAAACCCTGATATCTCCTTCGCCAGCCGCACCAGATGCGCCGTGCGCGTTTCCTGCGCGCTGAAGCCCGCGCGCGCGGCCGCCTCGCCCGGCCCCTCGCCGCCCCAGACGGTGGAGGACAGCGCGCCAAGCTCCGCGTCCTCGAAGCCGAACACCTTGCCGATCTCGCGCAAGGCCGATCGGCCGCGATAGGACACCACCGCCGCCGTGAGGCCGGCGCGTTCGCGCCCATAGCGCGCGTAGATGTATTGCATCACTTCCTCGCGCCGCTCGTGCTCGAAATCCACATCGATGTCGGGCGGTTCGCGGCGTTCGGCGGAGATGAAACGCTCGAACAGAAGATCGTGCTTCGTCGGATCGACTTCCGTAATGCCGAGGCAGAAGCATACGGTGGAATTGGCGGCCGAGCCGCGCCCCTGGCAGAGAATCTTCTTCGAGCGCGCGAAGCGCACAATATCGTGCACGGTGAGAAAATACGCGGCGTATTGCAAGTCCGCAACGAGCGCGAGTTCGTGGCGGATGGCGGCTGAGACCTTTTCCGGCACGCCATGGGGATAGCGTTTTCGCGCGCCCTCCCATGCAAAGGCCTCCAGCGCCTCCTGCTCGCTCGCATAGCCTTCGCGCAATTCGTCAGGATATTCGTAGCGCAGATGATCGAGCGAAAATTCGATTTCCCGAAGGAAGCGCAGGGTTTCTTCGACCGCGTCCGGCGCTTCCGCGAAAAGCCGCGCCATTTCGGACGGCGGCTTGATGTGGCGCTCCGCGTTGGCGTGCAGGAGCCGCGCGCCGGCGTCCTCGATGCGTTCGCCCTGGCGGATGCAGGCCACGACGTCGGCGAGATCGCGGCGTCCCGGCTCATGCATGACGCAATCGTTGATCGCGATCAGCGGCAGGCCCAGCGCGCGCGCAAGTTCAACACGCGCGGCGAGGCGTTCGCGCATATGACCGTCGTAGACCATGCGCGCGGCGAGCCAGACACAGCGAGGAGAGGCCGCAAGGAGGCTGGCGAGAAACTCTTCTTCGCGCAATGTGGGCGCGCGGCCCCCCTCATGCGAAGACTCCTCCATGACGATGAGCGACAGGCCCTCGCGCCATTCGAGCAGATCGTCGATGCAAAGAGGGCAGACGCCCTTCTCCGCGCGCAGGTTGCCTTGCGTGAGCAGGCGGCAAAGCCGCCCCCACGCGGCGCGATCGCGAGGATAGGCGATGATGTCGGGCGTCCCGTCGCAGAACACCAGGCGCGCGCCGGCCAGGACGCGAAACCTCCTGCCCGCCGCATCGTTCTCGCGTGCGAAGACATGCGCACGCACGACGCCGGCAACCGAATTGCGGTCTGCAATCCCGATCCCGGCAAGGCCCAGCGCCATCGCCTGCGCGACCATCTCCTCAGGATGCGACGCCCCGCGCAGGAAGGAGAAATTCGTCGATGCGGCAAGCTCCGCGTAACTCACGCGCCACGTCCTTTCACGCGAACAGGCCTTGCACGAACCATCGGGGACCGCTGACCTGCAGCGCGCTTTCGGCGCCGTAGAGCCCTTCGCGATAAAGCCAGAAGCGGCGGCCGTTCGCGTCCTCCACGCGGAAATAGTCGCGCGTGAATTGAGGAGAGGCGCTTTTCCACCATGGCGGGGCGATGCGCTCCGGCCCTTCGATGGCGACGACCTCGTGCATCGCGCGCCGCCAGCGAAACCGCAAGGGCGGACCGTCCGGCACTTCCGCGATCGTCTCGATGGGCTCGGGCCTTTCGAACAGGCGCAGCGGCCGCAATCCGCGCTGCGAGGGAACGGGAGGAGGCGCGGGCGGCGCCCCGCGCGCAGCAGGCATGGGCAGCGCGACAGCTTCCGGCATGTGCGAATCCTGCGGCCAGAAGCGCAGCACGCGGTTGCGCCCGAAGCGCGCGCTCATGCGGTCGAGAAAATCGGCGAGGGCGTCATCGGCCTGACCTGCGCGATGAAAGCCCCTGCTCTCGTCCTTCGCGGCCGGTCCGGCGAGATCGGCAAGCGTGAAACCGCTCTGGCCAGGCGTAAAACGCTCCGCCTGCATGACGGCGAGACGCACGAGATCGAAGCCGTAACCCACGTCGAGGCCGCCGCCGTCCTGCGACAGCGCCTCGATCTTTTCGCGAAACAGGCGCGCGATGGCCGAAGGTTCCCGCAAGGGCCTGCTCGCCGCACAATCGATGCGGCGCACGGCGCCATCCACCCGAAAGAGAATGACGGCGAGCGCGCGCGCGCCTTCATCGTGACGCGCCAGCATGTCGGAGAGATCGCGCGCAAGCGAGAGAATGGTCGCCTCGATCTGCTCGCGCGAGAGAACGCCGTCGGCGAAGCGCCGCTCGGCCACATAGGCGGGCGCCTCGAAGCGCGGCGAAATGGGGCTTTTCGAAAGGCCCAGCATCGCGTCGAGACGCGCGAACACGCCGGCGCCGAAGCGCGCCGTAATAGGCGCGCGCGGACGATGAACGATGTCGCCGATGCGCTTCAATCCGGTCTGCGCGAGCGCGCGCGCAATATCCCCGTCGATGCGCAAGGCGGCGACGGGAAGGATCGACATCGCGCGCGCCAGCGCCTTCATGTCGCCCGCCGGCAGGATGCGCTCGCGCAAGAGATCAGCGCCGTAGCGCGCCAGCGCCCATGCGGCCTCGGGCGTGTCGGCGAGGCCTGCGCGCGCGCCATGGCGGGCGAGCTTTTCCTCGACCAGCGATGCAAGCTTTTCCTCGCCGCCGAAAAGATGCGCGGCGCCCGCGACGTCGAGCACAACGCCATCGGGCGCGTCGCTGGCGGCGAGCGGGGTGAACCTGCGGCACCAGTCGGCGATGAGGCCGAGGCGCCTGTCGCGCTCGGCATCGACCGCTTCACGCGGCCCGGGGGTCTGCGCCTGCGCCGTCCATGCCGAAAGGAAGACGGAGAGATAACGCGGCACTGAGGAAGTCTCCCGAAAGATCGACGTCATGAACGCTGTCGGGCTCGAGACCCGGCAGGCTTCCCGGCGGGCCGGTCCAGCGCACGCGCCAGGCCGGGAAACCGGGCAACGGCCTTCGCCCGGCGGAAGGGCGCGGGGCGGGCCGCGCTGCGATTTCGAATCGCATCGGAGTGGGCGCGACAAAGGGCGCGCGGGGACCCGCCGGCGGACGCAGCAGGATCGCCCGCGCGCCAGCCGCGCGCGCAGCCGGGGCAAGGCGGCGCGCGATGGTTCTCGCGTCGGAGTCGGAAAGGCCCGCGGGCTCGCACACGATCGACCCGAAGGCGCGGGCGCGGATCGCCTCCTCGAGCGCCAGGAAGACGTCGGCCCGGCGCGGCAGGCGCATGAGCACGAAATCGGCCCATGCGACTCCATGCAGGGCGAGGCCGGGCGGATGCGGCGCGCCCGATTCGAGGAGCGCGAATTCCTCGGCGATCCACAGGAGCGGGCCGCCCTCCGCCGGGCCGAGGCGGGTCGCCGCCATCAGCGCGAAGCCCGCGGCGGCCGGGCCGTCGGCCACCGTCGCCGGCGCAATTTCGAAAAACGCGGCGCGGCGGCGGGCGCGCTCCCGCGCCAGCGACTCCGAATCCTGCAAGCTTCTGTTTTCAAGAGAGCTTTCGCCCGCTTCAATGCGCGCGACCGTCTCCCGCAAAAAGCGTATCCGTTCCGACCTGCCGCCCTGCGACATCGGTTCGCTCCACCAGTGTTCCTTGTTTGTTCCAATCAACGCCCGAAGCGGGAAAGAGTCAAGGGCGGGAAGGGACGCGGCTGACGGAATGACTGCGCTGGTGTAGTAAGGCTCCATGTCCGGCCCTGCTTCAGCTTGCCCTGTCGTTCTAGTCGTCGAGGATGAAGTTTTCATCCGGTTCGACGTCGCCGACATGCTGCGCGACGACGGATTCGAGGTGATCGAGGCCGGCAACGCCCAGGAGGCGCTCGACGCGCTGGCCACGGGCGCCCGGATCGACCTCGTCTTCTCGGACATTCAGATGCCGGGCGCGATGAACGGGCTGGGGCTGGCGCGCCACATTCTCGCCCACCATCCCGGCCTGCCGGTCATCCTCACCTCCGGCGCGAGCCTGCAACATTCGGTCGAACCGGCGCTCGGCCCCATCGAGCCCAAGCCCTACGATCCCGAGACCATTCTCGCGCGCGTCCGCGCCGCACTCCCGGTCAGGAGCGATCCTTCGGCTTAACAACAAATTCACCCTGCCCGGACAAAACTCAAGGCGTACCCACGCCGGGTAGAGTGAGTAATCACATGATTGACACAGACAGGCTTATGCTGATCCCCGCGCGCACGGACGAGCGCGAGGTCGCCGATCGGCCCTACCGGCAGATGTGCGTCGCGGCGGTCGCCGCCGCGCTCGACGCCGAAGTCGCTCTCGAGATCGCGATCGCGCAACTTGCCCGGGAGGCGCGCAAGATGGCCTTGCCCGCTTGCGGAGAGATGGCGGCCGCGGCCGCAGCCTGATTGACGAGACGCCGTCCTCCGCAACGGCGCGGAGGACCCGATGCCGCTTCTCACGCGTCGCAGATTCATGCAGGCCGGCGCCGGCGCCATGCTCGGCGCGACGGGTTTCGGCTCATGGGCGTTCGCGATCGAGCCCGGCTTCATGCTCGACGTGACGACCTACAATGTCGCTCCCCCGAACTGGCCCGCGGACCTTCGCCTGAAAGCCGTCGTGCTCGCCGACATTCACGCCTGCGAACCATGGATGTCGGCGCAGCGCATCCGTCACATCTGCGACGTCGCCAACGCGCTCGAGCCGGACATCGTCTTCCTGCTCGGCGACTATCAGTCTGGCATGCGGATGGTGACGGCGCCTGTCTGGCCCGAGCAATGGGGCGCCGCGCTGAGCGCGCTGAAGGCGCCCCTCGGCGTCTATGGCGTGCTCGGAAATCACGACATCTGGCATGGCGTTCTGCCGGGCGTGAAAGGAGACAAGGGGGCGACGGTCGCGCGCACGCTGCGCCATGCCTCCGTCCGCGTGCTCGACAACGACGTTGCGCGCGTGACGAAGAATGGCGCGCCGTTCTGGATCGCGGGGCTTGCGGACCAGATGGACGAATGGGACCGCACACAGCGCAGATGGGTCGGCCTCGACGATCTCGACGGAACGTTGAGGCGCGTCACCGACGATGCGCCGGTCATCCTTCTCGCGCACGAGCCTTTCATCTTCCCCCGCGTGCCGAAGCGCGTCGCGATGACTTTGTGCGGGCACACGCACGGCGGCCAGGTGATGCTGCCGCTCATCGGCAATCCGCTCCTGCTGCGCCGGATCAAGGCCGCCTACGCCTATGGGCACGTCATCGAGGACGGCCGCCACATGATCGTGTCGGCTGGGCTCGGCACGTCCATCATGCCGGCGCGCTTCATGCGACCGCCGGAGATCGTACAGATCAACTTCGGATCCGGGGAGATCGCGTGACCCTTTCGGGAAACCCTGAACGCGCCTCAGATCAAGGCACGATCACCTTCGCGCCGAGCGGCGTGCGGTTGTAGAGATCGACCACGTCGATGTTGCGCATGCGGATGCAGCCCGACGATGCGTTGCGGCCGATCTTTTCCGGCTCGTTCGTGCCATGGATGCGATAGAGCGTGTCGCGGTTGCCCTGATAAAGATAAAGCGCGCGCGCGCCGAGCGGATTGTCCGGGCCGCCATCGAGTCCGCCAGCCGCCGCTGTGGGGCGAAGATGCGGCCAGCGCGCCACCATGTCGGCGGGCGGCATCCAGCGCGGCCACTCGGCCTTGCGCTTCACGGTCGCCACGCCCGTCCAGCCGAACGCCTCCGCTCCCGTCGCCACGCCATAGCGGATAGCGCGCTTGTTCGGCAGGACGTAATAGAGGAAGTTCTGCTTCGTATCGACGATGATCGTGCCGGGCGCCTCGCCCGTCGGATCTTCGATCTCGTAGCGCTCGTACCCGAGATCCACATCGAACGCCGGCGCCCTGGCCATGTACTCGGCGTCGCGCGCCGACAGAGAGGGATCTGGAACGCCCCTTGTAAGTGCAGCCGGCGAGCACAGACGCCAGCGCCAGCACGATCATGGACCTGAGAATCATTATTGCCCCGTTCGCCCCAACGTGCGTCAACATAGTTAATGAAACGCTTCGTGGTGTACAAATACTCAAGGTCTCGTTAATCATGCCGCCAGACTGTGGCTTGAGCGCAACAGGAAATCGCACTTGCGGCGCGTCAAGGCGCTTGCCCGGGCGATGGTGTTGCTTGCTGGCTGTTCATGACGCGCAGGTAAGGCGCCTGCGGGAGATTGCGCTTTGAGCACGCTCTTCATCACCCATCAGATTGCCCTGGCCCACGACATGGGGCCAGGCCATCCCGAGCAGCCGGATCGCCTGCGAGCCATCGAGCGCGCCCTCGAACAGGAGGCTTTCCAGCTTCTCGCCCGTGATCGGGCTGCGCGGGGCACGATGGAGCAGATCGTGCGCTGCCATCCGGAGGCCTATGTGCGCAGCCTCGCGGAGGCGGCGCCCGCCAGCGGCGTCGTCCATCTCGACGGCGACACGTCGATGAACCCCGGCACCTGGGAAGCGGCGATGCACGCGGTCGGCGGCGCCTGCCAGGCGGTGGACGAAGTGATGGGGAAGAAGGCCGCTAACGCCTTCGTCGCGATGCGCCCACCCGGCCACCATGCCGAGACCTCGACGCCGATGGGCTTCTGCTTCTTCAACAACGCGGCCATCGCCGCGCGCCATGCCCGCGCCGTCCACGGCGCCGAGCGCGTCGCCATCATGGATTTCGACGTGCATCACGGAAACGGCACGCAGGACATATTCTGGGCCGATCCCGATGTGATGTACGCCTCGACGCACCAGATGCCGCTTTATCCCGGCACCGGCGGGCCGAACGACACGGGGGAATGCGGCACGATCGTCAATGCCCCCCTCGCGGCGGGCGACGGGGGTCCGCAATTCCGAGAAGCGATGGAAAGCAAGGTGCTGCCGCGGCTTGCCGGTTTCCGTCCCGATCTGGTGATCATTTCGGCCGGGTTCGACGCGCACCGGCGCGATCCGCTGGCGCAGATCAACCTGACCGAGGAAGACTTCGCCTGGGCCACCGCGCGGCTGATGGACATCGCCGACCGGAGCGCCGGGGGGCGCGTCGTGTCCGTTCTCGAAGGCGGCTACGATCTCACCGCGCTCGCGCGCTCCGTGGGCGCGCATGTGGCGACCCTCATGGGGCGAAGCCCCTCGTGACGGACGCAAGCGCGGCAGGACTGCGGAACAGGTTTGGCGCAACGGATCAAACCGGCGCCTTGCCGACGCCGCGATCGCATTATCTACTTCGATCATGAGAGCCGCTCGACTCATCGCCTGCCAGACCGTCGCCGCCATCGCGATGGCGTGGGCGTGCGCGCCTGCCTTTGCGTCGGCTGCCTGCGCGACAAGGACGTCCGAGGAAAGAGGCTACCTCGTCTGCTCCTATCCGCGCGGCGCCGACATCCGCACCTTCTTCGCCGATCCGGACGGCGAGCCCTTCGGCACGTTCACGTCCCTCTCCGACGCGCTCGCCGCGCGCGGCGAGCGGCTCGTCTTCGCCATGAACGGGGGAATGTACCATCCCGACTACAAGCCGGTCGGCCTGTATGTGGAAGGCGGGGTGCAGCAGAAGTCCGTCAACCAGCGCGCAGGCGCCGGCAATTTCGGTATGAAACCGAACGGCGTGTTCTACGTGCTGCGCAACGGCGAAGCCGGCGTGATGGAGACGAGCCGCTTCCTGTCGCGGCGCATGAACGTCGCCTACGCAACGCAATCGGGGCCGATGCTCGTCATCGACGGCAAGCTGCATCCGCGCATCCGCGAGGACGGCACCTCGCGCAAGATCCGCAACGGCGTCGCCGTCTGCGGCGACGGACAGACGCGCTTCGCGATCTCCAACGAGCCCGTGACCTTCTTCGAGTTCGCGACGCTGTTCAGCGACACGCTGAACTGCAACAACGCGCTCTATCTCGACGGCTCGATCTCCGCGGTCTACGCGCCCGCCGTCGGCCGCCACGACCGCTGGCGGCCCATGGGGCCGATCGTCGGCGTGGTGGAGAAGAGGCGGTAGCCGATTTACTCTTCGTCCTCGGCTGCCTGAACTTCCCGCAGTGCTGAAAGGCCCTCATCGAAGGTCACTATCGAATCTGGAAGCCCGATGAGAATCAGCGGACAGGGATTACCGACGCCGCGCTGCACTCTATCTTCGAGCTTGCGCCAATGAGTAGTAGCCTCTCCAAACTTGTCAGATACGAACTTCTGGCAGAATGACTCCCGGAACGTCAGGGGGTTTCGCTTGCTGACCATACGCCCGTTGATTGCACGGCGTTGTTTTGAGGTTGGTTCATATCCCCAACTCGCGAGATCGTCGAAGCCCGTAATTTGTCGCTCCTCCAGAAATCGCATGACCAAAGTTCGCATACTGTCATGCAGGGAACGACCGCGAGTTACAACAACACCAATTGAAATAGCGCCATCTGAATGTAGCCTTTTGAAGTTTTCAAGATCTCGGTCGAAGAAGGGATCTTTATTGTTCCACTCGATCTCAAGAGCTATGCGGGAGCCGTCAGGAAACTGTCTTACATGATCGACAATATGCGATTGGCTTTCCCGCGGGACATCGTTGATACGCTTCTCCACCTTGAACGTAAGCTTTTCCCAGCCGCGCGCTGTCAGAGCGCGGCGAAGTCTCTGGGTTCCCTTAGCTTCGCCCCCGCCGCCGGCGATAATTTCTTCGATCGGAATGGTTGCCTCAGCAAGCGCGGATTCGATTTCTGGAACAGCTTCAGCGAAATCGGACGCAAGAATAGCCTTAGCGTGTGAATGGTAGTCGACCTGAAAACCTTTTTTCAGCAATTCCTCGAACATATTTTTCGTTCACTCCGCCGCGACGCGGTGCGCCTGCGAGTGATTGGCATAAGTATCCCAAGTCGGCGCGTAATCCTCGTCAGCCTGATTGCCCCAGACCGTCCACTTTGGGCGCGTGCCGCGCGCGAATAGCTCAAGATACGGACCGGGAGAACAAGCTTCGATAATGTCGTACTGCTCGTCTGGCTTACGCGAGTGTTCGCGCTTGCGAGTTCCGAAAAGATTTACCTGTCTCCGGCCAGCTGCAAGCGTGCGTGCATTCTTGCCGCGGACCCCAAAGAGAATAACTTCCGTTACGTTGCGGAAATAGAAACCAACCCCCCGCCCATCAGATCCGCCGTCTTTGCGGATCTTGTGCCAGATGATGTTGGACTTGTACTGGAAGCCCCAAGCCTTCATCACCGCCAACCCTTCGGGCAAAAGCGCATTGGGAACCCACAGGTACAAGTGTGCGGTATCCTGCGCAACGTCCGCGACTGGGAGTTCCATAATCTCCGGAAGAGACATAGTGCCGTATCGCGACAACCGTCGATGCTCGGGCGCGACCTTGCCGGTCTTATTCTGAAACCGCCAAGGCGGGTCGGCCAATATCGTCTTGAACTTCCGCGTTTTCACGCACTTCAGAAGGTCGTCGGAAGCGCTGCGGGTCACGTTCAACTCCGTAAGGGCCGAATCACTCATAGTGTACGAAAAACTTACTCGATCCTGCTAAAATGCGGATAGAACAAACATAGAACATATAGGATCGGAGTGCAAGCGTCACCGCATCCCGTCGAACCACGCCTTCCATTCCGGAATCGCCTTGGCGAACGTGCCGCGATGGCTGGTCGGGCCTGTCGAGACGGCGTGCACCTTGTCGTTTCCGGCGCCGATGGCGTGCTGATAGGCCGCCGCCAGCCGCCCGATGCCGGTGGAGATCGCCTCGTCCGCCTCACCATAATAATTGCGCGTCGGCGTGGCGATGACCCAGCGATAGGCGTGGGTCTCCGCAATCAGGCGGCCATAGGCCGAGGCCGCGAAATAGTTCGGCTCGAAATACTCGGCGCGCAGAAGCTTGCGCAGGTCGGCCGGAAGGTCCGCCGGATCGAACGGCTCGCGCAGATAGGCCTTGCGCGCGACGCCGTAGGACTTCGGCTCGAACAGGGCCTGCGCCAGGCCGGGAACGCCGTAGTAATTTTCAAACGCGAACGCCGAGAGCACGAACAGCGAGTTCGTCCAGGCTGCGTCGTTCTTGCGCGGAAAATTGATGAAGCCGCTGAGCGCGGCGAACACATCCACAGGCGCGCTCGCCGTGGCCGCGGCGTTGACGGGCGCGCCGGATTTCTCGAGCTTTTCCAGCATGGCCATCGTGACGAAGCCGCCCTGCGACCAGCCCGCGAGGAACAACTTCTCGTCCGCAACCTTCATTTGGGCCATGACGGCGCGGCTGGCCTTCAGCATGTCGTGGGTCGCCTGCTGGTGCGAGCCTTTGACCATGTAGCCTTCCGGCTCCTGCGACGCCCCCATGCCGAAGTAGTCGGCGCCGATGAGCGCGTAGCCCTGCCCCGCGAACTGCGCGATCATCACCGCCGTTTCCGGCGATTTCTCCGGGTTCGAGGGAACCTCGTCCTTTCCGTACACGGTGCCGTGCTGGTAGGAGACGAGACGAACGCGCGCATCGGGCGTTTCCGGCAGTGCGAGCAATCCGGTCGCGACGATGGGCCTGTTCCCGCGCTCGGGCACGACGGAATCGTATGTGACCCGGTAGAGGTTCACCGCATTGCGCGCCGGCGTGTACTTCACGTCCAGACCGGAGAATTTCGGCATGTCATCGTTCAGGATGCGATTGAGCCGCGCGACATCCCAACGGTCGATGAACTCATAACGAACGCCCGATGAAACGCTGACGGATGCCTTGTCCTGTGCGGTCGCGGCGCCCGAGACGACAACGCATAACGCTAGTGCTGAAAGAAAACGTTTCGCGCGCATCCAGTGCTCCCGTCTCATCGCCCCAGCAGTGCCACTAATTCGTAAAGGAGTGATGGCGGCAAAGCTTACGCGTGGACGCGCGCGCTCGCATCCTCATCCACGCGAAGCCCGGAAGCGTCGCAGGCGCGCGCGAGGCTCGCGACATCGTCGTTCCCGATCCGCAGATCGGGCGCGATCTCGGCCAGCGGCGCCAGCACGAAGGCGCGTTCGAACATGCGCGGATGCGGCACGACAAGACGTTCGTCGCTGACGCTCAGATCGCCATAGGCAAGCAGGTCGATGTCGAGAACGCGCGGTCCCCAGCGCTCGAAGCGCACGCGGCCAGCTGCGAATTCCAGCGCGAGGCACACGTCGAGCAGTTCATGCGGCTTCAGCGTCGTGTCGATGAGCGCGCACATGTTGAGGAAGTCGGGCTGGTCGGTCTTGCCCCATGGCGGCGTGCGCCACACTGACGAGCGTGCGACGACGCTGCAATCGCTCCGCACCTCGAGCGCCGCAAGGGCCGTGACGAACGCGCCCGCCACGTCGCCCATGTTGCCGCCAAGGCCGATGGCGGCGCGGAAGACGGCCTGACCGCCAGCCTCAATCGGCAAGATCGGCGCGCTCCATGCGCAGCTTCACGCCTACGGCGTCGATCCGCTCCGGGATTGGCGGCTTCAGCTTGCGCACGCGCACCTCCACCGCCCGCACGCGCGGGAACTGCGCAAGCAATCCGCGCCCGAGCGACGCCGCGGCCGCCTCCACCAGCTTGTATCGCTTCTCGACGAAGAGCTTGCGCGTGACCCGAACGATGGCCGCGTAGTCGAGCGCGTGCTGCAGGTCGTCGCTCGCGGCCTCGCGGGAAATGTCGGCCTCGAGTTCGAGATCGACCGTGAACGGCTGCCCGAACTCTTCCTCGTGGGCGTGCCAGCCGTGGTAGGCGTGCACTTCCAGCTGTTCGATGAGGATGCGGCCCGTCAGCGTCATGCGTTGTCCCTACCCGCTTGTTCGATGGCGCGCAGCACGCCAAGCGCCTGCACATGCGCCGAAACGTCATGCACGCGCACGATGCCGGCGCCGTGCATCGCCCCCCACAGATGCGCGGCGACAGAGCCGGCCACGCGGTTCGCCGCAATTTCGACGCCCGACGCCGCGCCGATGCAGCGCTTGCGCGAAGCGCCGAGAAGCACCGGCAATCCAAAATGCGCGCGCAACTCCGGCAGGCGCCGGATCATCTCGAAGCTCTGCGCATGGGTCTTGCCGAAGCCGATGCCAGGATCCACGACGATGCGCTCACGCGCGACGCCAGCCGTCAGCGCAATGTCGAGCGAACGCGACAGGAAACCGACGACCTCCGCAAACATGTCCACGCCGGGATCGTCGACCCGGCGGTTATGCATCAGAATGCAAAGAACGCCGGCATCCGCTGCAACGCGCGCGATGTCGGGATCGAACTGGAAGCCCCAGACGTCGTTCACGACGGTGGCGCCCGCCTCGATGGCGGCGCGCGCTACGGGCGCCTTCATCGTGTCTATGGAGAGATGCTGGCGCGTCGAGCGCACAAGCGCGCGAATGACGGGAACGACCCGCGCGATCTCGTCTTCCGCCGTCACGGGAGCGGCGCCGGGGCGCGTCGATTCTCCACCGATGTCGAGAATGTCGGCGCCTTCGCGCGCAAGCCGTTCGCCATGCGCTATGGCCGCCGCGGGATCAAACCACAGGCCGCCATCCGAGAACGAATCCGGCGTCACGTTGACGATGCCCATGACGAGGGTGCGCGCGCCCAGAACGAGCGGTTCGCGCGCAGGGACAGCTGTTTCCTGCAGCGGCGCTACGTCGACTGGCGCGGCCGACGCCGCGGGCGAAGGCTCGGGCGAAGGCTCGTGCGTCGTGGGCGGCGTTACGTCGCGCGCCGTCTGCGCCGGGTCAGGCTGCGCGCGCGAATCATCCAGCGCCTGCTTCACGCCGCGAATGCCGCGGCCCAGGGCGTACATGTACTTGTCGATGCCCATCGCGCCCTCCTGCGTCAACGCGGGAAGGGCCAGCGCGCTCCCGCATCGCCCGCCTGCCCGCGATGACGCAGATAGGCGTCGGCCAGCACGATGGCCATCATCGCTTCACCGACCGGCACCGCGCGAATGCCCACGCATGGGTCGTGCCGGCCCTTGGTTCGTATGTCGACTTCGGCGCCGAAGCGATCTACGGAGCGGCGCGGCGTGAGAATGGACGACGTCGGCTTGACGGCGAAGCGCGCCACGATCGGCTGGCCAGTCGAAACGCCGCCGAGGACGCCGCCTGCGTGGTTCGACAGGTATAGCGGCATGCCGTCGTTGCCGACGCGCATCTCGTCGGCGTTCTCTTCGCCCGAAAGCGCCGCCGCCGCCATCCCGTCGCCGATCTCGACGCCCTTCACGGCGTTGATCGACATGAAGGCGGAGGCAATCTCGGCGTCGAGCTTGCCGTAGATCGGCGCGCCCCAGCCGGGCGGAACGCCTTCCGCAACGATCTCGATCACCGCGCCGCAGGACGAGCCCGCCTTGCGCACGCCATCGAGATAGCCTTCCCACAGCGCCGCGGCCTTCGCGTCCGGGCAGAAGAACGGATTTTCGCCGACCTGTGACCAGTCCCAGTTGGCGCGGTCGATCCTGTGCGGGCCCATCTGCACGAGCGCGCCGCGGATCGTCACGCCGGGGATGACCTTGCGCGCAACGCCTCCGGCGGCCACGCGCATCGCTGTTTCGCGCGCCGAGGAACGCCCGCCGCCGCGATAGTCGCGGATTCCGTATTTCGCGTCGTAGGTCACGTCGGCGTGGCCGGGCCGGTACTGATGGCGGATCTCGCCATAGTCCTTGGATCTCTGGTCGACGTTTTCGATGATGAGCCCGATCGAGGCTCCGGTAGTCACCTGCGCGCCCGTCGCCTCGTCGGTCATCACGCCCGAGAGGATGCGCACCTGATCCGGCTCCTGGCGCTGCGTCGTGAAACGCGACTGGCCGGGCCGGCGCTTGTCGAGGTAGGTCTGGAGGTCGGCTTCGGTGAGCGGGATCAGCGGAGGGCAGCCGTCCACCACGCAGCCGATGAGCGGCCCGTGGCTCTCACCGAAGGTGGTGAAGCGGAACAGGTGTCCGAACGTGTTGTGCGACATCTGGCGTGGCCCGCGGACTGTGAGCCGGCGCGCAGGGCCGCGCCGGAGAAAACCAGCCGCTTCTTAGGGGCTAAGCCCTGCGCAGGTCAAACAAGCCGCGCCGGGCCTGGACCATCAGGCCGCGGCCTTGGCCGCCTCTTCCTTCTGTTCCACGTGGTGCGGAGGAATAAAGGGTTCGGCCGGCGCGCCGATCCAGGCCGAGTTGGGCGGGATCGACTCGCCCTTCATGACCACCGTGAGAGGCCCGAGTTGCGCGAAATCGCCGACGTTGGTGTCGTACAGAACGGTCGCGGCCGCGCCCACTGTCACGCCATCGCCCAGATAGACGCGGCCGACCTTCATCACGCGATCCTCGTAAAGATGCGTCTGAAGGGCGCACAGCGAGTTCAGCACGCAGAAGTCTCCGACGCGCACGCAGTCGAACTCCGTGATGTCGAAGGCGTCCATGTAATTGCCCTTGCCCATCTTCACGCCGAACAGGCGCATGTACCAGGGCAGGAACGGCGTGCCGCGCAGATGCTCCATCAGAACCTTGCCGGCAAGGCCCGAGTAGAGAACCGCAACGGCCTCCGTGCGCATCGCCCACCAGGACCACATCGGTTTCACGACAGGCTTGTAGACGCCCATGAGCAACCACTTCACGACGACGACCGTGAGCGACATGAACGCGGTCATGCCGAGCGCCGCAATCATGAAGTACATCGCGACGGTCGAGTAGTCGCCGGCCATCAGCGGCTCGCTGATGAATTCGATCGACAGCACCGCGCCCGAAATGAAAAGCATCGTCGGGAAGGAAATATGCACCGCCTCGAAGGACGCGCGCATAAGCTTGCGCCAGAAGGAGGGTTCGTAAGTCCAGTTGGCGCCGCCGCCGTCGAAACGCTGGCGAACGGGCAACTTGATCGGCGGTGAGCCGAACCACGTGTCGCCGGGCGATATCAGTTCATTCGCCGGCGGCTTCGACTTGATGCCGATCAGCACACCCTCGGGAATGCGCGTGCCGATCGGCACGACAGCGTCGTTGCCGACGAAGACCCGCGCCCCGGTGTCCACCGTGTCGAGATACATGTAGCCGCGGCGTATATCCTCGTCGCCGAGCACCACCTCGTCGGCGATGAAGTTCTTCTCGCCGATGTTGATGAGATCGTAGCGGCCGGCGAGATTGGTGGAAACTTCCGCATCCTTGCCGACGCCCGTGCCGAGCAGCCGATACCAGTTGCGCATGTAGATGGTCGCGAACAGCGAGGACAGCGTCTCCAGCGTCACTTCCGTCGACAGCTGGATCACCCACTTGCGCAGGTAGAAGCCCGAGAAAATGGAATAACGGCCGCTGCGCACGCGCGGCAGGATGGCCCAGCGCAGAACCACGACGAGCCCCACCGTGAACAGCACCAGCGCGAACGCCATGGGCCACGCCATCAGCGGCGCGGACATGAGGTAGGCGGTGCGGTCGACCGTGCCCAGCCAGTCGTCCATCTTGTCGAAGACCCAGAAGGCAGGGAAGATCGGCAGCAGGCCCAGCGGCGGGATGACGAGGAAAGCCGTCACGTAAACGAACAGGTTGAACTTGCGCCGCGCAGGCGAGGCGTCCGCCTGTTCGGGCAGCGCGTCCTTGTCCACCATGCCGACCTTGCGGCCGGGGGAGCCGTCCCAGGTCTCCCAGGCGCCAATATGCGTCCCGCCCGGAACGGAGGAGAGATCGCGCAGTTCCGCGCCCTCGCCAATCACAGAGTCGCCTTCGATGACGCAGGACGTGCCGAGATAGGCGTCGGCGCCGATGACGATCGGCCCCACGATGATCTCGTTGCCCTCGACATGGGCGTTCGAGAGCTTGATCTTGCCGCCAAGGCTCGCGCGGTCGCCGATGACGACGAGGTCGGCGGCGCCTACGTCCAGATCGCCGATCACGACGTCCTGGCCGATCTTCGCGCCCATGGCGCGCAGATACATCGGCAGGAGCGGCGAGCCCTGCAGCCATTTCATGTGCGCGAGCGTCGCGAGCCGCTGCACCAGCCACAGGCGATAGTGATAGACGCCCCAGAGCGGATAGCGGCCCGGTTTCGTGCGCCCGATGATCAGCCATTTGGCCGCTATCGTGATGCAGATCGTCGACACGTTGATGATGACGTACACGCCCATCAGCGTGATGATTTCCTGCCACCATTTCGCGTCGGGGCCTGTCAGCAGCATGTAGCTGATGAACACGCCGAGCCATTGCGCCGTCACAAGCGCGAAGATGAAAGGCAGCGTGATCGCCTGCGCGAGCCCGCACAGAAAGCGCCTGCGCAGCGGCGGCGGCTCGAAACGCAGGTCGCGCTGCGGTCCCATCGTCGCAGAGCGGCCGTCGAGCAGGCCCGCCATCGCGCGCAGCGTGCGCGCGGCGTAAACGTCCTGCAGCGTCAGCGACGCAAGTTCGGCATGCTGGCGCACGAGGCCGAGGAATTTCGCGGCGAGCAGCGAATGGCCGCCGAGATCGGTGAAGAAATCGGCATCGAACGGGATGCTCTGCGGCGGCAGAACCGCCTTCGCCGCGTCGAGCAGTTTGGCTTCCGTCTCTGTTCGCGGCTCTTCCTGCTCCTCGGTGATCTCGGCGGGAGCGAGCGGCGCCTTCTTCAGTTCGTTGCGGTTGACCTTGCCCGACGACAGGCGCGGCAACTCGCTCATCGCCTCGTAGCGCGCGGGCACCATGTAGCTCGGCAGGGTCTCGCGCAGCTTCGCGCGCAGGACCTTTGGTTCAAGTCCCGCGGAATTGCCGCCTTCGGGCACGAGAAAGGCGACGAGCTGGTCCATGCCGTCGTCGTTGCGCATGACGACAGCCGCCTGTCCGACGCCCTCGAGGTCGGCGAGGCGCGCCTCGATCTCGCCAAGCTCCACCCGGAAGCCGCGGATCTTGATCTGGTCGTCGATGCGGCCGCGAAACAGGATGTCGCCATTGGCGTCCAGCGCCACAGCATCCCCGGAGCGATAGAGCACCTTGTCCGCGCCGTCTGGATCGAAAGGATTGTCGATGAATTTCTCGGCGGTGAGATCGGGGCGGCCGAGGTAACCCATCGCCACGCCCGGCCCGCCGATCAGGAGTTCGCCTTCCTGTCCCGGTCCGAGAAGTTCGAGAGTTTCGCTTGCGACGTAGCAGGTGTAGTTCGGGATCGGCTTGCCGATGGTGACCGGTTCGCCGGCGCGCACTTCGGCGACGGTCGCGACGACCGTGGCTTCAGTCGGACCGTAGGAATTGAAGATGCGGCGGCCGGGCTTGCACCAGCGCGCCGCAATGGCGGGCGGACAGGCTTCGCCGCCCAGAATGATGACGCGCAGCGAAGCGATATCGCGCGGCATCATCGACAAAAGCGTCGGCACCGTATCGAGCACGGTGACGCCGGCCTGCTCCATCACGTCCGGCAGCTTGTCCGCCTCGCCCATTGTCTCGGGCGTTGCGACGAAGAGACGCGCGCCCACGAGATAGGGCACCCAGATCTCTTCCATCGAAAGGTCGAAGGCGACCGACGCGCCCTGAAAGACGACGTCGCTCGAAACGAGTCCATACACCTCGTTCGCCGAGCGCAGGTAATGGCAGATGTTGCGGCCGGTGATGACGATGCCCTTCGGCTTTCCCGTCGAACCGGACGTGTAGATCATGTAGGCGGGATGGTCGGGCGTGCAGCCCAGCGCGCGCGCGTCCACCTCGCTGAAGTCGTCCGGATCGACCAGCGGTTGGGGCAGGACGATCTCGCAAGGCATGACGCCGGCGGCCTTCGCCGCATGGCCCTCGTCGGCGAGGAGGAGGCCTGCGTCGCAGTCGCGCAGACATTCGGCGACGCGTTCCGCCGGCGCGTCGGCATCGAACGGCAACCATGCGGCGCCCGTCTTCGCAATCGCGATCTGCGAAATGAGAAGCTCCGTGCCGCGGGCCATCCAGAGGCCCACGACCTTGCCGGGCGCAGCGCCCTTGCGGCGCAGGCCGCGAGCGATCGCGAGCGCGCGGGCGTCGACGTCCGCATAGGTGAGTCGCAGCCCGCCGGAGACCATGCAGACCGAAGTCGCGTGATCGCGCGCACTGGCGGCGAAGATTTCACCGAGCAGTTCGTCGCGAAGCAGATGCGGCGCCGCCGGCCCGCGCAGTACTGCGAACCGCGGGAAAGAAGGCCCGCCTTTTCCGATCGGCTCTTCGCGAGCCATTTCCCGAACATCCGTCATGCCGTCATGCCCATCGGACTGCAAACCGGAAAAGACGCGCATGGTTCGCGCTCCCCACTCCCGTACGGCCAAGTCCGCACGGTCCTCCGCGTGTCGCAGTCCTGACGGGCGCCCCCTCCTGGCGAAACCGGCGCTCATTGGCCGGCGCACGTCGTTACCACAACACTGCCTCACAGTCTCGTGAACCACGGCGACTGAACGGCGGATGAACGTAGGTATTCACCCGTTGTGGCAGATCAGATCCAGTTGAACCTTCCGTTATGGAAAACGAGCGCCCTTCCCTGCCATATGTCGGCCAGCGCGGCGCGTTCCTCGGGCATTCCGGCAAGCGTGGCCATGAGCGCGCGGGCCACCCCACCGTGGGAGACGACGACGGCGTCCCGGTCAATACTCTCGATCCACGGCAGCAGGCGCTCGGCCAGCATGGCGTAGGATTCCCCCTTGGGCGGCGTGAAGCGCCACTTGTCGCCTTCCCGCCACGAGGCGGCGCTGGGCTCACGGGCCTTCACCTCGGGCCAGGTCAGTCCCTCCCACTCGCCGAACGTCAGCTCCACAAGCCGGTCGTCGAGCGTGTAGTCGTGGACCGGCAGGCCCATGGCCGCGCGGGCTATTTCCATCGTCTGGCGCGCGCGCGTCAGGGGAGAGCACAGGAAAGCGAGGTCGGGAGAGCGCAGGCCAGCCGGCCCAAGGATGCGGGCGACAGTGCGGCCGGCGACCTCCGCCTGATGGCGTCCCTTCGCATTGAGGGGAATGTCCTGCCGGCCCTGAAGACGCCCTTCCGCGTTCCAGTCGGTCTCGCCGTGGCGCAGGAAGACGAGACGATGGCGGAGCATGACGCGCGGACTCCCGAAAGCTTGCGAGCGCGCCTAGTCCTTGACGACGGAGATGTCGGGCGCCGCCGGGTTCTTCATGCCCACAACGTGATAGCCCGCGTCGACGTGCAGTATTTCCCCCGTGACGCCGCGCGACATCGGCGAGAGGAGGAAGGCGGCGGACTCGCCCACTTCCTCAATCGTAACCGTGCGGCGCAGCGGCGAATTGTACTCGTTCCACCTGAGGATGTAGCGGAAGTCGCCAATCCCGGAGGCTGCGAGCGTCTTGATCGGGCCTGCGGAGATCGCGTTGACGCGGATCGCCTTCTCGCCGAGGTCGGCGGCGAGATAGCGCACGCTCGCCTCGAGGGCGGCCTTGGCCACGCCCATGACGTTGTAGTGCGGCATCCATTTTTCGGCGCCGTAATAGGTGAGGGTCAACAGCGAGCCGCCGTCCGTCATCAGCTTCTCGGCGCGCTGCGCGACTGCCGTGAATGAATAGCAGGAGATGAGGAGCGACTTCGTGAAATTGCCCTCGGTCGTGTCGAGATACCGGCCGGTGAGCTCGTCCTTGTCGGAGAAGGCGATGCAGTGGACAACGAAGTCGAGCTTGCCCCAGGTTTTCTCGATCTGCGCGAAAACGGCGTCGATGGAGGCGGCGTCGGTGACGTCGCAATGGCCGGCGACCAGCGCGCCGATGCTTTCCGCGAGCGGGCGGACGCGCTTTTCCAGCGCCTCGCCCTGATAGGTGAAGGCGAGCTCCGCGCCGGCGTCGTGCGCCGCCTTGGCGATGCCCCACGCAATGGAACGATTGTTCGCAACACCCAGCACAAGCCCGCGCTTGCCCGACAGAATGCCTGCGCCCGCGGCGCCCGTCTTCGCTTCCGTCATCTGCCGATGAAACCTCTGCCCAATCCGATGCTAGCTGCTTGCAGGTTGGGCTTTAAGGGCTGCGCCGCTCCAAGGCAAGCGGATCGGCCGCACGCGCAGACCCGCCAGCGGCCGGAACAGGGGCGCGTCCATCGGCATTTGCCTGTCCACAGCCGGGCGCCTAGTCTGGAGCCGGAGAGCGAGGCCATGACCGCCAACGCGTCGCAGGACACCGAACGCGAGGATTTCGCAGCGGCGCTGGGCCGGTTCGCCCGCGGCCTGGGCGCCGGCGTCGGCGAACGTTCGGGCTTTCGCCCGGCCGAGGCGTGCGCCGAGGCGCTCGCCGTCCCGCCCCGCCCGGGCATCGTTTCGCGCGACGCGGCCTATCGCGTTCTCGTCCGGCGTTTCCTTCGGGAAGCCGCCAGCGCCGCCATTGGGCGCCGGCTTGCGGCGCAGGGCTCCGGACGCCGGCCGGCTGGCCGCGCGGGCGCCGCGCAGATGCGCGCGGCTGTCGAGAACTCGCATACGTTCGAGGCCCTTCGCAACCTGGCGCCGACCGAGCGCGCGGCGCTGCTTCTCGTGGCGGTGGAGCGCTTTTCCTATGCGCAGGCTGCGGACTTCATGGAGTTGTCCGAACCGGAATTCGTGCGCGCCCTCGCGCGCGCCCGCGAAGCCTTCGCGGCCCGGCTGGCGACGTCAGCGGGGCGGCCACATCTGCGGCTCGTGGGGTGAACCGTGCGGGACTCCGTCGACAACATCGACCTTTGCGCACTGATGGACGCGGAATGCCCGGCGTCCGAGCGCAAGCGGATCGAAGAGGAACTTGCGCGTTCGCCTCATTGCGCGCAGAGACTGGCTGCCTGGCGGCGCAACGACGCCGCGCTTCGCTTCGCGCTCTGCGCGGGTCTCAGGGACGACTTCGGGCGCATTGGCGCGCCGGCTGCGCCCGTGCCTGGGCTTGACGCCAGCGAGCCGCCCCTGAGAACGGCGGCGGGCCCCCTCCTCGGGAGGCCGGCTCCCCGCGTCAGGGCTGCGGCCATCGCCGCCTTTGCGGGCGGCACGGGTGCGGCGGCCGTCGCGCTTGCCATCCTGGTCCTGTCCGGCAGATGAGCCCCTGTCTTGAACTTGAGCTTTACGAATCGCCGGATTTTGTGAAGCTTCGGCTTGTTTAAGGCGCGCGGTGGGCCTAACACCGCGGTCGTCAGCAAAAGGATCAAAATGCGCCGTCAGATCAGGCCGTTCACCGTCGAACGCAAACGCAGCGGCCGCCCCGTCGCGCTTGGGGAGGCTCCGCTTCTGGATTTGCCGCCGTCACGGCCCGAACCCGTGGCGCCCAAATCCGCGGACGTTCCTCGCTGGGCGGCGGCGGAGGCGCTCTTTTCAATGCCCGCGCCGGAGGCGCGCGAGCAGACCGCTGCGTCTGACGAACCGGCGCCGGGCGGACGCATCCTCCCCAGTCTGGTGGAGCCGCCCCCGCCCGTCCTGGCGCCCTCCTACGATGTGGATGAAGCGCCCAGGCGCCGCGGCAGGAAGCCGGGGTCCGGCAGCAAGACGACGCGCGCGAGAGCCGGCGAACAGGGTCCGAAGACCATCGAGAACGTCATGCGCAACCTGTTCGAGTTCTGGGCGCGCGAGGACGATTGTGCCGAGGCGCCGGCGCCGGTCGCGTCCACGCCCACGTCCGCGCCGGACGCCGCGCCCGCGGCCCCGATCAGCCTGCGGCGGCGCGGGCGCATCACACGCGAAGAACTGCCGCGCGCGCAGCGCTGGAAGGCGCGCCTTCCACGCTTCGCGCGCTGAGCGTCAGACGAGCTCCACCGTCAGCGGATTGTAGGAATAGAGCCAAGCGTTGCGGTCTTCGCCTTCATCGCGTTTGGCGAAAGCGGCGCGGATCGCCTCCTGGCTTCCCAGATGGAAGAGCGTGCGATTGGCGGTCGATTGACGCACGATGCGCGCGGTGCGGTCGATGCGATTGCGCTGGTAGATCTGCAACGCCTCCGCGACATCATCCGTCATTGCGAGCGCGCGCGTCAGAACGGCGCCGTCCTCGATCGCCATCACTGCGCCCTGCGCGAGATACGGCAGCGTGGGATGGGCGGAATCGCCCAGCAGCGTGACGCGTTTCGTCGACCAGTTCATGGTCGGCTCGCGGCGATGCAACGACCACCGGTAGCACTCGTCCTTGTTGGCGCAATCGATGATCGTCTGGATGGTGGGATGCCATCCGGCGTAATCGGCCTTCAGCTTCTCCCACGGGAATTTCACGGTCCACGATTCTTCGGAGACTTCGTCCGTCTCGACGAGACCCACGAAGTTGAGAAGCTTGCCGGAGCGGAGATAATAACAGACGACGTGTCCGCCGGGCCCCATGAACACAGACATGACCTGCGGCAGGACATCCTTTGGAAGATTCTCGACCGGCACCACGACGCGCCAGGCGCCGTCGCCCGTGTAGACGGCGGGCGCCGCGCCGAGCATCTGCGCGCGCACGGCTGACTTCAAACCGTCGGCGCCGATGAGCAGATCACCCTTCGCGGATGCGCCATCCTCGAAATGCAGTTCGACGGAGTCCTCGTTCTCGACGTAACCGCGAACGCGCTTGTTGAGGCGGATCACGTCGGGCCGGAATTCGCGCGCCTTGTCGACGAGAATCTCGTGAAAGTCGGCGCGGTGCAACTGCGTGTAGGGCGCGCCGTTCCTGCGCTCGTGCTCCTCGGCCAGCGAGAATTGCTGGATGATCTCGCCCGTGTCGTGCAAGCGAAACACATAGGCCCCCGGACGCACGCCAACGGCGTCGATCGCCGGACCCAATCCAAGATCGCGCAGGACGTGCTGCGCGTTCGCGCTGATCTGGATTCCCGCTCCAACCTCGCCGAGCTGCGGCGCCTGTTCGTAAATCTCGACCTCGTGGCCCGCCTTCATCAGGCAGGAGGCGGCTGCAAGGCCGCCGAGACCGGCGCCCGCGATGATAATCTTTCGCTTCTTCATGGCGTTTCGTTCGTTCCCCCGGCGCCGTTCGCGCCTGACGCGCAGCGTTCTAGCGCGAGGAAGCCGCCGCGCAAAGGGCATGCGAAGAAACGATCGTCACATCCCCTTGCGCGGATTATAGGGCTTCTCGGCCTTCCACTTGCGCATGAGGTTCTCGAATTCGCTGTCCAGCGTCTCCGGCAGGGCGACGCGCAACGTGACGAGAAGATCGCCCGCTGGCTTGTCGCCCGTCTTGGGCAAGCCCTTGCCGCGCAGGCGCAGCGTCTTGCCGGCGCAGTTGGCCGGCGCATTCATTTCGACCGCGCCTTCAAGCGTCGGCACCTCGACCGGCCCGCCCAGCGCCGCCTCGTAGATCGTGACCGGAAGATCCATGCGCAGGTCGCGGCCGTCGATGCGGAACGTGGGATGCGGGGCCACCGTAACGGTGAGGATCACGTCGCCCGGACCGCCGCCGAAGGGCGAGGGCTGGCCCTGACCACGCAGGCGGATCTGCTTGCCGGATTCGATTCCGGCCGGAATATTGACGTCGAGCATCCGGCCTGTGGGAAGGGCCACGCGCACTTCGCCGCCCTTGACGGCCTTCTGTAACGGGACGGTGACGTTGGCCGTGAGGTCTTCGCCCTTCTGCACGCCCTGCGGACCCGCGCCGCGCCCCCGGCCCATGCCGAAGAGGTCGGAAAAGATGTCGCTCGGGTCGAAGCCGCCGGCGGTTCGGCGGCCGCCCTGCCCACCCATGTCGAATTCGTAGTGCTGCCAGCCGCCGCCGGGGCCGCCCCCGCCGCCAGCGCCGCGGGCGCCGCCGAAGCCTTCGAAGCCGGTGAAGCGGGGCTTGCCCTCGGCGTCGATCTCGCCGCGGTCGAACTTCGCCCGCTTGTCCGCGTCGCCGATGATTTCGTAGGCCTGGTTCGCCTCGGCGAACTTCTCCTTGGCCTTGGGGTCCGACTTGTTCTGGTCGGGATGGTGCTTCTTGGCGAGCCTGCGATAGGCCTTCTTGATCTCGTCCGCAGTCGCGGATTTCGACACGCCAAGAACGGTGTAAGGATCGCGCATGGTTTCCGTGAGCCCAGTCGAACAGCCGCCCGTGAGGCGCAGCCGTATATGTCTCGCGTCACATTTGGGGATGGCCGGCCTTCAATGCAACGGAATTCGCCACAGTCTCGCCGCGGCGGCTTTCGCGCTCAACCAGCCTTGGCGCCCGCCGGCGGCGCGATCTCGCCAATCATCCACTCGCCGTCCTTGCCGCGACAGGCGGAGCCTTGCAGCGACTTCTGCGGCAGCGAACCGCCGACCGAGGCTACGAAGGACCGGCAGATGCGGTCATCGACGGGCCTCGCCGGACCGACTGGCGTGAAGGCGCCCCTGGCGCCAGACTTCGGATTGTCCCAGGAGACCGCCTCGCCGTTGCCCTGGGGGTCGAGCGCGAGGCCAAGCGCGCCCTTGGCCCGCCGCCAGTCTTCCGCGTCCATCGCGCTCGAGATCGGGTTCGCGGGCGTGATCGATCCGGTCACGTCCTGTTTCGAACCGACAAAGGCGGGCAGCGGGATCGCCGCAGAGCAACCGCCGAGCGCCGCAGCAATCGCCAGCAGCGCGGCGCCCGGCAGGGCGCGCGAGCGACGGTCGGGCCGGCCGGACGCGACAGCGCAGCGGCCGCGTCCTATATTGCCGCCCGCGGGGGTTACGCAATCAAACAAGGCATGACCCGTGCAATGCAATCTCAGGCAGGATCAAAACATTGAACGAGTTAACGGCAGGTGACTTCACCGAGGCTTCGGAGCCCTTCGCCCTGTTCAAGACATGGTTCGGGGAGGCCTGCGAGAAGGAGATCAACGATCCCTCCGCAATGGCGCTCTCGACCGTCGATCCGGGCGGAATGCCCAATATCCGCATGGTCTTGATGAAGGACTGGGACGAGCGGGGATTCGTCTTCTACACAAACCGCGAGAGCGCCAAGGGGCGCGAACTGGACGCGAGCTGGAAGGCGGCGGCGAACTTTCACTGGAAGTCCCTGCGACGGCAGGTGCGGGTGCGCGGTCCGGTCGAACAGGTGACGGACGCGGAATCGGACGCCTATTTCGCATCCCGCCCGCGCGACGCGCGCATCGGCGCCTGGGCGAGCCAGCAGTCCCGCCCCGTGGAGTCGCGCTTTGCGTTCGAAAAAGCGATTGCGGGCTATGCGCTGCGCTATCCCATCGGCGATGTGCCGCGTCCGCCCTACTGGATCGGCTACAGGATCAAGCCCGTCGAGTTCGAGTTCTGGCACGACCGGCCTTACCGGTTGCATGATCGCATCGTCTTCCGCCGCGACGTCCCTGAAGGGCCGTGGGGCAAGCAGCGGCTGTTCCCCTGACGGATGCGGCGCGCTACGGCGCCGCCTTCACGCGCACGATGACGTCGGCGCCGAGGATCTCCATGCCGCTCGGCGCGGCTGGGAGCTTGAGCACGGCGACCATGTCCTCCGGGACGTCAAGGAGTTCGTCCCGATCCTCGACATAGAAGTGACAGTGCGGGCCGGTGTTCGTGTCGTACCAGATGCGCGAGCCGTAAACCGCGATCTCGCGCAGGAGACCGGCCTCGGAAAACTGCCGCAGCGTGTTGTAAACGGTCGCCAGCGACAGCGCGGTCCTGGAGCCGCGGGCCTCCTCATACAGAGCTTCGGCGGTGACGTGACGGTCGCCCTTCCCGAAGAGAAGCCAGCCGAGCGCCATCCGCTGGCGCGTCGGACGAAGGCCCGCCGCATGAAGCCGGTCACGGACGTTGCGGAAAGAACAGCCTGCATCCGGCGCCCGTCCCGGAGTTGCAGATGCAGGGCGAATTACACCAGGCCCCGTCTGGACTCCCGACGCCGCGATAGCCATTTTCGCCATCCTCCTGACTTCTAGTTGCGAAAGGTTCTCATTTATGTATGTACTATCACGCGGTAAAAATCAAGTTGCCTTGATTTGAATCAAGCTCGGGCGGGACAGCCCGGGCAAATATTACGCGCTTTTGGCCTGCGCCGCGCGGTGCTAGCGTGCCGGTCCGCCTCCGAGGGCCCGCATGAAACCGTCCCGCGACTACCCCGACCGCCCCATCCTTTGCGCAAGCGCCGCCGTCTTCCGCGACGGCCGCGTCCTGCTCGGTTCGCGCCGCAATCCGCCCTACGACCAGGTTTTCAGCCTGCCGGGCGGGCTGGTGGAAACCGGCGAAACGCTCGAGGAAGCAGCCATCCGCGAGGTGGAGGAAGAGACCGGCGTCCGCGGCGAGATCGTCTGTTTCAACGGCTGGCGCGAAGTCATCCACCGCGACGCCGAAGGCCGCGTGCAGCGCCACTACGTCATCGCCTCCTTCGTGGCGCGATGGGTGTCCGGCGAGGGCGAGCCGGGCGAGGAACTCGGTCGCGTGATGTGGGCCGACGAAGATGAGGCGCGCGCGCTGCCGCTCACCAACGGACTCGCAGAGCTGCTGCAACGTGCGCGAGGTCTTCTGGAAATCGCATGAACGCGCGCGCCGCATTGCGGACATCTTCGTTAAGGCGGATTGCGCAAGGCGCCTGCGTCGCGCTCGGCGCCGCCTTGCTTTCCCCCGTTGACGCGGACGCCCAAACCCGGCCGCCGTCCGCGCAACCATCGCCTCAGGCGCCTTCGCAACCGCAACCGCTCGAACCCGTGCCGCCATATGAGAAACAATTGCTGCGACTGGCGGAAATCATGGGCGCGCTGGCGTGGCTCACCGAATTGTGCGGCGACCGGCCGGGAGACGAATGGCGCAAGCAAATGACGTCGCTGATGGAAGCCGAGGCGACGAGCGCGCCGCGACGCGAACGACTCGCAGGATCGTACAATCGCGGCTTTCGCGGCTACAGCGCGATGCACCGGCGCTGCACGCCGAGCGCGGAACTGATCATCACACGCTTCCTGGATGAAGGCGGACGCATCGCGCGCGATGTCGCCAACCGATTCAGCGGCTGAGGAATTAACCTAAGGACTCGACTTCGCTCGCACGGCGGCCCGGTTTTGATAGGTTGCCTGCATGAAAGCCGAGACGCCGATCTCCATCGACGAATACAACGCCGCCGAAGAACGACGCGCCGCGTCGAGTTTCGTCGCGGAGTCGTTCGCGGAGGGCATCCTCGCGGGCATCGAGCCCGTCAACCTGGCGCACGCGGCCATCGCCGCCGCGCTCAACGAACTCATCGCCTCGAACGGCGAGGAATCGGTCGCGCGCTACGCAGAGAGCCTCGCGCGCCGCATCCGGCTCGGCGAGTTTTCCGCGCTGAACAGGCATTGAGCCTCGGGTCTTGCGCCGCCTCGCGAGGCGCGGGACATTTGGCGCATGGGCAAGCAGCCGCAACCCGCACGCACGCAACAGCGCGAAACGATTTCCGCGCCTTCGCGCGATCTCGGCCTCCTGCCTGAGCGCGTGCGCGCCATGCGCGACCTCATCCTCGAAGCCGCGCAGTCAGGCGACATAGAAGAGTTGCGTCCGGCCATCGAACGCAACGAGACGCTGCCGATCTTTTCGACCGGCGCCGAAAGGCCCCGCACCTTCGCGGATGCGATTGATTTCCTGAAGAAGCGATCGTTCGACGGACAAGGCCGCGAGACGCTTGCGATCGTAGCAGCGATCTTCGAGCAGTCTTACGTGAAGATCACGCGCGGGCCGGCCGTCACTTACGAATGGCCCGCGTTCGGCAAGGAGCACAGCGACGACGAGCGCCGCGAGATATGGCGCTGCATGCGCTTCGCCGATCTCGCGTCATCGACGGATGCGCCGCCGAAAATCGAGCGCATCGGCGTCGGCGCCGACGGGACGTGGCATTATTTTGTCGCCGGCGACTAGGCCCTGAGCGCCTGGATGAAACGCACGGGCTCGCCTTGGGAAGCCGTGACGATTTCGCCCTGCCACATCACCTGATTGCCGCGCACGAACGTGCCCACGGGCCAGCCCGTCACCTGCTTGCCGTTGTAGGGCGTCCAGCCCGCGCGCGAGGCGATCCACGCGTCCGTGATGGTTTCGCGGCGCTTCATGTCGACGACCGTGAAATCCGCATCGTACCCGACAGCGATACGGCCCTTGCGCGCGATCTGGAAAATGCGCGCAGGGCCCGCGCTCGTGAGATCGACGAAACGCTGCAGGGAGAGCCGTCCCGCGTTGACATGATCGAGCATCACGGGAACGAGCGTCTGCACGCCCGTCATGCCGGATGGCGATTCCGGATAGGGCTTCGCCTTTTCTTCAAGCGTGTGCGGCGCGTGGTCTGAGCCGAGCACGTCGACAACGCCCTGTTGCAACCCGCGCCAGATGCCGTCGCGATGGCGCGCCTCGCGCACCGGCGGATTCATCTGAAGCTTCGTGCCGAGCGTCGCGTAGAGGCTCGCGTCCAGCGTGAGATGATGCGTCGTCGCTTCGGCGCTCGCGACGTCCTTGTGCTGGCTGAGAAACGCGATCTCTTCCGCTGTCGAGATGTGCAGGACGTGAATGGCCGCGCCCTTCTCGCGCGCGATCTGCACGAGGCGCTGCGTGCATTGCAAAGCCGTCGTCACGTCGCGCCAGACATGATGCGTGTTCGGGTCGCCCTTCACCCGAAGCGGCTTGCGCTCCTCGAGCCTGTATTCGTCTTCCGAATGGAAGGCCGCGCGGCGCGACGTGCGTTCGAGAATGGCGGAGACGCCCGGATCGTCGGCGACGAGCAGCGAGCCCGTGGAGGAGCCCATGAACACCTTGATGCCAGCCGAGCCCGGCAGGCGCTCGAGTTCGGGCACGTCCTTCGCATTCTCGTGCGTGCCGCCGACCCAGAACGCGAAATCGCAATGCATGCGATGCGTGCCGAGGCGCACCTTCTCGGCGAGCGTTTCGGCGGTGGTGGTCAGCGGATTGGTGTTCGGCATTTCGAATACCGCAGTGACGCCGCCGAGCGCGGCGCCGCGCGAGCCCGTTTCGAGGTCCTCCTTGTGCGTGAGGCCCGGCTCGCGGAAATGCACCTGGCTGTCGATCACGCCCGGCAGGACATGCAGGCCGCGGCAGTCGATGCGCTTGCCAGCCGACCAGCGCGATAGATCGCCTATTTCCACGACGGTCCCGTTGGTGACGGCGACGTCGCGCACGCCCTCACCGTCCTGATTGACGATCGCGCCGCCCTCGAGGATGAGATCGCAGGTCTGGGCCATTTGGAAGCCTTCCGGGTTTGCTCGTCACGCTTGCAAGCTGACGCGGGGGGCTTACCTGTATGCAGGCTGGCGGGCAAGCAAGAGCGGAGTCGATGACAGGGGCGGCGGTGAACGAGGCGAAAGTTGCGGCGCTGGGATCGCGCGCGGTGTTGCGCGTCAGCGGGCCGGACGCCCGTTCGTGGCTCCAGGGCCTCGTGACCAACGACGTCGAGCACATACCGGCGGGCGAGGCCCGTTTCGCAGCCCTGCTGACGCCGCAGGGCAAGATCGTCGCGGATTTCTTCGTGGCGGCGGACGGCGACGGACTGCTCATCGATTGCGCAGCCGACCAGGCGGCCGGGCTCGCGAAGCGGCTCGGCATGTACAAACTGCGCGCGCAGGTCGCCATCGGCCAGGTCGCGTCTTTGGCGGTCGCCGCCGGATGGGGCGGGCCGCCGCCCGCCGCATCGAGCGCACGCATTTTCGACGATCCACGCACGCCGGAGCTCGGCTGGCGCGCGATCGGCGCGCCTGGCGATCTCGAACGTCTGGGCGAACCCGCCGCCGAAAGCGAGTGGCAGGCGCATCGAATCGCCTGCGGCGCGCCCGAGGGGGGGCGCGACTTCGCGTTCGGCGACACGTTTCCGCATGAAGCGAATATGGACCTTCTGAACGGGGTCGATTTCCGGAAGGGCTGCTACATCGGCCAGGAGGTCGTCTCTCGCGTGCAACACCGGGGTTCGGCGCGCAAGCGCGTGGCCAAGGTCACGATCAAGGGAGAAGCGCCGTCGCCGGGCGCCGACATCCTGGACGGCGATTTGGTGATCGGCGTCATGGGCGGGTCCGCGGGCGCGGCCGGTCTGGCGCTGCTCCGCCTCGACAAGGCGCAGGACGCGCAGGCGGCCGGCCGCGTGTTGACCGCAGGAGGGGCGTGCGTCTCCGTGATTATTCCACCCGTGACTTAGGCATACCCCGGCCCTATTTATCTTGCTACGATTTGCCGATCTCGGACCCGGACAGGATATGCTCGCCACCCAGGATCTCGAAGAAAAGGCCGAAGAGGTCGCCCAGATCATGGGCATCATCTCGAACGCGCGCCGCTTGCTCATACTGTGCAAGCTTGCGGAGGCGGGCGAGATGAACGTGTCGCGGCTGGTCGACGAAGTCGGCCTGAGCCAGTCCGCGCTGTCGCAGCACCTCGCCATCATGCGCGCCTGCGGGATCGTGGCGACGCGCAAGGAAGGCCTGAACGTCTTCTACCGGATCGCCGATCCGCGCGCTTTCGAACTCATGCGCGCGCTGCAGAGCATCTACTGCCCGCCGGGCGCGTGACGCGATCCGTTACGCAGGATCGCGGCGCGCCGGGTCGAATCGCTTCCTGAGCCCGCTCCAGCAATCGGGATAGGCTTCATCGAGCGCGGGAAGTTCCGACGCCCATCTGGTCACGCGCTGGGGAAAGCGCGTCTCGAACATGAAGGCCATCGTGCCGGTCTGCCTAAACGGCTTCAGTTCGACATTGCTCGCATGTTCGAACGACGTTTCGTCCGGCCCGTGCGGGAGCATGGAGTTGTGCAGGCTCATGCCCCCCGGCTGGAAGCCTTCGGGCTTTGCGTCATACACGCCATAGATGAGCCCCATGAACTCCGACATGATGTTGCGATGATACCAGGGCGGACGAAACGTGTTTTCCGCCACCATCCAGCGGTCGGGAAAGATCACGAAATCGACGTTCGCCGTGCCCGGCGTTTCCGAGGGCGCCGTCAGCACGGTGAAGATCGACGGATCGGGATGATCGAACATCAGCGCGCCGACGGGTGAAAAGCGGCGCAGGTCGTATTTGTAGGGCGCGTAGTTTCCGTGCCACGCGACAACGTCCAGCGGCGAATGCGCAATCTCGCAGCGGAAGAGATCCCCGCCCCACTTCGTGAACAGGAGAGATGGCGCGTCACGATCCTCGTAGGCTGCGACCGGAGTGAGGAAGTCACGCGGATTGGCCAGGCAATTGGCGCCGATGGGCCCGCGGTCGGGCAGGATGAACGACGCGCCGTAGTTCTCGCAGACATAGCCGCGCACGGGGCCGTCCACCAGTTCGGCGCGGAAGATCGCGCCGCGCGGGATGACGCCGATCTCTCCGGGACCCATCGCCATCACGCCGAATTCGGTGACGAGGCGCAACTCGTTCTCCTGAACGACGATGAGAAGCTCGCCGTCGCAGTTCATGAAGTATTCGTCGCGCATCGAGGCGGTGACGAAAAGGTAATGCGCGGCCATGCCGCTGCGCGTGTCGGCGTCGCCTGCGGTCGTGACGGTGCAAAGGCCCGTGACGAAGCTGAGCGCCTTTTCGGGAACGGGCACGGGCGCCCAGCGCAACGGGCCGAGCGGAAGCTGGCTCTCCTCGCGCGCGGCGGGCGCCGTGCGCATGAGGCCCTGATCGACGCGAACGTAACGTCCGGCGTGCTTGACGCCCGGACGGATGCGATAAAGCCACGAACGCTGGTTGGACGCCTGCGGCGCCGTGAATGCCGTGCCCGACAATTGCTCTGCGTAGAGACCGTAATTGCACTTCTGCGGCGAGTTTCGCCCCACCGGTAATGCGCCCGGCAACGCCTCGGTCTCGAACGAATTGCCGAAACCGCTCATGTACAAAACGGCGTCTGACATCGCGCCCCTGGCCTCCCTGCCCCGTCCGCCCGTGCGGGCGCACCATGCATGGCGCCGGACGCCCGAAGGGTCAATTGCGGCAGATCAGGTCCTGCGCGAACGCTGCGTGCGCCGGCGCGCGGGCGTGATGTCGATCTCGATGGAGCAGACGAGGCCGCCCGGTTCGAAACGCCGCTCGACGCGCGCGCCGGGCATCCCGCGCTCGATGAGCGTCGAACCGAAACCCGTCGACGAGGGCGGCGCGACGGCCGGGCCGCCGCTTTCGCGCCAGAGGATGCGCAGCTTGTTGCGCGGCCCGCGCGTGGCTGTCCAGGTCAGATCGACGCGGCCGTTTGGCGAGGACAGCGATCCATGCTTGGCGGCGTTCGTCGCAAGCTCGTGCAGCGCGAGCGCCAGAGGCACGGCGAACTGCTGCGGCAGCCGCACTTTGGGCCCCTCCGCATGCAGACGCCGGTCGGCCCCGCCAAGATAATGGGCGAGCTGCTTGGCGACGAGTTCGCCCAGGTCCGCGCCGCGCCAGTGCATCTCGCTCAACAGGTCGTGCGCCGCCGCCATCGCGGACAGGCGACCCGACAGCGACTGCACGAATTCCTCAAGGCTCGCCGCCCGCGGCGCGGTGAGACGCACAAGCGACTGAATAACGGCGACCGAATTCTTGACCCGATGGAGAAGCTCGCGGGTCATCAACCGCTGCACACGCGCCCACTCCCTGCGCTCCGATATGTCGCGCACGAGGCTCAGCACCATGCGCTCGCCGTCGATGTCCATCGACACGGCGCTCACCTCGACTGGGAACGTCGAACCGTCGCGGCGCTTGTGAGCGGTCTCGAACAGCGTTCCGTCGCCGACGCGCTCGAGATCGGCCTGCAGCGTGGCCAGGGTGTCCGGCGCCCGCAGCTGGGCGATGTTCATGCCGAGCAGCGTTTCGCGGTCGTAGCCGTAGGCGTTGACCGCCGCCCTGTTTGTTTCGCAGATCGCTCCGTCCCGCATGCGCAAAACGAAAAGGATGTCACGGGCGTGCTCGGCGAGCAGCCGGTATCGCTCCAGGGCGCGCTGCGCTGCAAGACGCGGACCGATGTCATGCGCCAGCGCGGAGACGGCCACGACGCGGCCGCTGGCGTCGCGCACGGGGGAGGCGCTCACAGCGACGTCCACCAGCGCGCCATCCTTGCGGCGGCGCTGCGTTTCAAGCCGAAGGTGGCCGCCTGCAGCGACGGTCTGAATCTTTCGCCTGGCTTCGTCGCGGCGGTTGACCGGCACGAGGAGATCGATGGGCTTGCCGAGCGCTTCCGCAGCCGTGTAACCGAACAGGCGTTCGGCGCCCGCGTTCCACGACATGATCGTGCCATCCAGCGCGTAGGACTTGATCGCCTCGCTTGAAGATTCGACGACCGCGGCGAGGTGGGCGTTCGCCATCGTCGTCGAATAGCGGTCCGTCATGTCCTGATTGACGCCATAGCGGCGCACCGGCGCGCCATCCGCGTCGTATTCGAGCCGAAGGCGCGTCGAGATCCACCGCACTTCGCCGTCGCGCAAGATGCGATACTGGAATTTCACGTTGGTCGCGCCGTCCGCGGCGGCGGCGCGCAACGCGTTTTCCACCCTGCCGCGGTCGTCTGGATGGATTCGCTTGATCCATCCTGCCTCGGAGGCCTCCATCTCCTGGCGGGAGACTCCGAAAATACGGCACATATTGTCGCTCACTCGCCCGGCGCCTGTTTTCAGATCGCGGTCGAAACTGCCGATTTCGCCGAGTTCCTCGGCCATGCTCCACAGTTCGCCGGAGATGGGATCGGCGTGGCTCGCGCGCATAGGACCGCCGGCGTCAAGCGCGGCGCCTTTTGCGATAGCGGGATCATGGGGCATGGGGGCCCTGCTTCGTTTCGTCATCAAAACATCGCCACCGGCGACGGCGCCCCCGCGCGCCGGAATATACGCCGGCGAATTGTCGGCACAACCCTTGCCACGATAATTATGGTGGATTGGCGTTAACCGCCAAGGAAATAGCTGCGGCGCTTCCGCTTATTGCGCGATTCAGGCGAGGCTGTTCGAAACGACGACGTCTATGCGATCCAGATCTTCAGGCTTGGCGCTTGCGCCGACGTGAATCTCGATCACGCCTTCGTCGATGCGCGCCTTGAGATTTTCATCGAGATAGGAGAAGTCGCTGGCCCGCAAGGCAAACGTCACCGTTACGGTTTCGCCCGGCGCAAGAGCGGCGCGCGCGAAGTCTTTAAGCTCGAGCGCAGGCCGGGTGACGCGCGCCAGCGGATCACGGATGAACAGGAAGACCGTTTCGATGGCTGGGCACGATCCGGCGTTCGTCACATCGACGGACACGCGCACCAGGCCATCCGGCGCAATCCGTCCGGCGTCCGTGCGCAGATTGCTGCGTCTGAAGGTCGTGTAGCTCAGCCCTTCTCCGAAACTCCAGCGCGGTCCGTACGGAGCGTCGAGAAAGCCCGTCGACCAGCCGTTGCCCGGGTCGTGCGGGCGCCCTGTCGGCCGCATTCCGTAGAAAACCGGCATCTGTCCGAGGGAGGCTGGCCACGACACGCTGAGTCTGCCGGAAGGGCTCACCGCTCCGCCCAGAATATCCGCGAGCGCCGTTCCCGTTTCGGAACCTGCGTGCCAGCTGATCAGGATCGCATTCGCGCCTTCAACCAGCCAGTTTGGCAGGACCAGCGGACGGCTGACGGCGAGCACAAGGACGACGGGCCTGCCGCTTGCGTAAATTTCATGCGCGAGATCGATCTGGCATTGCGGCAGTTCCGGCCGCGCGCGGCTGCACGCCTCGCCCGTGGTGCGCCGCTCCTCTCCGAGGCAAAGAACGACAACATCCGACTCCGTCGCGACCCGCCGCCCCTCCTCGGCTCCCCCCGCCAAGGACTCGACGAGGCCGCAACCCGGCGCATATGAAAGTCGCGCCGCTCCGAAGCCTTCGCGCAGGCCCTCGAGGATCGTGATCGAATCCTCCGCAGCGCCCGCCGACGCCCATGCGCCAAGCTGATCGGCAGGCGCGTCGCACATCGGGCCTACAAGCGCGATGCGGGCGGCCCCGCGCATCGGCAGCACGCCGTCGTTTCTGACCAGGACCATCGACTTCCGCGCGGCCTCGCGGGCCAGCGCGCGGCGTTTCGGCCTGCCATGCGAAATGTCCTTGCCGATGCCCCGGTATGGATCGTCGAACAGGCCGAGCCGTTCCTTGAACGAGAGCACGCGCACGAGCGCCTCGTGGATCTCGTCGAGCGTGACGTCCCCGCGCGCAAGCGCATCGGGAAGGCCCCTGTTGTAGGCGTCGCCCATCATGTCGATGTCGACGCCCGCCTTCAGCGCCAGTGCGCCTGCCTCCGACAGATCGGCCGCGACGCCGTGATTGATGAGTTCGGCGACGGCGTTGTAGTCGCTGACGATGAGGCCGTCGAAACGCCATTGCGCGCGCAGCACGTCGCGCAGCAGGCGCTTGTGCGCCGTCATCGCGACTCCCGCCACATCGACGAACGCCGGCATGATGGCGGCGACGCCCTCCTCCACGGCGGCGCGGAATGGCGGCAGGTAGACCTCCTCCAGCGCGCGCTGCGAGACGTCCGCCTCGCCGTAGTCGCGGCCGGACATGACGGCGCCATAGGCGCAAAAATGCTTCGCGCAACCGGCGATGCGCATGAAGCCCTCATCGTCGGGCTTCTGGTAGCCTCGAACGCGGGCGCGTCCATACTCGGCGTTCACGTAAGGGTCCTCGCCCGCGCACTCGACGATGCGGCCCCATCGTGCGTCGCGCGAGACGTCAAGCATGGGCGCGAACGTCATGTGAACGCCGTCGGCGGCGGCTTCGATGGCGTTGTCGCGCGCGGTCTCTTCCCACAGCGCCCGGTCGAACGAACAGGCTTCGGCCAGCGGCACGGGATGAATCGTCCTGTGTCCGTGCACCACGTCGAGTCCGAAGAACAACGGGATCCCCAGGCGGCTGCCCTCCACGGCCTTGCGCTGCGCCTCGCGGACGAGGTCGCGTCCCCACACGTTCAGCAGGCTGCCGACGCGGCCTTCCTCGATCATCGTAAACGGATTGTGCGGCCCCGGCGGGCCTGTCTCGACGAGACCGTCGGCGAGCATGGAAAGCTGCCCGAGTTTCTCTGCAAGCGTCATGCGCTCGATGAGCGCGCTGATGCGCGCCGATGGACGCTTCGTCCCCATACTGCTTCCCCGCCTCGCCGCGCGAGCCCTTCGCCGCCCTTCTGCGGCGGAACCGTTGCAAGCGCAAGCCCCGCCTGGCGAACGCTTCAGCGAAGCGCGGTCGGCCGCACCCACCAACCCGGATGATCGCGACGGATGACGCGAGCGGCGCGGGCGGCGGCGTGGCAATTCTCGAAGAGCGCGAAACAGGTGGCTCCGGAACCGGACATGCGCGCCAGCCGAACGCCGCGCGCGGCGCCAAGCACCGCCAGCGCATGGCCGACGACCGGCGCGAGCACGCTCGCTGCGTCCTCCAAGTCGTTGCGGCTCTTGCGCAGTTTCGTCAGGAGCGAGTCGAGGCGTTCGCCGGCTTCGATTTTCGTATGCGCGCCCCAGATGGCCGCCTCGCCGGGCGCGAGGCCGATCCGGGCAAAGACCGTGGGCGTGGACAGCGCGACGCCGGGATTGAGCAAAACAGCAAACAGCGGCGGCAGGTCGAGCGCAGGACCGACGATCTCGCCCCGGCCCGACATCATGCGCGCGCGCGGATCGAGACAGACGGGAACATCGGAGCCCGTCGCCTGCGCCGCAGCCACGACGCGCGGATCGTCCAGCGCAAGCCCGTTGAGGCGTGCAAGCAGACGCAGGGCGGCGGCTGCGTCCGCCGAGCCGCCGCCGACGCCCGCAGCTGCCGGAAGACGCTTGCGCAGGCGGAAGGCGCCCATGCGCAAGCCTTCGACCCTGGCGGCCAGTTCGCGCGCCGCCTTCAGGACGGAATTGCTTTCGTCCGGTCCGGCGGCGGCCGCGGTGGGGCCGGTGACCTCGATCGTCAGCGCGGCGCCGGGATCAAGGCTGACAAGATCGTGCACGCCCGCGAAGGCGACGAGGCTTTCGAGATCGTGATAACCGTCCGCGCGGCGCCCCCGGACATGCAGGGTGAGATTGACCTTCGCGGGCGCCTTCTCAACGCGCGCGTGCGGCTGCCCTGTCGCCATGGGTCACCCGCCGGTGCGCGCCGGGACGGCCTCCGCCGCTGGCTTGAGAGGCGCGTCGTCAAGACCGGCCTCGATCTTCCGCAGGATCTTCGGCAAATCCTCCGGCTCCGGATTGAGGTCGCGCGCGTGGTTCCACTGGAAACGCGCTTCGAGGCGGCGGCCCACTTTCCAGTAGGCGTCGCCAAGGTGATCGTTGATCACTGGATCGGACGGCTTGAGTTCGATCGCGCGCTCGAGTTCGCGAACCGCGTCTTCGTACTTGCCGAGCTTGTAATAGGCCCAGCCGAGCGAATCGACGATGTAGCCGTCCTCCGGCCGCAGATCGACAGCCTTGCGCAGCATGCGGAAGGCTTCCTCGAGGTTGACGCCCTGATCCACCCAGGAATAGCCGAGATAGTTCAGGACGAGCGGCTGGTCCGGGTAAAGCTCCAGCGCGCGCTTGAAGTCGGCTTCGGCCTGCGGCCAACGCTTCGAACGTTCATAGGAGACGCCGCGGAAATAATAGGTCGTCCAGTCGCCGCGGCCGTTCTTTTCGGTGAGCGCGAGGGCCCTGGTGTATGTCTCGGCCGCTTCCGCGAAAAGCTTGCGCGAGCGTTGCAGGTTGGCCAGGGCGAGAAGCGCGTCAGGATCGCCAGGATCGCGGGCGACCAGCGCCTCGAGATGCGCCTGCGCTTCCTCGTTGCGCTCCAGCGTTTCGAGCACGAGGCCGATCTGCAATTCGGCGGTGGAGCGCAGCGGCGAGGCTGCAGGCATGCTCTCGTAGACTTCTATCGCCCGTTCGCCCTGCTTGATGCGCTCGTAGAGATCGCCAAGGCTCACGATGGCGAGCCCGTGATTGGGCGCGAGGTGCAACGCCAGACGGAGATAGATGATGGAGGCCAGTTCGTCGCCCTGACGCGCGCCAGCGGCGCCGAGCCCGTAAAGCACCTCGCCAGCGCCCTCGACGGCGTTTTCGACGAGCGGATCGAGCGTCCGCCCCTTTTCGAGACGCTCGATAGCGTCGACGATGACCGGATGACGCGGCAACGCCTTGTCGAATTCGCGAAGGATCTGCAACGCTTCCTTGTTGCGGCCCTGGCGCGATTCCAGCCGCGCATAGGCCTCGGCGAGTCGCAGGGTGTTGCGGTCGGCGCCGTAGGCCGCGCGCATCCGACGCAGGGCCTCCTGCGGACGGCGAAGCTGTTCGGCGATCAGGCCGGCGTGGAAATCGCGGAAAAGCGCGAAGCTGCGCTCGTTGAGGCGGTCGGCCGCCTCAAGCGCCTTGTTGGGATCGTTGCTGCCGGCCCACGCCCACGCTGTGAGCAGGATGGCGGTGATGTCGCCGCGCCGCGTGTTGCCGCCCCTGGAGAAGTGCGTGCGCGCCGTCGCGAACTGGCGCTGCTTCAACGCACGCACGCCCAGCGCCAGATGCGCCAGCCCGTTCTTCGCGTCCACGCGGACAAGGCGCTCGGCAAGCGCAAACGCCTGCTGCATGTCGCCGTTCGAAAGCGAAGCGACGAAAGCGCGCTCGAGAAGAACCGCGTTGCGCGGGTCCGCGCGCAAGGCCTCGCGGAAGTAGGCGGCGGCCGCGCGGGTGTCGCGCTGCGAACCTGCGATCAGCGCGGCGAGATAATTCCCGGCCTGGGTGGAGCCGAGCTGGACCGGCGGCTGCGCATAGGGCGACTCGCGCGCGACGCCGGCCGCAGGAGCGAGAGACGCGATCCCCGCCGCGAGGCACAACGCGATGCGCGCCCCGAGCGATGCGCGGCGCGGGCGTCGAGGCTGTTCGACCGCGGCTTGCCGCGACAGTCTGAATGAATACACGCGTTCGTCTCTCTTTGGCGGCTTGAGCGCAGCCCCGGCGCCGGGCTCTCCGAGCGCGGCAGAATCTTTCCGGAACATGGCCCTTTTGCGCCGCGCTAGCAAGCGCGGCCGAGGTCGCCATTCGGCCGCCTTGACGCCTCGCGCCGGCCCGGCGCACAAGGCGGCGCCAGACCGGCCCTGGGCCGCGCCAGCGGAGCCTTTGATGCCATCGATCGAACCCGCCACGAGGACGACGCGCAGGATGACGTCAGGCCCTGCGGCGACGGGCGAGGCCGCGGCGATCCTGCGCGCGGGCGGTCTGGTCGCATTCCCGACTGAGACAGTCTACGGCCTCGGCGCCGACGCAACGTCCAGCGCGGCGGTCGCCTCGATCTACGCGGCGAAGGAGCGCCCGAGTTTCAATCCGTTGATCGCGCACGTCGCGGATTTGGACGCGGCGCGTTCGCTGGCGCTTCTTGACGCGGACGCGCTGACGCTGGCCGGCGCCTTCTGGCCAGGGCCGCTCACCATCGTGGCGCCCGCGCGGCCGGATTGTCCCGTGAGCCTCCTGGCGCGCGCGGGGCTCGACAGCGTCGCGCTGCGCGTGCCCGCCCACCCCGTCGCGCAGGCGATCCTGCAGGCGGCAGGCAGGCCCGTCGCGGCGCCTTCCGCCAACCGGTCGGGACGTGTGAGCCCGACGAGCGCGGATCATGTCGCCGGCGACCTCGACGGCCGGGTCGACCTCATCGTTGACGGAGGTCCGTGCGCCGTCGGCGTGGAATCGACCATCGTCTCCTGCCTGGGAGGCGGGGTGCGTATTCTGCGGCCCGGCGGCGTCGCGCGCGAGGACATCGAACGCGCGCTCGGGCGCAGCGTCGAGACCGCGCCTCAGCATGGCGCGGGCGGCGCGCCTCTCGCGCCGGGCATGCTCGCCTCGCATTATGCGCCGCGCGCCGGCGTTCGCCTCAATGCGTCGCAGGCCGAGGGCGGCGAAGCCATCCTGGATTTTCATGGCCAGCTCGAGCGCACGGGCGGACCGCGGCTCGATCTGTCGCCCTCCGGCGATCTCCGTGAAGCCGCGGCCAACCTCTTCGCCTATCTGCGCAGCCTCGACGCGTCGGGCGCGCAGGCCATCGCGGTTGCGCCCATTCCTTCGCAGGGACTGGGCGCCGCAATCAACGACCGGCTTCAGCGGGCCGCGGCGCCGCGCCCGTAGCGCGCTTGCCGCTGCGCGCAGGCAGGGCGCGATCGGCCAGACGCCAGATCGGCTCGAACAGGGCGCCGACCGCATCGTGCGGGGCTTGCGCCTCCTCTCCCAGACCGAGCTTGTGAACCTCCCGTTCGCGCGCAGGCACGAACAACGTGCCGAACAGCCAGTCCCAGATCGCGAGGCATGAGCCGAGATTGCGATTGTGATGTTTCGGATCAGCCGAGTGGTGGATCTGATGATGCGCGGGGCTGAGAAACACACGCCCCCAGACGCCGGTGAACGCAATCCACGCCTGCGAGTGCTGCAGATGGACGAAGGCGTAGACGAAGAAGACAAGCAGGATGTTGACGCCCGACAACGCGCAGACCTGCGCGCCGCCGCCGAGCAGATAACGGCCAGCGCCTTCGCAAACGCCGACGATGACGGCGAGCGTATTGATGAAGATCACCTGTTCGACCGGATGGACGCGCCATACCGTGAGCGGCGTCAGCACTTCCGCGGTGTGGTGAATCCTGTGGAACTCCCACAGCAGCGGATTCGTGTGCGCCGCCCAGTGAAACAGCCAGTAGCCGAATTCATAGGCAAGGAAACTGGCGAGCGTGATCGCGGCGATTGCGGCGTAGGGATGCACGTTCGCCGCGCCCGGCTCGCCGAACACGGCGATCATCCCGAGGGCGACGCGCTCCGCGATCCATGGCTGCGAGAGATAGGCCCAGCCGAGCAGCGCGCCGAACACCATGGTCTGAAGAACAAACAGAACAGCGTCCGCGCGACTCGACGGATGGCGCAATTGCCGCAGCGGCAGCGCGAAAAGCGCAAGCGCGCGAAGATTGACGCGGCGCCCGCGCGTCCGGCGGCGCCAGACGAAAAACAGCGCGCACACAAGAACGGCGCTGGCGAGCGACGCCAGCGAGAACGTCGAGCCCGGCGCGAGAAACACATGCTTCAACGCCTCGATGCGGCTCATGAAAGAAGCTTCAAGCATACGCGCACACGGGCTCCGGCCCAACATCGCGCCGGATGCTAGACCTGCACCGTAAAGGAAATGTGTAATGACCGGATCAAATGCACCAGACGGGCGCCGGCGGCGTCATCGCTTACGCGCCGCTCGCTCTGCGCGAAGCGCGCGTGCGAGCCGCGCAACGCGCGAATTGTCGGCGCGGTCGGGTCCCTTCCCACCTTCAACGAGGTTCCGCAGTATGAGCCGCGCCGTGTGCTCATAGGTTTCCGATCCCTTTGCGGTCGAACACAGCTCGTCGGGCTTCGCGCCGCAGAACGGGCAAGGGTATTCGAGCGCCTTGTGCAGGCGCATCGCGCGGCGCGTGCGGCTTTCAGGCCTTGCCGATGTCATGGGCGTGCGCATTGCGCGCGCAACAGGATTTCTGTCGCGTGATTGCAAAATCGAAACATGAAAACTTTCTCCTGCTCGTTCGTCACGATTAATCAAGCAGCGCGCATGAGATCAACTTGAATGATCTGGAACTATTCCAATCAAAAGAACAGAGCGCGCATTGCCGCCTCGCCGCAACGCACTCATCCTGTTCGCGGGAGGTTCGGCATGAGCAAACAGACGATGACGCTGCGCGCGTATCAAACCCTGTGCGAGCGTATGTGCGAAGTCGAGACGATCGAAACGGACGGACTTCTGATCCTGCGCGGCGTTGCCGAGGGACAGGGGCGCAGCCTTGCGCTGCACCCTTTCGCAAGCGGCCGCGTGACTGTCATCCAGCCCGGCTCTGCGCCCGACCCCGCGCACGCGCCGGCCGGCCATTCGCAGTCCGTCGCCAACTCGACCGGCGCTGCGAAAGGCTGACAGCCGCGGGCGGCGACGATCGCGCGCCTGTGCTATGAAAGCGCGATTGCGGCCGGCAGGCAGGAAGCAGAGCGTATGCCCACGTCGATTTCATGGGACGAGTTCAGGCTCGTCAAGGCCATCGCGGACGCGAAGTCGCTCGTCGGCGCGGCGGAGAGGCTCGCCATCAATCATTCCACGGTCTTCCGGCGGCTCGGCGCGCTCGAAGAAACCATGGGCGTGCGGCTGTTCGAGCGTTCGCGCAATGGCTATGCGCCCACGCCCGCAGGCGACGAGATGATCGCGCTGGCCGGGAAGATGGAGCAGGAGATCGTCGACTTCGAGCGCGCGGTGGCCGGCCGCAGCGCCAAGCCCGCCGGCGAATTGAGGCTGACGACCAACGATGCGTTTCTCAACTGGCTCATCGCCCCGATGCTCGCCTCCTTTCGCAAGGCTTATCCCGAGATCAGGCTGGAGGTGATCGTCGGCCACGAACATCTCAACCTGTCCCGCCGCGACGCCGATGTCGCCTTGCGCGCGACGCTGGAGCCACAGGAGACGCTCGTGGGCCGCAAGATCGCGCATATCGGCTGGGCTGCCTACGGGCCGGCGAACTGGAAGGGCGGCGAGCACGAGCGCCAGTGGGTCGGCTTCGGCGAGGGGCCGGGCGTCGCCGGCCCGCGCCGGTGGTTCGAGGACAATGTGGCGCCGGACGCCATCGTGTGCCGCGTCGACAGCGTGGCCGGCGTCGCGCGCGCGGTCGAGGCGGGCATCGGCTCCGGCCTGCTGCCCTGCCTCATCGGGGACCGTCTTGCGGGCGTCGAGCGGCTGGGCGACAAGCTGCCCTTCGGGGACGACATGTGGCTGCTGACGCATCCGGACCTGCGTCACTCGGCGCGCGTGCGCGCGTTCATGGAACACGCCGCGACCGAACTCACGAAGCTGCGGCGCGTCATCGAGGGCGACGCATAAGCCGCCGAAAGGCAAAAGGAGGGGAGAGAATGCCCAGACGCCAGAGCATCTATTCGGACGCGTTCAGCCACGGAAACCCCATTCCCGCGGCGTGCCGCGTCGGCAATCTCCTGATGACCGGCATCATCAACGGCACAATCAAGGGCCAGCCTCCCGGCGACCTGCGCGACCAGTGCAAGCGCATGTTCGAGCGCGTGCGCGCCATCATGAAGGACGCGGGCGGCAGCACGGACAACATCGTGAAGGTCAATGTGGCCTTCACCGACGTGACCCGCCGGGAGGAGATCACCGACCTGTGGGTCGAACTGTTTCCCGATCCCGACAACAGGCCGGTGCGCCATTCAGTGCAGGCCGAGCTTGACCGTGGCAAGCTCATCCAGTGCGATATCATAGCTGTGATGGACTGAAGCGCGCGCGGGTATTGCGCGGTCGCGTGGCGAATCGCTAAAACTGCCCGCAATCCGAAAGCAAGAGGACGTCACAGGCATGGATCGCAGGAAGTTGCTCGCATCGTTCGCCGCGTCGGCTGCCGCCCTCGCCGCCGGCCCGGTCTTCGCCTCCACGCAGCCCGACGGCGTAGAAGCGCCGAAAGCGGCCGCGCGGCAGAAAGCGAAGCCGAAGAATGAGGCGCTCGCGGGTTCATGGCCCCGGAAAGTCGCCGCTCCGGTCAAGCGGCCGGGAATCATCGTGGTGTCGATCGGCAGGCGGATGCTCTACCTTACGGGCAGCGACGGGACGGCGCTCGCCTGGCCCGTCGCGGTCGGCAAGTCCGGCATGTCGTGGAAGGGAGAGACCCGCGTCGCGAGCATGCATGTGCGGCCGGCATGGCAGGCGCCCGCCTCGATCCGCGGCGGCCGTGGCCCCGGACCCGTCATCCCCGGCGGCGCGCCGAACAATCCGATGGGCGAACGCGCCCTGGTGCTCGAAAAGGAAGAAATCGCCATTCACGGCACTTCGCCGTCCATGCGCGCGTCCATCGGGACGGCGGCCTCGTCCGGGTGCATCCGGATGCTCAACGAACACGTCGTCGATCTCTACGAGCGCGTTCGCGTCGGCACTCCCGTGATCGCCATCGCCTGACGGCATTGCGGACCGGACGGCGAAGCGCGATATTCGCATCATGTGCGGACGCTTCGCCATCACGCTGCCGCCAGAAGCGGTGCGGGCCTTCTTCCAGTACGTCGAGCGGCCGAACTTTCCGCCGCGCACGAACATCGCGCCGACGCAGCCCGTGCCCATCGTGCGGCTGCAGCGCGATGCGGACGGCGAGAAGCGCCGCCACTTCGCGCTGGTGCGCTGGAGCTTCATTCCCGCCTTCGTGAAGAACCCGAAGGACTTTCCGCTCGTCATCAACGCGCGTTCGGAAACCGTCTTCGAGAAGGCGAGCTTCCGCAACGCCGTGAAGCGCCGCCGCTGCATCTTCATCGCGGACGCTTTTTATGAATGGCGCCGCTTTCCCAAGCCCGCCAGGGGCAAGGCGGCGCCCGCGCAGCCGTTCCTCATCAGACGCCGCGACGGAAACCCGATGGCGCTCGCGGGCGTGTGGGAGACATGGACTGGACCGGACGGCGAGGAAATCGACGGCGCCTGCATTCTCACAACGGACGCCAACGGTCTGATGGCGTCGATCCACGACCGGATGCCGGTGATCCTGGAGCCTGAAGATTTCGACGCATGGCTCGAATGCGACGAGACGGACGTGAAGCCTGCGGCGCGGCTGCTGAAGCCCGCGCGCGACGACGTGCTGGAGGCGTGGCCGATCTCGACGGACGTCAACAAGGTCGCGAACGACAATCCGGCAGTGCAGACGCCGATCGGGCCGGTGGAGTGCGTCGGGAGCCTCACCGCGCCGGCGCGCGGCAGCGCGGCGGACGCCGTGGAAGCGGACGATGAAGACGCGCCGCGCCAGCGGGATTTGTTCGGGTGAAGCGCGCGCTTAAAGCACCTTGCCCGGATTCAAGATATTCTGCGGATCGAGCGTCTTCTTGATGGCGCGCATCACGTCGAGCGCGACAGGGTCCTTCACGGCGGGCAGGAGATCGCGCTTCAACGTGCCGACGCCGTGCTCCGCCGAGATCGAGCCATCGAGCTTCGTGACGATGGCGTGGACGACCTCGTTCATCTGATACCACTGGTCGAGGAACGCCTGCTTGTCCATGCCAACGGGTTGGCTGATGTTTGCGTGGATGTTGCCGTCGCCGAGATGCCCGAATGGCACGGGCCGTGCGCCCGGCATGAACTTCTCGACCGCGACGAACATCTCTTCGAGGAATTGCGGCACCTTCGCCACCGGCACCGACACGTCGTGCTTGATCGAGCCGCCTTCGAACTTCTGCAGTTCCGAAAGCAGTTCGCGCAGGCGCCAGAAGCCGGCGCGCTGGTCGAGCGAAGCGGCGATGGCCGCATCTTCGATGAGCTCTCCCTCCATCCCGGCTTCGAGAACCTTCATCAGCGTTTCCGGCTCGCCCTCTTCGTTCGAGCCGATTTCAAGCAGCACGTACCAGTCGTGCTGGCCCGTCAACGGATCGCGCACCCCATCGCCGTGCTTGAGCACGATCTCGAGGCCGAAGCGCGAGAGAATCTCGAACGTCTTGACGTTCGCACCCGCAATCGACTGGGCAAGATTGAGAAGCTCCAGCGCCTCGTGCGGAGACTTAAGGCCGATGAACGCCGTCTCCAGCACTTTCGGGCGCGGATAAAGCTTCACGACCGCGGCGGTGATTACGCCAAGCGTGCCTTCCGAGCCCATGAACAGGTGCTTCAAGTCGTAGCCCGTGTTGTCCTTCTTGAGCTTCGAAAGGTTGGACAGCACGCGTCCGTCAGCAAGCACGACTTCGAGGCCCGACACGAGATCGCGCGCGTTGCCATACGCGAGCACCGCGGTGCCGCCCGCATTGGTCGCCAGGTTGCCGCCGATGGTGCACGAGCCTTCGGAGGCGAGCGACAACGGGAAGAGAGCGCCAGCCTTTTCCGCCTCTTCCTGCACGCGCAGAAGCGAGAGGCCAGCCTCCACCGTCATCGTCTTCGACGCGGGATCGATTTCGCGCACGCGATCCATGCGCTTGAGCGACAGAAGGATCTCGTTCTGGCGTCCCTCCTGCCCCGGAATCTGGCCGCCGACGAGGCCCGTGTTGCCGCCCTGCGGCACGACGGACGTGTTGGTCTCGCTGCACAGTTTCAGGATCGCCGCGACTTCCTCCGTGGAGCCCGGCCGCACGACGCAGCGCGCCTTGCCGTGAAACAGTTCGCGCGGCTCGGCGAGATAGAGCGCCGTATCGTTGAGATCGGTCAGCACATTCTTCGCGCCGACGATGGCGGCGAGACGCGAGAGGAAGGAATCGGTCGAAAGGTCGTCAGGCATTGCAGTGTCCCGTGTTCGGGGCGGACATTAGCAGTTTTCCGTCCATCGCGGCGAGGGGCGTCAGCCCAGCAACCGGCCCTTCCGCCTGCCCTTCGGTTTCGCGCGGCGGAAGACCGCTACAAGCTCCACATGGGGCGAGTGGCGAAACTGGTCCACCGGCGTCACCCTTTCGAGCGCGTAGCCGCCATCAATGAGGATGCGCGCGTCCCGGGCGAAGGTTTGCGGATTGCACGACGCCGCCACCACGAGAGGGACCGCGCTCTTCGCCAGTTCGCGCGCCTGCGTCTCGGCCCCCGCGCGCGGCGGATCGAAAACCACGGCGTCGAAGGGCGCAAGTTCGGGCGGCCCCATCGGGCGGCGGAAAAGGTCGCGCGCCTCCACCGACACGGGCTTCAACGCAGGCGAGGCGTGACCCGCCGCGCGCGACAGCGCGGCAAGGGCCGCCTTGTCCGCCTCGACCGCATGAACCTGCGCCTTTTCCGCCAGCCGCAGCGCGAACGTGCCGACGCCTGCGAACAGGTCGGCGACGCGGCGCGCGCCGCTTGCGGCATCTGCCGCGAGCCGCGCCAGCGTCTCCTCGCCCGCGCGCGTCGCCTGAAGGAACGCGCCGGGCGGCGGCGCGAGGATCGCACGGCCCATGGCGAGTTGCGGGGCGCGGCGCTCGATCACGATGGCGCCGTGATTGGAAAGCCGCGCGAGATCGAGGCGTTCGGCCTCCGCGACAAGCTTGCGCACATGCGGCGCATCAAGCTGGCCGCTACCGCGAAAATCGACGTCGAGGCCCGTCTCCGTCGCGGTGACGAGGACATCGAGCGGCTTGTTCAGTCCGACGAGCGCCAGGGCTATCGCATGCGCCGCACGCGGCGCCGCCGCCATCTGCGGCGCGAGGACCGGACATTCGTCGATGTCGACGATGTCGTGCGCGCGTGCGCGCATGAAGCCGACGGTTACGGCCGGGCGGCCGAGCGCATCGCGATCGACGCGCGCGTGGAAAGTCGCGCGCCGCCGGCCCTGCCCGTGCGCGTCCACAAGCGGCGCGACCGGCGCGGCGATCTTTGCGTGGGCCAGCGCCTCGACGACAAGGTTGCGCTTCCAGTCCGCGTATTTCTCGAAGGCGAGCGCCTGAACCGCGCAGCCGCCGCAATCGCCATAGTATTTGCAGAACGGCGCGATCCGATCCGGTGACGGCTGCACGATCTCGAGCAGGCGCCCGCGCTCGCCATCGACTTCAATGCGCGCCACATCGCCGGGCAACGCATAAGGCGTGAAAACCGATCCGCGATCCGTGCGCGAAACGCCTTCGCCGCGCTGGCCAAGGCGCTCGATTTCAAGGATCGTACCGGTGACTGCGATGTTCGTCATTGCGTCTCGCCGCGCTTCGTCGCGCACATGAGGAATTCCCTGTTGCCGTCGCCGCCCTCGATGGGCGACGGACGCACGCCCACGACGCGCCAGCCGATCTGTTGAACGAGCGCAACGATCTCCTCGCACACGCGCGCGTGGATCGCCCCGTCCCTGACGATGCCGCCCTTGCCGACGCTCTCGCGTCCGGCTTCGAACTGGGGCTTGATGAGCGCGACAAGTGCTGCGTCCGGCGCCGCGAGCGGCAGAACGGCGGGGAGGATGAGCTTCAGGGAGATGAAGCTCGCGTCGCAGACGATGATTTTCGGCGCAGCCTCGAACATCGCCGGCGCGAGCGTGCGGGCGTCCTGCGCTTCCATCGAGACGACGCGCGCATCCGCGCGCAGGCTCGCATGCAACTGGTCGCGGCCGACGTCGACTGCGTAGACCTTCGCCGCGCCGCGCGACAGAAGCACCTGCGTGAACCCGCCGGTCGAGGAGCCAACATCGAGGCAGACGCAGCCGCGCGGGTCGACGCCAAAGGCGTCAAGCCCCGCGACAAGCTTGAGCCCGGCGCGCGACACCCAGGGGTGCGGCGCCTCGGCTTCGATGGGCAAGCCGGCCTCGAACGTCTCGGACGGCTTCCTGACCAAGCGCCCGCCCACGCGCACGAGCCCCGCTTCAATGGCGGCGCGCGCCCGCGCCCGGCTGTCGAAACGGCCGGTCGAGACAAGCAACTGGTCGATGCGCTGGCGCCCTGACATGCGCGCCTTGTAGGGGATTTGGGGCGCGGAGGATATGGGGCCGCGAGGTGGTTGCGGCCTATGCCGGCGCGACGGTCGCCCGCCTTCAGGTCTGCCCCGGGCGCAGCTTGTAGAAGATGTGCGTGCCGATCTTGTCCATCTTCTTCAGCCGCTTCGCCCAGCGTGGCCTGACATAGGTGGCGTGATAATGCGTCGAGCCGCCGACCTCGGCGAGGAAGGTCCTGCCGTCCAGCACCTCCCTGGCGATGCGGACCGCGGTCTTCCACGGCTCCGGCTCGGTGATGCGCAGCGACTTGCCTTCGCAGGCGAAGGAAAACTGGCAGCCCATGTAGCGATGCCGGTTCTGATACACGACGCCGCAGATCGACGCGGGATAGAGGCCGCTCTTCACGCGATTGAGCACCACCTGCGCCACGGCGGCCTGCCCCGTCTCGGGCTCGCTGCGCGCCTCGAAATAGATGGCCTCCGCCAGGCAACGCTCCTCGCGCTCGGCGTTCGACTGGTTGATGAGCGAGGCGTAATCCGGCCGTTCGCCCTCGCCCTGGCGCGCAATCGAACGGCTGTCCCGGCCCTTCTCCAGCGCCTCGACGATCGCGGGCGCATAGATGACCTGAAGCTGTTCGTCGAACGGCGCCGGCGTGGTGGACGCCATCGCGAAGGCGCGCGTCACCTGCGGCGTCGAGCCGTCGAGGCTGCGGCGCGTTCCGCCGGCGCGCAGACCTGCGACGGGGGTGCGCGGAGAAAGGCCGACACGGCCCGGCCGGGCGGACCGGCTGGTGGCGCCTTCGGGCAGCGCGGTTTGCGTCAGGCGCTGCGCCGCTTCCAGCTGCCTGTGCGGGTCAGCGCTTTCCTGCAAGGCCTCGAAGGCCAGGTAACGGCCGGTCGATGTCAGCGCCGCCTGCCGGTAGCCATCCACGCCATTGGCGCGCAGGCGCGCATCGAACGTGGGGCGGAGGCCGACGAAGGGATCGCCCTTGGTCGAGCGGTTCGCTTCGGGGAACGCGCCAGCCTTGGGCTTGAGGTCCCGGCGCGGTTCCTGTTCGGCCGGCGGCCGTTCGAGAAAGTCCTGCTGTTCGCCGATGGCGAGCCGGGCTTCGCGGATCGGGATCTGCCCGCCAGCATAGGTCAGGTGAATCCTGCCGCGCGCCGCGGGCACGAGATCGTCGGGCGCCTCGAGCAGCGGCGCGCGCATGTCGGGACCGTAGCTCGCTCCGATGGTCGAATCGACGCCGGCGTCGGCTGGCACGGACACGGCGAGGCCGACGCCCAGGCACCATGGCGCGACAGCTCCGAACATCCAACCAACACTGGACCGACCCATGACGCCCTGCGGCCCGGCGCGCGCACGCGCACGCTGTTGCGACAGACGAGAATGATCGCGCCTTATGCTTTAGGGCTCGTTACGCAAGGTGACGTGACGCGTGTCTCAAATCGGCACACCGAAGGCGAGGCTCAGGCGGATATGAGCATCAGCACGATCTCGCGCCGGTGCGGCGCGTCGCGATGTTCGAAGACATAAACCCCCTGCCACGCGCCGAGCGCCATTCCTCCGCCGATGCCGGGAATGGAAAGGCTCGTCTGCGTGAGCGCGGCGCGAACATGCGCGGGCATGTCGTCGGGGCCTTCCGCATCGTGCTCGCAGAGGTCCTTCGCGTGCGGCGCGATCCGGGCGAAGAATCGCTGGAGATCACGCTGGACGGAGGGGTCCGCGTTCTCCTGGATGAGAAGCGACGCGGAGGTGTGACGGCAGAAGACCGTCAGCAACCCCTCCTGCACGTTCTGCCGCGCGAGCCAGTCTGCGATCTCGCGGGTGATCTCCACGAGTCCCGGCCCATGCGTCGCGACGCGCAGCGTGTGATGCATCGCGCGGTTTAAGCCGTGCTCGCCGCCTGCTTGCCGAGCGCGGCTTGCGCGGCGGCGAGGCGGGCGATCGGCACGCGGAACGGCGAGCACGACACGTAGTCGAGCCCAGCGCCCTCGCAGAAGTGGATCGAAGCCGGGTCGCCGCCGTGCTCGCCGCAGATGCCGAGCTTGATGTCCGGGCGCGTCTTGCGTCCGCGTTCCGCCGCGATCTTCACCAGTTCGCCGACGCCTTCCTGATCGAGCGTGACGAACGGGTCGGCCGGCAGAATGCCCTTCGCCGTGTAGGGGCCAAGGAACGAAGCCGCGTCGTCGCGCGAAATGCCGAGCGTCGTCTGTGTGAGGTCGTTCGTGCCGAAGGAGAAGAACTCCGCGCTCTCGGCGATCTCGCCCGCGCGCAACGCGGCGCGCGGCAGTTCGATCATCGTGCCGACCTGATACGGCACGTTCACGCCCGTCTCCTTCGCGACGGCTTCAGCCATTGCGTCGATGCGCGCCTTGATGAGGTCGAGCTCCGCGCGGGTCATGACGAGCGGCACCATGATCTCCGCCGTCACCGGCTTGCCGGTCTTGCGGCCCGCCTCGACGGCGCCTTCGAAGATGGCGCGCGCCTGCATTTCCGCGATTTCGGGATAGGCGATGGCGATGCGCACGCCGCGGAATCCGAGCATCGGGTTGAACTCGTGCAGTTCGCTGGCGCGCTGCTTGAGTTTTTCAGCGTTTGCGCCCATCGCTGCCGCGACTTCCGCGATCTCCTCGTCGGTGTGCGGCAGGAATTCGTGCAGCGGCGGGTCGAGCAGGCGGATCGTCACCGGCAGGCCCGACATGATCTCGAACAGCTCCGCGAAGTCCTTGCGCTGCATCGGCAGAAGTTTTGCCAGCGCATGGCGGCGGCCCTTCTCGTCGTCGGCGAGGATCATCTCGCGCACGGCGACGATGCGCTCGTCGTCGAAGAACATATGCTCGGTGCGGCAAAGGCCGATGCCGTCGGCGCCGAAGTTGCGCGCGGCGCGCGCGTCAGCCGGCGTCTCCGCGTTGGTGCGCACCTTCATGCGGCGCGCGGCGTCCGCCCATTCCATGAGGGTGGCGAACTCGCCGGACAGTTCCGGCTGCAGCATCGGCACAGCCCCTTCGAGCACCTGTCCCGTCGAGCCGTCGATGGTGATGACGTCGCCCTTGCGGAACTGCTTGCCCATGGCGACCATCAAGCCGGTGTTGTAGTCGATGCGGATCTGGCCTGCGCCCGACACGCACGGCTTGCCCATGCCGCGCGCGACGACCGCCGCGTGGGAGGTCATGCCGCCGCGCGTCGTGAGAATGCCTTCCGCCGCGTGCATCCCGTGAATGTCTTCCGGGCTCGTCTCAACGCGAACGAGGATCACGTTGCGGCCCGCCGCTTTCGCGCTCTCCGCATCTTCCGAATTGAACACGATCTCGCCGCGCGCGGCGCCGGGGGAGGCCGGCAAGCCAGTGGCGACGACCTTGCGCTCGGCCTTCGGATCGATGGTGGGATGCAGCAATTGATCGAGCGCGGCCGGATCGACCTTGAGGATCGCCTCTTCCTTCGTGATGAGGCCTTCGTTGGCCATGTCGACAGCGACGCGCAGGGCCGCCTTGGCCGTGCGCTTGCCGTTGCGCGTCTGCAGCATCCACAGCTTGCCGCGCTCGACGGTGAACTCCATGTCCTGCATGTCGCGATAATGCTTTTCCAGAAGCTGCGACACGCGCGCGAATTCGGCGTAGCACTCGGGAAGCGCAGTTTCCATGGAGGGTTTGTCGGAACCCGCCGCGATGCGCGCGGCCTCGGTGATGTTCTGCGGCGTGCGAATGCCCGCCACCACATCCTCGCCCTGCGCGTTGATGAGGAACTCGCCATAGAGTTCCTTCTCGCCCGTGGCCGGATTGCGCGTGAACGCCACGCCGGTCGCCGACGAGTCGCCCATGTTGCCGAACACCATCGCCTGCACGTTGACCGCGGTGCCCCAGCTTTCGGGTATGTTGTTGAGGCGGCGATAGGTGATCGCGCGCTGATTCATCCACGACGAGAACACCGCGCCGATGGCGCCCCACAACTGGTCGCGCGGGTCCTGCGGGAATGGCTTGCCGGACTCGTCCTCGACGCGCTTCTTGTAGTCGACGACAATCGTCTTCCAGTCGTCCGCGGTGAGATCGGTGTCGAGCGAGTAGCCCTTCCGGTCCTTGTAATCGTCGAGGATCTCCTCGAAGTTGTGATGCCCGATGTCGAGCACGACGTTCGAATACATGGTTATGAAGCGGCGGTAGGAATCCCACGCGAATCGCTCGTCGCCCGAGCTTTTCGCCACCGCCTCAACCGTCTGGTCGTTGAGACCAAGATTGAGCACCGTGTCCATCATGCCCGGCATCGAGGCGCGTGCGCCCGAACGCACGGACACGAGCAGCGGGTTCTGAAGGTCGCCGAAGGTGCGGCCAGCGATCTTGCCGACGTTGCGCATCGCTTCGTCCACCTGCGCGGCGAGCTCGGCCGGGTAGGTCTTGCCGTTGGCGTAGAACCAGGTGCAAACCTCGGTCGTGATCGTGAAGCCGGGGGGGACCGGCAAGCCGAGATTCGCCATTTCGGCCAGGTTCGCGCCCTTGCCGCCGAGCAGGTTGCGCATTTCGCCGCGCCCTTCGGCCTGTCCGTCACCGAAGCTGTAAACCCATTTCGCCATCAGGTTTCGCCTTCATGCTCGCGGGCGGAGAGCCCGGCTCTTTGCGCGCGCAGCGATTTGCGCGCGGCATTCTCAGAAACGCAGCCCAGAAACCACATGGCGGGGCCGTTGATCAATTGTCCGGCCGGCTATCGGCCCGCATTTCCGCCTTCGCGGTAAAGCTTCAGTTGCGGCGCATCCGTCCCAGGGTGAGGCCGAGCCCAACCAGGCCCCACCCCGTGGCGACGAGTTCGATGGCCAGCAGATTGCCGGTGGCCGTCAGGTTCTCGCCCGGCCAGCGGGTCACCAGCAGAACGCCGATCAGGATGCTGAGGGACGCGGAAACGGGAACGATGGCGCTTTTCTGCCGCAGGGGGCCGAACGAGGTCGCCCGAAGGCGGAACCAGCCGGCGGCCATAAGGCTCAGGCCCGTCATGCTGGTGAACAGGATAGACGGCAGGAGCGGAGCCGTGAGCGTGCACACTCCGGCAAACGCCAGCAACATGCCCGATTTCAGCCAGGGGGTTGCCGGACCGTCCGTTCCGCCGCGCGCGTGGTGGCCGACGCCGGTCTCCATCAGGGCGCCCACGAGAAGAATCATGCCGATGGGCACGAGCGAAACGATGCTCGACACGGCAAGGATCGTCACAGCGGCCGAACCCAGCACGATCAGCGTCACGCCTGTGATCACAAGCTGGCGCGAACGCGGCACGAGACGCTCAAGCGCCTGCAGCGTCACGAGGTTCATTTGCGGGGGATCGGGCGTCTTGTCCTGGCTCATAAGCGGTGCTGCATCGAATTCCGCCGTGGAGATATCCCGGCAGCCGGATGGTAAAGCATGACGCGCGCCCGGACTCTAGCCCCTGCATTGGAAGGGACGCTGTTTGGCCTCCGGCCGCATTCTGGTGTAATGGCGCCTGCGCACTACATTGGGACCGGGCGCCCCGCCGCCGGTTGGCCGAAGCGCCGTTTTCGAGAAAGCTCTTGACCGACAACAAACATCTTTCGCTCCTCGACCGCGTCAAGACGCCGGAAGACCTCCGCAAATTGCCCGAGAGCGACCTGCGCCGCCTTGCCGACGAATTGCGTCGGGAGACGATCGACGCCGTCTCGGTGACCGGGGGGCACCTCGGCGCGGGGCTCGGCGTGGTCGAACTGACGGTCGCCCTGCATTACGTCTTCGACACCCCGCGCGACCGGCTGATCTGGGACGTCGGCCACCAGGCCTATCCGCACAAGATCCTGACCGGCCGGCGCGAGCGCATCCGCACGCTGCGCCAGGGCGGCGGACTCTCCGGCTTCACGAAGCGAGCCGAAAGCGAATACGACCCCTTCGGGGCCGCCCACTCTTCGACCTCGATTTCCGCCGGCCTCGGCATGGCGGTGGCTCGGGACCTGGCGGGCGGAAGGAACAACGTCATCGCCGTCATCGGCGACGGCGCCATGTCCGCCGGCATGGCCTACGAGGCGTTGAACAACGCGGGTCACCTCCATTCGCGGATGATCGTGATCCTCAACGACAACGACATGTCCATCGCTCCGCCGACGGGCGCAATGTCGGCCTATCTCGCCCGGCTTGTCTCCGGGAACACGTATCAATCGATGCGCGAGGCCGGCAAGCAGCTCGCCGCGCTATTGCCGAAGGCGCTTTACGAAAAGGCGCGGCGGACGGAAGAATTCGCACGCGGGTTCTTCACCGGCGGCACGATGTTCGAGGAGCTGGGCTTCTACTACGTCGGCCCCATCGACGGGCACAATCTCGATCATCTTCTGCCGGTTCTGCGCAACGTGCGCGACAAGCACAAGGGCCCGGTGCTGCTGCACGTCGTGACGAAAAAGGGCAAGGGCTATCCGCCGGCCGAGGCTTCCGCCGACAAGTATCATGGCGTGAACACGTTCGACGTGGTGACCGGCGCGCAGGCGAAGCCGAAGGCCAACGCGCCCTCCTATACGCGCGTCTTCGCCGAAAGCCTCGTCAAGGAAGCCCAGCGCGACGAGAAGATCGTCGCGATCACCGCCGCCATGCCGTCAGGCACAGGCCTTGATCTCTTCGGCCAGGCGTTTCCGAAGCGCACGTTCGACGTAGGCATCGCCGAGCAGCACGCAGTGACTTTCGCGGCGGGCCTCGCCACGGAGGGCTACAAGCCGTTCTGCGCCATCTACTCGACGTTCCTGCAACGCGGATATGACCAGGTCGTGCATGACGTCGCGATCCAGAACCTGCCGGTTCGCTTCGCCATCGACCGCGCTGGCCTTGTTGGCGCCGACGGCCCCACTCATGCCGGTTCGTTCGACGTCGCCTATCTCGGCTGCCTGCCGAACATGACGATCATGGCCGCCGCCGACGAGGCCGAACTCGTGCACATGGTGGCGACGGCGGCCGCGCACAATTCGGGCCCCATCGCTCTGCGTTACCCGCGCGGCGACGGCGCAGGCGTCGAGATGCCGGAGCGCGGCGAAGTACTGCCTATCGGAAAAGGCCGCGTGCTCAGGCGTGGATCGCAGATCGCGCTGCTTTCGCTTGGGACGCGTCTGGCTGAAGCTTTGAAGGCGGCGGACGATCTCGCCGCGCGCGGCCTTTCGACAACGGTCGCCGACGCACGCTTCGCCAAGCCCATCGACGTCGATCTCGTGCGCGAACTCGCCGCGAACCATGAGGTTCTCATCACGATCGAGGAGGGGTCCATCGGCGGCTTCGGCGCGCAGGTGATGCAATTGCTCACCGATGACGGCGCGCTCGATCGCGGAGGACTGAAACTGCGCGCGATGATCCTGCCGGACGCCTATCTCGACCAGGACAAGCCCGACCGCATGTACGCGCAGGCGGGTCTCGATGCGCAGGGCATCGTCTCGAAAGTGCTCGAAACGCTCGGCCGGGGCGATGAAGCGCGCGGGATGATCGCCTAAGGCGCGAGCGAGACGCCCTACTCGGCCGCTTCCTTCATCTGCGCGCGGATCGTTGCGCGCATGTCGTCGATGGAGACGAGGCGGCCGCGATTTTCCACATGCCAGAACGTCCAGCCGTTACAGGCGGGAAGGCCCTGCGCAAGCGCGCCGATCTTGTGGATCGAACCGACGATCTGGCCGAGCGCAAGCGATCCGTCCGCGCGCACGACGGCGCGATGGCGGCGCTTTTCATCCATGAGCACGCCGCCCGGCTTCACCAATCCCGCCTCGACGACAGAGGCGAAGGCGACGCGCGGTTCGCCGCGCTTCGTCGGCGCAATCGCCACCGCGTTCGCCGGCAACGGCTCGACCGCAGCGATGCGGGCGCGCGCAGCCTTGGCATACGTCTCGTCCCGCTCCAGACCCACGAACGAGCGGCCGAAACGTTTTGCGACAGCGCCAGTGGTGCCGGAACCGAAGAAAGGATCGAGCACGACGTCGCCGGGCTTCGACGCCGACATGATGACGCGCGCCAGCAGCGCCTCGGGCTTTTGCGTCGGATGGGTCTTGCGGCCGTTCTCGTCCTTGAGACGTTCGGCGCCGGTGCAGATCGGAAGATACCAGTCGGACCGCACCTGACAATCCTCGTTGCCCGCCTTCAGCGCCTCGTAGTTGAACGTATAGTTCTTCGCCTGCGCGCTGCGCGAGGCCCAGATCATCGTCTCGTGCGCGTTCGTGAATCGGCGGCCGCGAAAGTTCGGCATCGGATTGGCCTTGCGCCACACGATGTCGTTGAGGATCCAGAACCCGAGGTCCTGCATGATCGCGCCGACGCGGAAGATGTTGTGATAGGAGCCGATGACGAAGATCGTCGCATCGGGCTTCATGACGCGACGCGCCTGGCTCAGCCATGCGCGCGTGAAGTTGTCGTACTCGGCGAAACTCGAAAACTTGTCCCAGTCGTCGTCGACCGCGTCGACCATGCTCTGGTCGGGACGCGACAACGCGCCCTCAAGCTGGAGATTGTACGGCGGATCGGCGAAGACGAGATCGATGCTCGCTTCGGGAAGCCGGGACAGATGATCGACGCTGTCGCCGATCAGGATCTGGTTCAACGGCAGGCTGTTCGAAGCGGCGGGAACGCCGCCGGTCGAAATCCCGTTACGCGTGACCTGAAGACGGGATTTCGCGCCGGCCGCTCCGGCTCGTGCAATACGCATGGACACTGACCGGTTACTCAACTGACCGGGCGATCATGCGCAGGGCTTGGTAAAGACGCGGTGAGGGCAGGCGTTTTCCGGGTGTCTCTTTTCAGAACATGTTGGTTAACCGGAGCGCCAAACTTCTTGCAGTGAAGATCAAGCGCCCGCTGGCTGACGCGTGTCAGCGACTCGCTTCAAACAGCGGCAGCGGCTTGAACGGCGCGAAGGACACGCGATGGATCGCGCATTGTCCATGCACGCGGATCGCGTCGAGATGCGCGCGCGTGGCGTATCCCATGTGCGAGGCGAATCCATAATGCGGATAAGCCAGATGCATGCGGCGCATCAGCCTGTCGCGCGTGACTTTGGCGACGATGGAAGCTGCGGCGATGGACATCGACGTCGCATCGCCCTTCACGATGGTTTCGCCCGGGCAATGAAACTTCGGCGGCAGGTCGGCGCCGTCGACCAGCGCGTGGCGGGCGCGCAACGGCAGCGCATGAAGCGCGCGGCACATGGCTGCGAACGTCGCCTGCCGGATGTTGATGCGATCGATCTCGCCGGCGGGCGAAAAGCCGACCGCCACAGCCAGAGCGCGCGAAAGGATGCGCTCGTAAATTTCCTCGCGCTCGGCGGCGTCGAGAACCTTGGAGTCCGCCAGCCCCTTCGGCAGCTTGTCCGGATCGAGGATGACGGCAGCGGCGGCGACCGGACCGGCGAGCGGACCGCGCCCCGCCTCGTCCACGCCCGCCACGGGCCAGACCCCTGCGCGCAGCAAAGCCCGCTCGCGGCGGAAATGAGGACGGGCTGGCGGCGTTCCGGGCGGCATGAAAAAGTCCCAATCGGGCGCGAACTTGGCCGCTGGCGCGGCGTTATCACGCCGAGCCGGGCTTTTATCCCGATTCGGCGCCCCTTGTATCCGGGGCGGCCCGTCCCGTAAAAAGGCCTTGTCGCCAAGGAAATGCAGGACAAACCCGACATGAGCGCTTCCGAAGCACCGACCAAGCCCGAAAAGACCATCGTGACCGAACTCAAGCGGCCCGGAGAGCCGGCGCCGGCGGCCCTGACCGACGTGGGCGCGGCATTGGCTGGCGCGGAGATGGCGGGGGACCGCAACACTGTCTTCGGCAGCCTCGTGACGGAGGACAACGACGTCGTCGGACTTGTCGCCTATTCGATCTACAAGCAGAACAAGCACGACTTCCTCGTCGCCTTCTCGCGCGCCAAGGGCCGCGAGCCGAACGAAACAGAAATGGCGGCCTACACGATGGGCGAGTCCACGCCGAGGCGGCTCGCCATATACCGGCATCTGGCGCAGGCGACGCTCGACGGGCGTGGTCCCGACTCGCCGTCGATTTCCGGCGGCGCGAAAAAGGCTCCGGAGTCGAAGTCGTCCGCGCTCAACACGAAGCTGCTCGGCCTGACCATCCTTCTCCTGCTGGCGACGCTCGGCTTCCTCATCGCCCGCCTCGGCTTGCCGGCTCAATGAGGCCGGCGCCTAGGTCGGCAGGTCGATGGTTCCGTCCGCGTTGAGCGGGAAAGCCGGGTTCCAGGCCAATTCCCAGATGTGGCCATCGGGATCCGCGACAATGGCGGTGTAACCACCCCAATGAGTGGCGCCGCCCGGCTTGATCACCGCCCCGCCGGCCTGAACGAACTTGCGCAGGGCCTCGTCCACCGAGGCGGGGCTGCCGTGATTTTGCGCCAGCGCCATGTTGGGCGGGCGGTCCGCGCCCGACGGAGCCGCGCCCGTCTCCGCGTCGAAGGCCGCGCGGTCATAGAGCGCCAGCGCCACGTTGTTGAGCGCAAAGAAAGCGCATTCGGAAGAACTCGCGGACGTCGAGCCGCGCCAGCCAACCCGCTCGTAGAAGGCGCGGGAACGTGCGACGTCCCGCACGGCGAGGGTTACAAGCGAAACGCCGGGGTAAAACATGACAAACACTCCTCCGGCTGACGAGGCGCGGGCAACTGGCGTCAGAACAGCTTCAACTGCTCTCCCGCGCGCCTGGGCGGAGAGAAAAGATCCGTCCGCAGTTTGCGCCGATGCACATTGAAGCCCGCGCGGGAGGCGGCGATCTCGAAACGCCGGCCTGTCATCCACGCATAGGGCCCGTCGCCCGTCATCCGCTTGCCCCATGTTGAATCATACGCCTTGCCGCCGCGCATTCCGCGAACGAGCGACATGACGTGGCGGTAGCGGTGCGGGAAATGGGCGAGCAGCCATTCGGAAAACAAGTCTTCGAGCTCCAGCGGCAGGCGCAGCATGACGTAGCCCGCCTCCCGCGCGCCAGCGGCGTATGCGGCCGACAGGATCGCCTCCACCTCGTGATCGTTGATGGCGGGAATGATGGGAGCAACCATCACGCTTGTCGGGACCCCCGCCTCCGAGAGCCGCCGGATCGCCTCGAGCCGCTTGTCGGGCTGCGCCGCGCGCGGCTCCATGATGCGCGACAGCTTGCCGTCAAGGCTCGTCACCGACAGCGCGACCTTCGCGAGCCCCTTTTCCGCCATCGGTCCGAGCAGATCGAGGTCGCGCGTCACCAGCGCCGATTTGGTGACGATGCCCACCGGGTGGTTGGCGCGCGACAGCACCTCCAGCACGGAACGCATCACGCGGTGGCGGCGCTCGATTGGCTGGTACGGATCGGTGTTCGTCCCGATGGCGATGGTCTTCGGCTGGTAGTTCGGCGCCGAAAGCTCACGCTCCAGAAGCTCGGCGGCGCCGTCCTTGACGAACAGGCGCGACTCGAAGTCGAGGCCCGGCGACAGACCCATGTAGGCGTGGGTGGGCCGGGCGAAACAATAGACGCATCCGTGCTCGCAGCCGCGATACGGATTGATGGAGCGATCGAAGGAAATATCGGGCGAATCGTTGCGCGTGATGATGGCGCGCGGACGCTCGTGGGTGATCTGGGTGTCGAGCGGCGGCAGATCGGCCAGCGTCTCCCAGCCGTCGTCGATGATCTCACGGGCCTCGCGCTCGTAGCGGCCGCTCTCGTTGGAGCGGGCGCCGCGGCCGCGAGCGCGATCGGACAGGGCCTCGGGGAGCCTGAGAGTCGCCATTTCGTTCCGCACGGCAAGCGTTGCCTTTGCTGCTATCTTACCTTTTGCGATACCTTGGTTTTTTAGCTGTCCGGCGGCGCTCATGTCCGGCCTTCCCCGCTGATTTTGCAAGCACATATGGCGAACAAAGAACAAATAAGGAACAAATTCGTTCCGGTCAAGCGGCCCTGTGGAAAGGCTGTTCAAAACCGCACCGTGTGCACTGCAGCAATCCATGTTATAAAGCCGTCATGTTTTCGGCTCTGGTGCTCGTCCAGCACGGCGCGAACGGCGCCCCCTCCAGCGAAGCGATCGTGCGCACGCTCGCCTCGCTCGTGCCCGCCGCCATCGAAGGGATCGTGCGCGATGTCGCGCTCGCCGCGCAGTCGCAAAGCGACGATCTCTCGCGCATAGCCGACCACGCTGGCTGCGAACACGTGCAGGCGGATGCGGACAAGCTCATCGCCGCCGGTCTCGCCACGCTGAAGGAGCCGCGCGTTCTGGTGCTGCGCGCGGGCCGCGTGCCGGAACACGGGTTCATCGGCGAACTTGCGGATTTCGCGGCCTATCGGGCGCAGCAGGCGGGCGTCCTGCTCGATGCGCCGGATTCGTTTCTCACGCGCGTCGTGCCGCGTCTTGCGCGGGCCTCAGGCGTCGTCGCCCCACGCGACGCGCTGACGGGCGCCCGGCCCGACGTCATCGCCATGGCGAAGAAGCTTCCCTCCCCCGTCGTCTTCAGGTCGCGCGCGATCGGCGACGATTGATCAGCTTTTCGCGCCGCGCCGCATGTGCTCATCGAGCCGCGGCATGATCTCCACGAAGTTGCACGGCCTGTAGCGATAATCGAGCTGCTGCGCGAGAATGCCGTCCCATGCGTCCTTGCAGGCGCCGGGCGAGCCGGGCAGCACGAAGATGTAGGTTGCGCCAGCCACGCCCGCGGTCGCGCGCGACTGAATCGTCGACGTTCCGATCTTCGGAAACGAGATCGCGTGAAACACCGCCGAAAAGCCTTCCATGCGCTTTTCGAACAGCGGCTCGATGGCCTCCGGCGTCACGTCGCGGCCGGTGAAACCCGTGCCGCCGGTGGTGATGATGGCGTCGACATCGTCACGGGCGATCCAGGCCCGAATGCGCGCGCGGATCTCTTCCACATCGTCGGTGACGATGGCGCGGTCGGCGAGCCGGTGCCCGGCTTTCCCGAGACGCTCGACAAGCGTGTCGCCGGATCGGTCGTCGGCAAGCTGGCGCGTGTCGGATACGGTCAGCACGGCGATGTTGAGGGGGATGAAGGGCCGCGTCTCGTCGATGCCCGGCATCAGGATCTCCGCATGTTAGCGAATGTGTTGCAGGCGTCGACGCGGCCGGTCTTGAGGCCGCGATTGAGCCATTCGGCGCGCTGCGCCGCCGAGCCATGGGTGAACGAGTCGGGCACGACGCGCCCGCCGGAAGCCTGCTGCAATCGATCGTCGCCAATCGCCTGCGCTGTGCGGATGGCCTTCTCGACGTCGCCGGGCTCGAGCACCTTCCACCTCTGGTTGGCGTGCGCGGCCCACACGCCGGCGAGGCAGTCGGCCATAAGCTCGACGCGCACCGAAAGGCTGTTGGCTTCCGCGCGGCTTCCCGCCGCCTGCTGGGCCTGCTGCACGCGCGGCAGAATGCCCATCAGGTTTTCGATGTGATGGCCGACCTCGTGCGCGATCACATAGGCGTAGGCGAAATCGCCGCCGCCGCCGAGATTGCGCTGCATGTCGCGGAAGAAGGACGTGTCGAGATAAACCTTCTGGTCGCGCGGGCAATAGAACGGTCCCATCGCCGATTGCGCCATGCCGCAGGCCGACTGGGTCACGCGGTCAAACATGACCAGCGTCGGCGCCTTCCAGCGCACGCCCGCCTGCTGCGGCAGCACGTCCTTCCAGACGTCCTCGTTCATCGCCACGACGGCGGACACGAAGCGGCCCGTATTGTCGGCGGGTGGCCCGGACTGTCGCGGACGCTGCTGCTCGGCGTAACCGCTCGTCGGCGCGCGTCCGCCGCCCATCATTTCCGCGCCGGTGATGAGCAGGCGCGGATCGACGCCCAGCGCCCAGCCGAGAAGACCGAGAACAACCAGCGTGCCGATGCCGATGCCGCCGCCGGATATGCCGACGCCCATGCCGCCTCCGCCGCCGTAACCGCCATCGCCGCGGCGGTCGTCGACGTTCTCCGACATGCGGTAGTCTTCCCATCTCATCGTGCTGGCTCCCGAAGCCGTACGCGCGCGACCCGCAGCGCCGTTCCCGTTCCCTTATGTATCAAGCCACGGCTTTGTTTCACAGAGGTTCCGGCTTCGCTTGCCGGGCGGCGCCCGTCTGCTAGACACGCGAGGGCCGGCGCATCGCCGGCGATCCCATGTTCTGCAGGTCGCAATGTCCCGTCAGCCCGGCCCCGCCTTCGCCCTGGCGCTCGCCTCGACTTCGCTGATCGGACCGCTGGCCATTCACATCTACCTGCCGGTGATTCCGGCCGTTAAGGCGGCTCTCGGCCTGTCCGACGCCGTTGCGCAGGCGACCTTCGCGCTCAGCCTCGGCGCCATGGCCTGCTCCACGCTGTTCTGGGGGGCGATGTCGGACCGGTTCGGCCGACGCCCCGTCCTTCTGTGCGGCCTCGTCGTGTTCCTGCTCGGCAGCCTGGCCTGCGCGCTCGCGCAGGGCGTGACGACTCTCATCCTCGGGCGGCTGCTGCAGGCGTTCGGCGCTGGCGTCGGCGGCGCGCTCGCGCGCACGATCGCGCGTGACGCCTACGGTCCGGAGAAGCTGGTGCGCGCGATCGCGTATCTGACGATGTTCTACACGCTGGGGCCCATGATCTCGCCAATCGCCGGCGGCCTGCTGATCGACATCTTCTCATGGCGCGCCGTGTTCGGCTTCTCGCTGCTCATGGGCGCGGCGATTCTGGCGGGCGTCTATTTCGTCATCTGGGAAACGCGCCCGAGGGCGCAGACGGGCGTCGTCCCGAAAGGCTTCGTCAGCGATTCCATCGCGCTGTTCTCTCATTTGCGATTCACCTGTTTTGTGCTGCAAACAGGTTTCAACACCGGCGCGTTCTTCGTGGCCGCGAGCGCGGCGTCCTTCCTGATGAAGGAGACGCTGGACCGGCCGGCGGCCGAATTCGGCTACTGGTTCGCGCTGTTTCCGCTGGGCTTCTTCGCCGGGAACTTCGTGTCGAGCCGCGTCGGAGCGCGCGCTTCAAACGAATTCATGGTGCTGGCGGGCGCGGTCTTCGCGCTCATGGCGGTCACCCTCCAGTCCGGCCTGTTGACGGCGGGCTACATCACGCCGCTTGCGATCTTCGCGCCGGGCTTTCTCATCACGTTCGCGCAGGGGATTTCGCTTCCCTACGGCCAGGCCGGCGCCATCGCGACGCTGCCGCGCATCGCTGGAACGGCTGCGGGCATCGGCGTGTTCATGCAGAACATCGTGGGCGCGCTTTTTGCGCAGCTTTACGGTTTCATCGCGGACGGAACCGTATGGCCCATCGTATTCGTGACGCTTCTCAGCACGACGCTGGGCGTGCTTGTCGCGCTGCCCCCTTTCATCACGCGGCGGCGCCGCGCTAATTGATCTGCATCAGCTTTACCGCGCAGCTTCGCGCTGGCACATTGTCGCGCAATTCCAGCCATAATGGGAGACTCGCGCATGGGAGAGATCGCGCAATCGGGGTCGGGGGCGCCGCCGGCGTTTCCCGTCGTTCGCGCGGCGACGGTCGCGGACATTCGCACGGCGCTCGCGCAGGGCTGGCGCGATTTTCTGTCCGCCCCCGCGTACGGGCTTCTCTTCGGCGGGATCTACGCCGCCGGCGGCCTTCTCGTCGTGGCGACGGTCGCGCTGCTCAAGATGAGCTACCTCGCCTATCCGCTCGCGGCGGGCTTCGTGCTGATCGGCCCCTTCATCGCGGCCGGCCTTTACGAGGTGAGCCGCCGACTCGAACGCGGCGAGCCGCTGGAATGGCGCGGCGTGTTCGGCGTGATCTTCGCGCAGGGCGGCCGGGAATTCGCGTGGATGGCCTTCGTCTCCATCTTCGCCTTCATCATGTGGATGTATCAGGTGCGCCTTCTGCTGGCGCTGTTCCTGGGCTTCCAGTCGTTCGCCAGCCTGGGCGAATTCCTGCACGTCATCGTGTCGACGAAGGACGGACTTGCCTTCCTCGCCGTCGGCCACGTCATGGGCGCGATCATGGCGAGCATCGTGTTCTCGCTGACGGCCGTTTCATTTCCGCTACTGCTCGACCGCGACGTCGACTTCATCACGGCGATGATTGTCAGCGTTCAGGCTGTGATCAAGAGCCCGGTCGTCATGCTCGGCTGGGCGTTCGCCATCGTGATCATCATCGCGTTGGCGAGCGCACCGTTCTTTCTTGGCCTGTTCGTCGCCCTGCCCGTTCTCGGCCATGCGACATGGCGGCTCTACCGGCTGATCGTCGCGCCTGCGTGAGGCGAGCGCGGCGCGCGACAACTTGTTGCGGCTGAAATGTTCGCCGCCTCCCTCCCCGAAGGGAGGGAGAACTCCGGGCTGCGCCTACTTCTTCGCGGGCGCCTTGTCGGCGGCCGCGTTGCCCTTTTGCAGCACTTCCTTGAGGCGCGCGATGACGGGCGCGGGCGTGTCGTAAATCTCCTTGAGGAGTTTCTGCATGTCTTCGCCTGATGTCGGCGAAGGATCGTCGCCCATCACCTTGCGGAATTCGGCCACGTAGCCTGGATCACCCATGGTGTCCATGAACGCCTTTCGCATCTCGCGCGTGCGGTCGGCCGCCATCTCGGGCGGCGCCAGATAGGGGCGGGTCAGCGCCTGCGGCGCCACCACCACCCGCATCATCTGCTTGCCCGCCTCATCCTTGATGAGGTCGAGGGCAAGAGGCACGTCAGGCATGTCGGGCGACTTCTTGAGGGAGAGTTGCACCAGGAAGTTGAGCTTGTTGTCACGCAGCCAGTCCGGCTTCGACGATTTCAGACTCGACCAGCCCCAGCCGCAGCGACCGTCCGTTTCGCCGCGCTCGATCGCCATGATCGTTTCCTGCGTGCCCACGTAACCGGTAATCAGCCGGAATTTCGTGCCGAGCGTCGCGTTCAGAACCAGCGGAAAGATGTCGGTGGAAGAAGCCGCGCCCGTGCCCGCGACGGTCGTCTCACGCTCCATCGCGTCCTTGATCGTCTTGATCGGGGAGTCGCGCCATGTCGTGCAGAAGCTGATGTCGTTCTCCAGCGCGCCGATTGCGGTGAAGTCGCTCGTCTTGTAGCTGACGTTGCGCGTGGTGATCAGCGGTTCGATGAGCGGGCCGGTCGCGAAGGCGCCGATGTAGGTGCCGTCCTTGGGCGCCACCTGGCGCAAATGTTCGAGGAGACGAACGCCGCCGGCGCCCGGCATGAGCGCCACGTTGACCTGCGGCTTGCCGGGCACGTGGGCGCCGAGATAGCGCGACACCATGCGCGCGCCGAGGTCGATGCCCCCGCCCGCCGTGCCGCCGACCGCGAGCGTGACAACCTTGCCCTTGTAATATCCGTCTTCCTGCGCCTGCGCGCCGCCGCAGACTGTCAGTGCGGCCGCGCCCAGAAGAATTGCGCGTAATCCGGTCGTCATGATCTCCCTCCCTTGTGTTTTTGAAACCGCCTTCATCTTGCACAGCCGGGGGGCCAGCGCCAAGCGCGGACGTTGGCGCGGTTCAGCGCGCTCAGTCGCCCCGCGCGTGGGCGGCCACCTTCGCCATGACGCTCGGCAGGGCTTCCTCGCGCTCCAGCCGGTCTTCATGGCGCCACCGGCACCCGTCCGGCGCCCCGGCGTCCGGGCTGAGGTCAGCCCGGAAGACAGCGAGCGACAGGGCGAAATGGGTGAAGACGTGCTCGACGCTGCCCGCGAGCCTGCGCCAGCGCGCAGGCATCGGGGCATGGCCACGGGCGCTTTTCATGTCGAAATCGACGCTCCACGGCGAGCCGGGAAACTCGCTCATGCCGCCGAGCAGCCCCTTGGGCGGGCGCGTGCGCACGAGAACGCAACCGTCCTCCCGGCGCGCGTAGAACACGGCGCCATAGCGCCTTGGCCGTTGCGCCTTCGCGGCGCGAACGGGAAACCGCTCGGCGTCGCCATTGGCGCGCGCGCTGCACAGCTCCATCAGCGGGCAGATGGCGCAGGCGGGTTTCTTCGGCGTGCAGATCGTCGCGCCGAGATCCATCATCGCCTGCGCGAAATCGCCCGCGCGCTCCCCGGGCGTGATTTCGTCCGCGCGGGCGCGAATGGCCGGCTTGGCGGCGGGCATCGCCTCCTTGATGGAGAACAGGCGCGCGACCACCCGCTCGACGTTGCCATCGACGACGACCGCGCGCTTGCCGAAGGCGATCGCGGCGACTGCCGCCGCCGTGTAGGGTCCGATGCCCGGCAGGGCGCGCAGGCCGGCTTCATCGTCCGGGAAAACGCCGGCGCGATCAGCAGCGACCGCCTTCGCGCAGGCGTGCAGATTGCGCGCCCGGCTGTAATAGCCGAGTCCCGCCCATTCTTTCATCACGTCCTCGACCGGGGCTGCGGCAAGGGCGTCCACTGTCGGCCAGAGTGCGAGAAACCGCTGGTAATAGGGCTTCACCGCCTGCACGGTCGTCTGCTGGAGCATGATTTCGGAAAGCCAGACGGCGTAAGGGTCGGCGCGCTCGCCGGGCTCGGCGCGCCACGGCAGCCTGCGCCGCGAGCGGTCGTACCAATCGAGCAGCAGGGGCGCCGCCTGCTTGCGCTTTGCGCTGCCCCGCCCGCGCGCTAGCATCGCTTGAGCGGGCGGCGTCATGAGCGCGCGCGAGCGAGGTTGCGAGGAGAAGGGCGAGCTTCATGCATAACAGCTTTATTCCCCCGGAGGTCGTCGAGCGCGTCGTCAAGCGCCGCGGCCGGGAGCATATTCACGACGATCTGACGCCAAGCAAGACCGCGCTAGTCGTCGTCGACATGCAGAACGCCTTCATGCCGGGCCCCCTCGCCCACAGCCCCTGCGAGATGGCGGCGAAGATCATCCCGCAGATCAACCGGCTGGCGCAGGCGGTGCGCGAAACGGGCGGCGTCGTGGTGTGGATCCAGACCGCCTGCACGAAGGGCGACATCATCGGCTGGTCGAACGCGGCGAAGATCACGCGGCCGGAGCGCGCCGCCATGCGGGCGAAGGCGCTCGCGCGCGGCTCGGACGGCTATGCGCTGCATCCCGACATGGACGCGAGGCCCGACGATCTCTACATCGAGAAACATCGCTTCTCGGCCTTCATCCAGGGCTCGTCCGACCTCGACGCGGTGCTTCGCGATCTCGGCGTCGACACGGTGCTGATCACGGGCACGGTGACGAACGTTTGCTGCGAGTCGACGGCGCGCGACGCCATGATGCTCAACTACAAGGTCGTGATGGTGAGCGATTGCAACGCCGCCGACAACGACGAGGAGCACAACGCGAGCCTGCGCGCGATCTATCTCACCTTCGGCGACGTGATGGATTCGAACATGGTGATCGACATCCTGAAGCGGCGCAGCAACGCGCACGCGGCGGAGTAGCCGGCCGAACGGAGGGCGCTATGCACTGCATGCGCCTTCCGTGCTACGCTTTTTTCATGTCCCTGCCCCCCAAGCGCAAGAAATGGATCGCGGCGCCGCTCGCCGACCTCGTCGGCAAGGCGCTCGATCCGGTCGTGGCGAAACAGGGCTTCGGGGAAAGCGACATCATTCTCCACTGGGACGACATCGTAGGGCCGCGGCTTGCGGCGGTGAGCGATCCCATCCGCCTGCAATGGCCGCCGCGCCCGCCCGGCCGGTCGCCCGAAGCCGCGCCCGAGCCCGCCACGCTCGTGGTGCGCATCGAAGGCGCGTTCGCGCTGGAGCTTCAGCATCTGGCGCCCCTCGTCATCGAGCGGGTGAACGCCCGGCTCGGCTGGCGGTGCGTCGGGCGGATCGCCATGCGGCAGGGGCCGGGGAAGCGCGCCGCAGCCCGCCCGGCCCGGCGCGCTCCCGATCCGCAGGCCGCGCAGGAGGCGCAGGAGGCTGTCGCGCAGATCGAGGACGAGGGCCTGCGCGCGGCGCTCGCCCGCCTCGGCGCGGCCGCCATCGCGGAAAGCCGGCGCAAGCGCTGAAAAGCGCGCCCGGCGATGAATTCTCCGCGAGGAAAGGCGTCTCGACACGGCGACGCTTGCCGCCCACCCTCGACTTGCCACAAAGTGCGGCTTAATCAGCGCCTGCTACTCATCGGTGCGGCCGCCGCCGCGTCCGCGGTCAACCAACGGGACACGACATGACGAATTTCACGACGACCCGCCGCCGCTTGCTTGAAATCGCGGGTTGCGGCGTCGCGCTCGCCACCCTTCCCGCCTTCGCCGGCCCTGCGTTCGCGCAGGCCGCATCCGTATCCAGAGATGCGCTCCTGAAGGAAGGCCCCCTGCCAGACCTGTGGATGGGTTCGAAGGACGCCCCGGTCGTCATCGTCGAATACGCCTCCACAACCTGCTCCCATTGCGCCGCTTTCCACAACGGCACGTTCAAGGAGCTGAAGACGAAATACATCGACACCGGCAAGGTGCGGTTCGTCCTGCGCGAGTTCCCGCTGAACCCCGTGGACATGGGCGCCTACATGCTCGCGCGCTGCTCCGACGACAAGCGCGACGCCGTCGTGAGCCTGTTGTTCGCCCAGCAGCAGGCTTGGGCGAATGACAAGCCGCTCGCGGGCCTCAGCCAGATCCTTCGCCAGACGGGCATGTCCCAGGACCGCTTCGAATCCTGCCTCAAGGACAAGGCGCTCTACGACAAGCTCTCGGAGGCGCGCGACCTGGCCTCGAAGGAGTTCGGGATCAACTCGACGCCGACCTTCTTCGTCAACGGGACGCGGCTCGTCGGCAACGCCTCTCTCGCGGAATTCGAGAAGCTGATCCTGCCAGGCCTCAAGACCTGAGCAAACGCCCGCCAACAAGACGTTTCACACAGGAAAATCACCTCCACGGCTTGCGTCGCACGGGCGTTTGTGACGGCTTAGGAGCCTGCAATCTGCAGGCTTGCCCGACTTTGCGGGCAGACGAATCGCTGCGGTGCGCCGCACGTGTGAGCGGCCAGTCCGCCCGTCGTTCCATGGACCATCTGCGCAGGGGTCCGCGTGGGGATGTAAGGGAATGAAGTTCAACCGGTTGAGGCTCGTCGGCTTCAAGAGCTTTTGCGAGTCGACGGATTTCCAGATCGAGCCGGGACTGACCGGCGTCGTGGGTCCGAACGGGTGCGGCAAGTCCAATCTCGTCGAAGCCATGCGCTGGGTCATGGGCGAAAACTCCTACAAGTCCATGCGCGCATCCGGCATGGACGACGTCATCTTCTCCGGCTCCGGCAACCGCCCCGCCCGCAACATGGCCGAAGTTGCGCTGCTGCTCGACAATTCGGACCGCACGGCGCCAGCCGCATTCAATGACGCCGACAGCCTTGAAGTCAGCCGCCGCATCGAGCGCGAGCAGGGCTCGGTCTATCGCGTCAACGGCAAGGAAGTGCGCGCGCGCGACGTCCAGCTTCTTTTCGCCGACGCCTCCACCGGCGCCCGCTCGCCCGCGATGGTTCGGCAGGGCATGATCGGCGAGATCATTTCCGCCAAACCGCAGCAGCGCCGCCGCATCCTTGAAGAGGCGGCCGGCGTCGCAGGCCTGCATTCGCGCCGGCACGAGGCGGAACTGCGCCTGAAGGCGGCCGAGGACAATCTCAACCGTCTCGACGACGTGATGAAGCAGCTCGACTCGCAGGTCGACAGCCTTCGCCGCCAGGCCCGTCAGGCGGGCCGCTACAAGAATCTCGCCTCCGACATCCGCAAGAACGAAGCTTTGCTGCTGCACATTTCGCATCGCGACATCGTGCGCCAGCTGGGCGAAGCCGAGCGCAGACTGCAGGAAGACGAGCGCGCCGTCGAGGACCGCACGAAGGATCAGGCGGAAGCCGCCCGCCTGCAGGCCATCGCTGCCTACGAACTGCCGCCCCTGCGCGACGCGGAAGCGAAGGCCGGCGCCACGCTGCAACGCCTCGTGCTGGCGCGCGAACAGCTGGAAGGCGAGGAGCAGCGCGCCAAGCAGCGCGAAGCCGAACTCGAACGCCGTCTCGCCCAGCTCGACCGCGACCTCGCGCGCGAAAAGGCGATGATCGACGACGCCGCCGGCGTTCTCGCGAAGCTCGACGCCGAGAAGGCCGATCTCGACGCCGCCGCGGAAGCTTCGGAGGAAAGCGACTGGGCCGCCAAGGAGCGTCTCGCGGACGCGGAAGGCCGGCTCGCCGAGTGCGAGCAGGCTCTGGCGCAGGCGCAGGCCGCGCTTGCCGATCTCAACGCCCGGCGCGGCGCGCTGGAAAGCGCGCTGGCCGCCGAAGAGCAGCGCCTGCGCCGCTTCGAGACCGAACTCGCGAACGTGACGCGCGAACTCGAAGAGCTGCGCGCGCTGGCCGGGTCGGACGAGGAGTTCATCGAAGCCGCCGAGCGGCTGGAGGGCGCGCAGGCGGCGCTCGACATGGCGGAAGAGGCCGCTCTCTCGGCCGAGGAAGCGCATGTCCAGGCGCGCGAACGCGAGGCCGCCACGCGGGCGCCGCACACGGAAGCCGAACGCAAGGCGCAGCGCCTCGAAACCGAAGTGCGCACGCTCTCCAAGCTGCTCGCCACCGCCGAAAGCGACCTGTGGCCGCCGGTGGTCGAGGAAATCGCCGTCGAGAAGGGCTACGAAGCCGCGCTGGGCGCGGCGCTCGGCGACGATCTTGACGCCTCGACCAACACGTCCGCGCCGGCGCACTGGAGCATGGCCGGTCCGCAGGCCGACGACCCCGCCCTGCCGCCGGGCGTCACGCCGCTTGCGGAAATGGTGCGGGCGCCCGCGCAGCTTGCGCGCCGGCTCGCGCAGATCGGCGTCGTCGTCCGCGGCGACGGCGCGAATTTCCAGAAACTGTTGAAACCCGGCCAGCGGCTCGTCTCGAAGGAAGGCGACCTGTGGCGCTGGGACGGATTCACCGCCGCCGCAGAGGCCCCCACGCCGGCCGCGCGCCGCCTTGCCGAAAAGAACCGCCTCGGGGACCTCACGAAGGAAGCTGAAGCCGCGCGCGAGGGCGCCGACGCCCTGAAACGTGAAAACGAGATCGCCGTCGCCGAGGCGCGGGAAGCGGAAACCGCCGAGGCGCAGGCGCGCGCGCATTTGCGCAACGCCCAGCGCGCGCTCACCGAGGCGCGCGACGCGGCGAGCGCGGCCGAGCGCAAGCGTTCCGCCAATGCGACGCGAGTCTCCGCGCTGGAGGAGGCCGCGAGCCGTCTCACGGTGAGCCGCGACGAAGCCGCGCGCGCCCATGCCGAGGCCCAGGAGGCGCTGCAGACGCTGCAGCCGACGCAGGCGCTGCAAACGAAACTTGAACGCGCCCGCGCATCCGCCGCCCATGCCCGCGCCGAAGCCGGCGAGGCGCGGTCCGCCGTGCAGGGCCTTGCGCGAGAGGCGCAGATCCGCGCTCAGCGCCGCCAGGCCATCGAGTCCGAGCGTCAGGGATGGGAGGATCGCCGCTCGGGCGCGACGCGCCAGATCGAGGACTTCGAGGAGCGCATCGCGGAAGCCCGCGAGGAGCAGGCGCAACTCGCCGAGGCGCCGGAAATGTTCCTGCAACGCCGCCGCGCGTTGATGAACGAGATCGACCAGGCAGAGGAGGCGCGCAAGCTCGCGTCCGACCAGCGCGCGGAAGCCGAAGCGCGCCTCGCCGAAGCCGACCGCGCGGCCCGAGCCGCGCTCGACTCGATGAGCGCCGTTCGCGAAGCGCGCGCGCGGTCCGAGCAGCGTCTCGAAGGGCTGCGCCAGCGCCGCGAAGACCTCGAACGCACCATCGCGACCGATCTCGAATGCGAGCCTCACCAGCTCGCCGAACTGGCGGGCGTGTCGCCCACCGACGACAATCTGCCCGACGCCGACGTCATCGCGCGCAAGCTCGAAGAATTGAAGCAGGATCGGGAGCGCCTCGGCGCCGTGAACCTTCGCGCCGACGACGAACTGACCGACGTCGAGACGCGTCGCGACGCGATGGCCGCCGAACGCGAGGACCTGACGGAGGCGATTCGCAAGCTGCGCATCGCCATCCAGAACCTCAACAAGGAAGGCCGCGAGCGGCTTGTCGCCGCTTTCGATGTCGTCAACGGCCATTTCAAGGAGCTGTTCACGACTCTGTTTGGCGGCGGCTCGGCGGAACTTCAGCTCGTCGAAAGCGACGATCCGCTGGAAGCGGGCCTCGAAATTCTCGCCCGCCCGCCGGGCAAGAAGCCGCAGACGATGACGCTTCTGTCCGGCGGCGAGCAGGCGCTGACGGCGATGTCGCTCATCTTCGCCGTGTTCCTGACGAACCCGTCGCCGATCTGCGTGCTCGACGAGGTGGACGCGCCGCTCGACGACGCAAACGTCGAGCGCTTCTGCGATCTGCTCGACGAGATGCGCAAGAAGACAGACACGCGCTTCGTCACCATCACGCACAACCCGATCACGATGGCCCGCATGGACCGCCTCTTCGGCGTGACGATGGCGGAGCGCGGCGTGTCGCAACTGGTCAGCGTGCAGCTCAGCGAAGCCGAGCGGATGATCGAAGCGGCGGAGTAGGCCGCCGCGCCCGCGTCGAATGAAGCCCCTCTCGCCTCACGGCGAACAAAAACCCCGGAGCGGCGCTCCGGGGTTTTCCGGTTTCAAGGCGACCGAACGAAACGTCAGTGCGTGAGTTGCTTGCGCACGTCGTCGATGCCGCGCGCGATGAGTTCGGCCGCAGCCTCGCCCTTGGTCTGAATCCGCAGAACCTTCTCGGCGACGATCACTGCTGCATCCGCAGCCGCGGCGCGCACCTCGTTAGCGGCCTGCGCCTCAGCCGTCGCGATCTTCGATTCCGCCTGCTTGGTGCGGCGGGCGACGAATTCTTCCATTCGGGCGGCGGATTCCTTGGCGAGAGCTTCGGCCTCCTCGCGCGCCTGCGCGACGATGGCTTCCGCTTCCTTCTCGGCCTCGGCCGCGCGCGCCTTGTAGGATGCGAGCACGGCTTCGGCCTCCTCGCGCAGCCTGCGGGCTTCGTCGAGTTCCGCCTGAATACGCTTGCCGCGCTCGTCGAGCTTTCCGGCGATCAGCGAGTGAACGCCGAAATAGCCGAGCAGCAAAAGAAAGAGCGCAAAGCCGACGGCGACAAAGAAGCTCGAGCCAAAATGCATGGTTTTCTCCTCAGCCCTTTGCTGCGTCCTGGATGAGCTTCGGATCTGCGTCGCGGCCTGTCACGTGACGCACGATCGCGGAGGCTGCGTCGGCGGCGATTGCGGATACGTTCGACATCGCCTGAGTCTTCACGGCCGCGATCTTCTCTTCCGCGGCGGCGAGCTTTCCATTGAGGTCGGCTTCGAGAGACTTGCGCCGGGCTTCCGTCTCGGCGTGCAGCTTGTCGCGCAGGTCCTGCACGTTCTTCTGCGCGGTGGCCTTGGCGTCGGCGAGTGACTTCTCGTAGGCGGCGCCTGCCTCGTCCGCGGCCTTCTTCGCAGCGTTCGCCGCGGTCAGATCGGCGGAGATCCTCGCACTGCGCGTCTCCAGTATCTCGGCGACGCGCGGGATCGCGATCTTCGAGAGCGCATAGTAGAGGACGCCAAAGGTGATCGCCAGCCACAGAAGTTGCGACGGGAAAGTCGAAAAGTCGAAAGGCGGAAAAACTTTCGACGCGGCGGCGTCGGCGGCCGGAGCGGCGAGGGCTTCAGAAATAAACATGGTTTGATCCCGGTTGAGCCGAGGCGAAGACGCCGCGCGCGACAAAGACCGCGCGCGCGGCGTTGGAGGTCAGACCACGAAAAGCAGCAGGATCGCCACAAGGAACGAGAAGATGCCGAGACCTTCCGCGAGCGCGGCGCCGATGAAGGCGCGGCCGAACTGGCCGTCGGCGGCCGTCGGATTGCGCAGAGCGCCGGAGAGGAAGTTGCCGAAGATGTTGCCCACGCCAAGGGCCGCGAGACCCATGCCGATGGAGGCGATGCCGGCGCCGATGTACTTTGCTGCTACGGGATCCATTTTTCGAACTCCTGTTCGAGTTTGAAGGGCGACCGTCTGTTGTTGAGGTATTTATCAGTGGCCCGGGTGAATTGCGTCGTTGAGATAGACGCAAGTGAGGATTGCGAACACGTAGGCCTGCAGCAGCGCCACCAGAAGCTCCAGCGCATAGATCGCGATGAGGCCCATGAGGGGCAAGGGAGCAAGCGCAGCGAAGGCGCCCGCGCCCAGCAGCATGGTCACGAACCCGCCGAAGACTTTCAGCGTGATGTGACCGGCCAGCATGTTGGCGAAAAGACGAACCGAGAGGGAGATCGGACGCGAAAGGAACGAGATGATCTCGATCAGCGTCACGAAAACCGTCAGCGCCGGGTGAAGGCCCGACGGAACGAAGAGATGCAGGAAGTGCGTGCCGTTGCGGTAGAAACCGTAGATCAGCACCGTCGTAATGATGAGCGCGGCGAACGCGAAGGTCACAACGATCTGGCTCGTCACCGTGAACGAGCCCGGAATCAGGCCGGCGAGGTTGGAGAACAGGACGAACAGGAACAGCGAGAACACGAACGGGAAGAAGCGCATCCCCTCGTGTCCGGCGGAGCCGCGCACCGTCGAGGCGACGAATTCGTACATCATCTCCGCCGCCGACTGCAGGCGATCGGGAACCAGCGAGCGGTTGCGGGTGCCGTAGACCATCAGGGCGAGCCCCATGGCGACCACGATGATCATCCAGAGCGACGCGTTGGTGAAGGACAGGTCGAGGCCGCCAATCCGGATTGGAATGATCGGATTGACTTCAAACTGATAGATCGGATCGATCGCCTTGCCGGGAGCCGCCACGTCTTTACCCCTCGTCAGCGCGCCGCGCGCGCATCATGCCGAACCTTTGCCGCCTCGCCCCGCCGGGCCGGCGGCCAGGCGATACACGTTCCAGAACCCCGCCGCAGTCCCCAGACCGATGAACACGATCAGGAAAACGGGCTGCGTGGCGAAGAGCTTGTCGAGAAGCCAGCCGAGGCCGGCGCCCGCGATAACCCCTCCGACGAATTCCGAAAGCACACGCATGCCGAGCGAAAGAGCCCGGCCGGTGCTGCTTGCAGACGTGTCGATGACGTTTCCACGTTGATCGGGGCGCGAACCTCGCTCCTCAAGCCGGCTCGACAGCCGCTCAAGACGCGCCTTCAGCACCTCGTCGTCGTCCTTTCCGCCGCCGGAACTGGTCATGGCTCTCACCTCCGCGCCGCTCTGGCGCACGGCCTATGCCTTATGCCCATTCGCCCCGATGGCAGGCTGGAGCCGATCCGGTGGGAGCCGGATCGCGTTTCGAACGGAAATTACGTCAGAACAGCCCCTGCGAGCGCGCGCAACATAGGCGCCGGGCGAAAGTGTGTCAAGCGCCGCGCCATTTTATTAGATTACTGATTTTACTAGATCTTCTTCACTTTTGCTGCGCCGCCTCCAAAGGTCGCAGCCCCGCCCCGCTCCAGATTGGCCGGGTTCGGCCGGGCCGCGATTCCCCCGCGCCCGGACCCGCCCGATGTGAATTGTCGGCGCCCCTTCTGGACAGTTCCCCCGCCCGCTTCTACCGTTCCGCGACAGATGCGCGAAAGAAGCGCAAGCGCCATCAAGGGGGAAGCCGCCGCATGGGTCGGATCGATCGCTGCTACAATATCGCCGACCTGCGCGAAGTTGCCCGCAACCGTCTGCCGAAGGGTGTTTTCGAGTATCTGGACAAGGGCACCGAGGACCAGATCTCACTTGGCAACAATCGCCAGCGGCTCGATGCGACCAAGCTTCTCAACAAGGTTCTCGTCGATGTTTCCGACGTGCGGCTCGACGCGGAAATTCTCGGCAAGGCATCCGCCATGCCGCTCGTCATCGCTCCAACAGGCATCGCCGGCCTGACGTGGTACGAGGGCGAGTTCGAACTCGCCAAGGCGGCTGGCAAGGCCGGCGTGCCGTTCACGCTGGCGACCGGCTCCAACACGCCGATGGAAAAGGTGGCGCAGGAATCGGGCGCCCGCGCGTGGTTCCAGCTCTACATGTGGCGCGAGAAGGAATTGTCCTACGAACTCGTGAAACGCGCCGCCAAGGCGGGCTTCGAGGCGCTGGTGTGGACCGTCGACATCGGCCACGGCGCCAACCGCGAACACAACCTGCGCAACGGCTTCTCCACGCCCTACAAGATCAATTCGCGAAGCGTCGTCGACATGCTGCGCCATCCCGAATGGCTGGCGACCGTCATGGGCCGCTACATGATGAACGGCGGGATGCCCGAACACGCCAATTATCCCGAACAATACCGCACCAACATATTGAAGGGCGGCGAGCGCAAGGGCGGCGGCAAGTCGAGCGCGATGCGCGCCGACAAGGTGTCGTGGGAGGACGTCGACCGCCTGCGCGACATCTGGCCGGGCAAGCTCATCATCAAGGGGATCATGCGCCCCGACGACGCGCAGCTCGCCGTCGAACACGGCGCCGACGCCATCGTCGTGTCGAACCATGGCGGCCGCAATATGGACTCGGCGCCCGCGACCATCGACGCGTTGCCGCGCATCGTCGCCGCCGTCGGGGAGAAGACGGAAGTGATCGTCGATTCCGGTGTGCGCCGCGGCAGCGACATCGTGAAATGCCTTGCGCTCGGCGCGAAGGCGGTGCTCACAGGCCGCGCGACGCTCTACGGCACGGCGGCCGGCGGACAGGCGGGCGCCGAGAAGGCGCTCGCGATCCTGAAGAACGAGATGAAGCGCACGATGGCCTATGTCGGCCTGCAACGCACGTCGGAGATCACCGGCGACATCATCTGGCGCGGCGACTGAACGGGACGCGTCGAAGAAATCTCAAGCGGGAGGGAAGCATGAAAGTAAGGAATCTTGCGGCGGGTATTCTCCTTGCTGTCGCCAGCGCGGGGGCCGCGTTCGCGCAACAGCGCAACGTCGAGGTGATCCTGTTCGCCGGCACGAGCGCGCTGCCGGTCTACGTCGCAAAGGACAAGGGTTTCTTCGAGCGGGAAGGGCTGAACGTCAACATCACGCCGACGCCCAATTCCGGCTTCCAGATGTCGAACCTCATCTCCGGCAAGTTCAACATCGCCGGCACCGCCATCGACAACCTGATCGCTTACATGGAAGGCCAGGGCACCGCGAAGATCGACCGCGAGCCCGACCTGATCACAATCATGGGGCTCTCCTCGACGGAACTGACGCTCGTCGCCCAGCCGGAGTTCAAGTCGATCGCGGAACTGAAAGGCAAGGACATCGCGCTCGACTCGCCCTCGACGGGTTACGCCTTCGTGCTGCGCAACATGCTCGAGAAGAATGGGCTCGGCCCCGCCGATACGAAGTGGGTGCCTTTCGGCGGAACACGCGAGCGCCTTGCGGCGCTGCGCGACAAGAAGGCGGCCGCCGCCATGATCAGCGAGCCGTTCACCACGCAGGCGAAAGCGGAAGGCTTCGCGGTCCTTGGCGAAGGCGTCTCGGCGCTCGGCCAGTATCAGGCCAACGTGCAGATCGCGAACCGGCCATGGGCCAAGGCGAACGAAGACACGGTCGTGCGCTATATCCGCGCGATGCTCGCCGCCATCGACTGGATCTACGATCCCGCGAACAAGGCCGAAGCCGTCAAGATTCTTGCTGCGAACGCGAAGATTTCCGAAGCCGCCGCGGGACCCAGCATAGAGGGCGTAACGAAGGGACAGGCGGCGATCGCACGAAAGGGCGAGATCAACATGGAGGGCCTGCGCAACGTCATCGCACTGCGCGAGAAGTACGGTCAGCCGCAAAAGAAGATGGGCCCGCCTGAAAAATATTACGACGCGACCTGGTACAACAGGGCGTTGGGTAAGTAGCGCGGGAAGCGGGCGCGTTTTGCACACATTCCCGGCGCGCGGCGCGCGAACCCGGGCCCCGGAGCCCAGTTCGCCTCGCGGGCCGGGTATCGCATTGCCGCGCGGGCGTTTTTCCGGCACTCTGCCAGCCTGTTGACGGAGGCTGCCCATGCCCGACACAGGCTCCTCATCCGCGCCGATGTGGCGTGAGGCAATCATCGAGACGTCCGGCTTCGCACTGCGCGAACGCGAGGCCGGGGACGGACATCCCGTGATCTGCCTCGGTTTCGACGAACCGGAAGCCTCGCGCCTTCTCGACGATCTCGCCGGCTGCTTCAGGCTTGTCGCGCTGTCGCCCGCCGCGGTTCCGCTCGGCGGCGAGCCGGACCTCGACTCCCACGCGCTCGCAAGCGAGACGCTCGCCTGCGCCGACCGCCTTGGCCTGCAACGCTTCTGCATTCTTGCCCGCGGCGACGAGGATCACGTTGCGCTCTGCCTCGCCATCCGCGCGCCCGAGCGCGTCGGCTGCGTCGCGCTGCTCGCGCCCGATCTTCATTCGCGCGACGGCGCGGCGGAGGACGCCGCGCTCATCGACAGACTGGGCGAGGTGAAAGCCCCGGTGCTTGCGCTCTTTGGCGCGCTCGACCGGGCCGCGTCGTCCCAAACCGCGCGGCTTTGGGGAGAACGCATCCCGCGCTGCCGCATCGCTCTTGCGCCGGGCGCCGGGCGGGACGTGGACGTCGAGCGTCCCCATCATGCCGCGAAGATGATCGCGGAGTTCCTGGGGCCGAAATGAGAGCGTTTCCGTCTCTCCGCCGCACGGGGAGAAGGAACGCCTGCTTGCGGCGGACTATTGCATCGGATCGAGCTTGCCGTCCTGCTGCACCTTGCGCCAGGTCGCCATGGCCTCCGCGAGCCGCTTGCGCATGAAGGCCGTGTCGCCCGTCACGGGCGTCGCGCCCTGCGGCAGAAGAAAATCCTTCACCGCCTGCGACTCGCTGAGCGTCTTCGCCCAGCCGCCGAGCGTGTCGAGGATCGGCTGCGGCGTGCCGGCCGGCGCCCACAAGGCCCAGAGCGCGGTGGTGCCGGACGTCTTGTAGCCGAGCTCGTCCATGGTCGGCAGGTTCGGCAGGCTCGGGACGCGCTTGTCGGTCGTCACGGCAAGGAGGCGGATACGGCCGGCCTTCTCCTGCCCCACCGCAAACGGCACGTCCGCGAAAGCGAAGTCGAGATCGCCGGCCGCGAGATCCGAAATCGCCTGCGGCGTAATCTTGTAGGGCACCGGCGTCATGGCGATGCCCGCGCCCGTCGTGTAGATCACCGAGCTTGCGAGCGCGACGGTCGTCGCCCAGCCATAGGTCGCCTTCTGCCCCTTCGCCTTCAGGTGCGCGGTGAGGCTCGCAACGTCCTTCGCTGGCGAATTCGGATTGACGGCGAGCGCAAAGCCGTTCTCGTGCAGCGCCGCGATGGGGACGAGGTCCTTCTCGACGTTGAACGGCACGTTCCTGTAGAGCGCCGTGTTGCCGGCCGTGGTGGCGGTGGAGGCAAGCAGCAGCGTGTAGCCGTCCGGCTTCGCCTTCGCGCCCGCTTCGATGGAAAGATTTCCCGACGCGCCGGGCCGGTTGTCGACGATGAAGGTCGCGCCGCCGGAAATCTTGCGTAACTCCTCCGCGTAGAAGCGCGCCGGAATATCCGCGCCGGACCCCGCCGCGAAGCCGAGCACGATGCGGATCGGCCGATCCGGGTAGGACTGCGCGGAGGCCGTGAGCGGAAGGCATACGGCGGCCGCTGCGGTGGCAATCGTCAAAAATCGGAACGGCGTCATGGTGCGCCCCCTTGCGTTTCCTCGCGCGGGCGCTCCTTGCGTAGCCCGCTGAGGCAGACTGCCATCGCGCCAGCCTCGCCGCAATGCCCGCGGGCCGCCGCTTGCGCGCGCGCCGCTTTCCTTTAAACGAAGAACGGGAGGCTCAAGACCCGATGGCCGACGGAATAATGAGCGGCGGGCGCGCCGTTTTTCGCATTCGTGATTATTCGCTCTACTGCGCGTCCCGTTTCCTCTGGGGAATCGGCCATCACGTCCAGACCATCACCATCGCCTGGCTGATCTACGAGCTTACCCACGATCCCCTGAAGCTCGGTCTCATCGGGCTTGTCGCGTTCGGGCCCGCCGTGCCGCTGGCCCTGGTCGCCGGCCCCGCCGCCGACCGCTACGACCGGCGAAGCATCATCATCCTGTGCAGCGTCGTGATGGCCGCGACGTCGCTCGTGATGATCGCGATGATCGCCTCGGGCTTCATCAGCGAGGCGCGCACCTGGCCACTGTACATCTCGACGCTCGTCTTCGCCGCGGCGCGCGCTTTCGCGGGGCCGGCGGGGCAAGCCTTCGTTATGTCGCTCGTGCCAAAGGAACAGTTCACCTCCGCCGCCGCATGGAACAACACGATCAACCAGTCGGCGACGATCATCGGTCCGTCGATCGGCGGTTTGCTCATTCCGTTCGGCACGCTGGTGCCCTTTGCCGGCGCGTTCCTCGCGCTCACCGCGTCGGCCCTCCTCGCGACCCTTATCGGCGCGCGCCTGAAAGCGGGCGGCAAGGCGCCCGTGACGTTCGAGATGCTGGTCGCGGGGTACAGGTTCATCTGGCGCAACCCGGTCATATTGGGCGCCATCACGCTCGACCTCATCGCAGTGATGTTCGCGGGCGTGACCGCGCTGCTGCCGATCTTCGCGCGCGACATCTTTGAATCGGGGCCATGGGGCCTTGGCGTGCTGCGCTCGGCGTCTTCGGTCGGGTCCGTGCTGGCGGCGCTGGCGCTCGCCAATTTCACGATCCAGTTCCACGTCGGCCGCACGATGATCGGATCGGTGCTGGTCTACGGCGTCGCGACGATGATCTTCGGCCTGTCGAACAGCTTCGTGTTCGGCGTCCTGTGCCTCGTCGTCATGGGAGCGGTCGACATGGTGAGCGTCGTCATCCGCCAGACGCTGATCCAGGTCGAGGCGCCCGACGACATGCGCGGGCGCGTCGTCGCCGTGCATTCGGTGACATCGGGCTCCGCCAATCACCTTGGCGAGTTCGAATCCGGATTCCTCGCGCGCGTGATCGGCGTCATTCCGACCGTCGTTCTCGGCGGAGCGGCGGCGGTCGGATGTTCGGTCGCGTGGGTGAAAATCTTTCCCGCGCTGTGGAAGCGCGAGCGGTTTTCGTGAAGCGGCCTCGCGGCCGCTTCCGAATTCTTGTCAGCCGAGATCGATCATCCGCTGCACGGCGCGCCGCGCACGCACGGCGAGCGCCGGATCGATCGTGACCTCATCGCGCATGTAGATGAGGCTGTCGAGAATCTTCGGCAGCGTGATGCGCTTCATGTGCGGGCAGAGATTGCAGGGCCGCACGAACTCGGTCACGCCCTGCGTCTCGGTCGCGACGTTGTCGGCCATGGAGCATTCGGTCACGAGCAGGACGCGCTTCGGCTTCTTCGTCTTCACGAAGTCGATCATAGCAGCCGTCGAGCCGGCGAAGTCGCTGACCTCGACCACTTCCGGCGGGCACTCGGGATGGGCGATGATCGTGATCGAGGGATCATCCGCGCGGTAGCGCAGCATCTCCTCGGCCGTGAACCGCTCATGCACCTCGCACGCGCCCGCCCAGGCGATGATCTGCACCTTCGTCTGCGCCTGCACGTTCTTCGCCAGATACTGATCGGGCAGGAAGATGACGCGGTCGGAGCCAAGGCTCTCGACGACCTTCAGCGCGTTCGACGACGTGCAGCAGATGTCGACCTCCGCTTTCACCTCGGCGGACGTGTTCACATAGGCGACGACCGGAACGCCCGGGTACTGCTGGCGCAGCAGCCGCACGTCGGCGGCGGTGATCGACTCGGCCAGCGAGCAGCCCGCCTTCGGGTCCGGGATGAGAATCGTCTTGTTCGGGTTCAGGAGCTTCGACGTCTCGGCCATGAAGTGCACGCCGCCCTGGACGATAACGTCGGCGTCGGACTCCGCGGCGAGCTTGGCGAGCTGCAACGAGTCGCCCACGACGTCGGCGACGCAATTATAGATCTCCGGCGTCTGATAATTGTGCGCGAGGATGACGGCGTTGCGGACCTTCTTCAGGTCGTTGATCGCCTTCACGTAGGGGGCGTGGAACGGCCACTCGACCGGGGGCACGACCGCCTTCACCTTCTCGTAAAGATGAGCGGTCTCGCGCTCGACTTCCGGCGTCCAGGCGAGATTGGGCATGGGAAGCACGCCGAACCTGCGGGCGGCATCCGACAGAGGCTTGGCTGGAGTCGCGACCGGCTTCGCCGGATTCACCTCGACGTTCAGTCCGCGGATGTCGTCCATGACCCCTCTCCTGCTTTTACTCAGTACGAGTATAAGTTCCGCCCGGAAAATCCGGCCCGTGGGCCGGCACAGCTTCTTATACTCGCTTCGAGCATAAAGATAGGGCGCCCGGCGGATTTTCACACTGCCGTCAGAAAAAGATTCCGGCGCCCGAACGCTTCAGGTTCCGTCGCCGTTATCGGTCGCCGGGCCTGCGAGACCGGCGCAGAGAGCCGTCCGCCCTATGCCCCCCGCCGCCACGGATACGCCGTCCAGCCCGCCCGCGCCGCCAGGACCGAGGCCAGGACGGGCCTTTCGCTTCCTGGCGTTCGCGCTGGGTTACTGGCGTCACGAAAGCCGCGCGCAGGCGTGGCTGCTCACCGCCGGGACCCTTGGCTTCCTGCTTGGCGTGGTTGGCGCCGCGCTCGCCGTCAATCGCTGGAACAAGTTCTTCTTCGACTCGCTCGAGCGCAAGGACGTCGACGCCCTCTGGCTCGGCGTCTGGATCGTGCTCGGGCTCGCCGCCCTGTCGGCGCTGGCGGCTATGGGGCTGTTGCAGATGCGCATGCGCCTTCAGGTGCGCTGGCGCCAATGGTTGACGCGGGCGCTTGTCGCGCGGTGGCTGTCGGAGCGGCGCTTCTATCAGCTCAGCGTCGTCGGCGGGGATGCGGAGAACCCGGAAGCGCGCATGACCGAGGATGCACGGCTGGCGACAGAACTCTTCGTCGAGTTCGCAGTCGGCGCGCTGAACGCGGTCATCGCCGCCGTATCTTTCGTGGGCGTGCTCTGGTTCGTCGGCGGCGGCATCGACTTCGCCGGCTATCATGTGCCCGGCTATCTCGTGATCGCGTGCCTGCTTTATTCGGGGCTCACTACCGCCGCGATGGTGCTGCTCGGCGGACCGCTGGTGCGAAAGGTGGAGCAGAAAGCGGCCGCCGAGGCCCAGTATCGCTACGAGCTCACGCGTGTGCGCGACAGCGCCGAAAACATCGCGCTGATCGGCGGGGAAGACGACGAGCGCGCGCGGCTCGCCGACACATTCCGCCATCTTCTGCGCCGCTGGCGTGCCGTTATCTGGCAACAGGGCCACATGACATGGATCAGCGGCGCGAACCTCGTCCTTGCGCCGGTCGTTCCCCTGCTGCTCGGCGCGCCGAAATACCTCTCCGGCGACATGACGCTGGGCTCGCTGATGCAGGCGGCCTCCGCCTTCGTCCAGGTGCAGGTGGCGCTGAACTGGATTGCGGACAACGCCCTGCGGCTTGCCGACTGGTTCGCCTCGGCGCGGCGCGTCAGTGACCTCACCGACGCGCTGGACCGCCTCGACGCCACGATCGGGAAGCGCGGACAGGACGAGACCGTGACGCTCGGCGCGTCGCCCGACGAGAACGTGCATCTCAACAGCGTCAGCATCGCGCAGCATGACGGGCGCATGGTGATCGAGGACGCGGACACGATGGTTGGCCCGGGCGAAAAGGTGCTCGTGCGCGGCGAATCCGGCTCGGGAAAAAGCACGCTCATCCGCGCCATCGCGGGTCTGTGGCCCTGGGGCTCGGGAGAAATCCTCATTCCACGCAACGCCCGCATGGCCTTCATGCCGCAGCGCCCGTACTTCCCTCTCGGCACGCTGCGCGCCGCGCTGCTTTATCCGAATTCCGAGCGCGAGGAGCCGCAGGCGCGCATCGAGGACGCCCTCACGCGCTGCGGCCTTGCGCATCTCATCCCCCGGCTTGACTCGGAGGAAAACTGGTCGGCGGTTCTCTCGGGCGGCGAACAGCAGCGCGCGGCCTTCGCGCGCATCCTGCTCGACCCGCCCGACGTGCTCATCATGGACGAGCCGACATCCGCGCTCGACGAGGCTAGCCAGGAAAGAATGATGAGCTTCTTCCGCGCGGACCTTGCGCGCACGACGGTCATGCACGTCGGCCACCGGCCCGGCCTCGAGCCCTTCCACGACCGCGAGATCCACCTGCTGCGGGTGGAGGGCGGCGCAGCGGTCGCGGAGGAGCGCCCGCCCGGCATCAGCGGACGGCTGTGGCGCTACATTCGCCAGCGGCGCGAGCGGCGGCGGGATCGCCGCGACGGACGGGCTGCGGCCTGAGCGCGGCTTTCGGCGCCCCCGCCGGGGTGACATCAGCTCCGCCAGCGACTAGAGCATTTCCCCGTTCGACGCGTTTTCGTCACGCGAACCGGTTTCCCCTTCGCTCGAAAACGCTTTAACAAGCCGCCATCGCATCATCCGCAGCCAGGTTCGCTTTTCCGGCCATGCCCGACCTTCTCCTTGAACTGTTCAGCGAAGAAATCCCCGCCCGCATGCAGAAGCAGGCGTCGGACGACCTGAAGCGCCTCGTCACGAACGCGCTCGTGGAGCGCGGGCTCGCCTACGAGGGCGCCGTCGCGCTGGCGACACCGCGCCGCCTGGCGCTCCATATCGCAGGCCTGCCCGCGCGCAGCGCCGACGTGCGCGAGGAGAAGAAAGGGCCGCGCGTCGGCGCGCCGGACGCCGCCGTGCAGGGCTTCCTGCGCTCGGCGGGGCTGACCTCGCTCGACCAGGCGAAGATCGAGAAAGACCCCAAGGGCAAGGGCGAGTTCTACGTCGCCGTGATCGAGAAGCCGGGCGCCGCCACGCTGGACGTTCTCGCCGATGTCCTGCCGCCGATCATCCGCTCCTTCCCGTGGCCGAAGTCGATGCGCTGGGGCGCAGCGTCCACCCGCACGGATTCGCTGCGCTGGGTGCGCCCGCTTCATTCCATCGTCGCAACCTTCGGCCCCGAAACGGAAGACCCCGACGTCGTGCCGTTCGAGATCGACGGCGTGCGCGCGGGCGACACGACGTATGGCCACCGCTTCATGGCGCCGGGCGCGATCCGCGTGCGCCGCTTCGACGATTACCATCAGGCGCTGGAGAAGGCGAAGGTCGTCCTCGATCCTGAACGCCGCAAGCAGATGATCCTTGCCGACGCCAAGGACCTCGCGCTCGGGCAAGGGCTGGAATTGATAGAGGACGAAGGCCTGCTCGACGAAGTGGCGGGCCTCGTCGAATGGCCGGTCGTGCTGATGGGCGAGTTCGAGGAAGACTTTCTCGACATTCCGGCGGAAGTCATTCGCGCGACGATCCGCGCGAACCAGAAGTGCTTCGTGCTGCGCAAGCCTGACGGCAAGCTCGCCAACAAGTTCATTCTCGTGTCGAACGTGATCGCGAGCGACGGCGGCAAGGCGATTGCGGCGGGCAACGGACGCGTGGTGCGCGCGCGCCTGTCGGATGCGCTTTATTTCTGGAAGACCGATCAGGGCCCCCTGCCCGACTACGTGAACGATGCGAACCGCGACAAGCCGCTCGACCAGCGCCTCGCGAAGCTGAAGGCGCTCGACATCGTGTTTCACGAAAAGCTTGGGACGCAGGGGCAACGCGTCGAGCGCATCAAGGAGCTGGCCAAGGAAATCGCGCCGCTCGTCGGCGCCGATCCGGCGCTTGCCGCGCGTGCGGCCGAGTTGGCGAAGGCCGATCTGACGACGGAAGTCGTCGGCGAGTTTCCCGAAACGCAGGGCCTCATGGGCCGGCGCTACGCCGCGCTTCAGGGCGAGCATGCGGATGTGTGCGCCGCGATCGAGGAACACTACAAGCCGCTGGGCCCGAGCGACCGCACGCCGACCAATGCGGTGTCGGTCGCTGTCGCCTTGGCGGACAAGATCGACACGCTCGTCGGCTTCTGGGCGATTGATGAAAAGCCCACCGGATCGAAGGACCCCTACGCGCTGCGCCGTGCGGCGCTGGGCGTGATCCGGCTGGTGCTGGAGAATGAAAAGCGTGTTTCGCTAGTCCCAGTAATTCTGTTGCAAGCGCTAGCAAATTCCACGTTAAGCGCTGGTGAGATGGCTTACCGTATAGATGATGAATCATTTAGCTATTTTGACCGAAACGGTCCTGCGCTCAAAGATTTCAAGTCGCTGAACTTCGCGATGCCCTTCCTGAATTATGATGGCCTGTTTGATAAAGCGAACCAATGGCTATTTGACTATATCAGCACAAAAAAGGCTGACGGCATTTCGCTGGCAGGAGGAGCAACAACTAGCATTGGCTCCGAGGAGCTTTGTAACGACGTTAGCCTCGAAGCCTTCTTTACCGTCGAGAATCTTGAATCCGATAGCGTGAAGCCAACTCGGCAGGACGTTATTGAGCGCATGTGGGCCGTAAAGAGGTTGTTATCGAGGATCATACAACTTCGCGACCTGCGCCTTGAGCAGAAGAAGAGCTTTACGATTGATCATTTTGAACATCATCAAGTGGCCCTTCGGGAACTTCCAGAAATCGAGGCTTACGTCGAGCACCTTTCCGCCGACCTCCTCTCCTTCATTCACGACCGCCTGAAGGTCTATCTGCGCGACAAGGGCGCGCGGCATGATCTGATCGATTCGGCATTGGGCGCGACCCCTCTCCCACACGTGGGAGAGGGTGGCAGGCGGAGCCTGACGGGTGAGGGAGCATCAGCCGCCTCGCCCTCATCCGACCCTGCTTCGCAGGGCCACCTTCTCCCGCAAGCGGGAGAAGGAAGCGCCTCTGGTAGCGACGATCTCCTCATGGTCGTGCGCCGCGTCGAGGCGCTGGGCTCATTCCTCGACACCGACGACGGCAAGAATCTTCTCGCCGGGTACAAACGCGCGGCCAACATCGTGCGCGCGGAAGAGAAGAAGGAAAAGGGCGCGGACTTCGGCGTGAACTACGACGCATCCGCCTTCGTTCTCGACGAGGAAAAGGCGCTCGGACGCACGCTCGAAGCCGCGAAGGCGGAAGCCGCCGCCGCGATCGCGCGCGAGGATTTCGCCGGCGCGATGAGCGCGCTTTCGAAACTGCGCGCGCCGGTGGACGCGTTCTTCGAGAAAGTCACCGTGAACGATCCCGACAACGCCAGGCGCCTCAACCGTCTTGCGCTGCTCAACGCGCTGCGCGGCGCGGTGCACACGGTTGCGGACTTCTCGAAGATCAGCGGTTGACCGGCGCAAACGTCAGGCCGGCCTTCGCCGGCATGACGGCGCCCATGTTTGCGTCAGCCTGACGGCGCCGGATCGTCAGCCATGCAAACCGCGCCGCTCAACCTTGATTCCGCCGCATAACTCGATTATGTAGGCATTATCGAACTTTGGCCGGACGACTTGGCTGCTTCGCCTTTCTGAGATCGGCGCACGACTGTCTATCTACCAAATCTCGACTACCCCGGGTCCGCGCGTACGCGCGCGCGAGCCCATGCGCACATCTAAAGAAGGAAATTCCCATGGCTACGGGAACTGTGAAGTGGTTCAACAACGAAAAAGGCTACGGCTTCATTCAGCCTGACCAGGGCGGCAAGGACGTGTTCGTCCACATCTCCGCCGTCGAGCGCGCCGGAATGCGTACGCTGAACGAAGGCCAGAAGGTCTCGTTCGAGCTCGAGACGGATCGCCGCTCGGGCAAGCAGTCGGCCGGCAACCTCGCCGCCGCGTAAACCGCTTCACTGTCGCAAGACAGGAAACCCCTTCGCGCTCCCGCGCGGAGGGGTTTTTCCTTGGGCGAATGGTCAACGCTCGCGAATATCGACCACATCCATGTCGATCTGCGATACTCGGTTGCCTCGCAGGACGCCGATGCTGACCTTCGCGCCCACGCCCGCCTCCTGCAATATGCGCGCAAGGTCCGCGAGACGGCGCACCGGCCGCCCATTGGCCGAGACGATCACGTCGCCGATCGCGCCGCTGCGCTGATCGACGCCGCGAAGCCCGGCCCGCGCCGCGGGCGAGCCCTCGACCGTGCTCATCACCACAAGCCCGTCGATGCCAAGCTGGGCCGTGATACCTTCGTGGCCGACGAGCACGCCGATGCCGGGCGTGGGCACCGAGCCGCGCTTGATGAGCTGCGGCACGACGCGGTTGACCACATCCACGGGTATGGCGAAGCCAATGCCGGCGGAAGCGCCGGACGGTGAATAGATCGCCGTATTCACGCCGATCAGGCGGCCGCTCGAATCCAGCAGCGGTCCGCCGGAATTGCCCGGATTGATCGCTGCGTCCGTCTGGATCACATCCGACAACTCGCCGCCGTCTTCGGTTGGCAGGCGCCGCTGCAGCGCGCTGATGATCCCGGTGGTCAGCGTCTGGTCCAGACCGAACGGATTGCCGATGGCGAACACGGACTGGCCGACCTTGAGATCCGCCGAAGAACCAATGGCGAGAGGCGGCGGCGGCGCGGAGACGCGGCCAAGGCGCAAGACCGCGAGATCGTATGGCGCCGCGCGGCCCACGAGGGTCGCAGAGACGATCTCACCCGTCGCCAGCCGCACCTGATACGACGATGCGCCGGACACGACATGGTTGTTGGTGACGATGTGGCCTGCATTGTCCCAGATGAAGCCGGTGCCCGACTGGCGCTGGTCGTCCTCGGTTCCATAGCCGAAGCGTTCGCGAAGGCGGGAGACGCGCGGCTGCGCGAAAACATGGACCACGGAGGGAGACGCGTTGCGGAAAAGGTCGATCGTGTGCTGCTCGCTCGCCGTCAATCCGGCAGACGGCGCGATGGCGCGCGGCCCGGTCGCCGAATACATCATGCGCGCGACGTAGGGTTCGGCCACAAAGAACGCGAGCAGCACAAGCGCGCCCGCCATGATCCAGCCGCTCAACCTGTTCATCCCGCGCTCCGGTCAAGTCCACGGAGTGAAGATAGGCAACGCGGGCGCGCCGCACCAGCGGGCGGGTTGCGAAGCGACTCAGCCGATGGCCTTCTTCAGCGCGCGCAGGTCCGCCCATGCATACTTCTTGTTCGCGGGTTGCCGCAGCAGATAGGCGGGGTGGAGCATTGCGAAGGCCGGTATGTTGCGGACGCCGTTCACCCCGGCAAGCTCGTACTCGTAGGCCCGGCCCCGCGCGCGCGTGATGCCGTCCTTGACGCCGAGCAGCGTTTGCGTCGCCGGAGCGCCGAGGCAGACGAGATAATCAGGCGCAACGAGTTCGATCTGGCGCCGCGTGAACGGCAGGCAGGCGGCGATCTCCTGAGGGGTCGGGGTGCGGTTGCCCGGCGGGCGCCAGGGGACGACGTTGGCGATATAGACCTTGTCGCGGTCAAGCCCGATGGAGCCCAGCATCAGGTCGAGAAGCCGCCCCGCCTTGCCAACGAAGGGCTTGCCCTCGCGATCCTCATCCGCGCCGGGCGCCTCGCCCACCAGCATGATGCGCGCCTTCGGGTTTCCGTCCGCGAACACGAGCCGCGAGGCGGTGCGCTTCAGGCCGCAGCCGTCGAAGGCTTCCAGCGCGGCGCGCAACTCGTCGAGGGTGCTGGCGCCGGCGGCGGCTTCCTGCGCCGCGCGCGTCACATCCCCCGCGCTCGCGGCGAGCACTTTCTGGATGGGTTCGCGCATCAGCGCGGGCGTCGCCGGCGCCTGGCGGCCGGTCGTCTGGCTTGGCGCTTGGCGGCCTGGCGTCTCGTCCTGAGCGGCGCGCGGCCGGGAGGCCTCCGCCGCGAACTCGGCGAAACGGTCGTGGGGCTCACCGTCAACCGCGATGTCGACGCCCATCGCCTCGTACCAGCGCAGGAGCGCCTCGAGTTCTGCGTGCGTCATCTGCGCGGCGTCGATCATAGGCCCATTCTAGTTGCGCCGGGCCGGCGCCGAAAGGCGGCGTTTGCCGCTCCCGCGGAATAGTTTAATCAGCGGTCGAGACAGCGAAGGACCTGGGAACGTTATGGCCGAGACAGCCGATCTGCCGGAACGCGAAGGCATGGATTACGACGTGGTCGTGGTGGGCGCGGGTCCTGCCGGACTCGCGGCGGCCATCCGGCTGAAGCAGATCGCCCCCGATGCGAGCGTCGTCGTCGTCGAAAAGGGCTCGGAGGTCGGCGCGCACATCCTTTCGGGCGCAGTGATCGACCCGATAGGGCTGGACCGGCTCGTCCCGGACTGGCGCGAGGACGCCGGGCGCCCGCTGAAGACGCCCGTGACCGAAGACAGGTTCTACTGGCTCGGTCCCGCCGGCGGCGCGCGCCTGCCGAACATGCTGATGCCGCCGTTGATGAGCAACCACGGCAATTTCGTCGGCTCGCTGGCGAACGTCTGCCGCTATCTGGGCGGCAGGGCCGAGGCGCTCGGCGTCGAGATCTATCCCGGTTTCGCGGCGTCTGAACTCCTGTTCGACGACAAGGGCGCCGTGCGCGGCGTCGCGACCGGCGACATGGGCGTTTCGCGCGAGGGCGAGATCAAGGACGCCTTCACGCGCGGCATGGAGCTGCGCGGCAAATACACGCTTCTGGCGGAAGGCGCGCGCGGGTCTCTTTCGAAACAGGCCATCGCGCGCTTCGCGCTCGACAAGGACCGCGAGCCGCAGAAGTACGGCATCGGCCTGAAAGAGCTGTGGCAGATTGATCCGGCGAAACACCGCCCCGGCCTCGTGCAGCATTCGTTCGGCTGGCCGCTCGACAACAGCACGGGCGGCGGCTCGTTTCTTTATCATCTCGAAGACGGGCTCGTGTCCGTCGGATTCGTCGTGCATCTCAACTACAGCAATCCGACGCTCTCGCCCTTCGACGAATTCCAGCGTTTCAAGACGCATCCGATGATCGCGCAGACGCTGGAAGGCGGCAAGCGCATCGCCTACGGCGCGCGCGCGATCACGGAAGGCGGCTACCAGAGCGTGCCGAAACTCGCTTTTCCCGGCGGCGCGCTCGTCGGTTGCGCGGCCGGGTTCGTGAACGTCCCGCGCATCAAGGGCTCGCACAACGCGATCCTCTCCGGGATGCTCGCAGCCGAATGCGTGGCGAAGGCGCTGGAGCAAGGCCGCGCGAACGACGAACTCATCGACTACGAGGATAGCTGGCGCGACGGCGACATCGGCGCGGACCTGAAGCCAGTGCGCAACGTCAAGCCGCTCTGGTCGAAGTTCGGAACGCTCGCCGGCATCGCGCTCGGCGGCCTCGACATGTGGACGAACACGCTCGCGCGCTTCTCCTTCTTCGGCACGCTGCGGCACGGCAAGCCTGACTTCGCGAGCCTGAAGCCGCTCGCGCAGGTGAAGCCGAAGGTCTATCCCAAGCCCGACGGCAAGCTGTCATTCGACAAGCTTTCCTCAGTGTTCATCTCGAACACGAACCACGAGGAAGACCAGCCCGTTCACCTGAAGCTCGCCGACCCATCCCTGCCGGTGCGCGAAAACCTGCCCATGTATGGCGAACCGGCGCGGCTCTATTGCCCGGCGGGCGTGTACGAAATCGTTTACGCGGACGACGCGGCGAAGAGCGATCCGCGCTTCGTCATCAACGCGCAGAACTGCGTCCATTGCAAAACCTGCGACATCAAGGACCCGGCGCAAAACATCACCTGGGTTCCCCCGGAAGGCGGCGGCGGGCCCAATTATCCGAATATGTGATGACTATCTGGCGCCTGCGCGCAGCCCCGCCGCCCACAGCGCGAGCCCTGCGCCGCCGAGAATGCCAAGGGACGATAGCACGAGGCGCAGCGTGATCGGCTCCGACAGGAAGATCACAGCGCCGAACGCCGCGAGCGCCGGCACCGTCAATTGCACGAAGGCCGCACGCGAGCGCGTGATCGACGGCAGAACGGCGTACCAGATCGCGTAGCCGAGCCCCGACGAGATTGCGCCCGACGCGATGGCGTAAACGAGTCCGAGCCCCGTCGGCGTCTGCACGACAAGGCCCGCGACGATGAGCGGAACGCTGACGGGCAGGAGACGGATGAAATTGCCGGCCGTGTCCTCCACCGGCGCGCGCGAGCCGCGCCCGATGAGCGTGTAGGCCGCCCACGAAAGACCAGAGGCGATCATCAGAAGCGAGCCGAGCGGATCGGGAGCGACGAGGCCGGGAGAGACGAGATAGCAGAGAGAGGCGAACGCGAGCGCGAGTCCCGCCCATTCGAGCGGGCCGGGCCTGTCGCCCCTGACGATCGCCCAGGCGAGAATGCCGAGTTGCACAGAAGCAAAAAGGATCACGGAACCGACGGCGGCGCCCACGACGAGAAACGCGATCGAGTACGTAATCGCATAGCCGAACAGCGACGCCGCGCCCGCCCATGTGCCCGCGATGCGAAACGCCTCGCTGTTCGCGCGCCTGCGCCGCCAGAGAATGATGGCGAGCAGCATGAGCGCGCCGGACGCGAGGCGCACGCCGGTGTATCCTATCGCGTCCATCTCGCGCGTGACGACGGCAAGCCGCGCCAGCAGCGGATTGGCGGTAAACGCCATGACCGACGCGACAAGAAGGAGTGTGACGCGCGCGCTCACAATCCCGCGCTCCGCATGAGCGTCGCGGCGGCGACGCCAAGCGCCAGGGCGAGCAGTTCGTTGCGGGTGAGAAACATGGCGGCGGCGACGACGGGCGTCGCGATCCATCCGGCGGGACCGCCCTTGATCGCCAGGGGAACGATGGTCGCGGCGAACAGGGCGAGCGGCAGCGCTTCGAGCGCGCGCTGAAAGCGCGGCGTCAGTGGAACGCGCCCGACGATCCAGTAGCCCGTCATGCGCAGGAACAGCGTGACGCAGGCCATCGCAATGATCGCCGTGTAGCTTGTGAGTTCGAGGCCGCTCATCTGCGCGGTCCGGCGACGGCTGCGGCGACGGCGCCCGAGACCGCTCCGATGGCGATGAACCAGAAGCCGTCAAGCGCGAGGCTCGCGACAACGCCCGCCACCGCGCCGACGCTTGCGGGCAGGAAGTCGCGCGAGCGGGCGAGGATCGGCGTCAGGATCGCGGCGAAGGTAAAGGCGATGAACAAATCGAGCCCATAGGCGCGCGGGTCCGTGATCAACGAGCCGATGAAATACCCCGGCGTCGAGGCCGTGACCCACATGGCCCAGAGGAAGATCGATGCGCCGGCGACGAAGCCGAAGTCGCGGCCGCCTTCCGAATTGTAGCGGATCGAAGCGGCCCACGCGGGATCGGTGAGCACGCCAAGCACCGGGTAGACGAAGCCCGCCGGCACCGGCGCGAGCCACGGGCGCAGCGATGCGCCCGAGAGGACGAAACGCAGGTTCACCATAAGCGCAACGCCTGCGACCGCGAGAATATGGAACCAGGTCCATTCCTCGGTCCATAATTGCAGCGCAACCATTTGCGCGGACGCCGCGCACACCAGCGCGTTCATCAGCACGGCTTCCGTGAAGCTGAGGCCCTTCTGCGCCGCATAGGCGCCCACCACCGCGCCCATGACGAAATAGCCCGGCACGTATGGCAGGCACATGCGCACGCCCTGCCGGACGCCGCCGAAGGTCATGGGAATGTGAGTCGTCATGCTACGCCCTGCCCGGCCGTGGTATAGCAGGCCCGGATCGTCAGGAACACGCGCATGGGGAAGGCGCAAAAAGTCGAATGGCTGGACGCAGCGGCTGCCGCCGGGGCCTCGCCGGCGCAGGGCCCGTTCGCGCGCGTTCTGGTGTGCGACCTGCGCGATCCTTTGCTTGCGCCGCTGCGCGGCGTTGAACCCGACGCGGGCGACCTCGCCGACGTCGCCTATGCAGGCGCGAGCGAGCGAGCGCACTTTCTCGAGCGGCGTCTTCTTTCCCGCGCCATCGTTGCGCGCTGCGCTGGCGTCGCACCCGGGGCGATCAGCATTTCATACGACGAACACGGCGCGCCACGGGTCGCCGGCGCAGACGTCTTTATGTCCGTATCGAGCCGTGGCGTGCGCGCCGCGCTGGCCGTCGCCTCGTCCCCCGTGGGCGTCGATCTCGAATTCTTCGATGAAGCGGCGCCGGTGATCGGGGACGTGCTCGGCAAGTCCGAACGCGCCGCGCTCGCCCGCCTCGCGGGCGTCGAGCGCGCCCGGGCGTTCCTGCGCATCTGGACGGCGAAGGAAGCCTACCTCAAGGCGGTGGGCCGCGGCTTCAAGCGGGACCCCACGCTCGTCAGCATCGAGGCGCGCGGGGACTCCTTCCGCGTCGAGGATACAGGCTTCGCAGCCGAGTTGTCGGCGGGCGCATTCGCGCCTTCCGGCGATCTCGTCGTCGCGTGCGCGGTCCTGCCGCCGCGCCTAAACGGAACCACGCCCTAACCGCCACGTTGTCGCGCCACGCAAGCTTTCAAAATGGCGCGCACATGACCAAAGGGGCGGAACCATCGCTCGAGCCGATCTCCGTCGAGGAGCAGGCGCAAGAAGCCGCCGAGCGCGCGGGGCTGCGCTATGTCAGCGACGGCGAGCCCGGCATATCGCGCAGGCGCAAGGGCAAGGCGTTCAACTACATTGATGCGCACGGCAGGCAGGTGAAGGACCCGGCGACGCTCGAGCGGATCCGCAAGCTCGCGATACCGCCCGCCTACGAGGCCGTCTGGATCTGCGCGGACGCGGATGGCCATATCCAGGCGACCGGACGCGATGCGCGCGGACGCAAGCAATATCGATATCATCCGCGCTGGAGCGAGGTGCGCGACGCCAACAAGTACGAACGCATGATCGCATTCGGTTCGATGCTGCCGCGCCTGCGCCGCCAGATCGGCGCGCACATGCGCAGGCCCGGGCTTGGACGCAGGAAGGTGCTCGCCACCGTCGTGCATCTTCTCGACACGACGCTCATCCGCATCGGCAACGCGGACTATGCGCGCGCCAACGAAAGCTACGGCCTGACGACGCTGCGCAATCGTCACGTGGCGGTGACGGCGAGCGAGCTGCGCTTCGAATTCAAGGGCAAGAGCGGCAAGATGTGGAAGCTGAAGATGCGCGACCGGCGCATCGCGCGCATCGTGCGGCAGATTCAGGAACTGCCCGGCCAGCAATTGTTCCAGTACATAGACCGCTCCGGCGTCATGCACGGCGTCATGTCGAGCGATGTCAACGACTACCTGCGCGAGATCGCGCGCGAGACGATCTCGGCGAAGGACTTTCGCACATGGGCCGGCACCGTGCTCGCCGCGATGGAGCTGGGCGAACGCGACGCCTTCGCCAGCGCGACGGCTGCAAGGAAGAATGTGCGCGAAGCCATCGCGCGCGTCGCCGCGCGACTGGGAAATACGCCGACGATCTGCCGCAAATGCTACGTGCATCCGCATGTGATCGAGTCCTACATGACGGGCAAACTTGCGGAGACCATGCGCCGCAGGGGCCGCGCGCCGGCCGGACTTGAGCCCGAGGAGGCTGCGGTGCTGGCGTTTCTGAAACGAGGCCTTGCGGAGCAGACGAAGAAGCCGAAGCGCAAGAAGCGGGCGCCGGCGTCGTTGCGCGAGCAGATGAGCGCGAGCCTGGCTGGCGCCTAGGAGAACACGAGACGGTTATCGCCGCCCGAACAGCTTCTCGACGTCCGCCAGTTTCAGTTCGACGTAGGTTGGCCGGCCGTGATTGCACTGGCCGGAGCCGGGCGTAGCCTCCATCTCGCGCAGCAGCGCGTTCATCTCTTCGACCGTGAGCTTGCGCCCCGAGCGCACCGAATGATGGCAGGCCATCGTCGCCATCACCTGATCCAGTCGGCGCTCCAGCGGCGCGGACGGCGATTCTTCCGCAAGCGCGTCGGCGATATCGCGCACGACGCCTGCGAGATCAGCCTTTCCGATGAGCGCGGGCGCCTCGCTCACCGCCACCGCGCCGGGTCCGAACGGCTCGATGACGAGCCCCGACTGCGCGAGCGCCTCGCGATTGTCCATCAGCCGTTCGATGTCCGCTGCCGGCATTTCGACGACGACGGGGATCAACTGCATCTGCCGCGCGACGCCGTTCTCAGAGCGCTGGCGCTTCAGCTTCTCGTAAACGAGACGCTCGTGCGCGGCGTGCTGATCGACGATCACCATCCCGTCGCGCGTCTGCGCGACAATGTAATTGTCATGCAATTGCGCGCGCGCGGCGCCGAGCGGAGAGTCGAGCGCCTGCGGCTCGATGGGCGCGGCATGGGCGCGCGCGTCGGCGGAGGGCGCTTCATGCAGGAAGCCGGGCGCCGGCGCCTCGGCGAAGCCCGGCTGCGCGGGCGCCGAGGGCGACGCGCGCCAGTCCCAGCCGCCCGGCGGCGAAGGGCGATAGCCGAACCGCGAGAAGGACGGCGCTGCATTGCGCGCGGCGATGTCGCCCAGGGCGCCGACGCCTGACGACGCGCTGCGATGCATCGCGCCCGCCAGCGTTTCCTTCAACGCGCCGACGATGAGTCCGCGCACGAGGCCCGGATCGCGGAAGCGCACTTCAGCTTTGGCCGGATGGACGTTCACATCCACTTCGCGCGGATCGAGATCGAGATAGAGCGCGAGCGACGGGTGACGGTCGCCGGGCAGATAATCCATATAGGCGCCGCGCACGGCGCCGTGCAGCAGCTTGTCGCGCACGGGCCGCCCGTTCACGAAGAGATATTGCTGGAGAGCGTTGGCGCGATGCCATGTGGGCAGGCCGGCGAATCCATTGAGGCGAACGCCCTCGCGTTCGGCGTCGACGCGCAGCGCATTGTCGCGAAACTCCCCGCCCATGGCTTGCGTCAGCCGGGCGGACAAGCCCTCGGCGCCTGGCGCGCAGGCCGTCCAGTCGAAGCCGGAAAGATTGTCGCCGGACAGCGCAAAGCGCACCTGCGGGTTCGCCATCGCAAGCCGCCGCACGACGTCGGCCACCGCCTGCGCCTCGGCGCGCGGGCTCTTGAGAAACTTGAGGCGCGCGGGGGTCGCGGAAAAAAGATCGCGCACCTCGACGCGCGTGCCGAACGGATGGGCGGCGGGGGTCACCGGATGCTTGCGCCCCTGGTCGACGCGGATGCGATGGGCCTGCGCGGCGCCGGGCGGGCGGGAGACGATATCGAGGCCCGCGACGGAGCCGATGGACGGCAGCGCCTCGCCGCGAAAGCCGAGCGTCGCGATGCGCGACAGGTCGCTGTCCGGAATTTTCGACGTGGCGTGACGGTCCACCGCGAGCGCGAGATCGCCGGCGTCCATGCCGGCGCCGTCGTCCGTCACGCGGATGAGCTTGCGTCCGCCGTCCTCGACGGCGACCTCGATGCGGCGCGCGCCGGCGTCGAGCGCGTTCTCCACAAGCTCCTTCACGGCGGACGCAGGGCGCTCCACCACCTCGCCGGCGGCGATGCGGTCGACCAGGACGGGATCGAGACGGCGGACGGCCATGGTTTCCGTTGGGGCAGAGAATCAGCCGCCGATTATGCGCCGGCGCATGAGAGCCATGCAAAAAGCGATTGGCCGAGCCAACGCCACCCCGCTATGGTGCGGCAAAAGTGCGCACAATCCGCGGGAGCAGGGAATGGCCGGCATTGCCTCGGCGTCAGGTCCAACACGTCGTTCGAAGTTTCCACCCGAAATCGTCATCATCGCCGGCTGTCTCATCGGAGTGATCACATTCGGGCCGCGCTCGGCCATCGGACAGTTCCAGCTTCCGGTGCTCGGCGATTTCGAGCTTGGCAGCGATGTCTTTTCCTTCGCGATGGCGCTGCAATACCTGTTCTGGGGCCTCGGCCAGCCCTTCGCCGGAGCCTTCGCCGACAAGTACGGGACCGGCCGGGTCCTGACGTTCGGCGCAATCTTCTATGCGCTAGGCCTGTCGCTCATGGCCTGGGCGTCGACGCCGCTCTCGTTCACGCTGACGGCCGGCGTCCTGCTGGGGCTGGGCATTTCGGCCTGTTCGTTCAACCTCGTCATCGGCGCGTTCTCGAAGCTGCTGCCGCCGGAGCGCCGCTCGTTCGCCTTCGGCCTCGGAACGGCGGCCGGTTCGTTCGGCCAGTTCCTGTTCTCGCCCTTCGCGGGCGCGATGATCTCGTCCACGGGCTGGATGCCGACGGTCTTCACCTTTTCCGCGATTATCCTGCTCTGCATTCCGCTATCCTGGGCGCTCGCGACGCGTGACGACGGGAAGGCCGCGCCGCAGCCCGGCGACGCGCCAAAGCAATCCTTCCGCGAGGCGATCTCGGAAGCATTCCGGCACCGCTCCTACGTGCTGCTGGTGCTGGGCTTCTTCACCTGCGGCTTCCAGCTCGCCTTCGTCACGGTTCACTTCCAGCGATACGTGGTCGAAGCGGGCCTGCCCGCCTACATCGGCTACTGGGCGTTCGCGCTCGTGGGCATTTTCAATATCGTCGGCTCGCTCACATCGGGCTGGCTCGGCGACAAGATGCCGAAGAACTACATCCTCAGCCTCATCTACTTCTCGCGCGCGCTGGTGACGCTGGCGTTCATCATGCTGCCGGTGACGCCCATGTCGGCGTTCGCGTTCGGCATCCTGACGGGCCTTCTGTGGCTTTCGACGGTTCCGCCGACCTCCGGCCTCATCGGCGTCATGTTCGGCACGAAGCATTTCTCGATGCTCTACGGCTTCGCCTTCCTGAGCCATCAGGTCGGCGGCTTCATCGGCCTGATGCTCGCCGGCGTGCTGCGCGAAAGCACGGGCTCCTACGACATCGTCTGGTGGCTTTCGATCGCGCTTGGCGTCGCTTCGGCGCTGATCAACCTGCCGGTCGTCGAGAAGCCCGTTCACCGGCCCGCGCCCGTTGCGGCGTGAACAAATCAATTTCCAGAGGAAACGCATGACGAGAGCAGCCGGCGCCGTGCGCCGCATTCCCCCCGAAATCGCGATCATCGCGGGCTGCCTGATCGCGATGATCACATGGGGTCCTCGCTCGGCGGCGGGCGCGCTGCAACTGCCGGTGCTGCAGACCTACGGCTGGAGCACGGAGACATACGCCTTCGCCTTCGCGCTCCAGAACCTGCTATGGGGCCTGTTCCAGCCAGTCGCCGGCGCCTTCGCCGACCGCGTCGGCACGATGCGCGTGCTGGCGTCGGGCGGCGCGCTCTATGCGCTTGGCGTCGGCCTGATGGCGTATTCGACCACGCCCGCGATGTTCACCTTCACGGTGGGCGTGCTCGTCGGGCTGGGGCTGTCCGGCTGTTCGCTCAACCTGGTCGTCGCGGGCTTCGGCAAGATCGTGCCGCCGCAATGGCGCAGCATGGCCTTCGGGCTCGTCACCGCGTCGGCTTCGTTCGGGCAGTTCGTGTTCTCGCCGGTGAGCGGCGCGCTGATCGACAATTTCGGCTGGCAGACGGCCTGCATCGTCTTCGCGATTCTTGTCACGCTGATCGTGCCGCTGGGGTGGTTCGTGGCGAGCAAGCCGCTGGCGGAAGCCAACAGGGACAAGGGCGAAGAGACCCTGGGCGTGATGGCGACGCTGCGGGAGGCTTTCGCGCACCGTTCCTACGTGCTCGTCGTGGTCGGTTTCTTCACCTGCGGCTTCCAGCTTCAGTTCATAACCGTCCACTTCCAGCGCTACATCGTCGAGTCGGGCCTCAGCCCGCAGGTCGGCTACTGGGCGTTCGCCTTCGTCGGCCTGTTCAATGTGTTCGGTTCGATCTTTTCCGGCTGGATGTGCTCGTGGGCGCCGAGGCGCTACGTGCTGGCCTTCATCTATTTCGCGCGCGCGATGCTGACGCTGGTGTTCATCCTGCTGCCGCCCTCGCCGATGAACGCATACATCTTCGGCGCCCTGAGCGGGCTGTTGTGGCTTTCAACCCTGCCGCCAACGTCGGCGATGGTGAACCAGATGTTCGGGCCGGGCAACTTCGGCATGCTTTACGGGTTCGCCTTCTGCTCGCACCAGATCGGCGGATTCCTGGGCGTGCTGCTCGGCGGCGTGCTGCGCGAGGTCTACGGCTCGTATGACGCCAGCTGGTACCTGTCCATCTTCTTCGGCGTGGCGTCGGCGTTGATCACGCTGCCCATCGTCGAGAAGCCCGCGCCCAGGCGCACGCCCGCGCCGGCGCCCGCCTGACGCGCCGAAAGGCGCGCTTGAGCAAGGCGGGGCTAGCCTCTAGAGGAATCGGACCACTCCAACAGGAGGCCAGCCCATGCCCACCTTCCGCGCCGTGCGCATCGACAAGACCGAGGCCGGCACAAGCGCCCAATGGGCGGATTTCGACGAGGCCGACCTGATGGACGGCGACGTGGACGTCGCGATCAGGCACACGACCGTCAACTACAAGGACGGGCTTGCGATTACGGGCAAGGCGCCGATCGCGCGGCGCTTTCCGCTCATCCCCGGCATCGACTTCTCCGGTGTGGTGGAGAAGTCTTCCTCGCCGGAATTCAAGCCAGGCGACAGGGTGGTGCTGACGGGTTTCGGCGTCGGAGAAGGCCATCTCGGCGGGTTCGCGCAGAAGGCGCGGGTGAAATCGGACTGGCTCGTGCCCCTGCCGGAGGGCCTTGGGCTCGATGAAGCGATGGCCATCGGCACCGCGGGGTTCACCGCGATGCTGAGCGTGCAGGCGCTGGAGAAGTTCGGCATGAAGCCGTCCGACGGCCCGGCGATCGTCACTGGCGCCGCCGGCGGCGTCGGCTCGGTCGCGGTCGCGCTCCTCAAGAAAGCCGGGTGGCATGTCATCGCCTCGACGGGCCGCCCGCAGGAAGCGGAGTATCTGAAAGGCATCGGCGCCGACGAGATCATCGACCGTGCGGAGCTTTCAGGCCCCGGCAAGCCGCTCGGCAAGGCGCGCTGGGCTGCCGGCGTTGACACGGTCGGCTCGCACACGCTCGCCAACGTGCTCGCGCAGACGAAGATGCACGGCGCGGTGGCCGCCTGCGGAAACGCGCAGGGGCTCGACCTGCCAGCCACTGTGGCGCCCTTCATCCTGCGCGGCGTGTCGCTGCTCGGCATCGATTCCGTGATGTCGCCGAAGGCGCAGCGCATCGAGGCGTGGAAGCGTCTTGCCTCCGATCTCGACCGCAATGTGCTGAAGTCGATGACGACGCATCAGCCGTTCGACAAGGTGATGGACATCGCGCGCGACATCGTGGCGGGCAAGGTGCGCGGGCGCGTCGTCATCGACGTGGCGTAACGCGCATACCCTCTCCCGTGCGCGGGAGAGGGGAGTAAGCGCCCCTACTCCGCCGCCAGCTGGTTTGCCGCTGGGATCGGCTTTGGCTTCGTCCAGCGCAGGATGGGCGACCGCGCGGCGCGCGTCTCGTCAAGCCTGCGGCGCGGCGACAGGTACGGCGCGCCTGAAAAACGCTCCGTCTCGCCGCGCTGAACGCTGAACGCGAGATCGCGCAGCGTCATGATGAAGAGATCGAGCGAAGCCTTGCTCTCCGATTCCGTCGGCTCGATCAGCATGGCGCCGTGGACGACGAGGGGGAAATACATCGTCATCGGATGGTAGCCTTCGTCGATCATCGCCTTGGCGAAATCGAGCGTGGTGACGCCGGTTCCCTTGAGCCAGCGGTCGTCGAAGAGCGCCTCGTGCATGCAGGGCTTGTCGCCGAACGGCGCGGACATCACGTCCGACAGGCACACGCGCACATAGTTCGCGTTGAGCACCGCGTCTTCCGACGCCTGACGGATGCCGTCCGAACCATGCGAGAGCATGTAGGACATGGCGCGAACGAACATGCCCATCTGGCCATGGAAGGCAGTCATGCGGCCGAAACTCTGCGTGCCCTGCGCATGTTCGACGAACGTGAATTTCGCGCCATCCTTGCGGATGAATGGAACAGGCGCGAACGAAGCCAAAGCCTCCGACAAAACGACTGGCCCGGCGCCGGGTCCGCCGCCGCCGTGCGGCGTCGAGAACGTCTTGTGCAGGTTGATATGCATGGCGTCCACGCCGAGATCCATCGGCCGCACCTTGCCGACGATGGCGTTGAAGTTCGCGCCGTCGCAGTAGAAGAACGCGCCGGCCTCATGCACGGCGTCCGCAATCGCAACCACCTCGGGCTCGAACAGGCCGCAAGTGTTGGGGTTCGTCAGCATCAGCGCGGCGACTTCGGGACCGAGCGCCGCGCGCACGGCGTCCACGCTCACCGTGCCGTCCTCGCGCGCCGGGATCGGGCGCACATCGTAGCCGATCAGCGCGGCGGTCGCCGGGTTTGTGCCGTGGGCGCTTTCCGGCACCAGCACGACGCGGCGCTGCGCGCCTTCGCTGCGCGCTTCGAGCGCGGTCTTGATCGCCATCATGCCGCAGGCTTCGCCATGCGCGCCGGCCTTGGGCGACATGGCGACGGCGGCGGCGCCCGTCATTTCCGTGAGCCAGTGGGCCAGCGTGTCGATGAGTTCGAGCGCGCCCTGCACGGTGGAGACAGGTTGCAAGGGATGAATATCGCCAAATCCCGGCAAACGCGCCATGCGCTCGTTGAGGCGCGGGTTGTGCTTCATCGTGCACGAGCCGAGCGGATACAGGCCGAGGTCGATGGCGTAGTTCTTTTGCGACAGCCGCACGTAATGGCGCATCGCCTCGGGCTCGGAGAGGCCCGGCAAATCGATCGGCGCTTTGCGTTGGAGCTTGCCGAGGCGCGGCGTGAAATCGCCGGGATCGTCGATGTCGACGCCCGTCACCTCCGCCCGGCCGATCTCGAATATCAACGCCTCCTCCATCGCAAGCCCGCGATGGCCGGTGAAGGTCTTGCCCCCGGCGGAAGCGCCGTTGTCATTCGGCTGGGTGGGCCGGCCCTGATTATTCAGCATGGTCTCGCCCCTAAAGCTTCAGCGCGGCGACAAGCGCGGCGCGGTCTTCGTCGGTGTTCACTTCGGTGCTGGCGATGATGAGCAAGTCGTCGACGCCGGCGTTGGGCAGAAGGCGTGAGGCCGGCACGCCGCCGAGAACGCCATTTTCGGCCATGCGCTCCACGAGCGCCGCCGCGTCGCCTTTCACGCGCACGGTGAACTCGTTGAAGAAGGTTTCGTTGAGCACTTCGACGCCGGCGCCCGCGAGCGCATCAGCAAGTTTCACCGCGTTGGCGTGGTTGAGCCGAGCGAGGCGGCGCAGGCCCGTTTCGCCGAGCAGCGTCATGTGGATCGAGAACGCCAGCGCGCAAAGGCCGGAGTTCGTGCAGATGTTCGAGGTCGCTTTCTCGCGGCGGATGTGCTGCTCGCGCGTCGAGAGCGTGAGCACCCAGCCCCGCTTTCCTTCCGCGTCCACCGTTTCGCCAGCCAGTCGCCCCGGCATCTGGCGCAGATATTTTTGCTTCGTCGCGAACAGGCCGACATACGGCCCCCCGAAAGTCAGCGGATTCCCAATCGACTGGCCCTCGCCCACAACGATGTCCGCGCCCATCGCGCCCGGCGGCTCGACAAGGCCGAGCGACACGGCTTCCGTGAACACCGCGATCAGAAGCGCCCCCTTCGCGTGACATGCGTCGGCGATGGGCTTCAGATCGCGCAGGTTGCCGAAGACGTCGGGAGATTGCACGATCACGCAGGAAACGCTGTCGTCGATCTGCGAAACGATGTCCTCGCTCGCGCGCACGTCCGCGGGCATCGAGACAACGCTGTCGCCGGTCATCGCCGAGAGCGAACGCACCACGTCTGCATAGTGGGGATGCAGGCCGCCCGACAAAACCGCCTTGCGGCGGCGCGTCACGCGGTGCGCCATCAGCGCGGCCTCGCCGCAACCCGTTGAACCGTCGTACATGGAGGCGTTAGCGACTTCCATGCCGGTGAGGTTCGCCACCTGCGTCTGGAATTCGAAGAGCATCTGCAACGTGCCCTGCGAAATCTCGGGCTGATACGGCGTGTAGCTCGTCAGAAACTCCGAACGCTGGATGAGATGATCCACGCTCGCAGGCACATGATGCCTGTAGGCGCCGGCGCCGACGAAGAATGGAGCGGACCCTGCCGCGACATTGCGCGCGGCCATGCGCGACAGAGTGCGCTCGACCTCCATTTCGCTCTTGCGGCGTGGAAGGTCCGGCGGCTCCTGCAACAGCTTGTCCACGGGCACGGCGGCGAACAGCGCGTCGATGTTGTCGGCGCCGATGCGCGCGAGCATGTCGGCGCGATCGTCAGGCGTAAGCGGCAGGTAGCGCACTTTCATCTCCTCGTCGGCGGAGCAAAAACTAATCGAGCGTCTTGAGATATTCGGCGTAAGCCGCTTCATCCATGAGCGAGGCGAGTTCGCCCTGATCCGCGACGCGCAGCTTCACGAACCAGCCCTTGCCGGATGAATCCTCGTTGACGAGCGCAGGCGCGCCTTCGAGTTCGCCGTTCACCTCGACCACCTCCCCCGAAACCGGCGCGTAGACTTCGCTCGCCGCCTTGACGCTTTCGACGACAGCGGCCTGTTCGCCCTTCCTGAAACTCTTGCCGGGCGGCGGCAGCTCCACGAACACGACGTCGCCAAGCTGCGACTGCGCGTAATCCGTGATGCCGACCACGCCGACGTCGCCGTCGATGCGGATGTATTCATGATCCTTCGTGTAATGCGTGGTCGACATGCGGCGGTCCTCTTCAGCGGAAGTAGCGATGGGGGAAAAAGGGAAGGGCGACGACGGCCGCCGCCAGCGGCTTGCCGCGAACCAGCGCGTTGAGCTTCGTTCCGGCCGCGGCGTGCGACGCGGCGACGTAGCCCATTGCGACCGAGCGATCGAGGCTCGGCGCAAAACCGCCAGAGGTCACCCTGCCCACGACGGCGCCGCCCTCGCAGACGATGTCCGCGCCTTCACGCGCGGGTTGCCGTCCTTCGAGGAGCAGCCCGACCCGCTTGCGCGCTGGACCGTCCTTCAGCTCGCGCGCGATGCGCTCATAGCCGGGAAAGCCCCCTTCCGAGCGGCGGCGCTTGCCGATGGACCATGAGAGCCCCGCCTCGACAGGAGACGTCGTCTCGTCGATGTCGTGCCCATAAAGGCAGAGTCCTGCTTCCAGCCGCAGCGAATCGCGCGCGCCGAGGCCAATCGGCTTCACGCGCGCGTCGGCTAGCAAGGCTTCCGCGAACCTGAGGCCGGCGCCCGGCGGCAACGATATCTCGAAGCCATCCTCGCCCGTGTAGCCCGAGCGCGAGACGAACACGTCCGCGCCGTCATAAGCCGTTTCGAGAAAGCCCATGAAGGGCAGCGAACCGGCGCCCGGAATGAAGCCCGCGACGACGTCCGCCGCCTTCGGCCCCTGAACGGCCAGCAGCGCCCGGCCGTCCAGGGTCGTGATCGCCACGCCTGAAAGTTTCGCGCGCAGATGCGCGACATCCGTCGTTTTGCACGCGGCGTTGACGACGAGGAACAGACGGTCCTCGCCCGGCGCGCGGGATGGCAGTCGCGTCGCCATCAAGTCATCGATGATGCCGCCTTCCGCGTTGAGGAACTGGGAATAGCGGGTGCGGTTCTCGGCAAGACCGGCGATATCCGCGGCAAGCAGCGATTCCAACGCCGCCGCAGCACCCGCGCCTTCGAGAATCACCTGCCCCATGTGGGAAACGTCGAACAGACCCGCATTTTCGCGCGTCCACTTGTGTTCGCCAAGAATGCCGAGCGGATACTGCACCGGCATGTCGTAGCCCGCGAAGGGCGCCATGCGCGCGCCCATGGCGACGTGCAATGCATGAAGCGGTGTGAGGGCGAGTTGGTCGGCGCTGGAGTTCGAATCAGACATCAGGTCGCCCGGGCGCGATTGAAGGCCGCGAACCGGCAACGCTCCGCATGTGCGAAGGCTCTGCCGTCGCGCCCCCTCTGTCCCGGGACCTGAGAGATTTCCCGCGTATTCCCTTGAAGAAGGGAACGCGGTTACGCCCGTCGGTGGACCCGCGCCGCGAAGCGCCAGGCCGCTTTCCAGAGTGTCATCCCAATGCGGTCCTTTTGCCTGAGCGTTTCCGGGGCGGTTGCGCCTTCGGCGCCGGCGCGACCATGCGCCGGTCTCTTCCGCAATGGGTCTTCGACTGACGAACCGAAACTAGATGCCGCGAGTGCGAAGTCAAGCGCCGGTGGGCAGCGTTCCACAGGCGATGCGCGCGCGGGTCAGCGCCGGCGGCGCGCCGCCTGCGGAGCGTTCGCGGCGGAGGCGCCCTCGAAGCCGACGAAGACCTGGTAGTGCTCGTTCGCCTCCAGCCCCTTGTAGGGAACGGATATTTCTTCGCTCACGACGGCGAAGGCCGTCCCCGACGAGCCGGCGGGGATGTTGGCGGCGACGCGGTAGTTGCGGTTGAGGATGAACTTCTCGGTCGCTTCGTCACGCACGGCGATCGAGACCGGCACCGTGAACGAGCCTGGCGATCCGGCGGGGCCGAGAAGCACGCGGCCCTCGACGCCAACCTTCAGAATCAGCTGGTCGCCCGCCACGCGGCACTCGCGCGCGATGTCGCCCATGGAAAACTGGTAACGAACAGTCGCGTTGGACGGCTGTCCCGCATAGACGCGGTGGGCCGCGGCTCCGTCCCGCACGTCGACATAAGGACAGGCCAGTTCGGTCGGACCCGTCCCGAACAGGGGCAGGACGGCGGACTTCGGAGGTCCGCTCGCCGCGTCGTCCTGCTGCGCCGCGGAAGCCGTCTGGCTGGATGCGGCGGAAGACGAAGAGGAGCTCGAACCGAACAGGGAGCCGACATAGCTGCCGCCGCCGCAACCCGAAAGGGCGAGAAGCAGAGCGACAGCCGCTCCACCCCTGGACGCCGGCGCGAGACGAGACATTCCCTGACGCATTCGAACACTCCATACGGCCGGGGCTTCCCGAGAAGCGCCGGCGACCTCCTCATCGCCTTTACGAGGCGGGGCGGAACCTATACCAGCGGGCGGCGGCGCGCCAGCTTGAGCGGGCCGGGCTCAGGGGAGTTTTCCGAAACCTTCGCCGAATCCGCCGAGCGACATCGGTATGCCGGTGCCCTGCTCCGGGGTCTCGAAGACGATGAAGGTCGCGGTCTTGCCGGCCCGCAACTCGTCGAGAAGCTTGTCGTCCATCACGACCTCGGCCACGCAGCCCGACGGCAGGCAGCGCACGAAGCCCGCCCGGCCCTTGTCGCCGCCGTCAATGTTGAGGCCAAGTCCGGCGGGAAGCAGAACGCCCAGCGGCGCGATCACGCGAAGCAGCCGCGACTTGCCGTCGGCCGTCTTGAGGACGATCACGACGAGGTTCATGTTCGGCTTGTCCTCGGCGGCGACGGACTGGATGATCGCGCACTGTTCGCGGCTGGCGCCCGGCGGCGTCTCACAGCGCATTTCCCAGTCACCGAACTTCCCGCGAACCTGCACCTGCGCGCTCGCCGGCTGAGGCGCCTGCGCCGCGAGCAATGCGCCCGCAAGGGCAACGAGCGCTGCAACCCGGCGTCTCCGCGCGGCGAGCGGGTGTTTGAAAAACGCGCTCATATCTTCTCCGTAGACCCGGCTGACCGGCGTGGCGGGAACGGCCCCCCGGGCCGCGACGCTTTGGCGAACCTGCTCTTTTCGTCCGATTCGCGTCGCCCGAATTTATGGACGGATTGAGCCGGTTGGCAATCCGGGCGACGGGCGGCGGCCGTGCGCGCCGATCCGTAGAGTTACGCGCCCTTATGCCGCATAGAAGGTGTCCCACGGTCGTGTTGCGCTCATGGCGGCTTTATGATTGGAACGGAATGCGGCGGCCCGTACGCGTTCGGCCGCACGTGGGCGGCGAGGGGCGCCGCCGATCAGAAAGGCGAGCGGGAGCGACTTTTTCATGTTTTTCCAGTCGAAGGGCGCCGGCGCACGGCGCATCCTTGCCACCGCCGGGGCGGCGGTGACCACCTGGGCTGTCCTCGCGGGAACGGCTTCAGCGCAGTTCGTGGGCGCTCCGCGTCCCAATCAGATGGGTCTGCCCGAAGCGGCCAGCCCGATCATGCGGGAAATGGTCTTCTTCCATGACGCGATCCTGCTGCCGATCATCACGGCGATCAGCCTTTTCGTCCTGGCGCTGATCGTCATCGTGGTGAGCAAGTACAACGAGAAGGCCAACCCGACTGCGTCCCGCACGACGCACCACACGGGCCTCGAAGTGGCCTGGACCATCATCCCCGTCGTGATCCTGCTGATTATCGCGATCCCGTCCTTCCGCCTCCTGAACCACCAGCTCACCATGCCGGACGCCGACCTGACGGTGAAGGTCACGGGCAACGCCTCGTGGGCGTGGACCTACTCCTATCCGAAGGAGGAGGGCGGCGGCTTCGAATTCCAGTCGCGCCTGCTCGACCAGGATACGCTGCCGCCCGGCAAGCTGCGCCTGCTCGACGTCGACTACGAGGCTGTCGTCCCCGTCAACAAGACGGTGCGCCTCCAGGTCACCGCTGACGTGGTCGGCATCATCCACGCCTTCGCCCTGCCGAACCTCGGCGTCCGCATCGACGCGATCCCCGGCCGCCTGAACGAGACATGGTTCCGCGCCGAGAAGGAAGGCGTGTACTACGGCCAGTGCTCGGAACTTTGCGGCAAGGACCACGCCTACATGCCGATCGTGTTCCGCGTGGTGAGCGAGGACGCCTACAAGGCGTGGCTCGAAAGCGCGCGCAAGCAGTTCGCCTCCAACGACAACGAGCCGGTCCGCGTCGCCGACGCCGCGGTCCGCTGATAACGAATCATTTCGAGGAATAAGAAGATGGCGACGAACGCAGCTGCCCATCACGACGACCACGCCCACGGAATTCCGACGGGCTGGCGGCGCTACCTTTATTCGACGAACCACAAGGACATCGGCACGCTCTACCTCTACTTCGCGGTGTTCGCGGGCCTGATCGGCGCCGCGATGTCCATCGCGATGCGCATGGAGCTTGCCGGCACCGGCCTCGGCGTTTTCCCGTGGATTTCGGGCGTGCTTGCTGGCGACTCGTCCCCTGACGCCGCCAAGCACATGTACAACGTGTTCATCACGGCCCACGGCGTCATCATGATCTTCTTCATGGTCATGCCGGCGCTGATCGGCGGGTTCGGCAACTGGTTCGTGCCACTGATGATCGGCGCGCCGGACATGGCCTTCCCGCGCATGAACAACATCTCGTTCTGGCTTCTGCCTGCGGCGTTCGGCCTGCTCGTCCTCTCGATGTTCGTCGAAGGCGCGCCCGGCATGAAGGGCTTCGGCGGCGGCTGGGTGCTCTATCCGCCCCTGTCGGGCAACGCCGGCCACCCCGGCCCCTCGATGGACTTCATCATCCTGGCGCTTCACATCGCAGGCGCCTCGTCGATCCTCGGCGCGATCAATTTCATCACGACGATCTTCAACATGCGCGCGCCCGGCATGACGCTGCACCGCATGCCGCTGTTCGCGTGGTCTGTGCTGATCACCGCCTTCCTGCTCGTGCTGTCGCTGCCCGTTCTCGCCGGCGCCATCACGATGCTGCTGACGGACCGCAACTTCGGCACCGCCTTCTTCGATCCGGCGGGCGGCGGCGATCCGGTGCTCTTCCAGCACCTGTTCTGGTTCTTCGGCCATCCCGAAGTTTACATCCTGATCCTGCCGGCGTTCGGCATCATCAGCCACATCGTATCGACGTTCTCGCGCAAGCCCGTGTTCGGCTATCTCGGCATGGCTTACGCCATGGTGGCGATCGGCGTGGTGGGCTTCATCGTGTGGGCGCACCACATGTACACGGTTGGCCTCTCGCTCAACACGCAGCGTTACTTCGTGTTCGCGACGATGGTCATCGCCGTGCCGACAGGCGTGAAGATCTTCTCGTGGATCGCGACGATGTGGGGCGGGTCGATCTCGTTCCGCACGCCGATGCTCTGGGCGGTCGGCTTCATCTTCCTGTTCACCATCGGCGGCGTGACCGGCGTCGTGCTCGCCAACGCGGGCATCGACCGCGCCTTCCACGACACTTACTACGTCGTGGCGCACTTCCACTATGTGCTGTCGCTCGGCGCGGTGTTCGCGATGTTCGCGGCCTTCTACTACTGGTTCCCGAAGATGTCGGGCTACATGTACAACGAAGGCCTCGGCAAGGCGCACTTCTGGATCATGTTCATCGGCGTGAACCTGACCTTCTTCCCGCAGCACTTCCTCGGTCTTGCGGGCATGCCGCGCCGCTACGTCGACTATCCGGACGCGTTCCTGCTGTGGAACCAGATCTCTTCGTACGGCTCTTACATCTCGGGCTTCGGCGCGCTGATGTTCCTCTACATCGTGTGGGAGGCGTATGCGAAGAAGCGTATCGCCGGCGACAATCCGTGGGGGCCCGGCGCCACCACGCTGGAGTGGACGCTGTCCTCGCCGCCGCCCTTCCATCAGTACGAGACGCTGCCCCGCATCACGGGCTCCAACCACTAAGCGTTTCAAACTCCGGCGGCCGAGGCCGCCGGAGCCTTCCTTCGAGAAGCGACAGACGGCGCGCTTCTCCAACGAGGGCTCCACGAGATGCGCGGAGACGCGCAGCCACAAGGCAGGTAGCGAGAGACGATGAGCTTCGTCGCCGGACAGGAAGGCTTTAGCGATCAGGCGCGCGTGTCGGTCGCCGAACCGCGCGATTTCTTCGCGTTGCTCAAACCGCGCGTGATGTCGCTCGTCGTGCTGACGGCGCTGGCGGGCGTGATGATCGCGCCCGCGCCGACGCACCCTGTTCTCGCCTTCGCGGCGCTGCTCGCCATTGCTGTCGGCGCAGGCGCGTCGGGCGCGCTCAACATGTGGTATGATTCCGATATCGACGCCGTAATGACGCGCACGAAGACGCGGCCAGTGCCGTCGGGGCGCATCACGCCGGGCGAAGCCCTCTCCTTCGGCCTCGTGCTGTCCGTCCTTTCGGTGTTCACGCTCGGCGTGGTCTCGAACTGGCTCGCGGCCGCGCTGCTCGCCTTCACCATCTTCTTTTACGCCGTCATCTACACGATGTGGCTGAAGCGATCGACGCCGCAGAACATCGTGATCGGCGGCGCGGCGGGCGCGTTCCCGCCGGTCGTGGGCTATGCGGCGGTCACCGGATCGGTGTCGATCGAATCGCTCGTTCTGTTCGCGATCATCTTCATCTGGACGCCGCCGCACTTCTGGGCTCTCGCTCTGGTGAAGAGCGAGGAGTACGCCCGCGCCGGCGTGCCGATGATGCCGAACGCCAAGGGCGACCGGCGCACCCGAATCGAAATCCTCGCCTATTCCGTCCTGCTTGCGCCCGTCGGCGTGCTGCCCTGGCTCATGGGCTTCGCGTCGGCCTTTTATGGCGTTCTCGCCATGGCGGGGGGCGCGGGCATGATCTGGTATGCGTGGCGCGTGCTGCGCGACACCGAAGGCGCCGCCGCCCGCAAGGCGGCTATGTCGCTCTTCGGCTTTTCGATCCTCTATCTCTTCGCGTTGTTCCTGACGATCGTGATCGAGAACGGCCCGGCGCAGGCGCTGGCGCGGCTTCTCGGCGCAATAGCTGGGTAAGGCGCGTCATGGAAGGCGCAATCAAAGTGAACGCTCCGCAGGGCGATCATCATCAGGGCTCCCCGCAACCGGGACGCCGCCTCACGCCGGAGGAGGCCAGGAGCCGGCGCGCGCGCAACATTGCGATCGGCCTCGGCGTCGGTTTCCTTGTCATCCTCTTCTACGTCGTCACCGTGGCAAAGCTGGGTGTCGGCGTCGTCGTCAGACCGTCCATCTGAGGCGCGCGAATGAACGTGCAACCGAACCACGGGGAAAACCTGAAGACGCCGGCGAACCATCGGCGCACGGCCTTCGCGGTGGCGGGGGGCGCGCTGTTCATGCTCGGCATGAGCTTCGCCGCCGTTCCGCTTTACGACATGTTTTGCCGCGTGACGGGCTTCGGCGGCACGCCGATGGTCGCCGACAGCGCCCCTGCGACGCGCGGCGAACGCATGATCCGCGTCTCCTTCGACGCCAATGTCGGCGGCGGGCTCAACTGGACGTTCGAGCCGGAAATCGGCTCGGTCCGCGTGCAGACCGGCGAAACGAAGACGGTCTTCTACCGGGTCACGAATCGTTCGGACAAGGCGCAGACCGGCATGGCGACGTTCAACGTCACGCCCGACCAGTTCGGCGCCTTCTTCAACAAGATCCAGTGCTTCTGCTTCACCGAACAGACGCTCGGGCCGGGCGAGACGATGGATATGCCGGTCGTGTTCTTCCTCGATCCCGAACTCGAGAAGAACGAGACGCTGAAGCGGATGCACAGCGTGACGCTGTCGTACACATTCATGGCGGTGAAGAATCCCAAGCCGGTCGCGGCCGCGAGCGGCGAGAGCAAGCCGCGCCTGTAAGGGCGTGCAACGAGTTGCCGCCGCCTTGACAACGGGCGCGGCGGATGGCGAAACGCCCCCGGGGGGCGGCCGCGCAGGGCGCGCGGTCCGAATGAGGAACGAGGTAGGACATGGCTGACGGCCACTCGAAACCCAATCACGACTACCATCTGGTAGAGCCGAGCCCGTGGCCGCTCATCGGGTCCATTTCGGCCTTCGTCACGGCGGTCGGCGCCGTCGCGTGGATGAAGAGCATGCCGATCCTCGGGCTCCCCGCGGGCGGCTTCATCTTTGGCGCTGGCCTCATCGGAATTCTTTACACGATGGCCGCGTGGTGGACCGACGTCGTGCGCGAAGCCGAGAGCGGCTATCACACCCGCGTCGTCCAGATTCATCACCGCTACGGCATGATCCTGTTCATCGCTTCCGAAGTGATGTTCTTCGTCGCGTGGTTCTGGGCGTTCTTCGACGCGAGCCTGTTCACGAACGAGGCGGCGCAGTTCGCCCGCGTCGAGGCGACCGGCGGCGTCTGGCCGCCAAAGGGCATCGAGGTGTTCGATCCCTGGCACCTGCCGCTTCTGAACACGCTGATCCTGCTGACGTCCGGCACGACCGTCACCTGGGCGCACCACGCTCTGCTGCACGGCGACCGCGAGGGCGTGAAGAAGGGCCTGATCCTCACCATCGCGCTCGGCATCGTCTTCAGCCTCGTGCAGGCCTATGAGTACGCGCACGCTCCCTTCGCCTTCAAGAACTCGATCTACGGCGCGACGTTCTTCATGGCGACGGGTTTCCACGGCTTCCACGTTCTCGTCGGCACGATCTTCCTGATCGTGTGCCTCGTGCGCGTGTACATGGGTCACTTCACGCCCAAGCAGCACCTCGGCTTCGAGTTCGCCGCCTGGTACTGGCACTTCGTCGACGTTGTCTGGCTGTTCCTGTTCGCCGCCATCTATGTGTGGGGCAATTGGGGCGGCGTGATCGCGGCGCACTGATCGCGGCCGCGCGCAAGCATCGGGGGCGGCCGCGTGCCGCCCCTTTTTTGTTTCCCAGAGGACGCAGGCGATGAACGAAGATTACCCGCCGCAATCGCCCTATTCCACCGGCCTCGCTGGCCGTTGCCCGCGCTGCGGCGAAGGCCGCATGTTCAACGGATTCCTCACGGTGGCGCCGAGCTGCGAGCACTGCGGCCTCGACTATTCCTTCGCCGACGCAGGCGACGGGCCGGCTGTGTTCGTCACCCTGTTCGCCGGCTTCCTCGTGCTCGGCATGGCGCTGTGGGTGGAGCTTGCCTACGAGCCGCCGTTCTGGGTTCACCTCGTCATCTTCGCGCCGCTCACGCTCATCGTCTGCCTCGGCATCCTGCGACCGCTGAAGGGCCTGCTCGTCGCGATGCAATACGCCAACAAGGCCGAGCAGGGCCGGCTGGAAAACCGATGAACGCCACCGGCGGCGCGCACCGGGCCGGCTGGCGCGGGTTGATCCTGCCCGGCCTCGTCACGCTCGTCGCGTTCGCCATTCTGGTTTCGCTCGGCGCATGGCAATTGCGCCGGCTCGCGTGGAAGGAAGGCATTATCGCGCGCATGCAGGCGCGCATTCACGAAGCGCCACGCCCGCTGCCCGCGCGCGACGTCTGGGCGAAATTGCAGGTTCCCGATTTCGAGTATCTTCGCGTCACCGCGCGCGGCGTTTATGAACACGAATACGAAACTTACGTATTCGACGGCGGCGGCGGGGCCGTGCACGGGCCGGGCTGGCTTGTGCTGACGCCGCTGCGTCTTCCGGACGGCGGGCGCATCATCGTCAATCGCGGTTTCGTGCCGATGGATCTTCAGGATCCGGCGAAGCGCGCAGCCGGTCAGATCGCAGGCGAGACGCAGGTGACCGGTCTCCTGCGCGCGCCAGAGCCGCGCAATCCTTTCACGCCAGCCGACAAGCCGGACACGCGCGTCATGTTCGTGAAGGAGCCCGCAGGCATCGCCGCGCGCTTCAAGCTCGAAGGAGTCGCGCCCTTCCTGATCGACGCCGACGCAACGCCCCTGCCGGGCGGCTGGCCGAAGGGCGGACAGACGACCATGTCGATCCCCAACAACCACTTCTCCTACGCGCTGACGTGGTTCGGGCTCGCGATCACGCTCCTCGTCGTGTTCAGCGTCTTCGCCGCGCGGCGGCTGCGCGGCGAGTAGGTCAGGTCCGCTTCTTCCACGTCACCATCGCAACCGCGACGACGACCAGCGCCATTCCGACGAAGGAGAGCGCGGCGAGCTTTTCGCCGAAGATGAGCCACGCCAGAACCGCGGTCGTCGGCGGCACAAGGAAGAACAGGCTCGCGACTTCCGCCGCCGCGCCGCGTCGGATGAGCACGAGGAGAACGGTGATCGTGCCGACGGACAGCACGAGGCACAGCCAGCCCAGCGCGAAGATGAACGATGGCGTCCATTCGACCCGGAAGCCTTCGAGCCAGGCGAGCGGCGCAACGACGAGCGCCGAGGCGGCGAACTGGACGATGGAGCCGGTGCGCAAATCCATCGCGCCGCCGAACTTCTTCTGCCACAGCGTCCCCGCGGTCATGAACACGACCGACATGAACGAGAAAAACATGCCGAGCGGCGTTCCAAGTCCCAGACCCAGCTTTTCCCAGACCACGAGGGTTACGCCGACGAAGCCGAGCACGAGGCCAGCCCATTGTCGCGCGCTTACATGCTCGCCGAGGAAGGGCGCGGCGAAGACGGCGGTGAGCACCGGCTGAAGGCCCGCCATCAGCGCGCCGACGCCCGCCTCCACGCCGAAGGAAAGGCCGGCGAACACCGCGCCGAGGTAGCCTGCATGGACAAGCACGCCGCCAACGGCGATGGGCAGGAGCGCGCCCGGGCGAGGCCACGGCGCTCGCCAGAGGATCGCCAGCGGCAGCAACATCGCGATCACGATGAGGAAGCGGTAGAGCAGAAAGGTGAACGGCGCCGCCGATTGAAGCCCGAGCTTGCCGCCTATGAATCCAGTGGACCAGAAGAACACGAAGATCGCAGGCATGGACGCGTAGAGCAGCGCCATGGCGCGCGTGTCGTTCTGAATCTTTTTATCGCTCATTCAATGCACCGCAATTCATGAGACCCGCCGTCTCAACCGCGTCACGCCAGCGGAGACCGGCGTACACGAAAGGCCCGGGAACGAAGCATTTGCCTGTCTGGATGGTCGCCTTCGCGAATGACGGCCCGGCCGTACGCCCTAGGGCCAGGCGATAAGGCCGGCGTACGCGCCCGTGTTACGCGCTTTCCGGTTCAAAGAAAATTGTTCGGCCATATGATGCTGCGCCACATATGCGACGCGGGCGAGGAATCAAAACCGAGGCCCTCTTCCGGCTGGCGGAAGCAACGGCCGATGATGTCCTCGAACTGTTCGATGTCGATCTGCATGTCTGGATCGAACGAGTAAAGGTCGTTCGTCGTCACCAGCCGGGCGGCTTCGTACCATTTGTGGTTGCGCGCGTAGTTCGCATCGCGAACGATGTAGGCGGGCGGGACGTACTCCTCCCCGAACGCGCGCGTGTAGAGCTCGGGATATTCGTAATCGTAGGCGGCGTCGGGATAGAAGCGCAGCGCCTGATGATAGCGCACGGCGAACGCCGTCTCCTCGTCCACGTAGGGCTCTATCATCTGCGCGCCGTAATAGCCGTGGTCGCTTCGCACGTGCACGACGACGGCGACGTCGTGAAGCAGGCAGGCCAGCACGAGCTTGTCGGGAAGGCCGTTCTTCATGGCGAGCGCGGCGCTTTGCAAAAGGTGCGTTCCCGCGCGGCGGTTGAGCAGCACGCGCCTGCGGAAGAAATCCATGAGCGTCGGCTTTTCGGGCATGGCGGGCAGGCGCGGCTCCTCGTGCATGTAGTAGCGGCCCTGCGAGGCCTGGAAGCCTCCCGCCGCGTGCTGGCCGACGCGCGCGAAGAATGGCGTCATCGACTTGTGCTCGAGGAGGGACATGAAGCTCTCCTCGAGCAGGTCGTCCTTCTCCTGCTGCGTCATGCCGGGGCGGGTCTTGCTGGCGGCGATGCGCAGCGCCTCCGCGACGAGTTCCTCCTGGGTCATTCCCGATTTCTCCACCGCTTCGGCAGCAGCGCCTTTTGACCTGACGGGTCGTCAATCCCGCCTGCGCCGGTTATACAGCCATAGAACATGATCCCGAAGAGTGGGAGCCGGTTTTCGGGATCATGATCGAGCGAGAACACAGCGGGCGGGCCTGCCGGCGGCGAAACGGCGCCCCGCCCAGCCGGAGAAACCGATGCCGGACCTGGTGCAACTGGGCGAAGATCTGCGCAAGATCGACCGCCTGATCATGGATCTCGTCAAGCGGCGCATGGACGTCGCCCAGCTTGTCGCGCAGGAAAAGCAGCGCACGGGCGGGGTCATGTACCGGCCGCAGATCGAGGACCAGCGCATCGCCGCCATCGGCGACCATGCGCGCTCGATCGGGCTCAACCCGCACATGGCGCGCGCTGTCCTGTATTTCCTGATCGCGGAATCCTGCAAGGAGCAGACGATCCTGCTTGAATCGCAGGCCGGCGCGGCGCAACGTCCCGAGGCCGAGCGGCTGAAGGAAAATCTCCTGCGCCTGACGGAACAGGTCGCCGGCCGCTACGACGAACGCGACACCGCGTCCAAATACGCAAGCCAGCTCTACGCAGCCTACGAAGCCGAACTTATCCGGCGCGACGCGGAGGCGGCCGGGGACCGGGCGCTTGCGCTCGACCTCGGCTGCGCGACGGGCCGTGTGGCGCTCGAACTTGCGAGCGGGTTCGCGAAGGTCGCCGGCTACGACGTCAGCGCGCACATGATCGCGGCCGCCAACGCGAAGGCGCAGGGGCGTGGCGTGACGAACGCCCATTTTGCAACGCTCGACCTCGACGCAAGCCGCCTGCCCGAGGCGGACGCAAGCGCATCTTTCATCGTGATGAACCTGGGCACGGCGAGCGACGTATCGAACCTGCCGCATGTGCTGGGGGAGATCGCCCGCGTGCTGAAACCCGGCGGCCGCTTCTTTCTTACATTCTACAACGCGGATGCGCTGCTCTACAAAATGGGATTCCTGCCATGGGTCGCGAGCCTCGAGGCTGTCGTGAACCCCTACACGATGTGCCTTGACGTGAAGATCGGCGACACGCTGGCGCCCGTCCACGCGCAGCTCTATTCCGAGGCGGACGTGCGCGCCCTGCTCCCGGCCAAGCTCGCGGCCGACCAGGTGACGAGCTTCCCCGAGATCGCCGCCATTCTGCCCGACGAGGTGCTGGGCGACGACAAGGTGCGCGCGTCCATCGACAGGCTCGACCGGGAGCTCGCGCGCGGCGCTGGGGGGCACGGCGGGGCCTATCTCATCGTGCGCGGCCGGAAGCGCTGATCCTTCCAGACAGTGACCTTTGCCGCGTCCTGCGGTAGAGAACGCGCCAATTCTCCCCCAAACGACGAGCGTACGGCCTTGCGTTACATCTCCACCCGCGGCGAAGCCCCGGTCCTCTCCTTCACCGACGCCATGCTGGCGGGCCTGGCGCGCGACGGCGGGCTCTACGTGCCCGAGAGCTTCCCGGAGCTGCCGAAAGGCGCCATCGCGAACTTCGCCGGCCAGTCGTACTGGCGCGTGGCGGAACAGGTGATCGGCCCCTTCGTGGGGGACGAGATTGCGCCCGCCGCCTTCCGCCACATGCTGGAGGAGGCCTACGCGACATTCCGGCACCCGGCGGTGACGCCGCTCACGCAGATCGGCGACAATCTCTTCGTCCTCGAGCTTTTCCACGGGCCGACGCTCGCCTTCAAGGACGTGGCGATGCAATTGCTCGCGCGCATGATGGACCATGCGCTGAAGGAGCGCGGCGAACGCGCGACCATCGTCGGCGCAACGTCGGGCGACACGGGCGCCGCCGCCATAGAGGCTTTCCGCGGCCTCGAACAGGTGGACGTGTTCATCATGTATCCGCACCAGCGCGTCTCGGACGTGCAGCGGCGGCAGATGACGGGAGTCGAAGCGCACAACGTGCACACGATCGCGCTCGAAGGAACGTTCGACGATTGCCAGTCGATCCTCAAGGGATTGTTCAACAACCATGCCTTCCGGGACGGGCTTTCGTTGTCGGGCGTGAACTCGATCAACTGGGCGCGCGTCGTGGCGCAGACGGTTTATTACTTCACGAGCGCCGTCGTGCTCGGCGGGCCGCACAGGCCAGTGTCCTTCACAGTTCCCACCGGCAATTTCGGCGACATTCTCGCCGGCTGGATCGCCAAGCGCATGGGCCTGCCGGTCGAACGCCTCGTGATCGCGACGAACGAGAACGACATTCTCGCGCGCACGTTGTCCACGGGCGCATACGAGGTGACGGGCGTAACGCCGACGACATCTCCGTCGATGGACATTCAGGTGTCCTCCAATTTCGAGCGCCTGCTGTTCGACGCCTGCGGGCGAGACGCGGCGCTGGTGCGCAGTCTCATGAACAGCCTGAAGCAGGCCGGCCGCTTCGATGTGCCGCCGGGTCCGCTCGCCGCCATCCGCGACGAGTTCGACGCCTTCCGCACGGGCGAGACCGGCACGCGCAAGGAGATCGAGCGCGTCCATCACGAATGCGGCGTGCTGATCGATCCGCATACGGCGGTCGGCGTCCACGCCGCGCGCAAGGCGCTCGCGAAGACGCCGCACGTGCCGATGGTGGTCCTCGGCACGGCTCACCCGGCGAAATTCGCCGACGCGGTGACCGCCGCCGTGGGTTCTGCGGCGCCCCTGCCCCGGCATCTTGCGCAACTGATGTCGGCGCGCGAACATTTCACCGTGCTGCCGAACGATCAGGCCGCCGTGGAGCGCTTCGTCCGTGAAAGGGCGCGCGCGGCGCAGGCCTGAGGAACGGCAAGGAAGGGCGGAGACAAGCCATATGGCGCTGTTCGGGATCGGCGCATCGGCGGAAGAGACGAATTTCATCCGGGGGCACGGATTTTACCTGCGTCCGGGCGAAATGCGCGACTTCCAGCAATGGTCGGAATTGCGCGCGCGCAGCCGCGCATTCCTCACCCCGTGGGAGCCGGTCTGGCCGGTGGACGACCTGACGCGGCCTGCGTTCCGCCGCCGATTGCGGCGAAACGCCGACGAGATCGAGCGTGACGAGGCCTACCCCTTCTTCCTGTTCCGGGAGAGCGACCACGCCCTGCTGGGTGGACTGACCCTCGGGCAGATACGCCGCGGCGTCGCCCAGGCGGCCACGCTCGGATACTGGATGGGCGAGGAATACGCCGGGAAGGGCTACATGTCCCAGGCGGTCCGCGCCGCCGTCGCCCACGCTTTCGGGCCGATGCGCCTGCACCGGGTCGAGGCGGCCTGCATCCCCACGAACGCCCCTTCGGCCAGGCTGCTGGAACGCTGCGGTTTCGTGCGGGAGGGCTATGCCCGGGCCTATCTGCGCATCAACGGAGCCTGGCAGGATCACATCCTGTTCGCGATCCTCTCCACGGACCCGATTCTCCAGCGCCGACAGGCCCATGCCCTTTGACCACAGGGGCGGCCCGCGAGCCTTGCCCGAAGCGGGCGCAGGTTCTACCAATCACATTTCCGACATGGTCGAAGTCCACGGCTTCGGCGCCATCAGCATCGGCCCGGAAAGCGAGAGGCGGTTTTCGGACGAGCCCGATGCTTCGAACATGAGTACGGCGGCGCCGCGTCAGGGCGGCGTTCGTGGCTTGAAGCGACCAGCGGCCCCCGCCGCCGAGACGACAGGAAGATTGTGCGTCGGCTGATTCATCTGATTTGCGTTCTGCTCACCCTCGCGGGCGCGATGGCGCCCGCGTTCGCGGTGGAGTCCGTGCGCGTGCCGATCGACGCGCGCGCGATCGATCTCACCCGGGCCATCGACCGCTATTCGGGCCAGGGCGACCGCTTGCAGGTTTCGACGGCGCCCGGCGTGGACGGGATCGTGCGCCGCATCGAAGTATCGGCGCGCGAATCCGGCACGCAGCCGGCGTGGATCGTGTTCGCGCTCACCAACGACACCAATGAACAGTTCGACCGGCTCATCGTCGCGCCGCATTTCCGGCTGTCGGGCTCCGGCGTGATCTGGCCTGACCTTGGCTCGTCCCGCATCGCCGCGATCACCGCGAGCCAGGGCTTTCCGCCCGAGCGCGAGGACAGCGCGGAGGCTGACGTGTTTCGCCTGACGCTCGATCCCGGCGCGACCGTGACCTACGTCGCAGAATTGCGCACGCCCGACCTGCCGCAGATCTATCTCTGGGAGCCAGACGCCTATCGCGACAAGATCGCGAACCTGACGCTCTACAAGGGCATCGTAATCGGCGTCGCCGGCCTGCTCGCGCTCTTCCTGACGATCGTGTTCGTCGTGAAGGGCGCGGTGATCTTCCCGGCCGCCGCCGCGCTCGCCTGGGCGGTGATGGCCTATGTCTGCATCGACTTCGGTTTCTGGAACAAGCTGTTCGGCGTGGAGGGCGAGGCCGACCGCGTCTGGCGGGCGGGCGCCGAGGCGATCCTCGCCGCCACGCTGCTCGTGTTCCTGTTCGCCTATCTCAACCTCAACAGATGGCATGTGCGCGCGTCGCACGTCGCCGCCGTGTGGCTCGCCTTCCTCGTCGCGCTCGTTGCGCTCGCGGTCTACGACGCGCCGGTCGCCGCAGGCGTCGCGCGAATCTCGCTGGCGGCCATCGCGGGCGCCGGTTTCGCGCTGGTTCTTTATCTCGCGCTGCATGGCGTCGAACGCGCGGTGATGCTGATCCCGACGTGGTTCCTGCTGCTGCTGTGGCTCACGGCGGCCGGCTTCACCGTCACAGGCGCGCTGAACCACGATCTCGTCGCGCCGGCGCTGATCGGCGGCCTCGTGCTGATCGTCATGCTGATCGGTTTCACCGTGATGCAGAACGCATTCGCCGGCTCGGGCCTGGCCCACGGCGCGGTGTCGGACGGCGAACGGCGCGCGCTGGCTCTGATCGGATCAGGCGACATCGTCTTCGACTGGGACGTTACGACCGACCGCATTTATGTGAGCCCCGAGGCGGAGCACAGCCTCGGGCTGAAACGCGGTTCGCTCGAAGGGCCGGCCGCCAGCTGGCTCGAAGCGATTCATCCCTTCGACCGCGACCGCTATTCCACCTGTCTCGACACGGTGCTCGAACAGCGGCGCGGCCGTATCAACCTCGACTTCCGCCTGCGCGCAGCCGACGGGCACTACCTCTGGTATTTCCTGAAGGCGCGCCCCGTTGTCGGCGCGGACGGTGAAGTGATCCGCGTGGTGGGCACGCTCGCCGACGTGACCGAAACGCGCACCGCCGAAGAGCGGATGCTGCATGACGCCGTGCGCGACAATCTCACCGGCCTGCCCAATCGCGAAATTTTCTTCGACCGGCTCGACACGGCGCTCGAATTCGCGCGCGCCAATCGCGAGGATCGTCCCACGGTCATCGCCATCGACATCGACCGCTTTCGTCAGGTCAACGAGGCGATCGGCCGCCCGGGCGGGGATTCGATCCTGCTCACAATCGCGCGCCGGCTCATGCGCCTCGTGCAGACGCAGGATACGCTGGCGCGCGTGTCCAGCGATGAGTTCGCCATGATCGTGCGCTCGGAGAGCGACCCCCAGGCGATCATCGCCATCGCCGAAGCGATCCGCAAATCGCTCCTCACGCCAATCACCTTCAATGACCGCGAAGTCTCGGTCACGGCCTCCGTCGGCATCGCGCTCTACGACCCCAACATGCATCAGCAGCGCGAAGACATGCTGAAGGATGCGCTCGTCGCGACCGCGCACGCCAAGAAGGGCGGCGGCAACCGGGTCGAATTCTTCCGCGCGGGAATGCGCACGCAGCATTCAGATCGCCTTTCGCTGCAGGCCGATCTGCAGCGCGCGCTGGACCGGGGAGAGATCAACGTCGCCTTCCAGCCCATCGTGCGGCTGGAAGACCGCACCATCGCCGGCTTCGAAACGATGCTGCGCTGGGACCACCCGCGCTTCGGGCGTCTCAGCCCGGCCGACTTCCTGCCGATCGCGGAGGAAACGGGCCTCATCGTGGAACTCACGCTGTTCGCGCTGGAGCGCACGGCGCGCGAACTCGCCGCCTGGCAGCGCGCGCTCGATGTCGTGCCGCCGATCTTCGCGAGCGTCGACGTATCGTCGCGCCGATTGCTCCGCCACGACCTCCTGCACGACGTGAAGGGCGTCATCACGCGGTCCGGCGTTCTGGCGGGCACGCTGAAGCTGGAAATCGGCGAACGCATGCTGATGGAAAACCCGGAGTATTCCGTGCAGATGCTGGAGCGCATACGCGAACTGGGCGCCGGCGTGTGCCTCGACGAGTTCGGCGCCGGCTACACCTCGTTCTCCTACCTGCAGCGTTTCGCGTGCGACATGGTCAAGATCGACCGCAGCCTCGTCAGGCCGGAGAACACCGGCCTGCGGCCGCCGATCCTGCGCTCGCTCGTCCTGCTCGGGCGCGATCTTGGCATGGACGTGGTGGCGGAAGGCGCCGAGACCGAAAGCGACACGATCGAGCTGTTCCAGATCGGCTGCGAATTCGCACAGGGTTATGCGTTCGGCAATCCGCTTTCGGCAGCTGACGCGCGCCGTCTCGTGGGCGCCTTGCCGGATCAGGTGGAAGCAAAGGCGAGCTGAGTCGAGAAAGCCTCAGGCGTGGCCGGCGTCGCTGACGAGCGCAGCCGGATCAATGCCGAGCTTGCGCAGCGCGCGATCGTATTTCGACGGGTGGTCGTCGTCGAAAACGAGGCTTTCGTCAGCCGCGCAGGTCAGCCAGCCGTTCTGCTGGATTTCCTGCTCCAGTTGACCGCCAGCCCAGCCAGCGTAGCCAAGCGCGAGCACGGCGCGCCGCGGCCCCGCGCCCTGGGCCATCGCACGCAGGATATCGACCGTCGCCGTGAGCGAAATCTCCCGGTCGATCGCGAGGGTCGCGGACGCGGCGTGGTAGTCCGGCGAATGCAGCACGAACCCGCGGCCGGTTTCCACCGGGCCGCCGCGCAATACCTGAACCTTGCCAAGCCGCGGCGGCAGGCGGATCGCATCGTCCTCGCCGATCACTTCGAGCTGAACAAGAAGGTCCGTGAACTTCAGGCTCTTCGAACGCTTGTTGACGATGATCCCCATCGCGCCGTCGTTGGAGTGCGCGCAGAGATAAATCAGCGATCGGGAAAAACGCTGGTCGCCGATCGTCGGCATGGCGATCAGCATCTGACCTTCGAGGCTTCCTGCTTCGGCCGAGCCGGTGAGAAATTGGGCGATGCTCATGCACAGAAGGTAAGGCGGGCGCGCGGCGCGAACAAGGCGGCCTGCTCGTCGCGGTCACGGAATCGTTGCTGGCTAGAGCAGGCTCCGGAGGCTATATGAACCCCATGATTTTTCCCCTGATCGAACGTCTTGGCCCCGCCGGGGGCGCGCTGACGCGCGCCGCGATGGCCGCCGCCGTCGGCGCGGCGCTGGCCGGCGCGCCCGCCATTGCGCAGACGGCCAGCGAACCGGGCGCGTCGGCCTGGGCGGCCGCGCCAAAGTCCCGCGCGCGCCTCGTCAACGCCGGCCCTCTCTCCGACGGCGCGTATCGTGCGGGCGTCGAGGTCGCGCTCGACGGAAACGCCCTGACGTATTGGCGCAACCCCGGCGACGCCGGCGTGCCGCCCGAGTTTGACTTCTCCGGCTCGACGAACCTCGCCAGCGCGACCGTGGCCTATCCGGCGCCCGAGCGGCACGAAGAGGATGGTTCGGAAATCTTCGGCTGGCGCCGCAGCGTGATCTTTCCGCTGAGCGTTCAGCCCGCGGACGCGACGAAGCCGGTCACCGTCGCTCTGATGCTGCGCTATGCGGCCTGCGAGAAGATTTGCATACCCTCGGAGGGCCGGATGGAGCTGACGCTGACGCCGGCGGCGGCCGCGACCCCACAGGCGCAGCGCATCGCGCAATGGACTTCGCGCGTGCCCCGCCCAGCGGCTGAAGCTGGCGCCACATTCCGGCTCGACCCCGTCGCAGGGGCGAAAAAGCCGAGCTGGCGCGTCCGGTATTCGCCAGCAGAATCCGGCAGCGACCTTTTCGCGGAGGGCGAGAACGGCTGGTTCTTCGACACGCGCGCGGCAGGCGACGAATTCAAGCTCGTGCTGGCCGAGCGCCCGGCAGGCGCGCCCAGCGTGACGAGCGTTCGACTGACGTTGCGCCGTCCATCCGGCGCAGTAGAGTTTTCAACGAAGCTCGACGCCGGGACTCCCACGCCCTAAGTTGCTGGGCGGGAGCTGGCGGCCCGCTCGCTCACGCACACGCGCATCCAGGGAGATTTTAATGATCAAGGTCGGCGATCGTCTGCCAAACGCCACGTTCAATGTCATGACGGCGGAAGGCCCCAAGCCCAGGACCACCGATGAAATCTTCACGGGCAAGAAGGTCGTGCTGTTCGCCGTCCCCGGCGCCTTCACGCCAACCTGCTCGAACAATCACGTTCCCGGCTTTCGCGACAACTACGATGCGCTGAAGGCCAAGGGCGTCGACGTCATCGCTTGCACCGCCGTCAACGACGCGTTCGTCATGGGCGCCTGGCAGAAGGCGCAGAATTGCGAAGGCAAGATCGAATTCCTCGGCGACGGCAGCGCGAAGTTCGCCAAGTCCATCGGCCTCGAACTCGATCTCACCGAGCGTGGCATGGGCGTGCGTTCGCGCCGCTATTCGATGCTTGTCGAGGACGGCGTCGTGAAAACTCTCAACGTCGAGGAAGGCCCCGGCGCGGAAGCCTCGGGCGCCGTCACGATGCTCGGGCAGGTCTGATCCGGCATCCGGCGAGATTGAAGCGCCCGGCTCCGCCGGGCGTTTTGCTTTTCAGCCCTTGAACGGCGCCATGCCCTTGCGGGCAAGTTCGTCGGCGCGTTCGTTCATCATGTCGCCCGCGTGGCCCTTCACCCAGTGCCAGGTGACCTTGTGGCGTTGCGTGGCCTCGTCGAGCCGCTGCCAGAGATCGACGTTCTTCACGGGCTTCTTGTCGGCGGTCTTCCAGCCGTTTCGCTTCCAGCCGTGGATCCAGCCCGTCACGCCGCCCTTCACGTATTGCGAGTCCGTGTGCAGGTCGATGTCGCACGGGCGCTTGAGCGCCTCGAGGGCCATGATGGCGGCGGTCAGCTCCATGCGGTTGTTTGTGGTGAGCGCCTCGCCGCCGCACAGGTCCTTCTCGTGACCTTCCCATGTGAGGACGGCGCCCCATCCGCCCGGTCCGGGGTTTCCCGAACACGCGCCGTCCGTCCAGATCGCGACTTTCGTCATCGCATGTAGCCGTAGTCGCGCGCGCTCGCCGCCTGCTGATGGAAGCGCAGCTTCTTGAGATATTCGATCGGGTCCTTTTTCTTCACCAGCGCGCCGTCGGGCGTATCGAGCCAGTCGACGAGACGGGTCAGAAGGAACCGCAGGGCGGCGCCGCGCGCGAGGATCGGCAGCGCGGCGACCTCGTCGGCTGCGAGCGGACGCGCGCGCACATAGCCGTCGATCAGCGCCATGCCCTTCGTGACGTTGAACGACGCGTCCTGCTCGAAACACCACGCATTCAGGCAGATCGCGAGGTCGTAGGCGAAGAAATCGTTGCAGGCGAAGTAGAAGTCGATCAGGCCCGAGAGCTTGCCGCCGAGGAAGAACACGTTGTCGGGAAAGAGGTCGGCATGGATGACGCCGCCCGGCAGGTTCAAAGGCCAGTTCGCCCGCAAGAAGGCCAGCTCGCTGGCGAGCGCGACGGCCACGCCCGGCGCCACGCCGTCGGCGCGGGCCTCCGCATCCCGGAACAGCTTCGACCATCCGTCGAGGGAGAGGGCATTAGGGCGCTCCTGCGCGAAATCCGCGCCGGCGCAATGCAGCCTGCCGAGCGCCTCTCCCACCATGGCGCAATGGCGCGCTTCCGGCCGGCGCACCGACATGCCTTCGAGAAACGTGACAAGCGCTGCCGGCCTGCCGCCGAGCCGGCCCAGCGCCTCGCCCTTCGCATTGTGGACGGGCAGCGGACAGGTGACGCCGCGATCCGACAAATGCTCCATGAGGCCCAGGAAGAAGGGAAGGTCGCCTTCCGCCACGCGCTTCTCGTAGAGCGTGAGGATGTAGTAGCCCCGGCCCGTATGCAGAAGATAGTTCGTGTTCTCGACGCCTTCCGCGATGCCCTTGCAGGACATGAGCGGACCGAGATCGTAGCCCGCGAGAAAGGCCGCGAGTTCGTCGTCGCTGACTTCGGTGTAGACGGCCATGATCTGATTCCGCGGGGCTCGCCTTGGTGTTAGCCACGCCGTGGCGGCGGGTCAAACAGGCGTTTTTGGAGAACGCCGCGCGGCTTGCTAAACGTGTGCGCACCTCATGTTCTCCGCCCTCGCCGCTTCCGCCTGGATCGTCTTCACTCTGTCGGCTTCCGCCGCCCAGACCGCGCGGAACGCGATGCAGCGCGACCTGATACGGGACCTCGGCGCGGCGGGCGCCACCCATGTCCGTTTCCTGTTCAGCCTGCCGTTCATCGCCGCGCTGTTCGCTGTCGAGACGCTTGTGCTTGGCATGGAGGCGCCGCCGGTCGGCCCCGCCACGCTGCTGTGGATCGCGGGCGGGGTCGTCTCGCAGGCGCTGGCGACCGCGCTCATGCTGCTCGGGATGCGGGCGCGCTCCTTCGTGGTGATGACGGCCTATACGAAGATCGAGCCGCTGGTCATCGCCATGTTCGGCGCAGCCTTCCTCGGCGAGCGGCTGGGATGGAGCTCCATCGCAGCCATCATCGTGGCGACGGCGGGCGTGACGATCATCTCATGGCCCGCTTCGCAAGCGCCAGGCGGCGAGGGCGGCGCGCGCGACTGGCGCCCTGCCGCGCTCGGCCTCTCGGCCGGCGTGCTCTTTGCGATGTCGGCGACCTGCTATCGCGGCGCGCTGCTCGACATGGGCGATCATCCCGTTGCGATGAAGGCGACGACCGCCCTCGTCGTCGGCCTTTCGATCCAGTCCGCGATGATCCTGGCATGGTGCGCGGCGTTCGACCGCCAGACGCTGCACGCGATCCGCCGCGACTGGCGGCGTTCGCTTTTCGCCGGCTTCATGGGTGCGCTCGCCTCGCAGTTCTGGCTCATGGCCTTCGCGCTCGCGAATGCGGCGAGCGTGCGCACGCTCGCCTTGCTGGAAGTGCTGATGGCGCAGGCGGTGTCGCGCCGATTGTTCAAGCAGAACACGAGCCGGCGCGAATACGCCGGCATGGCGCTGTTGCTGTGCGGGATCGCGCTGTTGCTGAACGCGCAGCGGTGATCGTCAGACCCTCTCGCGCAACTCGCGCGGCAACGGGAAATAGACGTTCTCCGTCGCGGTCGTCACCGTTTCGAGGGTCACGTCATAGCGAGCGCGGAAAGCGTCCACGATCTCGTCGACCAGCACTTCGGGCGCCGACGCCCCGGCCGTGACGCCGAGCGTTGCGACCCCTTCGAGCGCCGCAAAATCGATATCGGCGGCGCGCTGAACAAGAAACGACTTCGCGCAGCCGTACTGCTCCGCAACTTCGCGCAGGCGCTGCGAATTGGAGGAATTCGGCGCGCCGACGACGATGAGCGCGTCGACTTTCGCAGCGACGGCCTTCACCGCTTCCTGCCGGTTCGTCGTCGCGTAGCAGATGTCGTCCTTGTGCGGACCGGCGATGCCGGGAAAACGCCGCGTCAGCGCCTCGACGATCGCGGTCGTGTCGTCGACGGAGAGAGTCGTCTGCGAGGCCCAGGCCAGATTTTCCGGATCGGCGGGCGCAAGCTGCTCCACGTCCTCGACCGTCTCGACGAGAATGACGGCGCCGTCCGGCAACTGGCCCATCGTTCCGATGACTTCCGGATGCCCCTTGTGGCCGATGAGCACGATGGTGCGGCCGCGGCGATGATGCAGCTCGGCTTCGCGATGCACCTTGGTGACGAGCGGGCACGTCGCATCGATGGCGAGAAGATTGCGCGCCTGCGCCTCGGCGGGCACCGACTTCGGCACGCCGTGGGCCGAGAAAATCACTGGCGCGCTCGACTGCGGCGCCTCGTCCAGCTCGTCGATGAAGATAGCGCCCTTCGCCTTCAGGCTCTCGACGACGTATTTGTTGTGCACGATTTCGTGACGGACGTAGACGGGCGCGCCGTAGACCTGAAGCGCCTTCTCCACCACGTCGATGGCGCGCACGACGCCCGCACAGAAGCCGCGCGGCTCGCACAACAGGATCTTGAGGGGCTTTTTCGCCGTCATGACCCCGAAATGGGGCCGCGCGGCCAGCGAAGTCAAGCGCAACAGCGAAGCTTGGAAGCGGGACCGGCCCGTTTCGCCGCTCGCAATCCGCGCCCGGCTCACTATGTTGGCCGGGTCCCGCGAAGCGCCCCATGCCCGATCCAAGCCATTCAGGAAGCTTCCTGCTTCCCATCCTCGTCTTCCTCGCCGCCGCCGTAGTCGCCGTGCCGCTGTTCCGCGCAGCCGGCATGGGCGCGGTGATTGGCTATCTCGCCGCCGGCGTCGCCATCGGACCGCACGGTCTCGGGCTCGTGGGCGGGGCCGAGAACACGCTGCCGGTGGCCGAACTCGGCGTCGTGCTTCTGCTGTTCATCATCGGGCTCGAGCTCAATCCCTCGCGCGCGCTCGCGATGCGCAGGGACATGATGGCGCTCGGCCTCTCGCAGATGGTCGTCTGCTCGATCCTCATCGGCGGGGCGCTGTGGCTGATGGGGCTCGATCCGCGCGGCGCGGCGCTCGCCGGAATCGCCCTGTCGTTTTCCGGCACCGCCATCGCGCTTCAAATACTGGAGGAACGCGGCGCCGTGAACAGCGCGTACGGGCGCCGCTCGTTCGCGATCCTCATCGCGCAGGACATTCTCGTCGTACCCGTGCTCGCCATCGTGCCGCTGCTCGCGAACGGCGGCGCCGGGGGCGGCGACTGGCGGCAGAACCTGCTCGCGTTCGGCGGCGTCATCGCGGCGTTTGCGACGGTGATCTTCGCGGGGCGCTTCGCAATCAATCCCTTTTTCGGACTGCTTGCGCGTTCGGGCGCGCGCGAGGTGATGACGGCGGGCGCGCTGTTCGTCGTGCTGGGCGCGGCGGTGCTGATGAACCAGGCCGGCATGTCGATGGCGCTGGGCGCCTTCCTCGCCGGATTGTTGCTGTCCGAATCGCATTTTCGCCATCAGCTCGAAGCCGACATCGAACCGTTTCGCGGAATGCTGATGGGCCTGTTCTTCATGTCGGTGGGCATCGCCATCGATCTCGGCCTGGTCGCATCGAACGCGGCGCTTCTTGCAGGCGCCGCGCTTGCGGTGCTCGCCGTCAAGGCGCTCGTCGTCTTCACGCTCATGCGCGGCGCCGGCTCGACGCGGTGCGAGTCGCTTGCAGGCGCGAGCGCGCTGACGTCGGCGGGCGAATTTTCCTTCGTCGTTTTTCCGCTTGCAGCCGGCGCCGCGCTGCTCACGAGTTCGCAAGCGGCGATCCTCACGGCGCTTGCGGCGCTCACGATGGTCGCAGGGCCTCTCGCAGCGAGCCTGCTCGAACGGGTTGCGCTGCGCATCCGCGACCGGGGCGAGCCGCCGCCCTCCGAAACGCCGCCGGAAGGGCTCACCGGCGCGGCGCTCGTCATCGGGTTTGGCCGCTTCGGGCAAATCGCGGTGCAGGTGCTCCTTGCCGGGCGCGTGGACGTGACGGTGATCGACCGAGACGTGCAGCGCATCCGTAACGCGGCGCGTTTCGGCTTCAAGGTCTACTACGGCGACGGCGCGCGCCTGGACGTGCTGCGCGCAGCGGGCGCGGCGCATGCGCGCGTCATAGCGGTCTGCGTCGACAAGGCGGAAGAAGCCAACCGCATCGTCGAACTGTGCAAGGCGGAGTTTCCGCTCGCCGAAATCCATGCGCGGGCCTACGACCGCATCCACGCGCTCGAGCTCATCCGGCGCGGCGCCGATTCCTTCACGCGCGAAACCTTCGACGCGGCGCTGGCGTTCGGCCGCGGCGTGCTCGGCAAGCTCTCGGGAGACGCGGAAAGCGCGGAGGAGATCGCCGCCGATGTCCGGCAGCGCGATTTCGACCGTCTGGCGATCCAGCAGGCGGGCGGCGTCTATGCGCCGGCCGCGAGCGGCGAACCAGGCGTGCGGCCCGAGCCGCTCACCGCGCCGACGCGGCGGGCGCAGGCGCTGAACGAGGAGGCGCGCGACATCGTGCAGGAAGAAGAGCGCGCCGGCGCCCGCGCGGACGGCCAACGATGAACGCGCCTGACCCCGCCCAGCGCCACCGCGCGGTCTTCACCCAGGGATCGATCATGCGCCACGTGGTCGTGATGACCGCGACCGGCTCGATCGGCCTGATGGCGATCTTCGTCGTCGATTTCCTGACGCTCCTCTACATCTCCTGGCTTGGCGATCCGCAGCTCACCGCGGCCGTTGGCTTCGCGGCGCAGGTGTCGTTCTTCCTCGTTTCGATGAACATCGGCCTCAGCATCGCCGTGTCGGCGCTGATGGCCCGCGATCTGGGCGCCGGCAGGCGCGAACAGGCGCGCAGGCTTTGCGGGTCGGGCATCGTGCATACGGTGCTTCTCTCGGGCGCCGTCACGTTCGCGGCCCTGCCCTTCCGGCGCGACCTGCTGATGCTGCTGGGCGCGACCGGCCACACGCTCGACGTCGCCGACACGTTCCTGCTCATCACCATGCCCGCGAACATTCCCATGGCCGTCGGCATGGTGATGTCGGGCGCCCTGCGCTCGGTCGGCGACGCGCGCCGGTCGATGTACGTCACGTTGTGGGGCGCCGCCGTGATCGCCGTGCTCGACCCGCTGCTGATTTTCGGCGCGGGGCTTGGCGTGCCGGGCGCGGCGATCGCGACCTGCGTGTCGCGCCTGACGTTCGCCATCGTCGGCCTGTGGGGCGCGATCAAGGCGCACGATCTCGTCGGCCGGCCGCGTCTGCCGGACATCACGGGCGACCTCAGACCCATCATGGCGATCGCGCTGCCGGCGATCGCCACCAATCTCGCGGCGCCCGTCTCGACCGCCTATGCGCTGCATGTTTTCGCAGCTTTCGGCGAATCGGTCGTCGCCGCCTTCGCCATCATCGACCGCCTGGTGCCCGTCGCCTTCGGCGTCCTGTTCGCGCTGAGCGGTTCGGTCGGGCCAATCATCGGGCAGAATCTGGGAGCCGGGCTTTACCCGCGAATCACGCGCACCCTGACGGACAGTTTCACGCTCGTCGCCGGCTACTCGATCGTCACCTGGGCGATTCTGTTCCTGGCCGCCCCCTGGCTGCCCGGCGTTTTCGCGGCGGACGGGCGCACGGCGGACCTCATCGTCTTCTTCTGCCACTGGGGCGGCTTGCAGTGGATCTTCCTCGGGGGGCTGTTCGTCGCCAACGCGGCCTTCAACAATCTCGGCTACGCATTCCTTTCGACCCTGTTCAACTGGGGCCGCGCCACGCTCGGCACGATCCCGTTCGTGACGCTGGGGGCGCATTGGGGCGGGCCGGAGGGCGGCCTTCTCGGCATGATCGTCGGGGCCGCCGTATTCGGGGCCGGCGCCATCGTGACGGGCTACGTCATCACGGGGCGCCTCGCCGCGCGGGCGGCGGCGGCCCATATCCATCAGCACCGGCCGGAGGGACGCTGAGGCGCCCCGCCCCGGTTTGCCTGATTTCCCGCCACGGCCTATGAAGGCGGTCGGCTGAGTTACCGGAATTTCTGAAGGCTTCATGGCGCGCGACGTCACCGACACGACACCCATCACCTCGCGCGACGAACTCGTCGGCTGGCTGGAAGCAGGCTGCAAGGGCGATGCGCCGCTCAGATTGGGCACCGAGCACGAGAAATTCCCCTATTACACCAGCGACCTGACGCCCGTCCCCTACGAGGGGAGCGCCGGGCGGGGGGGCATCGGCGCCATCCTGCAGGGCGTGCGGGCCACGACGGGCTGGGCGCCGATCGAGGACGGGGGTTCGCTCATCGGCCTCTACGACGAGGCGACCGGCGGGGCCATTTCGCTGGAGCCCGGCGGCCAGTTCGAACTCTCGGGCGCGCCGCTCGACAACGTGCACCAGACCGAGAGCGAACTCGCCGCCCACATCGAGCTCGTAAATCGCGTCGCCGCGCAGCACGGCGTCGCCTTCGCGGGACTTGGCATGAGCCCTCTGTGGACGCTCGCGCAAACCCCGCGGATGCCCAAGAGCCGCTATCGCATCATGACGAACTACATGCCGAAGGTCGGCAGCCGCGGACTCGACATGATGTATCGCACCTGCACCGTGCAGGTTAATCTCGACTACCGCAGCGAAGGCGACATGGTGCGCAAACTGCGCGTGTCGATCGCGTTGCAGCCCATCGCGACGGCGCTTTTCGCAAATTCTCCCTTCACCGACGGTCAGCCCAACGGCCTTCTTTCCGCGCGCTCGGAGATCTGGCGCGACACCGACAACCAGCGCGCCGGCATGACGCCCTTCGTTTTCGAGGACGGCTTCGGATTCGAGCGCTATGTCGACTGGGTGCTTCAGGTCCCCATGTATTTCGTCAAGCGCGGCGAGACCTATCATGATGTGGCGGGCGCCGATTTCCGCGATCTGCTCGCAGGCAAGCTTGCGGCGCTGCCCGGCGAAAAGGCGACCATGTCGGACTGGGCGAACCACATCTCGACGATCTTTCCGGAAGTGCGCCTCAAGCGTTATCTCGAGATGCGAGGCGCGGACGCCGGTTCGCGTGAACACATCCTCGCGCTTCCCGCCTTCTTCGTCGGCCTCCTGTATGACGACGACGCGCTGGCGGCCGCGTGGGATCTCGCAAAGGGATGGAGCGCGGCGGAACGCCAGCAGTTGCGCGACGACGTTCCGCGTCTCGGTCTCGATGCGGCGATCGCCGGACGCAGCGCGCGCGACATCGCGCGCGACGCGCTCGCGATTGCCCGCGCGGGTCTCCAGCGCCGCGCGCGTCTCGACGCGCAGGGCCGCGACGAAGCCCGTCACCTCGACGTGCTCGACGCGCGCGTCGCTCGCGGCCGCACCGGCGCGCGCGACCTGCTCGACCTCTACGCAGGCGACTGGCGCGAGTCCGTGCTGCCGGCCTTCGCGCATTGCCGGCTTTGATCGTTTCCGTAAAATTCGACGCAATCGAGTGACGCACGGTTTGCCACGCGCGGCGTTTCACCAGCAATAACAGCCATTTCAGCGTGCATTAACCAGCGGCGTTAGCAAAACGCCGGGCGCGATGACGCCATCATGCGTGGAACGGGGCGGCGATCCCCGGCCACGACAGGGTTGCGTCATGAACGTTGCATTTCACGAGATCGAAGCCCCGCGCGCCGCAGGCGCATATCGCGATCCGCGCGCGGACGGAGGACACCGCGATGTCACGCTGACCGTACGGCAGGTGACCATCGGGCGGCGGCTGCGTGGCGTGCAGATGAAGATCAAGATTCCCGTGAACGCCTATGAAGGCGTGACGCTGGGCCTTGAGAAAACGTTGATCGGCAGGCTCTGCTACAAGGTCGCGTTGCGTCATCGCGATCACGATCTGGGCGTGCTGCTTCTGGAAACCTTCGACGAATGCGAAGCGACGGCGATGTGGCGGGGTTGGGCGGAACATCTCTCGCTCGCTATGCTCGTCGAGCGCGAGGACGGCGCGCTCGAACTTTTCGCAGGCGCGCATTCGCGCATGGTGTTCGGGCGCCGGCGCGGCGCTCGCGCAACAACGCGCAGCCGTGGCCGCTTCGCGCAACGACGCCGCATGGGGCACGCGCGCAACGGCGGCGCGTCCTGCAAGGGCGAGCGCGAGATCATCTGTTACGAGTGACCTGCGCAACCGATGCTTGGCTTTGAACTTGACGGCGCGGTTTGCAATCGACGCGATTTGAGGCGACGATGATCCGGTACGCCGCAGCACGGCGTGAGGGGGATGAAGGCGCCGTCCGGAAGCCGCCGGCTTCCCGGTTTGAGCGCCGCAACGCAGGAAAGGTCAGGTCATGGCCTCCATCGAAATCAGGCGTTTCGAAGCTCCCGACCAATTGCTCGACATGCAGCGGCACGGCCGCATAGCAATCGTAAGGATGAATGACGGCACGGCAGGGATGCACGCGATCTTCGAGCCGGGATGGACATGGGAGGCCGACGAGAAGCCGCTGCTCGGTTCGCCGGACTCGTGTCCGATGCGTCATACCGGCTATTGCATCAGCGGCGATCTCGTCGTGCGGATGATCGCCACAGGAATCGAGACCCACATCGGGCCCGGAGACTTCTTCGAGATTCCGCCTGGTCACGACGCTTATGTCGAAGGCGGGCAACGGGTCGAACTGGTTCTCTTCGCGCCGCCCGACCATCAGCACTGAAATCATCGAAAGCAAAGGCGCGTCACGCGCCTACATCAAGCCTTTCGACGCTCCGTCGAGCGCAAGTCCTGCAAACAGGATCAGGCCTGCGTCGCGGTTGGCGCGAAACAGCTTCAGGGCAAGCGGCGGATCGCCGGCGCGCACGATCATCAACTGCCACGCAAGATGCGCGAGGAAACCCGCCAGACCGAGCCAGGCGAGCGGCCCGCCGCCCGCCAGGCCGATCGCGGCAGCTGCGGCGAGGACCGCCAGCGCATAGAACAGGCCGACGCCGAGGCGAACGTTGTCGCCGAACAACCGCGCGGTGGAGCGCACGCCGACGATGGCGTCGTCGCGCGCATCCTGCAGCGCGTAAATCGTGTCGTAGCCGATCGTCCAGAAGATGGCGCTTGCGTAGATGAAATAGGCGGGGGCCCCAAGCGATCCGAAGGCTGCGGCCCAACCCATCAGCCCGCCCCACGCGAAGGCGAGGCCGAGCACCGCCTGCGGCCAGAATGTGTACCGCTTCGCGAAAGGATACACTGCGACGACCAGCAGCGACGCAAGCCCCGCGACGATCACGAACCAATCGATCGCAAAGCTTCCCCCGGACCAGCGCAGCGCGAGGGACAGCAGCACGAAGGCGCCGACCAGCGCCTGTGCGACGAGGAACGCCAGCGCCTGCCTCGGGGTCAGTCGACCCGACGCCAGCGGACGGTGGCGTGTGCGCTCGACCTGCGCGTCAATCTTCCGGTCGACGAGGTCGTTCCACGTCGACCCCGCGCCGCGCATCGAGATCGCGCCGATGAGAAAGAGCGCGATGTGAAACCAGTCGGGGCCTCGCCCCTGCGCCACGCCGGCAAGCGCGTCGGACCACCAGCACGGCAGAAGCAAAAGCCACCAGCCGATCGGACGGTCGATGCGCGCAAGCTGGACGTATGGCGTCCAGGAGGAAGGAAGGGCGCGGAGGAGGATGTTCGGCGCGACGGCGTCGGGAAGCGGGGAGGTGGACGGCGAAGGCGAACGCGCGTCCGCTTCCCTCACAGCGGCCCTCTGGGGAGGGCCGGAGCTGGCGCCGCCGATTGCTGTTGCTGCTGCATCGCCCTCGCCTGTTCGGCGATCTTGCACGCCTGCCCCGCAATCTGCGAGGTGCGCGCCGAGCCCGTCTTCACCTGCTCGATGATCTGATCGGGAATCGAACACCAGCTCTGGTTCTTTTCCATGTAGGCGAGCATCTCGCGTTCGAGCGCGGCGAGCGTGCGCAGGCGCGGACAGGCGGCCACGGGGTCGAGCTTGCCCTTGTTGGCCTTGGTGATCTTGTTCAACGCTTCGAGTTGCACATTCCGCTTCTGCTGCATTCCGCCAATGTCGTCATTGCAGCTCTGCGCCATAGCGCCCGTCGCGCCCAGCACGAGAATGGCCGCGGCGGCGGCCGACCGGAAAAAGGTGCGCGCGGTGCGCGTGGTCGGACGTGGCGAAGCTGCAATCATCTTGAAACACCTGTAAGGGTTGCGGCCGCGGACTTGACGTCCCCTTGCCCTGCGGACGCAGACTTTTATCAAGCCGGCGCGCGATTAAGCAAGGTCGGGGGCGATTCCCGGAAAGTTGCGCCACATGGCGCTCCAATTCCGGCTCAATCATGACGGATGCGCGTTGCGCGCGGTTGCGCCAGAATGGCGTGACCCAACGAGGAAAGGCGTCGAGACTTGGCGCGTTATGACTTCAATGCGCAGCGGCTGTTCGTGGAGGCCGGCCTCGCCACGGGGGCGAACGTCGAACTCACGCGCGAACAGGCGAATTACCTGCTGAACGTCCTGCGGCTGCGTGAGGGCGATCCGATCCACGTCTTCAACGGACGCGATGGCGAATGGACGGCGCGGGTCGCCCCGCGGGGACGCCGGGACGCGGCGCTTGAGGTCGCCGAGCGCGTCCGCGCGCAGGAAGCTCCCTGCGACCTGCATTATTTCTTTGCTCCGCTCAAGCATGCGCGGCTCGACTACATGGTCCAGAAGGCGGTCGAGATGGGCGCTTCCCGACTTTGCCCCGTCCTGACGCGCCGCACGCAGGTCAGCCGCGTCAACATCGAGCGGATGCGCGCCAACGCGATCGAGGCGGCGGAACAATGCGGCGTGCTGAACCCGCCCGGCGTGGCCGAGGCGGTCAGGCTGGAGGCTCTCATCGCCAGCTGGCCGGCGGATCGCCGCCTCATCTTGTGCGACGAGGACGCGGCGCCGGGGGATCCTGTGGCGGCGCTGCGCGCGGCCTGCGCGGGCGCCGCGCCGCCGCCTCTTGCGGTGCTGGTGGGCCCTGAGGGAGGCTTCGACAGCGCGGAGCGCCGGGCTCTTCTCGCCCTGCCCTCGACAATCGCGATTTCGCTCGGTCCGAGGATCCTTCGCGCCGACACCGCCGCCGTCGCTGCGCTCGCCGTCGTACAGACCGGGCTAGGCGACTGGCGCTGAGTGTTGCTTTTTTACAACTCGCATGTGAATGATGAAACAAGAGGCGCCAGCCCCAAGGGTTCGCCATGATGCTGCCGCGAGCGGGGAGCGTAATGCCAATTCATTTCGAATCGCACATGGGTTTACGATGACCGCAAGCGCCGTCCCATTCCTCACCTTGCGCGCGCTTTCGACCTGCGGCGCGTTTCTTGCGGCGGCGCTCGCGGCAACCGGGGCGGGGGCGCAGGAAAACCGCTGCGCCATCTACGGCGCGGGTTTCGTGGGCGTGAACGGCACGGACACCTGCGTGCGGATCGGCGGCCGTGTTCGCGTCGACGCGGGCATCGTGCAGCGCCGTGATATCTTCGAATCCACCGGCGAGCCCACTCTCGCGCCCGACGGCCTCGATTCCCTTGAACGCGTGAGCCGGCAGCTGCGATTGCAGGACGGCGCCAGGAGCGGGATGCCCAAGACCCGCTGACAGGACTGCCTGGAAGGACCCGCAGACCTGCGCCGCCGGGCAGGTGTTCGCAAGAATCCCTTTTTCAGGGCGCTCCGCCTCTGGCCCGGCGCTTGCTCGCAGGCCATGTGACGGCTACGACGGCGCGTCCCGCCACGAGGCGAACCACACATGCTCACGCGACCCGAAACCGGGGAGCTTCTCAAATCCATGCGAACGGCCGCCGAGACCGCGGGCGCGATGGCGCTCGACTGGTTCCGGGCGGGCGAGAAGACGCTCGCGCGCATCGACTGGAAAGGCGGCTCGTCGCCCGTGAGCGAGGCGGATTTCGCTGTCGACAATTACCTGCGCGAACAGCTTGGCCGCCTCATGCCGGAGGCCGGCTGGCTGTCGGAAGAAACCGCGGACAGTCCCGACCGCCTGGGCAGGCCGCTGGTCTTCATCGTCGACCCCATCGACGGCACGCGCGCCTTCATTTCGGGCGATCCGCGGTGGGCCGTTTCCGCCGCGCTCGTGGAGGATGGCCGGCCCGTCGCGGCGGTGCTCCATATGCCGGCCGCGGGGCTGACCTTCGAGGCCCGATCCGGGGAAGGCGCCACCCTGAACGGACTCCCGATACGCGCATCGAACCGGGACCGACTGGCGGGCGCGCGCATCGCGGGCCCGCCGCGGCTGATGGACAATCTGGAGCGCGGCGGGGTCGACTTCGAGCGGGAGCCGAAGATTCCCTCGCTGGCCTATCGCCTCGCCCGCGTCGGAGCCGGCGAACTCGACGCCGGGATCGCCTCGACCAATGCATGGGATTGGGATATAGCGGCCGCCGACCTCATCGTCCGCGAGGCCGGAGGCCTTCTGACCGATCTCGATGAACGCGAGCCAATCTACAATCGAGCCAATCCCCGTCACGGAATCCTGGGCGCTGCGCCTGCGCGGCTGCACGGCGAGCTGATTGCCGCCCTGCGCGAGGCCGCAAAAGCGCCGCGGCCATGATGAAGCCCTAACACGAAGAGCCTTTAACCGATGTCCGAACATCATCATCAGCGTGAATCGAAGCAACTTCTCCACCTCGTCTTCGGCGGCGAACTCGAGACAATCGGCGGAACGACCTTCAAGGACCCCAACGCTCTCGACATCGTCGGCGTGTTTCCCAATTATGCAGCCGCCGAGCGCGCCTGGCGCGGCAAGGCGCAGCAGACGGTGGACAACGCCATGATGCGCTACTTCATCGTCCACCTGCATCGCTTCCTCGATCCGGCCTGATCGACGAGAAAGAGAAAAGGGCGGGCATGCTCAAGAGGATCGGCCGTTCGCGCGCCGCACAGGGCGCGCTGGCCTTCTTCGCAGCCCATTACCTGCGGCTGGTGGAGCGCACGACGCGCTTCACCGTCGAGCCGCCGGACTTTCGCGAGCGCGTAGGCGCGGATGCGCCCGTCATTGCAGCCTTGTGGCACGGCCAGCATCTGGGCGCGCATTTCGCATGGCCGCAGGGCATGAAGGTTGCGGCGCTCATCTCGCGCAACCGCGACGCGGAGGCGAACGCGCTGGCGCTGCAACGTCTCGGCGTCATTCCGATCCGCGGCTCGGGCGGGCGGGCGGAAAAGATGCGCAAGCGCGGCGGATTTCAGGCGTTGCGCGAAATGCTGCGACATTTGCAGGCGGGCGTGTCGCTGGTGCTGACCGCCGACGTGCCGAAAACCGCGCGCGTGGTGGGCGAAGGCATCGTCACGCTCGCGAAGCTGTCGGGGCGGCCCATCTACCCGCTCGCCGTCGCCAGCGCCCGGCGGGTCGACTTCAGTTCCTGGGACCGCGCCAGCCTGCCGCTGCCGTTCTCGCGTGGCGCTATCGTCGTCGGCGAGCCGATTCGCGTCTCCGCCGACGCCAGCGCCGAGGAACTCGAGGCGGCGCGCCAGCATGTGGAGCGCGCGCTCGACGCCGCCCACGCCCGCGCCTATGAAATCTGCGGGTCACGGGACCCGGGCGCGAACTTGCGCGAACTGCGCGCTTCGCGCGCGGAGGGCGCGTCTTGACCCGGTCAACGCTGTTGATCGGCGCCTATCGCCTCGCGACCGCGGCGCTGACCCCATTCGCGCCGCTCGTACTGGCGTGGCGGCGGCGATCGGGCCGCGAAGACCCGGCGCGCGCGCGCGAGCGCATGGGCTCGCCCGCGATCAAGCGTCCGCGCGGGCGGCTCGCATGGGTGCATGGGGCAAGCGTCGGAGAGGGCATCGCGCTGCTGCCGCTCATCGTGCGCCTGCGCGAACGCGGCTTCCTCGTGCTTCTCACGACCGGCACGGTCGCCTCGGCGCAGGTGCTCGGCGAACGGCTGCCCGACGGCGTGCTCCATCAATATGCGCCCCTGGACGCGCCGCGTTTCATGCGGCAGTTCCTCGATCACTGGCGGCCGGACATCATCCTGCTGGCCGAGTCCGAACTGTGGCCCAATCTCCTGCTCGAAGCGCAGGCGCACAACGTGCCGGTGGTCCTCGTCAACGCTCGCATGTCGCAACGCTCCTACGAACGATGGAAGCGCGCGTCGCGATCGATACAGGCGCTGTTGAAGCCGATCCATCTCTGTCTCGCGCAGAGCGTAGCGGACGCATCGCGTCTGATCGACCTCGGCGCGGCGCGCGTGCAGGTGGCGGGCAATCTCAAATACGATGTGCCCGCCCTGCCCGCCGATCCGCAGGAGCTCGCAGAACTGCGCGCGCTCATCGGTTCGCGGCCCGTCTGGCTGGCGGCCTCGACGCATGACGGCGAAGAACGGATGGCGATGATGCTGCACACGCATTTGCTGCAGCGCTTCCCCGATCTCGTCACCATGGTCGCGCCGCGGCACGCGCAGCGCGGCGCCGAGATTGAACGCGAAGCCATGAAGTCCGGCCTCAACCCGGTGCGCCGCTCCACCGGCGCGAAGCTCCCCGCCAGGGGGCCGCAATTCTACATAGCCGACACCATGGGCGAGATGGGCCTGTTGTATCGGCTCGCCAGCATCGTCTTTCTCGGCAAGTCGTTCGCTGGCGGGGGCGGTGGACAGAATCCCATCGAGCCCGCGAAGCTCGGCGCAGCGATCCTGCACGGGCCGGACGTGTCGAACTTCGCGGATGTCTACGCCGAGTTCACGCGGCGCGGCGGCGCACGCCAGGTCAATGACGAGGAAGACTTCGCGCGCGCGCTGACGCAACTGCTTGGCGATGCGCGGCGCATGCGCGAGATGTCGCGCGCAGCCGGGGAAGCTGTCGACTCCCTCGTCGGCGCCTGCGACAACATCATGAACGCCATCGAGCCCTATGTGCTCCAGATGCAACTGGAGAGGCATTGATGCGCGCCCCGGCGTTCTGGTGGAAGCCCGCGCCGGACGCCATCGCGCATCTGCTCTCGCCCTTCGCAGCGATTTACGGCGCAGCAACGGCGCGCCGCATGAGCCAGGAGGGCGCGCGCGCCAGCGTTCCCGTCATCTGCGTGGGGAACTTCGTCGCAGGTGGCGCCGGCAAGACGCCGACCGCCATCGCGATAGCGCGCGAACTGCAAGGAAAGGCCGAGCAGCCCGTCTTTCTGTCGCGCGGATATGGCGCGTCCCGCGCCGCGGCGGCGCCGGTCACGGTCGATCCGGCGGCGCATACGGCCGCGGATGTCGGGGATGAACCGCTCCTTCTCGCCCGCATCGCGCCAACGATCGTCTGCGCTGACAGGATCGCTGGAGCGCGCGCGGCGGCGGCGAAGGGAGCAAGCGTTATCGTCATGGACGACGGCTTGCAGAATCCCGCGCTTCACAAGGACTTTCGCGTCGCTGTCGTTGATGGGGCGGTCGGCGTCGGCAATGGCCTTTGCATCCCGGCGGGACCGTTGCGCGCGCCGCTCGACGCGCAACTTGCGCATGTCGACGCCGTTGTGATCATCGGCGATGGCGCGGCCGGCGCATTCGTGAAAACGTGCGCCGACCAGCATGGCGTTCCCGTCACGCGCGGACAACTTGCGCCCGGCGTCGACGCCGCAACGCTATGGCGAGGACGCCGTGTCTTCGCCTTCGCCGGAATCGGCAGGCCGGAAAAATTCTTTGCGACCTTGCGGGAGATCGGCGCGGAGATAGCGGGCGCGCGCGCCTTTCCCGATCATCACGTCTTCACGATGGAGGAGATTTCGCGGCTGCGCGGCGACGCGGCTCGGCTCGACGCGCAACTCATCACGACCGAGAAGGACATAGCGCGCCTCGGGGCGGCGCAAGACATCGCGACGCTGCCCGTGTCCCTGGCCTTCGAGGACGCCTCGCTCGCGCGCGCGCTCGAGGGTTTCAGAGCTTCACGTTGACGCCGAGCCGTTCCAGCTTCGCCTGCGGATCGCGGTAGGATTCCTGCAGATCGACGTCCCAGTACCGCAATTCCTCCAGCGGGATCGGATCGCCCGTCACCGCGCAGCGCACGAAGGCGCCGGGCCGAAGCACGCGGAAGTCGCCGTCGAGAAACCGCACCTGCGCCTCGACGCCTGTTTGCGGAGGATTTCGATCCATCAGGTTCATGGAGGCGCGACCCCGGTTGACACGCGGGTGAACATAGGGGGCCAGCGCGACGGAATAAAGCCGTCCGGGAAGAAATAGCCTCAGGCGGCTCCGCTCGCGGCGACCGCTTCGCCGGATTCCTGCCTGACGGCCCCCGGATTTGGCGCACGGACGAGCGTCACCGTGCAGGAGGCGCGCGCCGCAACCTCGGCCGACACGCTGCCGAGGAACCGGCGCATCTGGGAATGGCCGCGCGCGCCCATCAGGATCTGGTCGGCATGGTTCTTTTCGGCGAATTCGAGGATCGCCTCGGCCGCGTCCATGTGCTCAAGCACGTGATAGCTTACCTTGTCCGTCGCCAGACCAAAGGGTCGCGCCCAGTCCTTCAACTCCACGAGCCGCTGGATGTGAATGTTGCGGCCTTCGGAGTCGAAGGGATCGTTCACGAACACGGCGCTGAGTTTCAGCACGTTGATGCAGGCGAGGCGAACGTCTTCCGTCGAGGCGAGCGCGCGCTGCGTCTGGATGCGCAACGCTTCCGCGAGGTACTCGAACCCTTCCGAAAGATCGACGGCGACGACAATGATGGCGCCGGCTTCCGCCACATAGGGCGAGGGCTCGGGCGGCGGCAGTGCGCGCACGCGCAGCCACCGCCGGAGCGCGGTCGGCAGCGGATCGCGTTTCATTTTGTCGGCCCGCGCCGTGATGATCACGGCATCGGGGTTCTGCAACGCGAAGGCGAGGCGCGCCGGGGTCTGGTAGCGTTTGCCGGGATCGACCTCGAGGCAGCGGAGAATGATCTCCTGCAGCCAGGCAGGAATATCCGGCCGGATGGCGCGGGGAGGCACGGGATCGCGCCACAGTCGCGTGCGCAAAGCCTGCTGCGAACGCGGCAGGCCGAACGGGCGCTCGCCGGTGGCCAGATGGTAAAGCAGCACGCCCAGGGCGAAGATATCGGAACGCGGATCGGAACGGTTCTGGCGCACCTGCTCGGGCGAAATATAGGGCGCCGTGCCCATCGGCAGATGAAACTCCGCTTCAAGCAGGTCGGGCATCTCCAGATGCCGCGACAGGCCGAAATCGATGAAGCACGCTTCGCCTGTGTCGCGGATCATGATGTTCGACGGCTTGAGGTCGAAGTGAATGACCTTCTGCCGGTGCAGGTCCACAAGCGCGGTCGCGACCTTTGCGCCGATCTCCGCGACGTCCATGGGAGGAATGGGCGACTTTTCGAAGGTGGGATAAAGCGTATCCCCCTTCACGAACTCCATCGCGATGTAGGGCCTGCTCGAATAGTCGCCGACGCCGTAGATTTTGGGCACGTGTATGCCCGTCAGGCGCGGCAGGATCATCATCTCCATCTCGAAACCGACGATGACCGTCGGATCGTCGCCGTCGAGAATCTTCGGCGCCTTGAAGAGAACCGGACCCTCTATGTCGGGATGCGAGGCGCGAAAGATGATCGCCATGCCGCCGACGTGGATGCGCTCCTCGATGTGGAAACCATCGATCGTCTCGCCGACATTGACGTCCGTCTTGTTCATGCGCTCACCGCCCTATGAAAAGCCGCGCCGCGAGGATTTGCGGCAGGCCTGCGTGGTGAATCTTCCGCGCCGCGCCCTCGATGTCGTAGGGCACGCGCATGTAACTCATCTCATTGCGCTTCACGTCGAGAAGACCATAGGCGGCCGCAGGATTGTGATCGCGCGGCTGGCCGACGGCGCCCTGCACCATCAGCCATTTGCGGCTGCCGACGAGCGGAACCGGGGAGTTGTTTTGCGGCTTGAAGCCCACCGCAGGCTTTTGCGGGGCCATATGGTAAAGCTGCGGCACATGGATGTGCCCGCAGAAGGTGAGACGTTTGTCCGTCGCGCGCAAAGATCGCTCCGCGCCGCCGGCCTCGGTGACATAGCGCCATTCCGATGGAGCCGCAGCCTCCGAATGGACGTAGAGGCGATCATCCTCCTCCACTTTCATCGGCAGGGTCCGCAGCCAGTCGCGGGCGTCGTCGTCGAGTTCGTCATAGGTCCAGGTGATCGCCTTCGTCGCGTATTCATTCATTCCATTGGCGACGCCGGATGCGGCCGCCACGTCATGATTGCCCTTGATGACCACCGCTCCGCGCGCCGCCAGTTCGCGCGCGCGGTCGACCACGAAGGCGGGATCCGCGCCGTAGCCCACAAGGTCGCCCAGGATCACCCAACGGTCGACGCCGAAGCGCTCCGCGTGCGCGATGCACGCCTCCAGCGCCTCCCTGTTGCCGTGGATGTCCGACAGAAACGCTATTCGCATGAACCGGCCATCTCCGTGCGACCTATACTGCTCCGCTTGTCCGCAGCCATTGACCTGCCACAAAGGCGGCGCCGGAGTCACGCTACAGATGAACGCCAAAGCGCGCGAAACGCGCCCTTGTCATCGGCATGTTAAACTTTAGGCTGACAAAATCGAGGCTTGAGGAGTCAGGAACGAATTGAACACCGGCAGACGGCGGTCCCTTTCGGGATTGGTTCTCGGCGCGCTTTATGTCGCCCTGATCGGATCCGCGCTCGTGGCTACATCTGCGGCCGCGCCAGGATCCGGGTCGCTCGCGGAAGAGGCGGCGCGCGGTATGGGCGTCGCCGCGGCGGCGATGCTGGCGGCCCAGTTCATCACCTCAGGGCGATTCGAAGCGATTTCGTCCGGCGTCGGGCTGGACGTGGTGCTGGGCTTCCATCGCTTCGCGGGAATGATGCTGCTGTGCTTCGCGCTCCTGCATGTGCTGGCGTTCGTCGCCCCGTCGCTGGCCCAGGGTCCCGCTCACGCGGGCGCTCATCTCCTCAATCTCTTGACCTCGCAGCGGATGCTCACGGGTGTCCTCGCGCTCGCCGGCCTTGGCTGCATCCTCGTCGCCAGCATCAGGCGGGATGCGTGGATGGCCTATGAAACGTGGCGTTTCACACATGGCTTCGGCGCGCTCGCTGTCCTCGCCCTCGCCGCGCACCACGTCGTCGCCACCGGAACCGCAGCGTTTGTCCCGGCGCTTTGGGCGTACTGGATCGTCGTCTTCTCGGCCGCCGGGCTCGCCTTCGCGCACATTTATGTCGGCCGGCCGCTCATCGCCCGTCGCGTCCGATGGCGGCTCGAAAACGTGAAGCCTCTCACGCCGAAGCTCATGGAGCTGACGATCACGCAGACCAGCGGCCCTCCGTTCCGTTTCGTCGCCGGTCAGTTCGTATGGCTCAACTTCCGGCCGGGCTTTGCGCAACCGTTCGACAATCCCTTTTCGATCGCGTCAGCGCCTGAAGAATTGCCGCGCATGCGCTTCCTCATCAAGGCGGTAGGCGACCTGACGCGGTCCCTGCCGGGCCTTGGGGCAGGTACGATGGTCAGCGTCGATGGGCCGCATGGCAATCTCGTCGCCGACGGGCGGGATGCGGACGCGATCCTCCTCGTCGCCGGCGGCGTAGGGCTCGCCCCACTCATCGGCGTGCTGCGTTCGCTCGCCGCGCGGGCGGACAAAAGGCCGGTGCGATGCATCTACGCCGCCGGAGAGCCGCGCAATCTCGTCCACGCTGACGAAATGCTGGAGCTGGAAGCCCGCCTCGATCTCGTCAATCACTTCACCGTCGACGAGTCCGCGCCAGGCTGGTCGGGCGGCGTCGGCCCCATCGACGCAGCCCTCGTGCAAAAGGCGCTGCAGGGACTGAATGTGAAACGCACGCTGGCGCTTATCTGCGGGCCGACGCCGATGATGGCCTCAAGCGCCGACCTGATCGCGGACGCGGGCGTGCCGCTCGACAACATCGTTTACGAGAAGTTTGCGTATGACTAGCAGAAGCCGGCGCGACGCGCGCATCATCCGCGGTTACAGGCTCGTCGCGACCGGAGTCGCAACGCTTGTGCTCCTGTACGCCCTGCGCCCGTTCTGACCGTTATTTGAGCGAAAACATGTAATCGAGAACGGCAGCGCGCTTGTCCGCGTCGGGCGCGTAATGCTTGACCAGAAACGCATCGAGCCGGGCGCGCTCATCATCCGTCTTCTTGATCCGCGCGGCGAGCCGCTGCGGCTGCTTGTGGCAACTCAGGCAGAGCTCGTCGTAGGCCGCCTTTGGACCTGTCTGCGCCGCAAGCGGCGTGGACGCGGCCATAAGGACGATGAGTGAAACGCATCCTTTCCCAATCATGGATTTCTCCCTCCTTCGCTCCCCGAGCATGACGCATGCGCGACGCCGGATCATGACATCGCGATCATGGCAGTTGAACATCAGCGTGTGCGCTCTCACATGAGATAGGACAATTCCGGAGCAAGGCATGAGCGAGAGTTGCAGCACATTCGTCTGCCAGAGCTGCGGCGCCGTGAACCGCGCGCCCGACTCGCGGCGTGCCGCCGGCGACAAGCCGTCTTGCGGCAAGTGCGGACAGACCATTTTCGCCGGGACTCCTGTCGAGGCGCGCAGCGAAGCTGACTTCGACAGGCATATTGGCCGCACGCAGCTGCCGGTTGTCGTCGACTTCTGGGCCGAGTGGTGCGGTCCCTGCCGCGCAATGGCGCCGCAGTTCGCCGCCGCGGCCCGATCCGTCGAGCCGCGCGCGCGATTTCTCAAGGTGGATACGGAAGCTCTCCCGAACGTCGCCGGACGCTACAACATTCGCGCCATCCCGACGCTAATCATGTTCCGCGGAGGCCGTGAGATCGCCCGTCATTCGGGGATGATCGACGCGCGGGCGCTTGAACGCTGGATCGCGCAGAACGCATAGCGTTTCTCGACCGCGACGTGAAATCGTCAGCGGCGCGCCCGGGCCACGACGCGCACCGGCGCAGGCTCCAACCTGTAGCCGTGACCGCCATCGCCGTCGTCGTCTTCCTTCATCAGCATCACCGCGGTCGCCGCGATGACGCCGCCAAACGTGATCGCGAAGCCGCCGAAGAGCAAGGCGAGCGCGGGCACGGAAACCGTGTGCCCCAACATCAGCGTGCGCATGCCGGCGACATCGGCGGCGAGCAGAACGGCGGCGAACGCGACGCCCATAAAGGCGCCGACAATCCAGTTGAGGATCACCATCCTGATGAGCGGGTCGCGGCCCGGAGGCGGACGGACAGCCAAAGCCATTTCATTCTTCCTCTCGAAGGTCAGAGCGAAAGCCGCCCGGCGCCGTCGGGTTCCATGCGGAATGGAGCGATCGCACAAAGAGGCGCGACCGCATCCATGCCATCATTCCTTCGGTTCAAAAGCAAGAGCTGCGCCGTTCATGCAATAGCGCAGCCCGGTGGGCCGCGGCCCGTCCGGAAACACATGCCCCAGGTGTCCGCCGCAGCGGGCGCAATGGACTTCAGTGCGCGTCATGAAGAAGCTGCGGTCCTCGGAGGTGTCGACCGCGCCATCCATGGGCTGAAAGAAGCTCGGCCAGCCTGTGCCGGATTCGAACTTCGTGGCGCTCTCGAACAGGTCGTTGCCGCAGCCCGCGCATTTGAACACGCCCGCGCGCTTCTCCGCGTTGAGGGGGCTTGTGCCGGCGCGCTCGGTGCCGTGCTCGCGCAGGACGTAGTATTGCTCGGGCGTGAGTTCGCGCTTCCATTCCTCGGGCGTCTTTTCGACCGCGAAGTCCTCGCCCTTGGAGTCCTTGGCCGATTTGCCGAACAGGGAACCGATGCCAGACATGGGAGCCTCCAGATTCAGAAACCCAAGATAAGCGCGCACGGCGGATTTGAAAGCAAGCGCGCGCGGGATCGTGAACGAGTTCAGAACAGGGAGCCCTGGTTTGCCACCGGTCCCGCGGGCGCCCTCCCGGGCCTTGCCGCTTTCTGACGGACTGGGGGATCGCTCGCGCCGGGCGGCGCCCCGCCGCCGTTCGCCGTCGCGGCGACCGATCCGTCCGCGAACTGGAGCGTCAGCGCCTGGCCGGGCGTCACGCTGGCGGCGCTGCGCACAGGCGCGCCGTCAGGGCCGCCGTCGCGCACCAGCGCGAAGCCGCGCGCCAGAACGCTCCTGTGGCTCATCGAGTCGATGAGCTTCAGAACCGATTCCAGATCGCGGCGCCGGCGTTCACTGCAGGCGCGCAGCGCATTGCGCATCCGCTCGTGCGCCGCCTGCAGGCGCTCGCGCCGCCGCTGGCCGGCGACGCGCTCCGCTTCGCGGCGCGTGATCATGGCGCGGCGCAGGCGCTCGCCCAATCCCGCCACGCGTTCCGTGCGGCGCGCGAGCTCGGCGCGCGGCGAATGACGCGCCACGAGGGCGCCGAGCCGATTGAGCTTCAAGTGCCGGTCGTTGAGCGCGGCCGCGACGCGCTGCGGCAGGTTCTCGCCTGCGCGGTCGAGCCGCTGGCGGGGCATCGCAAGCACGTCTTCGGGCGACGGCAGGGCGCGAACCAATGCGCGAACATCAGCGCGACGGCGCTCCGACAGCCGCAGCGTGACGGCGAGAAGGCGGCGCGCCAGGGCATCGGCCTGAGCCGCCATCTCCGAGCGCACGGGCACGGTCATTTCGGCCGCCGCCGTCGGCGTCGGGGCGCGGCGGTCCGCGGCGTGGTCGATCAGCGTCCAGTCGGTTTCATGGCCCACGGCGGAGACGAGCGGGATCATGCTGGACGCCGCCGCGCGCACGACGATCTCCTCGTTGAAGCCCCAGAGGTCTTCCAGCGAGCCGCCGCCGCGCGCGACAATGATCACGTCGGGGCGCGGTATCTTTCCCCCTTCGGGCAGCGTGTTGAACCCTTCGATTGCGCGGGCGACTTCCGCCGCGCTGGTGTCGCCCTGCACGCGCACGGGCCACACAATGACGCGCAGCGGGAAACGGTCGGCGACGCGATGCAGGATGTCGCGGATCACCGCGCCCGTGGGGGAAGTGACGACGCCCACGACGGAGGGAAGGAATGGCAGCAATTGCTTGCGCGCGTCGTCGAAAAGGCCTTCGGCGGCAAGCCGCCTGCGGCGTTCCTCCAGCTGCGCGAGCAACGCGCCGACGCCAGCCGGTTCGATGGTCTCGACGACGATCTGGTAAGTCGACTTGCCGGGATAGGTCGTCACCTTGCCGGTAGCGATAACCTCCATGCCCTCTTCGGGCTTCACCCTGAGGCGTTGGTAGGCCCCCTTCCAGATCACGGCGTCTATCTTCGCGCCCTGATCCTTCAGGCAGAAATAGACGTGGCCCGACGAATGCGGTCCGCGCCAGCCCGAAACCTCGCCGCGCACGCGCACGAAGCCGAACCGGTCCTCGATCGTGCGCTTGAGCGCGGAGGAAAGTTCGGTGACGGAAATCTCGGGCGCGTTCGATTCTTTCTCGGCCATCGGCTCATTTGATCCGATTCAGGTCCGCGCGCCAATGGCCGCGGCGTCCCGCGCCTCGGACTGTTCGGACCCGTCACCCCCCATGCGACGGGACCGGGCGCGGGCGGCCCTCGTCGTCGATGGCGACGAAGGTGAAAGTCGCGTCCGTCACCTTTTCGCGGTGATGGGTGCGGAACCGCCGCGCCCAGGCCTCGATATGGATTTTCATGGACGTGCGGCCAACCGACTCGACTTCGGTGTACACGCACAGGACGTCGCCCACCTTCACCGGCCGGATGAACGTCATGGCCTCGACGGCGATCGTGACCACGCGCCCCTGCGCGCGCTCGACGCCTGCGATGCCGCCAGCCTGGTCCATCTGCGACAGCACCCAGCCGCCGAAGATGTCGCCGTTGGCGTTCGTGTCCGCCGGCATGGCGACGGTGCGCACCGTCAGTTCGCCGCGGGGTTCCTCCGTTTGAGTGGTCATGCTCGCCTCGCAAAGTCCAGCGCCGTCCAATCGACCCCAGGCGGCGCCAAGCTATTCGCCCGGACCCGGCGCCGTCCAGCCAGCCTTGCGCCCGGCGCATGGCTGGCTCCCTCGGAACTTGACCTGGCATGCGGAAAAGGCGATTTCTGCCTGAAATCAAATCTCAAGAAATCGAATCCTGCGGGAGATACCATGACGGCTGTCGTCAGCGCCGCCTCGAAGGACGAGGCGAAATCGGAACGTTCCTTTCTGGAAGTCTGGATCATCACCATCGGCCATTCGCTGACGCATTGGTATCCCGCAACTTTCTACGTGCTGCTGCCGCTCATTGGCAACGAACTCGGCCTCAGCTACGGCCAGATCGGCATGATCCTGACCGCGCAGGCGGTGGCGGGAGCGGTTTCCAACATCCCCGGCGGCATCCTCGTCGATTCGGTGGCGCGCAAGGGCCTGCTGATGGCGGCGTCGCTGTTCTGGATCGGCGTTCCCTATTTCATCATGGGTTACTCCGACGCCTACTGGGTCCTGCTCGCCTGTTCGGTCCTCATCGGCATCGGCAACAACCTCTGGCATCCGACCGCCATTCCGTGGCTCGGCCGCCGTTTTCCCGAGCGCAAGGGCCTCGTGATGGCCTATCACGGCATGGGCGGCAATGTGGGCGACGCGCTGGCGCCGCTCGCCGCTGGCGCCCTGCTCACCGCCTTCGCATGGATGACCTGGCGCGACATCGTCATCATCAACATCGTGCCGGGCGTCGTGATGGCGATCGCGATCCTCTGGTTCCTCGGCAAGCTCACGGCTGAAAAGCCGGGCGCCGCCAAGCCCGAACAGCAGAAGACGCTCGGCGAAGTGCTGCGCGCCCTGCCCGACCTCTTCCGCAACAAGACGCTCATTTTTCTTTCGACAAGTTCGGCGTTCCGCGCGATCACGCAGGGCGGCATCATGGCCTTCCTGCCGCTCTACCTCGCCAAGGACCTCGGCTACAATCCATGGTGGATCGGCCTTTCGATGTTCCTGCTGCAAGCCGCGGGCTTCGTCGCCGCGCCCGTCGCCGGACATCTCAGCGACAAGATGGGCCGCAGAAACGTCATCATGTCCTCCATGATCATGACGGCCGCCGTGCTGGCCATGATGTTCTTCGCGGGCGGCTCCTCGCTGTTCGTGCTGTTCGTCGCGATGCTCGGCTGCTTCCTGTTCGCGATCCGCCCCGTCCTGCAGGCATGGCTTCTCGACGCGACTCCCAAGGATATGGGCGGTTCGGCCATCGGCGTGATGTTCGGCGTGCAGTCGCTCGGCGCAGCCGCCGGCCCGCTGATCTGCGGCATGATCGCGGACCGGTGGGGACTGCTGATGACATTCTGGTTCCTCGCCTTCACCATCATCGTGGCGAACATGCTCGTCTTCTTCATGCCGGGGCAGGACGGGAAGGCGGCGAAGGCCGCCTGATCCTCGCGCCTTCTGAATTCTCGGGCGGGCCGCCGGGCCCGCCCTTTTCTTTTGCCGGGGCGAGCAGGCGGAAGCCTCGCACAGGCCGCGCTTGCCTCGCCGCGCCGGGCGTGGCTAGAGAACGCCAGCAGGAAGAGAGTCCATGAACATCCTTCTCATCGGGTCCGGCGGGCGCGAACATGCGCTAGCCATCGCTATCGCCGCCTCGCCGCTGACCGCGCAACTCTTCGTCGCGCCCGGCAATCCGGGCACGGCGGCCATCGCCGCAAACGTCGATTTGAACGTGGACGATCATGGGGAGATCGTCGACTTCTGCCACAAGCAGAAGGTCGGGCTTGTGGTCGTTGGCCCCGAGGCGCCGCTGGTTGCCGGGCTCACGGACAAGCTGGAGGCGGCGGGCGTGCCCGTGTTCGGCCCGAGCAAGGCGGCGGCGAAGCTCGAAGGCTCGAAGGGATTCACCAAGGATCTTTGCAAGGAGGCGGGCATTCCCACCGCCGCCTATGAACGCTTTTCCGATCCCGGCTCCGCCAAGGCCTACATTCGCGGACGCGGCGCGCCCATCGTCGTGAAGGCGGACGGACTAGCGGCGGGCAAGGGCGTGATCGTCGCGGAACATCTGCCCGACGCCGAAGCCGCCATCGACACAATCTTCGGCGGCGCCTTCGGCGCGGCAGGGGCCGAAGTGGTGGTCGAGGACTTCCTCGAAGGCGAGGAAGCGTCGTTCTTCGCGCTTTGCGACGGGGAGCGCGCCGTGCCCTTCGCGTCGGCGCAGGACCACAAGCGCGTCGGCGAAGGGGACACGGGGCCAAACACGGGCGGCATGGGCGCCTATTCGCCCGCCCCGATCATGAGCGACGACATGGTCGAACGCGCGATGCGCGAAATCGTGGAGCCAGCCGTGCGGCGCATGAAGGAGCGCGGCACGCCTTATCGCGGCGTCCTGTTCGCCGGGCTGATGATCGGCGCGAATGGCCCGCAACTCATCGAGTTCAACGCGCGCTTCGGCGATCCTGAAACGCAGGTCATGCTGCCCCGTCTCGATCAGGATCTCGTGCCGCTGCTTCTCGCCTGCGCGCGCGGCGACCTGCCCGAGGCGCCTGTGAAACTGAAGAGCAAGACGGCGCTGACAGTCGTCTTCGCGGCGAACGGCTATCCCGATGCGCCGCAACGCGGCAGCGTGATCGGAGATCTCCACCTTGCGTCAAAGGTGGACGGCGTGACGATCACCCATGCGGGAACGATACTGGACGGCGACAGGCTGGTCGCGAACGGCGGCCGCGTGCTGAACATCACCGCGCTGGCGGACAGCGTGTCAGGCGCGCGCGAGAAGGCCTATCAGGCGCTGGCGATGATCGACTGGCCGGGCGGCTTCTATCGCAACGACATCGGCTGGCGGGCGGTTAAGCGCGAACGCGGCGAAGCGTAAGGCCGCGAAGTCGTCGCGCCGGCTTTCGCCGGCGCGATGCTTTCTCAGAACTTGATCATGTCCGAGCGCGTGAGCGTGGTGCGCTGGCTTACGCCCGGCGCCGTGGCGAAATGGAACGCCACGTACTGCTCGTGGAAGATCGTCTCCGCCGACATCAGATCGACGGGCAGGATCACGCTCATGCCGGAAAGCGCGGCGGCGCTTCCGGTGTAGAGCACAGCGCCCTGGGCGGCGGTGCCGGTGACGATGACAGTCTTGACGCCCTTGTCCGCCAGGATCTTCTGCAGCTGCGTGCCGCGGAACTTGTCAGGACCCGACTGAACCCAGGGCTCGCTGTCGAGCGGAGCCACCTCCGGCCAGACGTCCTTCGTCGTCGTGTTTGCGATGATGGCGTAGACGACCGGCATGCCCGCCTTGCGCGCCCGTTCGAGCAGCGCCTTCGCCTTGGGCAGGCTCTCGACGCAGCGCGGACGGCGCTCGTTGTTGCAGTTCGAGCGCATGAAATCGAGCACGAGCAGCGCCGTCGTCTTGGGGTCGACAGTCGCGTCCTTCAGTGCGGGCGGCGCGGGCGGCTTGGCCTGCGCCCAATCCTGAATGACGTCCCCGGCCATCGCCGGAGCGCCGTTGAGCAGGCCAAGTCCGAGCGCCGCGCAAGCGGCGAATTTTGTGAGCTTCATGGGCGCCTCCCTCCGTTGATCAGCCGCATCCTGCGTCCGGAAACGCCGTCGATGCAAGGTCCCAATCGAAAAGGCCGCGCGAATGCGCGGCCTTTCACAGTGAAGTCTGCGCCTGTCAGAGCGCGTCCTGCCACGGCAGCAGGTCGAGGCGATAGCCGCTGCTCTCGCGCCCGATCTGTCCGACCGATGGGAACGGTCCGTGATAGAAGGCGCAGCGGATCCTTTCCGCCGAGGCCATGTCGAGCATGCGCTTGCGCGTCTCGGTGGCTTTCTGCGGGTCCATGTCGAACATGACCTGCCATTCGGGATTGCGCGCGAACAGGATCGGGGTGTTGGTGATGTCGGCGACATACATCATGCGCCCGTTGCCGGACGTGATGAGGAAGGCGGTATGGCCGGGAGAATGGCCGTCGGCGCGAACGCTCGTGACGCCAGGCGCGACTTCCTTGTCCCAGGCGAAGCGCGTCACGTCCTTGAACGGCGCGAACACGCGGCGCACGTTCTGGAAAGCGCCCTTCATGGCGTCCGGCGCATTGTTCATGCGCGCATCGTCCATCCAGAAAGTCCACTCGCCTTCAGGCACGAGCACCTGGGCGTTCGCGAAGACCTGGGCGCCATCCTTGTTGCGCAGGCCGTTGATGTGATCGCCATGGAAATGGCTGATGACGACATCCGTCACCGCTTCGGGCGTGAAGCCCGCGGCGCGGAAGTTGCTCATCCATTGCCCGGAGTTCGGAGCCGGCGCGAACTGCCCGTTGCCCGTGTCGAGAAGGATCACGCGCGAGCCGGACTGCACCACTATCGAAGTGTACGGCACCCGCACGTGCGTGGACGGCAACCCCTGGTCGGCGAGCGTCTTCTGGACGTCGGCGACCGGCGCGTTGCGCACGAAGCCGTCAAGCGGCCGCTGAACGAAGCCGTCGCCAATTGCGGTTACGGTGATGTCGCCGACCTTGTGCCGGAACCAGCCGGGCGATTGCGTGAGGTTCGCGGTCGCCGGCGGGGTGTTCGCCAGAGCGGACGCGCCCGGCAGGGCGGGAACCGCGGCGGCGGCGACCCCGGCCGCAAGCATATGTCTCCTCGTGACATTCATTCCGATCGTCTCCTCTCCCTGATTGGGTCCGGTGAACGGCCGTCGCGGCGGGTCTGTTCGTGGCGCGCGTCAGCCGAAACCGCGCACGAAGCTAAGGCGGCAACGGCGGTTTGCCAGACCGCAAGGCATGCCTCATGTTCACAAATGCGCGAAAACCCTGATGGAGCGAACATGACAGGCGCCGATCTTTTCCCGGGCTTCGCCGCTCACTGGATCGATACGGACGCGGGACGCATTTTCGCGCGTTCCGGCGGGGCCGGGCCGCCGCTCGCCCTGCTCCACGGCTTTCCTCAAACGCACCTGATGTGGGCGAGGATCGCCCCGATGCTTGCGCGGCGGTTTACTGTGATAGCCATGGACCTGCGCGGCTACGGCTGGTCGTCGGCGCCGCGAAGCGAGGGCGGCGCACAATACGCCAAGCGCGCGATGGCGGACGACCTCGTCAAGGTGATGGAGGACCTCGGCCATGTGCGGTTTTCGCTGGCCGGTCACGACAGGGGCGCGCGCGCCGGCTATCGTCTCGCGCTGGATCAGCCTGGGCGCATCGAAAAGCTCGCATTGCTGGACATTCTGCCGACGAGCGAGGTGTGGCGCGCGATCGAGGCCGGCCACATGGCGGCAGCCCATTGGGCCTTCCTGTCGCGCCCCGCCCCTGCCCCGGAAGATGACATCGCGCAACAAACGCCCGATGCCTATTTCACCGGCCTCATGCGCCAGTGGGCGAAGGACAGCGACCTGCGCGCGTTCGATCCGCGAGCGCTCGCGCGCTATCGCGATGCGTGGCGCGACTCGTCGCGCATCCACGCCTTCTGCGAGGACTATCGCGCGAGCGCGGGCGCAGACCGGCAGGCGGACGAAGCCGACCTCGCCGCGCGGAGAAAGATCCAGTGTCCGACGCTCGTTCTCACCGGCGACTTCTTCCTCACGCGCGGGAAGCGCCCGGCGCTCGACGTATGGCGCGACACGTTCGCGCCGCACGCGCAAGGCGCAGAAATCGACGCCGGCCATTTTCTCGCCGAAGAAAACCCATCCGATACCGCCCGCGCGCTGCTTGGGTTCCTTTAAGGTGGAGCGCGTTCGCGAAAGGCGATGAATCCATGAGCTTGCAGGACGTAACGACCGTCGCGGCGGCCGGGCGCGGCGGCGAGTCCGGAATTTGCGTTGCGCTGGGCGCCGGCGGCGCCCGCGGCTTCGCGCATGTGCTCGTCGTGGAGGCGCTGGACGAACTGGGGCTGAAGCCCAAGGCGATCGCCGGGGCGTCGATGGGCGCGGTGATCGGCGCCGCCTGGGCCGCTGGTCTGACGGCCCGGGACATGCGCCAGCACTTGCTCAAACTGCTCGCCAGCCGCGCCGAGGTGATGTCCCGCGTGCTGATGTGCCGCGTCGGACGGTTCGCCGATCTGCTCGGCGGGCAATTCCAGAATCCCATGTTGCTCGACGGCGAACGCATCCTCGATCTCTTCTGGCCCAAGGCCGTGCCAAACCGCTTCGAGGAACTCGGCGTGCCGTTCACCGCCGTCGCCACGGACTTCTTCGGCCGGCGCGCGCGGCGCTTCTCGCACGGACCGCTGGCCCCTGCCGTCGCCGCCTCGATGGCCATCCCCGGCTTCATCCGGCCGGTCGAGATCGACGGCGCGGTTCTCGTGGACGGCGGCGCGACGGACCCCCTGCCCTATCGCCCTCTCGTCGGGAACGGCGACTTCGTCATCGCCTGCGACGTAACCGGCGGCCCCGCGCCCGAGGCGAAAAGCATGCCCTCCGCCTTCGAGGCGATGTTTGGCGCCGCGCAGATCATGCAGGGCTCGATTACCGCCGAAATGCTGAAGGCCGCCCGGCCCGACCTGCTGCTTCGGCCGGACGTCGACCGCTACCGCGTGCTCGATTTCTTCCACGCGGCGGAAATCCTTGCCGCATGCGATCCGATGAAGGACGAGATCAAGCGCGCGCTCGAGCGCCGGCTGGCCTGAACCGGGCTCAGCCAGCCGTGGCCGCCGGTTATTGACAGCATACATATAGATCGTATGCTTACTATATGGCCGCGCCCACAGTACGGCGCGCGTGCGGGAGGATGTTCACAATGAGCGCAGGCAAGGACAACCGGATCATCGTGGTCGGCGGCGGCATCGGCGGGATGGCCTGCGCGCTCAGCCTCACGCAGTCCGGATTCGACGTCACCGTTCTTGAACAGGCACCGGAGATCGGCGAAATCGGCGCGGGCATCCAGCTCGGTCCGAACGCTTTCGCGGCGATGGATGCGCTCGGCTGCGGCCCGCGCGCCCGCGCTCGCGCCGTCTACACCGACGACCTCATCATGATGGACGCCGTGGACGAAAGCGTCGTCGGCCAGATTCCCGTGCGCGAGGAATTCCGCAAGCGGTTTGGCAATCCGTACGCCGTCATTCATCGCGCCGACATCCACCTGTCGATCTATGAGGAAGTGCAGACGAAGAAGAACGTCGAAGTGCACACCTCCACGCGCATCACCGACATCGCCGTCGGCGACAAGGGCGTGCGCGTCACCGACCAGAACGGTCGCGTTTTCGAAGGCGCTGCGCTGATCGGCGCCGACGGCGTGCATTCGGTGGTTCGCAAGAAGACCATCGGCGACGGCGTTGCCCGCGTGCCGGGCCACGTCGTCTATCGCGCGGTGACGCCGCGCGACGAATTCCCCGCGGATCTGCGCTGGAACGCGGCGACGATCTGGGTCGGGCCGAACTGCCACCTCGTGCATTATCCGCTGCGGGGCGGGGAGCAGTACAACATCGTCGTTACGTTCCACAGCCGCGAGAAGGAAGAATGGGGCGTGCGCGAAGGTTCGCGCGAAGAAGTGATGTCCTACTTCACGCACATCTCCGCGAAGCCGCGCCAGTTGCTCGACAAGCCGACGTCCTGGAAACGCTGGACCATCGCCGACCGCGATCCCGTGATGAAGTGGGGCGAAGGGCGCTCGACGCTCCTCGGCGACGCCGCGCACCCCATGCTTCAATACATGGCGCAGGGCGCGTGCATGGCGCTCGAAGACGCCGTGACGCTGCGCGAGGCGTTGAAGGTCTGCGACCGCAACATCGAGCAGGCCTTCAAGCTTTATGAAAAGAAGCGCGTTCCGCGCACGGGCCGCGTCGTCCTCTCCGCGCGCGAAATGGGGCGCATCTTCCACGCCGACGGCGTCGAGCGCCTGATCCGCAACAACTGGTGGCAGGGCCGCTCGCCGGACCGCTACTATGACGCGATCGAATGGCTCTACGGCTGGACGGTCGACAAATGTCTCGACTGAAGGCGGGCGCGCAGCGCGCGGGTCACGAAACGCCGGATTATGCGGACACGGCGGCGAGCGACCTGCCGCTGCACCGCATGCCGGGCCATCACATCCGCCGCCTGCAGCAGGTGGCGGTGCGGTTGTTTGCGGAAGAAGCCGGCGTCGATCTCACGCCGGTGCAGTACGCCGCGCTCTTCGCCATCGCGCAGCGTCCGGGCGTCGGCCAGGCGCAGCTTGCCGCGCTCATCGGCTACGACCGCGCCACCATCGGCGGCGTGATCGACCGGCTCGAACAGAAGAAATGGGTGACGCGCGTTCCCTCCGCCGAAGACCGGCGCGTCAATCTTCTCACCGTTACGGATGAAGGGCGCGAGACTCTTTCCCGCGCGGCGCCGCTTGTGCGCCGCGCGCAGGAGCGGATCATCGAGGCGCTCGATGAAGCCGAACGCGCCGCCTTCGAGCGGATGTGCCTCAAGATGCTGGCGCATCATCTTGGGTGACGATGCGCCGTCCGCCGCCGCTATTTCGGCTTCGCGACGCTCGCCGCCGGCCCCGCTGCCATGACTTCCTTGGCGCGCGCGATCACGTCCGGCGAGGACTTGTAGATATCCTCGATCAGCTTCTGCACGTCGGCGCCTGAAACGGGATCGACTTCAAGCTTCTGCTTGTCCGCTTCCGCGAGGAATTCCTTGTCCTTCATGGTCGCGGCGAACGCGGCGCGCAGCGCGGCGACCCGATCGGCCGGAACGTTCGGCGGCGCTGCGAAGGGGCGCGCGATGGTCTGCCGGCTTACGATCAGCTTGACGACCTGCCTGTCCGCGTCGGTCTTCGCCTTTTCATAGATTGTCGGCACGTTCGGCATCTCCGGGCTGCGCTCGACCGACATCTGCAGAAGCACGCGCAACGCGTCCGGCCCGCTGACCCACGCGGGCCGCGTCGCCTTCACCGAACCCCACGACCAGCCGCAACGCCCGTCGAGTTCCCCGCGCTCGGCGGCGAGCGCCATGTCGTTGCCGCCCGGATAGCCGGTGACAAGTTTCAGCTTTGCGCCGGTGAGCGCGCGCACGAGATTGGCGTAAGTGTCCGGATCGGAGCCCGCCGCCTCGCCGCCCATCGCGATTTCGGTCGTCAGCGTGTCCTCGAACGTGCGCACCTTTGACTTCTGCGTGACGGCGCACACGCTCAGTTCAGCCGACACGCTGCCGATCCAGTTGAGCTTCGTCGCCTCGAACTGGAACTTCCCAGAGCCGATGAGCGGCTCCATCGGGATGCCGCGTCCGAACGTGCCCATGGACGTGCCATCCTTCGGCGCGACGTTGTAGAGGAAGTTCACCGAGGCGAGCGATCCCGCGCCCGGCATGTTGGTGACGATGACGTTCGGATTGCCGGGAATGTGCCGGCCAATATGCCGGGACAATGCGCGCGCGTTCACATCATAGCCGCCTCCCGCGCTGTAACCGACGATGATGGTGAGCGTCTTGCCCCTGTAAAAGTCGGCCACGTCATCGGCCTGCGCGGCCTGCGCGCAAAGCGCGGTACCGGCAAGAGCGGCCGCGCCGAGAAGCTTGAGCGGCGATTTCCTGCTGGCGTTCATGCGTTCGACCCTCCTGCGTTTTCTCCGGTGCGAGCAGCCTAGCCAAATACAAGCCCTGTGCCAAATTTGGTATTTTTCCCTTGTCTCGGAACTATTCGGCAGCCAGTATACGCTGCGATTGAAACGCGAACCGCGTACAAGGTCACCGGATTGAAGCCTGCGCCTTTCACCTATCACCGGCCGTCAAATCTCGACGAGGCGGTGCGTATCCTCGCCGAAGTCGCCGATCACGACGGGCGCGTGATCGCCGGCGGGCAAAGTCTTGCGCCGATGATGGCGTTTCGCGTCGCGCGGCCGCAACATCTCGTCGACATCAACGAGATCGGCGGGCTCGACATGCTCGCAGTCGAAGCCGCGATCATCCGGATCGGAGCGCGCGTGCGTCATGCGCGCTTCCGGCCCGGCGCCATTCCCGGGCCTGCCGGCGAATTGTTCGCGAAGGTCATGCCGAACATCGCCAATTACTCCGTGCGCTCGCGCGGAACGTTCTGCGGCAGCCTCGCACACGCCGACCCCGCCTCGGAATGGTGCGCCCTCGCCGCGCTGCTCGACGCGGAGATCGTGGCGCGCAGCGTGCGCGGCGAACGGCGCATCCCCATCAGCGCGTATTTCGACGGCGCCATGAGCACCACGCTGGCGCCCGACGAGATCGTTGTCGAGGCGCGCGTCCAAATGCTGGCTCATGGCGCGCGCACGGGCTTTTGCGAATTCAGCCGCCGCAAGGGGGACTTTGCGATCGCCATGGCGATCGCCGCTTTCTCGATCGAGAACGGCGTGATCGTCGCGCCGCGCGTCAGCGTCGGGGGCGCAGAAGCGTTCGCGCGCCGCATTCCCGAGGCTGAACGCGCGCTGGACGGCGCCGCGCCAGACCTTGCAACCTTCGCCAAGGCAGCGGAGGCGGCCGCCGCGGCCGTGGACCCGATGGAAGACGCCGCGACGGACGCCGCCTACCGGCGCGACATCGTGCGCGCGGTGACGCGGCGCGCGCTCGAACAGGCGATGCAATGACAAGGCATACGATAACGCTGAACGTGAACGGACAGGCGCGTACGATCAGCGTCGACGCGCGCAAGACGCTCCTCGACGCGCTGCGCGACGACTGCAATCTCACGGGCGCCCACGCCGGCTGCGAACACGGCGTGTGCGGCGCATGCACCGTGATCGTCGATGGCGAGCCGGTGCGCTCATGCCTCATGTTCGCCGTTCAGGCGCAGGGCAAGACGATCCGCACCGTGGAAGGGCTCGCCGCCGGCGGCGAGCTTCATCCGATGCAGAAAGCCTTCACCGAACTCCACGCCGTGCAATGCGGCTTCTGCACGCCAGGGTTTCTCATGCTCGCCGTCGCGGCGCTGGAGAAGGAGCCCGACATGGACGAGGAGACGCTGCGCGAGGTTGTCGCATCCAATCTCTGCCGATGCACGGGCTACGAAAACATACTCGCCGCCGTGCGCGCGGCGGCCGACGAAATGAGGCGCGCATGAACGCGAAGCCGAAGGGTGCGATCGGACAATCCGTCCAGCGCATCGAGGATCGCCCGCTCATCATTGGCAAAGGCGTTTTCGCGGGCGATATCTCGTTTCCGCATCAATTGCACATGCGTATTGTGCGTTCGCCGCGGGCGCATGGGCTGATCCGCCGCATCGATACCGCGGCGGCGCGCGCGCAGCCGGGGGTCCACGCGGTCTGGACCGCCGCTGACATTCCCGAAATCGGCCCAATCGATTTCCGTGAAGGCAAGATCGAGAAGCTCGAACCCTATCGCCAGCCGGTGCTCGCCACCGATCGTGTGCGCTACGTGGGCGAACCCGTGGCCGCCGTGTTCGCATCCGACGCGTACACGGCTGAGGACGCCGCGGAACTCGTCGAGGTCGAGATCGAGGATCTTCCCGTCATCACCGACGCGCGCGCGGCGCCCGGCGAATTTGCCGACGGCCTCTCGACGGAAGCCGCCATCATTACGCAGGGTTTCGGCGATACGGCGAGCGTCTTCGCCAGCGCCCACGCGGTCATCGAAATCGACGTCACCGTCGGGCGCCATTCCGGCGTGCCGCTCGAGACGCGCGGCGCCATCGGACGCTACGACGCCGCGCGGGACGTGCTCGAACTGCATGGCGCGGCGAAAGTGCCGCACAAGAACAAGGAGACGCTCGCGCGCGTGTTCGGGCGGCCGGCGTCCGCGCTGCATCTGTTCGAATCCCATGTCGGCGGCGGCTTCGGCGTGCGTGGCGAAATTTATCCCGAGGACATCCTTGTTCTCGCGGCCGCGCTGCGTTTCGGCGGCGCCGTGAAGTGGATCGAGGATCGCCGCGAACATCTCATGGCGGCCAACCAGTCGCGAGAGCAGCATCACCGGGTGCGCGCAGCCGTGGATGAAAAGGGCGCGCTGCTCGCAATCGAAAACGAATTCTGGCACGATCAGGGCGGGTATCCGCGCACGCACGCGATGCGCGTGGCCGAAACGACGTGCGGCATTCTTCCCGGCCCCTATCGCGTCGGGGCGTACAAGGCGGTCGGCCATTATCGCCTGACCAACAAGACGCCCGCCGCCACCTACCGCGCGCCCGGCCGGTATGAAACCAATTTCGTGCGCGAGCGCCTGCTCGACGCCATCGCCGCGCGGCTGGGAATCTCCCGCATCGACGTCCGCAAGCAGAACCTCGTCCGTTCGGATGAGATGCCCTACGCGCGCCCGCTGAGCGTGCTCGAAGACGACGTGTCATACGATTCCGGCGACTACGCCGGCCTGCTGGACAAGTCGCTCAACGCGATTCGCTGGGACGAATTGCAAACTGTGCTTGCCGCGCGGCGCGCCCGCGGCGAACTCGTCGGCGCGGGAGTTGCGACCTTCGTCGAGAAGAGCGGTCTTGGCCCCAGCGACGGCGCCCATGTCTGCGTCGATACGACCGGCGCCATAGAGGTCATCACGGGCGGCGCGTCGGTCGGCCAGGGCTTCGAGACGGTGATGGCGCAGGTGTGCGCCGAGGCGCTGGGAACCGATTACCGAAAGATCCGCGTCGTGCATGGCCGCACCGACCGCATCGACTTCGGCATCGGCGCGCACGCTTCGCGCGCAACCGTGATGACGGCGAACGCCGTTCATGCCGCCGCCCTCAAGGTGCGCGAGAAAGCCCTGTCGTTTGCAGCTGAGATGCTGCAGAGCGAGGCGGCGGCGCTCGATATCGTCGACGGCCGCGTCATCCGTCGCGGCGAGCCGGACGGCCCCTCGATCACGCTTGGAGACATCGCCAACCATCTGCGCCCGGCGGCGAAATTGCGGCGCGGACGCGAGCCGGGTCTGAGCAGCGACGGGTGGTTCGACACCGATCACCAGGTCTATCCCTATGGAAACCAGATCGCCGTCGTCTCGATCGACCGGGAGACGGGCGCGGTGAACGTCGAACAATATCTCATCGCCTATGACATCGGCCGCGCGATCAATCCAGTTCTGGTGCGCGGGCAAATCCTGGGGGGCTTCGCTCAGGGACTTGGCGGCGCGCTCTATGAGGAATTTCTCTACGACCAGCGCGGCGAACCTCTTTCCGTAACGTTCGTCGACTATCTCATGCCGACTGCGAACGAAGTCCCGAAGGTGGAAGTGATCATTTCCGAAGACGCACCGAGCCCGCGCAATCCGCTCGGCATCAAGGGCGCTGGCGAGAGCGGCATCGCCGCAGTCGGGGCCGCGATTGCGTCGGCGGTGGACGACGCGCTGGGCGTTCCCGGCGCGATCACGCAACTGCCCATCACGCCACAGCGGCTGAAGCGCATCATCGACAAACTGCCGAAGCGCGCCTGAACTTATCCGGCGGGCGCGCCTTCGCCGCGCAGGACGGCGGCAGCCTCGAGCGCCGCCTTCACGATGCCCGCATAGCCGGTGCAACGGCAAAGGTTTCCGGAGATGGCGACCTTCACCTCTTCTTCCGTGGGCGACGGATTGTCGGCAAGCAACTCCATCAGCGTCGTCAACATGCCGGGCGTGCAGAAACCGCACTGCAACGCATGATTGCGGCTGAACGCCTCCTGCAAGGGATGAAGCGTCCCGTCCGGCTTCGCTATGCCTTCAATGGTGAGGATTTCGCAGCCATCCGCCTGCACGGCGAGCATGAGGCATGACCGCGCGCTACGGCCATCGACGAGGACGGTGCAGGCGCCGCAGACGCCGTGTTCGCAGCCAACATGCGTTCCCGTCAAGCGCAGCTCATGACGCAGGAAGTCCGACAGCAGCATACGCACGGGCGCATCGCGCGTGTGCACGGCGCCGTTCACCTTCAGCGTAATCTTGCGGGTTTCGACGTCGGTCACGGGCGGCTCCATCCGGCGCGCGAGGCGGCCGTCTCCAGCGCGCGCCCGGCGAGCGTGCGGCACAGATGCTTGCGATAATGCGCTGGCGTATAGGGGTCGTCGTCGATCTCGATGGCGCCGCAGGCGTCCGCGGCCGACTTGATCGCGTCGCTTGTGAACGGCTGGCCGGCGAGCCCGATTTCGATATCATGCATGCGCATCGGTCCCGAGCCGACGCCTCCGAGCGTGAGGCTGGCGCGCTCCACGACGCCGCCATCGCCAAGCAGAATGAGCGCGGCGGCAGACACGATGGCGAAATCGCCATGCCGGCGCGCGAACTCGACAAAGGCTGCGCCCGCCTGTTTCGGCCAGCGCGGAAAACGGATGGCGCGCACCATTTCGCCCGGCTCGATCGCAGGCGTGAGATAGCCCAGCGGAAATTCCGCGAACGGAATTTCGCGCGCGCCCGCGTCGCTGACGACTTCGACGATTGCGTCATGAGCTGCCGCTACGCACGGCAGTTCGGCGGCAGGATCGAGATGGCAGAGCGAGCCGCCGATCGTGCCGCGATTGCGCGTCTGCCGATGGCCGACAAACTGCAGCGCCTCGTGCATCAGCGGCAGGTATTCGCCTATTTCCGAGCTGAATTCGAGTTCGCGCTGGCGCGTCATGGCGCCGATCACGACTTCATCATCATGAACGCTGATCCCGGAAAGCTCCGGAATGCGGGTGATGTCGATGACGTGATCGGGCGTCGCGAAGCGCATGTTGAGCATCGGGAGAAGCGACTGGCCGCCGGCGAGGACGCGCGCATTCTCCAGCGAAGCAAGAAGCGATACAGCTTCCTGCACCGACGCGGGCGCGTGATAACTGAACGGCGGCGGCTTCATCTCGTCTCCCGGCCTCTCATCACCAGCCCAGAATCTGCGCGGCGCGCTTCAGGACGTCCGGCGGCGTCTTAGACGCATCGGAGACCATCTTTTCCAGCTCCGCGCCGCTCTTGTAGCGAATGTCGAGCGAAATCTTCTTGGCTTCCGCGAGCAACGCAGGATCTTTCAGGGCCGCCTCAAAGCTCGTGCGCAACGCACTCACGCGATCGGCAGGAACGTCCGGCGCAACCCAGTAATTGTAGCCGATCTCGACGGGCAAGGTGACGAGCAGGGCGATCTGCCGGTCCTGCTCGCTGGAAACGAGGTCGAGGAGGCGGGGCACGTTGGGAAGATCAGGCTCCTTCTCGAGCCCGATCTGGACGAGCAGCGAAATCGAGCCGTCCTTCAGCCATTGCGGGCGCGTCGTTTGAAGGCTCGAATAGGAGCCGCCGCCACGTCCCTGCACCTCGCCGCGCTCGAGCGCGAGGTTGCTTTCGTTTGTGCCGGCATAGCCGTTGATGATCTTGAACCGCGTCTTGAGCAGTCCGTTCATGACATTCGGATAGATGTTGGCGTCGGAGATCACGCCCGATCCGGCCATGATCACTTCGCGCTGCTTCGCGTCTTCGATGCTGCGCACGCCCGAAGCGGTCCATGTGTAGGCGACGTTGTTGGAGGAGGCCATGCGGCCGATCCAGCGGAACTTGCTCGCGTCGTATTGCGCGCCCTTGCCGCCCAGCTGCTGGAACAGCGCGGCGCCCTGGTTGACGCCCGCAATCACCGTCCCGTCCTTGGCCGCTGTGTTGTAGACATAGTTCGCGGCGTTGACGCCGCCGGCCCCGGGCATGTTCTGAACGATCACGTTCGGCTTCCCGGGAATGTGCGGCCCGTAATAGCGCGCAAGCAGGCGGGCGTAGAGATCGTAACCGCCTCCGGGACCGAAGCCGACGATAATGCTGATGTTCTTGCCCGCATAGAAGGCGCCGACGTCCTGCGCGTGCGCCGCGCCCGCGAAACCTGCGACAGCAAGAACGCTCGCGAGAACGCCAACCGCACCATTCTTCGACTTCACGCGCATCATGGGCCTGTCTCCTGATCGAGGATCACTCCGTGGAGGACTTCTTGCGAAACGCCTCCCTGCCAGCCGTCCACAGCCCCTGCGCAACGACCTTGGCCAGCGAAATGTCGCCCGCGGGCGCAGGCTGGGCGCCTGTCAAATCCGCTTCGAGGTTTTTCGCGAACTGGTTCATGATCGCCTGCGCTGTGCTCTGGATCAGCGCGGCTCCACGCCCGTACTGGGCGATGAAGCCGGCCAACTGGACATCGCTGTCGACTACAATTTTCGTGCCGCCCTCCTCGCCGTGAAGCTGGAAAACGACATCGGCGGACGCCGTGCCGCGCGCCTTCTCCTCGGCCCCCTTGGCCTTCGCCACGACGCGGCGGGCGGCCTCGTCCCGCTCCGTGAACTGGACCGTGCCCTTGAACTGCAACGCAACGGGCCCAAGCTTGACGCCCACCCGTCCGACGCAAGTTCCGTCGTCCCTCTGCTCCAGAAGCTCGGCGCCAGGCGCGCAGCGCGCCACGCGCGGAATGTCGTCCAGAGCCGCCCAGACCACGTCGGGCGCCGCAGCGATCTTGATCTCGTTCTTGATCTTCATCAGGCGGCCTTCACATTTGGCTTGCTCGAGGCCTTGGCGTGCGCGGCCTCGTCGTCCCGCTCAAGCGCGTAGCGGATCAACGCGGCGGAGCGGTACAGGCCATGCACCATCTTGCTGTAGGGAATCGCCACGAAAAAGGCGAGCACGAAGCCAAGATGGATCGCAAGCAGAACGCCCATCGCGCCCGTCTCGCGCAACGCAAGCAGGAGAAGTCCGGTGACCGAAATCAGCAGGAGCAGCATGAGCAACGCGTAGTCGCCCCCGATCATCTTTTTCGACAGCGGCGCGGGATCGCTGACAATCTTGATCCAGATAAGACCGATCGGGCCAATCACGAGGCCTATGCCGCCGATCGTGCCGAGCATGACAGGCAGACTGAAAAAGGGATACGGCGCCTGCAGGCCTAGCACATGATCATAGACGGTCGCCACGGACGTCGCAGCGAAACAGAGCATGAAACCGTAGAAGGTGAAGTGATGGAAGTAGCGACGGCGCATCGAGAAGTGGTCGCTCACGTCGTTGCAGCCGTGGCCGCCGCCGCCGAGATATCTGAGCGTGAAGACGTCGTGCAACGCCTGCGCAAGGCTGCGGGGGCGCACGATATCGGCCGCGGGCCGCTGCGAGGCCCGCCAGAAATTGCGGAAGCTCATCACGAGGGAGAGCATTGCAAACAGGAAGGTCGCGCCGGCGAAGGCGGTCATGACGCCCCAGGGGATGACCTTGTAGAAGGCGCCAGGCCCCACGTGAGCCGCGAACACGACCGAAGGGTCCTGAATGAGCATCATCGCGATGATGACGAAAGCGACGCTGACTGCGGTCAACATCGTCACAAGCGTGCCGTTGCGCTCGAAGAACCTCGCCATCGGCCGCGGCCAGGCATAGTCCGCATAAGTCTGGAGGCGCAGTTCGGCGAACGTTTTCGGCACGTTGATGCCGAATGGATGCGGCGGCGCATACTGGCAGGAGTGATAGCAGCCTTGGCAATTGTGGCACAGGTTGGCGAGGTAATCGAGGTCGCCGTCGGTGAACTCGCGGCGCATCTCCATGGCGGGGAAAACCGCGCAATAGCCTTCGCAGTAGCGGCAGGCGTTGCACACTTCCATGGCGCGCCGCGCTTCGTCGTGCAGGTTGCTTTCGGCGAGATCGAGCAGATTAATTGAGGACACGACGCGCCGCCTCCCTTCCTGCAATGCGTCCGAACACGGTTCCAATCGACATGCCGAAGCCCGCCAGATAGCCCTTGCTGAGAATGTTGCCCGCCATGATCTCGCCCGAGGCGTAGAGATTAGCTGTCGGCTCGTTGTTGGCCATCAGCACGCGGGCGCGCTCATCCACCTTCACGCCTAGATAGGTGAAAGTTATGCCCGGCCGCAGCGGATACGCGATGAACGGCGGCTTGTCGATCTTCTGCGCCCAGTTGGTCTTCGGCGGCGTCACGCCGGCCGTCGTGCAACCGTCGAGCCGGGATGAATCGAATACGCCGGGCTGCACCGCTGCATTGTATTCGCTGATCGTCCTCTCGACCTTGTCCGGGTCGAGACCGAGTTGTCCCGCGAGCTCACGGATCGTGTTCGCGCGGTACGCCGGAAAAACGGAAGGCATGAAGAGCTTTTCTGCCTTGGCGTCGACGATAGAATAACCGATCTGCCCGGGCTGCTGGGCGATGAGACGTCCCCAGATCGCATAGCGCTTCGGCCAAACGTCCTCGCCTTCATCGTAGAAGCGTTCGCCATTCTGGTTGAGCATGATCGAAAACGGTACGGAGTCGAGGCGCGAGGCGATGCCGCCGTCGAACTTCGGCGCGCGCGCGTCGATGCCGACCGCGTGACATTGCGTCGGGTCGCCGATCTGATGTACGCCCTGATCTAGCAGACTGCGCAGGACGCGGCCCTTGGCGTAGGGCGTGCCACGAATAAGGAAATTCTCCGCCGGCGGTCCCCAATATTCCTTGAGCCATTCGATATTGGCCTGGAAGCCGCCGCTCGAGGCGACGACAGCCTTCGCGCGCACGGTGGCGGGGAATCCCTTGCTGACGATCTTCACCTCACGCACGAAGCCGTCGTCGAGCACGAGGTCCGTCGCCTCGGTGTCGTAAAGCACGTCGACGCCGATGCTCTCGGCGTGGTTGAACAGCGCGTTCACAAGCGACTTGCCGCCGCCGAGAAAGAAGGCGTTGGTGCGCGACAGGTTGAGCGTGCCCGTCAGCGACGGCTGGAAACGCACGCCGCGCGCCTCGAGCCACGGCAGGGAGCCTTCCGTCTCGCGGATCGTGATGCGGGCAAGCTCCTCGTTCGTGTTGCCGCCGGTGACGCGCTTCAGGTCGTCCCAGTACTCGTCCTCGAGATAGGTTTCGGTGAGCACCGAGGTCGGCTCGGAATGCATGGCGCGCAGGTTTCGCGTGTGGCGCGTGTTGCCGCCACGAAACGCCTTCGGCGCCCATTCGATGAGAAGCACGGACGCGCCCGCCTCGCGTGCGGTGATGGCGGCGCAAAGAGCCGCATTTCCGCCGCCGATGACGAGGACGTCATATACTCGCGAGAGTGAGACCATTCAGAACGACCCTTCCCCCCGTGCGCCGTATTCCGCCGCATCCTTGTGCGGGCGAACGTAGGGCGCACTTTCCAACAGTGTCAAACGGCGCGACGCCGCAGTTCGGGCTTCGCGGCGCATCAGTCCCCCGTCTTCGGCGTGAGAATGACGCGGTCGAGCGTCGCGCGCTGCTCGACCATCCGCATCGCCTCCGCGAAGCGCGACAACGGCAATTCAAGAACGCCGCCGGGGTCGATCAGCCCGCGCTCATACATCGAGAACAGGTGGCTGTAGCAATCCTGCAGCATGTCCGGGCGGCGCTTGCGGTAATCGCTGATCTGCAAGCCGCTCACCTCCATGTTCTTCAGCATGAGGTAGTTGACCTTCACGGTCGGGATTCGGCCTGCCGCGAAGCCGACAACGACGACGCGGCCGCGCCACGCGACGGCGCGGATCGCGGCGTCGAAAATGTCGCCGCCGAGCATGTCGATCACGACGTCGGCGCCACGGCCGTCGGTGAGCGCGAACACTTCCTTGCGTAGGTTTTCACGCAGGTCTTCTGCCGCAAGATCGACGACGCCGTCGGCGCCACCCGCGTAAGCGGCGTCCGCGCGCGCGGGCGAGGAGATGGCCGCAATGACGCGCGCGCCCATCGCCTTGCCGATCTGCATGCAGGCGCGCCCGACAGCGCCCGTCGATCCAAGCACGAGAAGCGTTTCACCCTTCTGCAACCGGCCGCGGTCGGTGAGCGCAAAATAGGCGGTGTCATAGGCAAGCGACAGCGCGCCTGCCTGCGAGAAGGAGAGCTTGTCCGGGATGCGGTAGCAGTCCTTCGCGGCTGCTTTCGCATATTCAGCATACCCGCCGACCTCGGCCATAGCGAGCACCCGGTCGCCGGGTTTCACCCGCGTCACCCCTGCGCCGACTTCCACGACAACGCCCGCCGGCCCCTTGCCCGGCGTGAACGGCAGCGGAGGCGAGAACTGATACTTTCCGGCGACGACGACGAGATCGACGTAATTGACGGGGGCGGCGTGCACCTCGATCACGACCTCGTCCGCCCCGGCAGCCGGTCGCGGAACCTCGGCGACGCGGGCGTTCTCGAAGGGGCCAAACTTGTCGAACACAACAGCGCGCATCGCTCGCCTCACTTCGCCTGCGCGTTCAGCGCGCTGAACACAGCGCGGCCGACGGCCACCAGCTTGCCATTGGGATCGGTTATTTCAACGTCGGCCCGGCCGATGGAGCGGCCGAGACGCAACAGCTTTCCTGTGGCGACAAGATCACCGCGCGCGGGCGCCAGGAAATCCACTCGCAGATCGATGGTAGGGGCCATGTCGCCGAGACGCACGGCGACGGCCGCGTGGGCAGCGATGTCGCACATCGCGGCGAGCACGCCGCCGTGCCAGTCTTCGCTATCATAGGCCCGGCGAAATTCCGGCTTCGCGCGGAAAAGCACTTTCACCTCGCCGGCCGCCTCGTTGACGCTGACGGGGTCCGGATCTAGGAACGCGTGGTATGGCGCGCGCGCCATCTCCACCTTCAGCCTTTCGAGAAGCAGCTGCGTCATAGCGCGCGCTCCTTGAAACGCACGGGCTGCGGCGTCACCTCTCCGTCGGCAATGGCCCGCACAAGTTCGCGCTTGAGAATTTTTCCGCTCGCCGTCAGCGGCAGGTCGTCCATGACGAGGAAGTATTCGGGCATATCGAACTTCGACAGTCCGCTCTCGTCGAGATGGGCCAGCACGTCGTGGGCCTCAAGCGTTTGACCCGGGCGGAACGCCACTGCGAGACAAACTTTTTCGCCGAGTCTTTCATCCGGCACAGGCACGGCCGCCGCGCGCATGATCGAAGTGTGGCGTAGCGTCAGCCCCTCGATCTTTGCCGGAAAAATATTGTGCCCGCCGCGAATGATGATGTCCTTCTTGCGGCCGGTGACGCGCAGGCAGCCTTTATCGTCGATCAAGCCGAGATCTCCGGTGATGAACCATCCGCTCGCGTTGAAGCTCGCTTCGGTCGACGCCTGGTCGTCGAAGTAACCAAGCATCAGGCTGGCGCCGCGACCGCAGATTTGTCCGGCCTCGCCTGGCGCGGCTTCTTCGTCGGGGTTTTCGGTCTTGAATATCTTAATTTCGTAAGAGGCGCACACGCGGCCCGATGTTTCGCAAATGGTCGCCGCGTCGTCGTCGGGCAGCGTGTAATGATGCGAGCCTGCCTCCGTCATGCCGAAGCCGCTCTGCGGCCTGACGCCGTGCTCGAGCAGGCCGGCGGCGACGCTCGGCGGCACGGAGGCGCCGGAAATGCGGAAGCCCTTCACGCGGCCGAGGCTCGACAGATTGCGACGGCGCAGCTCGGCGAGCATGTCGATGGCGTGTGTCGGCACGCCGATGACGAAGCTTGCGTTCGTCTCGACGATGCGGTCGACGAGACTTGCGCCGCGCGCAAGATCGTGCACCACGAACTCGCCGCCGCGCACAAGCGTCATGACAAGCGCGCCGAAGCCGAGATTGTGGCTGAGCGGACTCATCGAATAGGTGACGCCGTCCGCGCCGAGGCTCCAGTCCTTCGACATGGCGAGCGCGTTCGCAAGCAGCGTGTTGTCGGAGTGCATCACGCCCTTGGGCTCGCCGGTCGTGCCGGAGGTAAAGGCGAGATAGACGATGGTGTCCGGATCGTCCGAACGCGGCGCAGCGCCCTCCTGCTGCGGCAACGGCTCGCTTTCAAGGTCGTAGACCGCGCGCAGCGACGCGATGTCCTTGCAGGCATCGAAAATATTGTGGCGCTTTGCATCGGCGCCATAGCCGCTGCGGGCGAAGAGAACGCTTGCCCGCATACGCGTGAGAAGCGCCGCCACATCGCCAACGGTGTGGTCGCGGTGCAGGGATGGACAGCACACGTAGCCGTTGCGTGAACAGGCCAGGACGATGGCCGCAATCTCCGCGCAGCTCGGCAGCCAGATCGCGACGCGCTCGCCCGGCCGCACGCCGCGCGCGCTCAGCGCAGCGGCCAGTTGATCGGTCTTCGCCAGCAGTTGCGCGTAGGTCCAGCGCCGGGACGCGTCACGAATGGCGAAAGCGTCCGGCGCCTGCTCCGTCTGCCTGCGGACGTACTCGTAGATACTTTCGTCGCCCCAGTGTCCCTGACGGCGAAATTCGAGCGCCTGCCGGTAACCCAGGAGCGTCAGGGTCGTGTTCTTCATGCGAGCGGTTCCATGCGAACGGACGCGGTTTTCTGCATCCAGAGCGCCGCGCGCAGCAGCGTGCGGTCTTCACCGGCCGGCGCGACGACCTGTATGCCGACAGGCATCCGGTTGGGGCCGCGATGCGCCGGCAGCGTTATCGAAGGGACATGCAACAACGTCCACAAGGCCTGGAACGACGGATCACCAGCATAATGAAGCCCTACGGGCGCCTCGCCGTTCACTGCCGGCGCGACGACGACGTCATAGCGGCGCAGGATCGCGTCAACTTCAAGCCGCGCCGACGCGACCTGCCTTAGCGCGTCACGGTATTCCGCATCGGAAACCTTGAAACCGCTGGCCATTGTTTTCTGCAGCGCGGGGCTGAGACGGTCGCGATGCGCCGTCCACTCCCATGCCAGCGAGCGCGCGCGCTCCACGTCGTTGATGATCGCACGCGCCTTGGTGAGAGCGGTGAAATGCGAAGGAAGCTCGAACTCCTCGACCCTCGCCCCCGCAGCCTCGATTTGCCTGACGACGGCGGCGACGCACGCGCGCGACTCGGGCTGCGCAAGTTCCCACATGAACGTGCGGCACAGGCCCACGCGAGGCGCGTTGCCGAAAGGCGCGATTTGTGCGGGAGCAGCGCCGCGCAGCACGTCGTCGCAAAATGCGGCGTCCTCGACGCTGCGCGCGATGAGGCCGATGGTGTCGAGAGACTCCGCCGCGAAACGCAGTCCTTCGCGATTGTAGCCGCCAAATGTCGGCTTGAACCCGACCAGTCCGCAGAACGAGGCAGGCCGCAGCACCGAGCCACCCGTCTGTGTGCCGAGCGCGACGGGAACCATGAAATCCGCCACGGCGGCGGCGGATCCGCTCGACGATCCACCCGGCGTTCGGGCGGGATCCAAGGGGTTCGCCGTATCGTAAGGATGCGTGCCTGCGAACTCGCAGGTGACTGTCTTGCCCAGAGTCACAGCGCCCGCGTTGCGCAGCATCGCGACGCAGGAGGCGTCGTTGCGCGACCGCCAGCCATCGTAGATGGGCGAGCCCATCTGGGTGGGATAATCGAACGTGTTGAGCACGTCCTTCACGCCGACGGGAACGCCGCGCAGAGGCCCGGCAGCCCGCCCGTCGTCACAGGCGCGCGCCTGGGCGAGCGCATGGTCTGGATCGAAAGCCGCCCCGGCGCGCACGGTCCCGTCGCGCTCCTCGATCCGTTCGATAAGAGCGCGCACCAGCGCCTGCGAGGTGATTTCGCCGCGCGCGATGGCGCCCGCCGCCTCGACGGCGGACAGGCTGCGCAAACGCGCGTTGTCGAACGGCTGGCTCACGCGCTCACCACTTTCCAAGGAATCTGCTCGCCGCCGCGATAGATCAGCGCGCGTTCTTCCGGCCCGTCGAACAGCACTTCCTCCGGCGCGGTCCACGACGTCTTTTCAAGCGTGATCGTGTCCGCGTTCGGCGGAAGGCCATAGTGCTTCGGCCCGTTCAGCGAAGCGAACTTCTCGAGATTTTCGAGCTTGCCGTCCTCTTCGAAGATCTGGGCGTAGGTTTCGATGCAGACGGGTGAGTTGAAGAGACCCGCAGCCCCGACCACGCCGAGCTTGCGGGCGACCGGATGCGGCGCGGAATCTGTGCCGAGAAAGAAGCACTCTTCGCCCGAGGTCGCGGCCTGACGGATCGCGAGGCGGTCCTGCTCGGTCTTGATGACCGGCATACAATACATGTACGGCCGATTGCCCCAGCCGAGCCAGTCCGTACGGTTCAACTGCATATGGTACGGCGTCACGCTGGCGCCCAATTGCGGAGCAGCGGATCGCACATAGTCGACGCCAACCTTCGACGAGATATGCTCGAAGACGATTCTCAGTCCCGGAAACTTCTTCGTCATCGGGATGAGGCGGCGGTCGATGAACACGGCCTCGCGATCGAAAACGTCGACGGCGGGATCGACCTCCTCGCAATGGATCAAAAGGCGCATGCCGATCTTTTCCATGCGCGCGAGAACGCGTTCGATCTTTGCGTAATCTGTGACGCCGGCCGCCGAGTTCGTCGTCGCGTTGGCGGGATAGAGCTTCACCGCCGTGAATATGCCCTCCCGGAATCCGTGCTCGACATCGTCCGGATCGGTGTCATCGGTGAGATAACACGTCATAAGCGGGGTAAACTTCGTGTCCTTTGGCAGCACGGCCATTGCGCGCTGGCGATAGGCCGCAGCGTCGGCTGCGGTCAGCACGGGCGGCACAAGGTTAGGCATGAGGATAGCGCGCCCGAAACAGCGTGCGGTGTAGGGCAGCGAAGCCTTCAGCATCGCGCCGTCCCGCACGTGCAGATGCCAGTCGTCAGGTCTTGTGATCGTGATGCGTGTCGTCATGAGGCGCGTTCTCTCGTCTGTGCTGCGCTCACGCGGAGCGCCCCTCCACGAATGCGATGATGTCCTGCGGCAGAATCGGCGTTCGCGCGACACGCGCGCCGAACGGCGAGAGCGCGTCGTCCACGGCGGATGCGATCGCCGCCGTCATGGGAATGACGCCGGTTTCGCCCACGCCCTTGACGCCAAGTTCGTTCAGCGGCGTCGGCGATTCCAGATGCACGAACTTCAACCGCGCGGGCGTTTCCGTCGACGTGACGAGAAGGTACTCGGCGAGCGTCATGGAAAGCGGCTGCGCGTTCTCGTCGTAGGACATCTGTTCGAACAGCGCGTTGCCGACGCCATGGATGATGCCGCCAAGCACCTGGCCCTCGACGATCTGCGGATGGATGACGCGGCCGCAATCGTGCGCGAAGGTGATGTTGCTCAAATGCACCTGCCCGGTCTCGACGTCCACCTCGACTTCGACAACCGCCGTGCCGTTGGCGTATGTCATGTCGTTGATGATGACGCGCTCGGTCGCTTCAAGTCCCGGCGACACGCCGCCTGGCATGTAGTAGCCGGGCAGGCCGGCAACCGCGCGCGAGATTTCGCCGAGCGAAAGCGAACGGCCGTCGCTGCCGCGCACCCTGACGCGATCGCCTTCGATTTCCAGCGCCTGCTCGCCCACATCGAGCATGTGGCTTGCAACCGTCAGCGCCTTCTTGCGCACGGCAAGCGCGGCGGCGTGCGCGGAGGCGCCGGCCATCACCGCCTGACGGCTGTTGAAGCCCCCCATGCCGAGATCGATGGCCGCGGTGTCGCCTGTCGTGATGACGAGATTATTCACGTCCCCGCCAAGCTGTTCGGCGACAACCTGCGCGATCATCGTCCTTGTGCTCTGCCCCATGGCGGACGCGCCGGTCGCCACATGGATGCGGCTGTTTTCGGCGACACGCACGCTCACGGGCTCGAAGGGCCCGCGACCCGTGCCTTCTACATAGTTCGCAATGCCGATGCCGATGTAGCGGCCTTTGGCGCGCGCGGCGGCCTGACGCGCGGGGAAATCATCCCAGCCCGCCGCCGCGAGCGCGTCCGCCTGGCAGCGCGGATAATCGCCGCTGTCGAGCACCACCTGCATTCCGCCGCGCGTCTTCATGGGCGTGGCGTAGGGCATTTTCTCGGCAGGCACGAGATTGCGGCGACGCAGTTCGGCGCGTTCGATGCCGAGTTCGCGCGCGACCCTGTCGAGCAGGCGCTCCATCACGAACACCGCCTGCGGCTGGCCGGCGCCGCGGATCGGCGTCACCGGCGTCTTGTTGGTCAGCGCGAGCTTGATGTCGAGCTTCAGCGCCGGCACGACGTAGGCGAGGGTCAACGCCGCAGCAGAACCATACGGCACGTTGACGCCACGCGCAGTCCACGCGCCGTGGTCGTGGATGAGTTCGCCACGCAGGCCCAGGATGCGGCCCTGCGCATCGACGGCGATCTCCATGTTCCAGATCTGGTCGCGTTCCTGCGTGGTGGAAACGAAGTGTTCGCGCCGATCCTCGATCCATTTCACGGGCCGCCTGAATTGCAGCGCCGCCAGCGTGACCGCCACTTCCTCAGGATAGAAAACAAGCTTGGGCCCGAAACCGCCGCCGACATCCGGCGTAACCACGCGAAGGCGATTTTCATCGAGCCGCAGCAGATCCAGCAAGTAGCGTTTCGCGGCGTGCGGCGTCTGCGTCGAACTCCAGACGGTCACCTTCTCGTCAAGTTCGTCGTAAGCCGCGACGGCGCCGCGACCTTCGATGCTATGCGCCACGCCGCGATGCTGAGTCAGCGATTCCGTGAACACGTGCGCGGCGCTGGCGAAGGCGGCGTCCGCGTCCCCATAGTTGAAATCGAACTGCGCGCAAAGATTGTGCGGCGAGGCGGAATGGGCCGTCGGAGCTCCGGGCTCAAGCGCGGCGACGCAATCGGAAACGGCCGGCAGCGGATCGTAGTCCACCATCACCATCGAAGCCGCGTCTTCGGCGACATAACGATCGCAGGCGACGACCATCGCCACGGGCTCGCCCACGTGCACGACTTCGTTTTCCGCTAGAATCGGACGATCGAGCTCCTGGCGGAATGCGGGGCTCGGCAGCGCGACGCGCAGTTTGTTCTCGCTGACATGAGGAAGAATGTCGGCTGCGGTCCACACGCCGAAAACGCCGGGGAGCGACCGGGCGGCGTCGCAATCGATGGACAGGATTTTCGCGTGAGCGAACGACGAACGCACGAACGCGACGTGAACCATGCCGGGCAACGCGATGTCGTCGACGAAACGGCCCTTGCCTCGCAGAAGCGGAGGATCTTCCAGCCGCGCGATGCTCTGTCCGAAGACGCTGCCCATGTAACGCCGCCTCCTTGGCCTACGCTGCCGTTCAGGCCGGATGGTTTGAGGTAGCAAAGCGCCGGGAGCTTGTCACGAATTTTGTTGGTCGTCACATTTTGTGGACAATTCCCCAAATTCGGACTAGCTTGCCAAAACACGACGCGGACGCTCCTATTAGTCCGGCAGGCGACCGCTTCTGCACCTTTTCGAAACATCAGAGGAGACGTCGGTGGACGCTATCGTACGCAAGGCGCAAAGCCAGGATCTGCGCGACTGGATCAAGCAGATGGAAGCCGCCGGCGAATTGATCCACGTCAGCGGCGCCGACCGCGAGGCGGAGATCGGCGGCATCATCGACATCGCAATGCGGAAGATGGGGCGGCCCTCCGTCCTGTTCGACAACGTGCCCGGCTACAAGCCCGGCTTCCGCGTGCTTTCGAACCTTCTCACATCGGTGAAGCGCATTTCTTTGACGCTCGGCCTGCCCGCCAATACGTCGGAAGTGGACCTTGTGCGCTTCTGGCGCGATTACATGCGCGACGCTCCGACGATCGAGCCCAAGGTCGTCAATACGGGCGCGTTGCTCGAAAACTCCTTCGAAGGCGACGACATCGACCTTCTGTCGATCCCGGCGCCGCGCTGGCACGAGGGCGATGGCGGCTATTTCATCGGCACGGGCTGCATGGTGATCATGAAGGATCCCGAGACGGGCTGGGTGAACTACGGCGCCTATCGCGTCCAGGCGCACGACAAGAAGACAGCCTCGGCAATGATCTCGAAGGGCAAGCACGGCGACATCCTGATGCGCAAGTATCATGACGCCGGAAAGCCCTGCCCCATCGCCGTCGTCGTCGGCGTGCATCCGGGTCTCTTCGCGGTGGCCGGCCTCGAGATCCCCTACGGCAAGAACGAGTTCGACGCAGCCGGCGGCCTGATGGGCGAGGCCGTGCGCATCATCCATGGCCCGGTCACCGGCCTGCCCATCCCGGCCGAAGCGGAGATCGCATTCGAGGGCTATGTCCACAAGGACGACCTGATCGAGGAAGGTCCCCTCGGCGAGTGGACCGGTTACTATGCCGGTGGCAGAGCCATGCGCCCGGCGATCCGCATCGAGCGGCTGTGGCACCGCAACGATCCAATCCTCACCGGCGCCATTCCCGGCATTCCGCCGAATGACGACACGTTCTATCGCGGCACGGCGCGGGCCGGCGTGGTGTGGCACGAACTGGAAGCCGCGGGCGTGCCCGGCGTCAAGGGCGTATGGTCGCATGAAGCCGGCGGCAGCCGCATGTGGCTCACCGTCTCCATCAAGCAGATGTACGCAGGGCACTCCAAGCAGGCGGGCCTCATCGCCTCGCAGTGCCACGCCGGCGCCTACGCCAACCGCGTCGTCGTCGTGGTGGATGACGACATCGACCCGGCGGACATGGACAAGGTCGTGTGGTCGATCTGCACGCGCTGCGACCCGCGCGACGACGTGCAGATTCTCAACGGCTGCTGGAGCACGCACCTCGATCCGATGTCGTACCCCTCCGACAAGCACAACATGAACTCGCGCGTCGTCATCGACGCCTGCACCCCCTGGAACCGGCTCGCGACCTGGCCAGAAGTCGTGAAGAACAGCGACAAGCTCGAGAAGCAGGTGCGCGAAAAGTTCGGGAACATGCTCCCGAAGGATTGGTGAGCGGCCAGACCGATGGCGTTTCGCTTCGATGAGATCGGCAACAGGCTGCGGGCCTATCGTATGGGCTCCGGCCTGAGCGCGGACGAGATCGCCAAGCAGCTTGGCATCTCGCGCACCGCGCTGTACCGGTTCGAGAAGGGCGAACTCGCCAAGATCGAAACGCTCGACAAGCTCGCCGAACTGCTCGGCGTCTCCATCCCGACGCTGCTAGGCGTCGGGATCGAGTACATCCCGTCCGCCGTGAGCTATTTCGAGCGCGTCCGGCAGATCGAGGAAACCGCCGAGCATATCGTCGTGCTCGCGGGGCCGATTTCGTTTCTGCTGGCGTCGGACTCGTTCCTGCCCACACTGCAGGAAGTGCTGACCGAAAACATCGGGAAGTATGCGCCCGAACGGTCGAAGGCGATGGACGACATCCCCAAGATCATCGACATCCTGCATGCGCGCAAGAGATGTTATCGCGAGCGCACGCCGCACGTGGTGAACCTGATCTCGGCCTTCGAGATCGAGCGTTTTCTCAATCACGGCTTCATCGGCCGCGCGGGACTGAGCGAAAGCGTGCTCGCCAAGCGCAAGGCGCTGGCCCGCCGCGAAATCGAGCACTTCGCCAATCTAATCGAAGACCAGCCCATGGGCGTGCAGATCGGCATCGTGCTCGACACGCTGCCGCACACGGGCTTTCAGCTCATCCGCCAGCCGGACAAGCGCTGCCTCGTGCTGAGCCCATTCCGTCTCGGCGGCGAACCGAACGTCAGCGTCGGCGTCGCGATGATCACGTCGGCGCCCGACGCCGTTGCGTTGCACGAGAAGGCGGTTTCGGAGATGTGGTCGCGCGCGCTGAAGGGACCGGCCGCGCTCGCCTGTATCAGGCATCTTCTCGATAACGCCAGCACGGGCAAGACCGTCGACGTCGAGGACTTCAGCAAGTTTCTCTCGACGCGCCAGCGCGCGCGAACGGCGTAAGGGTCAGATTGCCACGCCCTCGTCGCGCATGGCGCGCAGCGCCTGTGCTTTCCATAATTCCCAGGGACGGCCGACGCCCGCGATGTTGACGGCGTCGGCGAGTTCGCCCTCCCGCACGCTGAGCGGCTTCACGCGCGTGCCGATCAGCTTCGCGTGCAACTGCAATTTTGCGTTCACTTCCGTGTAGACCGCACGCATCACGGCATGTTGCAGCGTGGGGCCGACGACGACGGAGCCGTGGCCACGCATCAGGCAAACGCTCTTGTCGCCCAGCACGCGCGCAAGCGCCGCGCCCTTCGCCCGATCGCTGACCAGCATGTCGGTTTCGCCGAATTCGTCCTCGATGTCGAAAACAGGCGCGCCAGCCGCCACATGGGCTGCGGTGTGGAACATCGCGCGCATGGGCTCATCGGACACAGTAAAGGGAACGACAGAAAGCGAATGGCTGTGAACGATAGCGTTGACGTCGGGCCGCGTCTTGTAGATTTCACCATGAATGAAACGCTCGAGGAAGAGCGGCTTCGTATTGCCTGCGCAGCCGTTCGATTCGAGATCAAGTTCGACCACATCGTCGCTTGTCGCCAGCGCGGGCGGCATGGAGCGCGTCATCAGAAACCGGTCGGGCGCATCCGGATGCCGGACCGAGAGGTGTCCATAGGCGTCGAACACATCTTCCGCAGCGCAGATGCGGCTGCCGATGGCGATGTCGCGTTTGAGCGATGGTTCGACAGGGCCGCCGGACGCAGGGCCCCCGGAAGAGCCAGAGGACGACGGCGCGGCAAAGTGCGCGCCGTGACAGGGACAGAATGTGATGCGCATGGAACCTGCTCAAGATGAAAGCGGGCGCCCGCCCGCTTTCACACCATACACCGATTTCACTCGGCAGCCTTCTTCGCCTTCGCGATCAATTCCGGCGCGACGGCATAGACGCGCGCAGCGATCTTCTCCGCTTCCACACCCGAGACGGGATTGACGGGCATCAGCGCTTTTGCCGCGTCAGCCAGATAATCCTTGTCCTTCATTGTCGCATCGAATGCCGAGCGAAGAGCTTCGACGCGGTCGGCAGGAACTTTCGGCGACACGATATACGGACGGCCGAGGTCGCCGGCCGCTGTCAGCACGTCGAGGATAGCCTTTTGTTCGTCGGTCTTCGCGAATGTCCCGATGTAGGGCAGGTCCTTCGGCATGTCGGGCGCCCGGCCGGTCGTAAACAGCACGAAAGGAATGATTTTCCTGTCGCGAATCCAATCTTCCGGGATGCTGCTCCAGGAGTTGCAATCAGCATGGAGTTCGCCGCGTTCGAGGGCGAGGCGGGTCTCCGCGCTGCCAGGGTAGCCCAGAATTTGCTTCACCTTCAGGCCGAACACGTTCCGCAAGATCGCGCCGTTGATGTAGACGCTCGTGCCTGGACCCGTCGTCCCGAATACGATCTCGCTGCGCTTGGCGGCGTCGTCCCAGGTCTTGATGCCCGTCGCGTGCCACGCGTAGCACACGCGGAAATCCTGCGTGATCGAGCCGATCCAGCGATACTGTGTGAAGTTGACGTTTGTCTTCTCGGGATGCGTCAGCGACTCGGTAATGAGGCCGTAGTTGAACGTCACGATGCTCGTGCCGTCTGCCGGAAGCGAATTGTCGAGGCGCTTCACCGCTGTCAGGCTTCCGGCGCCAGGGGAATTCTGCACCACGACGTTCGGGCGGCCCGGAATATACTTGTCGAAGTGGCGGGCAAATACGCGGGCATACTGATCGTAGCCCCCGCCCGGCGTGAAGCCGACGACCAGATTCACGTTTTTGCCCTTGTAGAATTCGGCAGGCGTCTGGCTCGCGGCGACGCCGGCGCTCGCGCTCAATGCAGCCGACGCAATCGCCAGCAATCGAAGCCCTCTATCACGCATGATGTTTCTCCTTCGGCGCCGACATCAGACCGGCGCCGTGGTTTGACATAACTTCATCGTGCACTTCGAAGAGTGGTAATTGAACCACTTTTTGAAAAGTACGCCAATTTTGGAACAACGACAAGTTAGTTGATTGTGCAGCTACTTGACGCCACTGCATATGCGCGATGCAGCATGCACAGGTTCCGTGCTAATCCGTGAAAGCACTTACCAGATCAGCGCAGGCTCAGAAAAAAGCCCCGCAGCAATGCTGCGGGGCTCGTTCCTTCCAAACCTGGGAGACTTAGGCGCGAACGCGCGCGTCCTCGATCATTTCCCACAAGCGGGAGGGCGTGATTGGCAGCACTTTCGGCTGCACGCCGAAGGACGACAGCGCGTTCGCGACAGCATTGGCGATCACACCGCCGACCGGGATTATGCCGCCTTCGCCTGCGCCCTTGGCGCCGAGCGGATTCGTCGGCGAGGGATATTCCTCCATCGAGACGCAGCGCACGACCGGATAATCCGACGCCGTAGGGATGAGGTAATCCGCGAGCGACCCGACCAGCAATTGCCCGTCGGCGTTGTAAATTAGCTCTTCCGTGAACACGCTGCCGAAGCCCTGCACGGCTGCGCCCATCACCTGCCCGTGCAGCGTCATGGAGTTGATGATGCGGCCCACGTCATCGACGACGACGTAGTCGACGACCTGCACGTGGCCGGTGCCTGGATCGACCGCCACATGGGCGAAGGCGGTGCCGTAGGTATAGGTCGGCGTCTGGTTCTTGAAGCTTCCGTCGACTTCCAGATTGTCGCCCGCGACCTCCGCCAGCGGAACCGAACGGCCGTCAGCCGTGCGCGCGACGCCTTCCGCGATGGTGAGAGCGTCAGGCTCGACGCCGAGACGCTTCGCCGCCGACGTGCGGAACAGCGCGAGCAGCTTCTTGCACGCGTCGATCACCGCGGAGCCGCCCATGACCGTCGCGCGCGAACCGTAAGAGCCCCAGCCCTTCTTGAGCAGGTTCGTCGAACCGTGAAAAACAGTGATGCGCTCCATGGGGATTTCGAGATAGTCCGCAGCAATCTGCGCGAGGATCGTCTCGATGCCCTGGCCTATTCCGGACGAACCCGCGTAAAGCGAAATGTCGCCATTCTTCTCCAGCACCATGCGCGCGTTTTCCTGCGGGCCGGACGCGCCGCCTTCAATGAAGCAACCGATTGCGACGCCATGATAGCGGCCATCGATCAGCTTGCCGGACAGCTTCACCTTCTCGGCCCAGTTCGCCTCCTTCACGCAGGCGTCGAAGCAGACGCGATGGTCGCCCGAGTCGCATTGCGTTTCCGCACGGCCGTCGCTCGGCAGGACGGTGGCGAGCGGATAAGGCATCTCCTCATGGGTCACGAGGTTACGGCGGCGGATATCAAGCCGGTCGATGCCGAGCCCGGCCGCCGCCTGGTCGATCAGGCGCTCGATGAAGAAATTGCCCTCGTAACGACCGGGACCGCGATAGGTGCCGGCTGGCGTCTTGTTCGTCACGCAGGCGTGCGCCTCGAGATGAATTGCCGGAATGCGATACGGGCCCGACATGAATTGCGCAGCGTTGCGCACCGGCGTCATCCCGTTCGGGCGTACATAGGCGCCGATGTTGATGTTGAGATCGCCGCGCATGCCGAGCATTACGCCGTCCTTGCTGAAGGCAAGTTCGACATCGCAGGAGGCTTCGCGCGAATGGCCGATGGCCATCAAATGTTCGCGGCGATCCTCGATCCATTTCACCGGACGGTTGAACTTGCGCGCGCCGAAGGCGACGAGAAAGTCCTCGGGATAAAATTCGCCGCGCGCGCCGAAGCCGCCGCCGACGTCGAGCTCGATGTAATCCACCGCCGTTTCCGGCAGGTTCATCATCGCCGCCATCGTCGTGCGGTTGAAGAACGGCAGTTTCGCCGCGCCGGACACGGAGAGCCTGCCGGTCTTCGCATCCCATTCGGCGAGCAGCCCACGCGTTTCCATCGGCAGCGCGGTTTGGCGCTGCGTGTAGAACTGGTCGCGGATGACGAAGTCGGCGTTGGCGAATGCCGCGTCAACGTCACCCTTGTCCGCAACGAACACGGACGCGACGTTCGATCCGGTCACGTCGAAAAGGAGCGACTTGTTCTCCATCGCGGTCGGACAGTCGATGATGACCGGCAGCGGCTCGATGTCGACAGCGACGCCTGCGAGCGCGTCTTCGGCAAGTTCGGGCGAGTCGGCAAGGATCATGGCGATGGGTTCGCCATAGTAGCGCACCTTGTCACGCGCGATGATCGGCTGTGCGTATGGACCGATGGTGGGGTTGGGGCGGCGGAAGGGAATCGTTGGAATGTCGCCTTCGATATCCGCCGCCGTCACAACGGCGCGTACGCCGGGCATGGCGAGCGCCTTCGAGGCGTCGATCGACCGGATGACGCCGTGCGCGATCTGGCTGCGCACGAAAGCCGCGTGCCACTGTCCCTCGCGCGAAATATCGTCGAGATATTTTCCCTCGCCGCGCAGGAAACGATAATCCTCGACGCGCTCGATGTGGGCGCCGATATAGGTGTTGCTCGTGTGAGCGCCGTGATGCGGTTTCATTCTTTGTCACCCCGGCCTTGCTGATAGGACGCGCGCGCGTCCATCGCGGCTTCGACAATGGTGATGTAGCCCGTGCACCGGCACAGATTGCCGGAGATGACGTCGCGGATGCGGTCTTCGTCCGCATTCGGCTCCTCGCTGAGGAGCGCGTGCACGGTCGTCAGCATTCCCGGCGTGCAGAAGCCGCATTGCAGCGCATGATGCGTCTTGAATGCGGTCTGGAGCGGCGACAGCCCCTCTTCCGGCGACAGGCCCTCAACGGTCGTCACCTTCGCGCCTTCGGCCTGCACGGCCAGCATGAGGCAGGAACGCACGGCGTCGCCGTTCACGATCACGGTGCAGGCGCCGCAGACGCCATGTTCGCAGCCGACATGGGTGCCGGTGAGATGCAGTTCATGACGCAGGCAATCTGCGAGCGTCGTGCGGGGAGAAACGTCAACGGCGACGGGCTTGCCGTTCACCTCGAAACGGACTGTCATGTTACCTCGCTGCGCGGGCGGCGGCGCGCTCCAGCGCGCGGCCGAGAAGAGTGCCGACGAGCGCCTTGCGGTAACGCGCGCTCGCATGAATGTCGCCTGCCGGATCGACCTCCGCCGAAGCGGCGGCGGAAGCGGCCTTGATCGCATCTGCGTCGACGGCGCGGCCTTCGAGGGCGGCTTCCGCCTTCTTCAGGCGAACCGGCGTGTCGGCGACGGAAAGCGCGGAGGCGCGCACGTTGGCCGCCCTGCCCTGCGCGTCGAGGTCATAGCAAACCGCTACGCCCGCGAGCGCAAAATCGCCCCGCCGGCGCGCGAATTCCTCGAAGGCGTAGGCGCGGCCTTTCCGCCACGCGGGGAAGCGCGCCGCAGTTATGATCTCGTCGTGTGCGAGCGAAGTCATCAGCGGTCCGGTGAACAAATCGCCCGCCGCGACATCGCGCTTGCCGTTCGAACCGACCACTTCGACCACGGCGTCGAGCGCCAGCGCCACGGCGGGCATTTCCGCCGCTGGATCGGCGTGCGCGAGGCTGCCGCCGATCGTGCCGCGATTGCGAACCTGATAATGCGCGACATGCTCGATCGCTTCGGGCAGGAGCGGCAGGGCCTCCTTCAGCGCCGCGCTGTCGAGAATGTCGCGCCAGCGCACCAGCGCGCCGATGCGCACGCCACTCGCAGTGACTTCAATTCCGCGCAGATCGGGAATGTTGCGCAGGTCGACGAGCAGGCTCGGCTCGGCGAGGCGGAAAGCCATGACGGGCAGAAAACTCTGACCGCCGGAAAGCGGGCGGGCGGAGCCGTCGCCGGCGGCCAGAAGCGCGACGGCTTCCGACAGCGTCGCGGGCGCCTTGTAGTCGAAATGCGGAAGTTTCATTCTCTCTCACGCCGTTCGGAGGAAGGTTGAGCGGCGCAGGACGCGCCGCGGGGTCGCTGTCCAGTCAGACGCGGAAGACGTGTCCGCGCTTGTGGCCCTGGCTGACCGGCAGGAACAATTCCTCAAGCGGAATCTGCCGGCTGATGAGTCCCTGTTCGTGCGAGAAGCGCACCAGCATCTCGAGTTGCTTCCGGTTCTTCTCCGTGATGCCGTATTCCCACGGATCGGAGCCGAGAATTTCCTCCTGCTCCTCCCAGGCCTCGCGATACCAGGCGAGCGGCGCCACGCGGGGATTTTCCATTCGCTTCATGCCGACCGCCTTCGCCGCATTGAAGGCATGGAAAAGATTGAGAGGAACCCAGGGATATTGCTCGACGATCTCCTTCTTGATGCCAACGACATGCATGATGGGGAAGATCTGCGTGCGCTTGTAGAAGTCGATCTCTTCCTGCTTGTAGTTGGGAAAGAGGCGGCCGACGCGCGGATCCTTGTCGAGCAGCGGCTGGATGAGGTCTGGATGAATGAGCGCGTCCAGTTCGCCTTCAGCCAGCATCGTTTCGACCGACTTCTCGTCGGGAACCCGCTGCAGCCGAAGGCCTTCCGGCTTCTTGAAGTCGATGGCTTCCTCCAGTTCCGTGTACCAATCGATCGACTTGAACGGCACGCCGTATTCATGATCCAGCAGGCCGCGCAGCCAAAGGATCGCGCTCGACTGATACTGCTTGAGGCCCACTTTCTTGCCGATGAGGTCCTTTGGCTCCTTGATGCCCTTCGTCGTGTTGATGAAGATGAATCCGTGGCGGAAGCGGCGGTGCAAAAACACGGGGATGGCCTCGAACGGGAATCCCTTGTCCTTGGATGCGATGTAGGACGAGCAGGATACTTCCGAAACATCGAAGTCCTGGTTGCGCAGAAAGCGCCAGTGGCGCGTCGTCGAATCCATCTTGGTGAGCACGTTCAGCTCGATCCCGTCCGGCGCGACCGTCCCGTCCGCCAACGGCTTGGTGATCTCGTAGTCCCCAACCGCGAGGGTGAGTTTGAGCTTGCTCATCCGTTTCGATCCTCCCTCGGCCGGCCAGCGCCGGCGCGTGTTCCCCAAAGCATGCGCAGGCTGCGCGAAACGATCCATCTTCTTTTTTTGGACTTACTCCAGAATTGGTACGCTCGCAACCGGCGCGTGCCGGTCAGATCGTGCGCAGCGGACGCCCAGCAAACAGGCAGCGCGCATTGATTACGTTGTTTTTCAGTTAATTGCGCCGCCTCCGCACGCCAATTGTTTGCTGTTGACGCGCCTCCGCAGGCGTGATCCAATTTTGTTACAAATGGCGTGCGCGCCGACCGCTTTCCGAAGCGACAAGTGGAAAGGACCGGGATGCGAACGAAAAGCCTGACGATCGCGGCGCTGGCTGCGGCCCTGGCGGCGCCATACAGCGCGGCCGCGCAGAACTTCTACGAAGGCAAGACGATCCGAATGATCGTCGGCAGCGACGCCGGAGGCGGGTTCGACACATTCGCCCGCCTTTTTTCACGCCACCTCGACAGGTTCATTCCGGGCGCGCCCCTGTTCGTCGTGCAGAACATGCCGGGCGCCGGCAGCGGAAACGCCGCCGCCTATGTGGCGAACGCGGCGCCAAAGGACGGCACGGTCATCGCCGCGCTCAATCCCGGCGGATTGATCGCGCCGCTCTTTGCAGGGCGCGGCGCGAAGTTCGACGCATCGAAGCTGCAATATCTCGCCAGCGCGGACACAACGGCGCGCGTCTGCTTCACCATGAAGAACGGACCTATCAGGACCGCGAAGGAAGCGCAGGCGAATGAGGTGATCATCGGCGCAGGCGCCGTCGGCTCCTCGTCCTTCGACTACGCCTACATGCATCAGCGCCTGAACGGCATGAAGTTCAAGATCGTCGCGGGCTACAAGGGCATGGCCGACATCCTGCTGTCGCTGGAGCGCGGCGAAGTGCAGGGCATATGCGGCTACGACTGGTCCGGACTCAACGCCGTGCGTCCCCAACAGGTGAAGGATGGCGCGTTCAACTACCTGTTGCAGGTCGCCGTGGAATCGGTGCCGGAACTTGACGCGATGGGCGTTCCAAACGCTGCAAGCCTCACGTCGAACGCAGAGGACAAGGCGGCGCTCGAACTGCTGGCCGGCCAGCAATTGTTCGGACGGCCCTATGCGGTTGCGCCGGAGGTCTCGGCGGACAAGGTCGCAATCCTGCGCAAGGCTTTCGCCGACGTCATGAAGGACAAGAAATTCCTGGAAGAGGTCGAGAAGCTGAAGCTTTCGGTGTCGTACGCGCCCGGAGAACAGGTGCAGGCGCTCATCCAGAAGATGTACGCATCGCCTGCCTCCGTCGTCGAGCGGGCGAAGGAAGCGATCCGTCCCTGACGTCATGAAAAGGAAAAAGCCCCGGGGATTTCACCCGAGGCTTCCCACGCGCTTCAGTAGATTCCCGCCAGTACATCCGTGGTCGAACAATCTCGAGCGCGGCGGTCGCAGCGTTTTGCGGGGGCTTGCAGGGGCCGCCGCGACCGGCTGACGAAGATTTGGGAAGCCCCTCCCCGTTTCGCAAGGGGGACGCGCGCGATAAATCTCGTTCCGCCAAACGCCGCGCTTATTCGGCGTCCGGTTGCTTCTCCGGCGCTGCTGCAGCGAAGGCTGGATGCGCGAGGCAAGCGGCCTCCGCTTCGAGCAGGCGCTTGAAGCCCGACACATCCGCGCCAAAGCGGCGCGCGTTCACGAGTTGCGGCACGAGGCAGATGTCTGCAAGCGTCGGCGCCGCACCGAAGCAGAACGGGCCTTTTTCGCCCGCGATCAATTGCTCGCACGCGGCGAGACCGTCGTGATTGATCTCCTTGGCCCAGCGATTCACAGTCGCTTCATCAAGGCCGTAGGCTTTGAGCTTGTTCAGCACGCCAAGGTTCTGGATGGGATGCACGTCGCAGGCGATCGCCAGCGCGAAGGCGCGCACGCGTGCGCGACGAATGGGATCGGCCGGCAGGAACGGCGGGTTGGGATGCGTCTCGTCCAGCCATTCCAGGATGGCGATCGACTGCGTGAGCGCCTCCCCTGAATCCGTAAATAGCGTCGGTACAAGCCCCTGCGGATTAAACGCAAGATAATCCGCCGCCTTGTGCTCGTTCTTGCGCAGGTGACGGAACGCATGTTCAGCAGTGAGGCCTTTCAAATTGAGGCCAATGCGCACGCGGTAGGACGCGCCGCTCCTGAAAAAGCCGATGAGCTTCATGATCCTGTTCCGTCCCCTGTTCAGCGGCTGCGCCAGCCGGCTGTTGTTGAAGCGAGCGGCGGAGCATAGCCGCGCCGGCGCCATGGTCAACACGCCTCACCGCGTGTGCTTCGTCTCGAGCGCATCCATCATGGCGCGGCGTTGTGGGGCGACGAATGCGCCGGCGACGAGGCAGGCCGCGCCCGCCAGCGCGAAGGTCCACCGCAGGCCGATGAATTCGGCCATGACGCCGAAGACCAGCGCGCCAAGCGCCGGCAGGCCGCGGAAGATGAGCGTGTAGAGGCTCATGACGCGGCCACGCAGCCGGTCGTCCACCGCCGACTGGATAAGCGCCTGAACGCTCGTCGAAAGCGTGTTGAGCGCGTAGCCCGAGAGCGCCGCGAAGCAGAGGCCGATCCACAGCGTGCTCGTCGCGACAAGGCCCATGAGCGAGAGGCCGGACAGTGCGCCCCCGATGAAACACATGTTCGTCAGTCCGCTGGTGCGCCCGTGGACGGCAACCCACGTCGCGCTCACCATGGCGCCGACGCCCATCGCCGATGTCAGCCAGGCGAGGCCGGAGGCGCCCGCGCCATAAACCTCGCCCGCAAAGCCGGGCAACATGTCCTGCAGCGGGCGCACGAGGATGGACGCGACCGTCAGCATGATCATCAGCGGCCAGATTCCGGCATGGGTGCGCACGTAGCCCATCGCCTCGCCCACATCTCGAAGCAGGTTGCGCGAGCGGTGATGGCCAGCCGCGCGGCCGGGCTCAGTCATGAGATGCATCAGAATCGCGAAGGCCAGCGTGCCGGCCGCATGCGCGACGAACGTTCCCCAAACGCCCCAAATGGGGATCACCAGCGCCGCCAAGGCAGGCCCGACGAACCGGCTCGCCTGAAAAAACGCGGAGTCCAGCGAGATCGCCGTCGGCACAAGCTCGCGCGGCACGGTCAGCGGCACAAGTGCGTGCCGCCCCGCCGACGAAAAGGCGTGAATGACCCCAAGAGCCAAAGTAAGAACGAAAAGAACCTCGATCGTGATGACGCCGAGCGCCATGAGCGCCGCCAGAATCGCGGCCTGCGCAAACTGAAGCCATTGCGTGATGCGCACCATCGTCAGTGATGACATGCGATCGGTCATCGCCCCCGCGAACGGCGACAGAATAAGAATGGGAACGAGATCGGCCGCCGCGATGACGCCGAGCCAGACAGTGGAGTTCGTCAGCTCCCACGCAAGCCAGCCGACGCCGACGCGCTGCATCCACGAGGAGACGGCGGCCGGCGTAAGGCCGGCCATGAACAGCGCATAGTTGCGATGTTTCCAGACGCCGACAACGCGGCTTGATGGCTGATGTTGAGACGACGACATGACTTCCCGCTCGAGCAACGCGGAAGAAAAGGCGCCGCCGAAGCTCCTTACTTAGCCGGTGGCGCGCCCAGTAAGCAACAGGAACCTCTTCCAAGTAGCTGCGTTGATCGACGACCCTTCTCCAAACCTGATCGAGGCAGTCGAAAATGTCGAAGAGAGTTCTCGTCACGGGAGGATCAGGTTTCATTGGACGCCGCCTGTGCCAGGAGCTTCTCGATAGCGGCTATATCGTCCGGTCTCTGGATTCCCTTGTCGAACAGGTTCATGGCGGACAGGCGCCACATAACCCGGGCATTGAATTCATCCGGGCGGACATCCGCGACGCCAATGCTGTTCGCCGCGCACTGGATGGCGTCGATCTGGTCGCGCATCTTGCGGCCGAGGTTGGCGTTGGCCAGAGCATGTACGAAATCGAACGCTATGTCGGCGCCAACGAACTTGGAACGGCGGTGCTCCTGCAGGCGCTGATCCGCAGGCCGGTGGAGCGCATTGTCGTCGCGTCGTCGATGAGCATCTATGGCGAAGGCGCCTATGCGACGCCCGACGGCGAACTGGTCTTCAATGCACGGCGCAGCAGCGACGATATCCGCGCCGGCGCGTGGGATCCAGCGGACCCCGCAGGCCGCCCGCTCGAACCTGCCCCCACCCCGGAATCGAAACCGGCCGATCTGTCGTCCATCTACGCCCTTAACAAATTCGCGCAGGAGCGCGCCGTCCTGATCTTCGGGGAAACGTATCGCATCCCGGCCGTCGCGCTTCGACTGTTCAACGTGTTCGGTCCCGGCCAGGCGTTGTCCAATCCCTACACCGGCGTCCTCGCGAATTTCGCGTCTCGTCTTTTGAATCGCGAACCGCCGCTTATCTTCGAAGACGGACGCCAGCGCCGGGACTTCGTGCATGTGGACGACGTCGCGCGGGCCTTTCGCCTGGCGTTGGAGAACGATCGGGCTTCCGGTCTGGCGATCAACATCGGCTCCGGGAATTCATACACCATCAGCGAGGTTGCGCGTCTCCTTGCGGATGCGATGGGATTGTCCATAGAGCCGGAAATCCTCAACAAGGCGCGCGCGGGCGACATTCGCAATTGCTTCGCCGACACCCGGCTCGCCATCGAGGCGCTTGGATTCGCCGCTTCCACACGGCTTGAAACCGCCCTCGCCGGTCTCGTCGAATGGGTGCGGCAGAGCAAGGCGCACGACCGAGCAGCTCAAATGCGGCGTGAACTCGAAGAAAGAGGTCTCGTGGCATGACGAACCCGCTATGGTCCGGCGACGGGCGCCGCATCGTCGTCGTCGGGGGCGCGGGTTTCGTCGGCTGCAACCTGGCGCATTCCTTCGCGCGCAGCGGCGCGCCGGTGCGCGTCCTGGATAACCTGTCGCGGCGCGGCGCCGAGCAAAATCTCGACTGGCTGAAGCGTACGCATGGCGAGCGCGTCGACGTTCGCATCGCCGACATTCGCGACGCGACCGCCTTGCATACTGCGCTCGATGGCGCCGGGGCGGTCCTTCACATGGCGGCGCAGGTGGCCGTCACGACGAGCATCCACGATCCGCGCGCCGACTTCGACGTCAACGCCACGGGAACGCTCAACATTCTTGAATGGGCGCGAACGCGTTCATCCGGAACGCCGATCATCTTCGCATCGACGAACAAGGTCTACGGCTGTCTTGAAAACATTCAAGTCTCCACGACGCGAAATCGGCACGAACCTGACGACGCACAATTTGCGTCGAAAGGGATCACGGAAACTCAGCCGCTGGACCTTCGGACGCCGTATGGCTGTTCCAAGGGCGCGGCGGATCAGTACGTGCTGGATTACGCAAAATCATTCGGCCTGCGAACAGCCGTGATGCGGATGAGCTGCATCTATGGTCCCCGCCAGTTCGGCAACGAGGATCAGGGCTGGGTGGCGCATTTCGCATTGTGCGCGCTGCGAGGCGAGCCGATCACGATTTACGGCGACGGCGCGCAGGTGCGGGACGTGCTTCACGTCGACGACGCCGTCGCGGCTTATCGCGCGGTTCTCGCCAACTTCGATCTGGCCAAGGGCGAGGCGTTCAACCTCGGCGGCGGACGCGCAAACGCTGTCAGCCTGCTTGAGCTGATCGACGCTCTGCGCGCCCGAACAGGAAAGGCCGTCAGCATCCGGCGCGCTGCATGGCGCACCGGCGACCAGCCGTGGTTTGTCGCGGACACGTCGAAGCTGAGCAACCGGCTTGGCTGGCGCCCGCAGATCGCCTGGCGTGACGGGATCAACGATCTCCTGCGCTGGCTCAACGATGGAGCCATGAACGGACCTGACGCGCGCAGACCGAAAGGAGACGATCTGGCGAGCGGGGTCGCCATGCCGCAGCGGCGGTCGGCATGACGCTGCAGCTTGGTTCTTCCTGCACAATCAATCCGGCGCCAGCGGCGCGCGACCCTCGACGCATCCTGATGACGGTCGACGCAGTCGGCGGAGTCTGGCGCTACACGATGGATCTTGCGCGGTCGCTTGACGGACTGGGCGTGCGAACCGCGTTGATCGGATTCGGACCGCCACCCTCGCGAACGCAGAAGGCTGAGGCCGATGCTTCGCGCATTCCCCTGAGGTGGGCCGGTCTCCCACTCGACTGGATGCCGGGTGGACTGGCCGCGGCATCGGACGCGCGCATCCAGATCGCTCGCGCGGCGGCGGACTTCAAGGCGGATCTGGTCCATGTCAATTCCCTTGCCTACGCGGGCCCCGAGATTCGACAGGCGATCGTCGCGGTAGGCCATTCATGCATTCCAACCTGGTGGCGCGGCGTTCACGACTGCGAAGCGCCTGCCCAGTGGCGGCGACACCTGCGAGAAAACGCGACAGGGCTGCGCAGCGCAGCGATCATTCTGGCGCCCTCGCAATCCCATGCGCGCGATCTCCAAGTCGCCTACGGCCCCGGCCTCGACATTCGCGTCGTCTACAATGCGTCAGCGGCGAGCCCGGCGTTTCGCCGCCGCCGGGAGCCTCTCGTCTTTGCCGCGGGACGCTGGTGGGACGAGGCGAAAAATGCGCGCGCGCTCGACAGCGCGGCGGAACTGACGCGGTGGCCTGTGCTGATGGCGGGTTCGCTTCAGGACCCTGCCGGCCCACGGGTGAGCCTGAACCATGCGCGGGCGCTCGGCGCGCTCGATGCGGCGACCACTCGCGAATGGATGCGGCGAGCAAGCGTCTTCGCATCCCCTTCCATCTATGAGCCATTCGGGCTGGCCGTCCTCGAAGCCGCCCGCGCGTCAACGCCGCTGGTGCTCGCGGACATTGCGACCTTTCGCGAACTGTGGGACGGCGCCGCTCTCTTCGCAGCCGCCAAAGAGCCATCGGCCTTCGCCGACGCCATCGAACGCCTGATGGTCGACGCCGGGCTCCGCCGGCGCCTCGCGCGCCGTGCGCGGGAGCGCGCAGCCTATTTCACGCTGGAGCGTCAAGCGGAGGGTGTATTGGCGGCCTATCGCGCCGCGCTGGAAACGCGAGCCGGCGAGACCCTGCGGAGCGCGATCTGACATGCGATTTCTGTTCTACACACACTCGCTGATTTCGGACTGGAACAACGGAAACGCGCATTTCCTGCGCGGCGTGATGCGGGAATTGCAGAAGCGCGGACACGTCTGCTGCGCACTGGAGCCCGCCGACAGCTGGAGCAGGCTCAATCTCGTGCGTGAGCAGGGCGAAGGCGCCATCGCGAAATTTCAGTCTCAGTTTCCAATGCTGCGTGCGGAGGTGTTTGGCGCCGCTTTCGATCACGAGCGCGCGCTCGACGGCGCCGACGTGGTCGTCGTTCACGAATGGACGGATCCGGCGCTCATCGCGCGCATCGGGCGCGCCCGGCGAAACGGCGGACGCTTCAAGCTGCTGTTTCATGACACGCATCATCGCGCGGTTACGCGCAAATGCGAGATTGCAAGCCTGCCGCTGGCCGACTATGACGCCGTTCTCGCGTTTGGCGAAGCCATCCGCGAGCGCTATGCCGATGCGGGCTGGGCGGGGCAGGTCTTCACGTGGCATGAAGCCGCTGACGTCGAACTCTTCAAGCCCCAAAACAGCGTGACGCGTGACGCCGATCTGGTCTGGATAGGCAACTGGGGCGACGAGGAGCGTTCGCGCGAGCTTCATGAATACCTGATCGAACCTGCGCGCGCGCTCGGCCTTCGGGGTGACGTGTTCGGCGTGCGCTATCCGGGCGGCGCCATCGACGCGATCAAGGCTGCGGGCCTGAGCTATCGCGGATGGATCGCCAATGCCGACGCCGCTGCGCGTTACGGACGCTACCGCGTCACCCTGCATGTTCCGCGCAGGCCCTATGTCGAGGCGCTGCCCGGAATCCCCACCATTCGCGTATTCGAGGCGCTCGCCAGCGGAATTCCGTTGATCTGTGCGCCGTGGGAGGATTGCGAAAGCCTGTTCCGGCCCGGAACCGACTTCCTGATGGCGCGCTCCGGCGACGAGATGAAGCGCCTGCTCTTCGATGTTCTCTGGGAGCCGCGCCTTGCGATGGATCTGGCGCGCAGTGGGCTTGAAACGATCCACGCGCAGCACACGTGTGCGCATCGCGCAATTGAACTGGAGAATATCCTCGCGCGTCTCAGGTCTGCATCGAGCAAACAAACGGAGGCGGCGCAATGAACATCGCCTTCTACGGATCGAGCCTTCTTTCGTCCTACTGGAACGGCGCGGCAACCTACTACCGCGGACTGTTGCGCGAGATTGCGCGCAATGGCCACCGTATCACCTTCTTTGAGCCGGACGCGTTCGACCGGCAAAAGCATCGCGACATCGACCCGCCTGCCTGGTGCGAGGTCATGGTCTACGAAGCATCGCCTGCCGGACTCGCGCGCGCCACTGACGCGGCAGGCGCGTTTGACGTCGTGGTCAAGGCGAGCGGTGTCGGATACGCAGACGATGAGCTGCTTCAGCTGGTGTTCGCGCGCGCGCGCCGCGAAGCGATCAGGATTTTCTGGGATGTGGACGCGCCTGCGACGCTTGCCGAAATTGGGCGCGATGCAAATCACCCGTTGCGAAGCGTTCTGCCGTCGATCGACGCGGTGCTGACATATGGCGGGGGCGAGCCCGTGGTCGAGGCCTATCGCACGCTCGGCGCCAAAGACTGCCTTCCAGTCTACAACGCGCTGGACCCTGCGACACATCACCCCGTTCGGCGCGACGAACGCTTCGCGTGTGATCTCGCGTTCCTTGGCAATCGTCTTCCGGATCGCGAAGCGCGCGTGGAGGATTTCCTGCTGCGCCCGGCAAGTGACCTGCCCGCGCGGCGCTTCATTCTCGGCGGCGCAGGTTGGGGCGACCGCGACTTGCCACGAAACGTCCGCTGGATCAATCACGTGCCCACGCGCGATCACAACGCCCTCAACGCCTCTGCTCTCGCAGTTCTGAACGTCAATCGTGAGTGCATGGCTGCGAACGGCTTTTCGCCGCCCACCCGCATCTTCGAGGCCGCGGGCGCGGGCGCCTGCCTCATCACGGACGCCTGGGACGGCGTAGAACTGTTTCTGGCTCCCGGCGCCGAGGTCTTTGTCGCGCGCGACGGCAAGGAAGTCGCCGACATCATATCCAGCCTGACCCCCGAACGCGCGCACGCCGTCGGCGCGGCTGCGCTGGCGCGCGTTCGCCGGGACCACACATATCAGCAGCGCGCGCGCGTTGTGGATCAGGCGCTCGCCGCACTTCGCGGCCGCCGCGGAGTGGCGGCATGAAGTTCACGATCCTCGGGCTTTCCCTGTCGTCATCATGGGGCAACGGCCACGCCACGACCTGGCGCGCCATTGCCAAAGGGCTTGCGCAGCTTGGGCATCACGTACTGTTCCTGGAGCGCCGCCAGCCATGGTACGCCGACAATCAGGACCTCAGGGACCCATGGTACTGCACGCTCGCGTTTTATGACGATCTGAAGGAGCTCAGAGTCCGTTGGACGAAGGAGATCGCGAACGCGGACCTTGTGCTCGTGGGGTCTTATGTTCCCGACGGGGTCGGCGTGATCGACTTCGCGCTCGGCAACGCCCGCGGGCCAGTCGCATTCTACGACATCGACACGCCGGTGACGCTTGCTGCGCTGCGTCAGGGCCGCGCGACCTATATCGCCTCGCGGCAAATCCGGCATCTTGACACCTACTTTTCATTCGCTGGCGGACCGACGCTGGCCGTGTTGCGCGAGCGTTACGGCGCACACCGCGCGGAGGCGCTCTATTGCTGCGCCGATCCCGACATCTACAGGCCAACGGGCGAAAGACCGGTCTGGGATCTCGGCTATCTCGGCACCTACAGCGAGGACCGCCAGCCGATGCTTGACCGCCTGCTGATCGAGCCGGCCCGCCGCCTTCCGCACAGGCGCTTCGTGGTGGCTGGTCCCCAATATCCATCATCGATCGCGTGGCCGGCGAACGTCCAGCACATAGATCACCTCGCGCCCTCGGAGCATCCCTCGTTCTACTCGCGACAGCGTTTCACATTGAATGTCACCAGGTCGGACATGGTGGAGGCCGGATGGTCGCCCAGCGTGCGCCTGTTCGAAGCCGCGTGCTGCGGATCGGCCATCATCAGCGATCCCTGGGCGGGTCTCGATGAAGTGTTTTCTCCCGAATTGGAAGTTTTGGTTCGCGACCATAGCGGGGCGGTAATCGATCTCATAGAGCGCGGCGAGGCTTGCGACATTGGAGAGCGCGCGCGCCGCCGCGCGCTGCGCGACCACACCGGCCTCAATCGCGCACGCAAGCTTGTGACGACAGCAGACCTTTTGAGCGTTGGGAAACTGGACCGATCTTACGGCAGGCAGGCACAGGAAAGGGAACACGGATGAGTGACGATGATCGCGGGGCGGGCGAACGGACGGCGCTCGTCGCCGGCGGCGCAGGCTTTCTGGGCTCGCACCTGTGCGACTCGCTTCTGCAGGACGGCTGGAACGTTATATGCGTCGACAATTATCTCACCGGGGACCGCGAGAATGTGGCTCATCTCGTCCGCAGGAACCGGTTCGAAATGATTCAGCAGGACGTGATCGAGCCGCTGGCGCTGCATCACCGGGTCGACGCTATTTATAATCTTGCCTGCGCCGCCTCTCCACCGCGCTATCAAGCCGATCCAGTCCACACCATGATGACGAGCGTCATGGGAGTGCGAAATCTGCTTGACCTCGCCGAAAGGAACGCCGCCAGATTTGTGCAGGCATCCACCAGCGAGGTGTACGGCGACCCGCTGGAGCATCCGCAGCGCGAGTCGTACTGGGGCAACGTGAATCCGACTGGCCCTCGCGCCTGCTACGACGAAGGCAAGCGCGCGGGCGAAGCCCTGTGCTTCGATTACCTGCGGCTGAACCGCGCGGACGTGCGCGTTGCGCGAATTTTCAACACCTATGGGCCGCGCATGCATCCGCAGGACGGGCGCATCGTCTCCAACCTTATCGTCCAGGCGCTGCAGGGTCGCCCATTGACGATCTACGGCAGCGGCGAGCAGACGCGATCCTTCTGCTACGTCTCCGACCTCGTTCGCGGAATTCGTGCGCTTTGCGAATGCGACGAGAATCCGGGCCGCCCGGTCAACCTCGGCAATCCCGGCGAATTCACCGTCCTCGAACTTGCCTCGCTGGTGATGAAAATGACCGGAAGCCGTGGCGGACTGGTTCACAAGCCGTTGCCGCCGGATGATCCCCAAAGGCGCAGGCCGGACATCGCCGCGGCGCAAGGCATCCTGGGTTGGTCCCCCCGCGTCGCGCTTGCGGAAGGGCTGCCTCCAACCGTGGACTATTTCCGAGAGCGTCTCGCGGCGAAACTGCAAACTGCCGCAGCGGAATAGGAGGAACAAAGCTTGCGCAAGTCCGTTCTCGCTTCAGCGCCTGTCACGGCGAGGTTGGAAGGGAGTACCGGATGAGCGCTGCCGCCGCCGGAACGAATAAGGTTCGCGTGGGGCTAGTGGGCGTCGGCAACTGCGCGTCGTCCTTCGTGCAGGGTCTGAACTTTTATCGCGAGGCAAAGGGCAACGAACCGGAGCCCGGCCTCAGCCGTGCAGATATCGGCGGATATTCAATCGCCGACATCGAGATCGCTTCGGCGTTCGATGTATCCGCGCACAAGGTCGGCCGCGACGTCGCCGACGCAATTCGCGCCCGGCCCAACAATACCCAGATGTTCGCAGATGTTCCGGCGACAGGCGTCATCGTGCGGCGCGGACCGACCCTCGATGGAATAGGGCAATATCTGCGAGACGAGATCGAGGAATCACCGGAGCCGCCGGCGCCGGTGGCGCACATTCTTCGCTCGACGCGCACGAACGTCGTCGTTTGCTATCTTCCGGTCGGCTCGCAGAAGGCTGTCGAACATTACGCCGAGCAGGCGCTTGAAGCGGGGTGCGCGTTTGTCAACTGCATCCCGGTCTTCATTGCTTCGAACCCCGATTGGCGCGCGCGCTTCGCAGAGCGGGGACTTCCCATCGTAGGCGACGACATCAAGAGTCAGGTCGGCGCCACGATTGTCCATCGCGTGCTCGCCAACCTGTTTCGCGAGCGCGGCGTGCGCCTCGATCGCACTTACCAGCTCAACTTCGGCGGTAATTCCGATTTTCTCAACATGCTGGAGCGCGAGCGGCTGCAGTCGAAGAAAATCTCGAAGACACAGGCGGTGACGAGCCAGCTCGATGCGCCGCCTCCCCCGCAGAATGTGCATGTGGGTCCAAGCGACCATGTGCCGTGGCTCGCCGACCGCAAGTGGGCTTACATACGAATGGAAGGCGAGGGCTTCGGCGGGACGCCGCTCAACATCGAACTGAAGCTCGAAGTCTGGGATTCCCCGAATTCCGCCGGCGTCGTCGTCGACGCTGTGCGCTGCGCAAAACTGGCGCTCGACCGCGGCGTCGGCGGGGCTCTTGAAGGTCCTTCGAGCTATTTCATGAAGTCGCCGCCGAGACAGTTCACGGACGCGGAAGCGCGTGAACGCGCGCTTGCCTTCATCGACGGGCGCGAGCCGCAGATCGCCTGATCGTCCTTCAACCTGCATTTGCGAGGTCCGGTCCCGATGATCGAAGCGGCCATGATCTGGAACGAGCCGAACAACAAGTCCCACTGGGATCCCGAGATCGATCCCGGCTGGGCGCTGTTCGCGGAGATGGCGAGCCTTGCCGGGCGGGCCATCGGGGATGCTGCGCCTGGCGTCCCGCGCGTGCTGGGCGGCATATCGCCGATTGACCCGGCGTTCATCGAGAACATGGCGTCGCGCGGCGTGCTCGATTGCATCGACGTTATCGCCGTGCACGGATTCCCGCTCGACTGGAACCTGTGGAAGATCGACGAATGGCCCGCGAAGATCGATGAAATCCGCGCAGTCACCAACCTTCCAGTCTGGGTGAGCGAGGTCGGTGTTTCGTCGTTTGGCGCTGAAGAGGTGCAGGCGTGGGGCGTGGACCGGACCGCGCAGCTTCTCGTCGGCCGGGCTCCGCGCGTTCATTGGTACAGCCTTTACGACCTGCCGCAGGCCTGGGGCGCAACAACGCGCCACAAGGAGGCGGAAGGCTCCTCCTATTACAGGCATTTCTACATGGGCCTTTTGCGCGAGGACGGGTCGCGCAAGCCGTCGCTGGCGCGCTACGCGCGTTACGCCGGCGAGATGGGGCTGTGTCAATGGTTCCACTTCGAGGATCACAGGCTCGAAGACGCAGTCCGCTGGATGAAGGATCTTGGCGTGCGCCATTTGCGCACCGGCCTGTCATGGGCAGATTCGTTTCGCCCGAACGCGCGCGACTGGTTCGACCGGCAGATGGAGGCGCTTGCCGATTTCGATGTGACGGTCACATTCTGCTTCACGCCGGAGCATCTGGGCATTGCTCCGCATCACACAAGCGCGCCGAGGGACCCGCGCGCTTTCGCGGAGTTCTGTGCGAGCATGATGGCGCGTTATGCGCCGCGCGGTTGCGCCGCAGGCCATTCCCCGCTGCGTCAGGGAATGAGCACCGCCGCGCCCTGAAGCCGCCCGCCGCGCAGGTCGGCGAGCGCCTCGTTGGCGCGCGAGAGCGGGTAACGGACGACGTGCGTCGTCACTCCCGCCCTTGAAGCTACGTCCAGAAACTCGACGCCGTCCGCGCGCGTCAGGTTCGCGACCGAGACAAGTTCGCGCTCCTGCCACAGCAGCGAATACGGAAACGACGGGATGTCGCTCATGTGAATGCCGCCGCAGACGACGCGCCCGCCCTTGCGCACCGCCTTGAGCGCGAGCGGCACGAGCGCGCCAACGGGCGCGAAAATGATGGCCGCGTCGAGTTCCTCCGGCGGGCGTTCTTCCGACGCGCCAGCCCATTTTGCGCCCAGCCCGCGCGCGAACTCCTGCGCTGACGTATCGCCGGCGCGCGTGAACGCGAAGACGCGCCTTCCCTGCCATCGCGCCACCTGCGCCACGATATGCGCGGCGGCGCCGAAGCCATACAAGCCGAGGCGCCGCGCCTCGCCCGCCATCTTCAGCGAGCGCCAGCCAATGAGGCCCGCGCAAAGCAGCGGCGCCACATGCGCGTCATCCATGCCGCTGCTTTCAGGAATCGGAAAGCAGAAGCGCGCGTCGGCGATAACGTGCGTGGCGTAGCCTCCGTCACGCGTGTAGCCCGTAAAGAGCGGGGCGTCGCAGAGGTTTTCACGGTCCATGCGGCAGTAGGGACATGCGCCGCAGGTGTGACCGAGCCAGGGCACGCCCACGCGCTCCCCGATCGAAAAGCCCTCGACGCTCCCGCCGGCGCGCTCGACGCGCCCGACAATCTCGTGCCCTGGAACAATCGGCCAGTCACGCGCGAGGTCGCCATCGACCACATGAAGATCGGTCCGGCAAACGCCGCACGCGCTGACCCGCACGAGAATTTCTCCCCGGCCCGGGTTTGGATCGGGTCGCGTCTCTTCGACCAGCGGCGCGCCCGCAAGGTACGACACCATCGCGCGCATTGAGCCTTTATCCTTGAAGCAGCTCCACGAGCATGATGCGGCCGCGCTGACCTTGCAAGAATGACTTCGCCCCGCCACGCTTGCCCGGCGTGCGCGGAAGCGTTCAACTCGCCGAAGCGATTCACATGGCGCCGGATTCCCCATGAAGCCCATCATCACCCTGACGCTCAACCCGGCCATCGACGGCGCCTGCGAAGCCGACGAGGTGCGGCCGATCCGCAAGATCCGCACGCGCAACGAGCGATACGATCCGGGCGGCGGCGGCGTGAACGTGAGCCGGGTTTTGAGCGAACTCGGCGGCGAGACCCTGGCGATTTACATGGCGGGCGGCGCAACTGGTCCCGTCTTCGACGCGCTGCTCGAAGCGCGCGGCGTGCCTCGCCGCCGCATCGACATCGTGGGGCATACGCGCATCAGCCACGCGGTGTTCGAGACCTCCAGCGGGCATGAATTCCGCTTCGTCCCTGAGGGACCGCTCGTCAGCGCCGCCGAATGCGCGCGCGCCCTGGATGCAATACGCGATGCAGATTGCGAATGGCTGGTCGCCAGCGGCAGCCTGCCGCGCGGCGCGCCCGGCGACCTGTATGTCCGCGTCGGGGAGGCCGTTCGCGCGCGCGGCGCCCGCTACGTCATAGACACCTCCGGCGACGCGCTGAAGCAGGCCGTCGCCGCAGGCGGGCTGCACCTCATCAAGCCGAGCCTTGGGGAGTTCGAAAACCTCGCGGGCCGCAAGTTGACCAGCCACGAAGAGCAGGAACGGGCTGCGGCCGAGATCGTCGCCAGCGGCAAGGTCGCCATCCTTGCGGTGACGCTTGGCCAAGAGGGCGCCCTCCTCGTCGACGCCGAGGGCGCGTTCCGCATGCCTGCCCTGCCGGTGGAGGCGAATAGCGCCGTCGGCGCGGGCGACAGTTTCGTGGCCGCGATGACGCTCGCGCTCGCGCGAGGGCGCACGCCCCGCGAGGCGTTCGTCGATGGAATTGCGGCGGGCACGGCGGCGGTCCTGACGCCGGGCACGGAATTGTGCAAACGCGAGGACGTCGACCGCCTGCGCGCGGAAGCGATGAGGATCGCGCGCAAGATGGGCGGGCTGCGTTGAACGTCCCCGGCCGGCGAGCCCTGGCCCGCCGGCGCTTCGATCAGCTTGTCAGATTTCGACAGTCGCCGCCAACCAGGCGACCGAAAGCACGACGCCGATCAGGACGGTCGCCAGTGCAATGAATTCGTCACTGCGCATCTTGGAGCCTCCTTGCTAACGCGCTCTCTACGAAGCAAGAAGCATTCCAGATCAGGCCGCCGCGCGCCTAAAGCTCACGCCCGAGGAGTCTGTCGAGAGAATAGGGCCCTCCGCCGCGCAGGCCGATCGCCAGAATGATCAGGCCCCAGAACATAGGATATTCCCACCCGCCGCGCGGATTGGACCAGCCGAACCCGTTGCCCCAGGAGGCGACGAAAACGATCACCAGAAAATGGACCCCGGCGACAGCCGCCCAGAAGCGCGTGAACAGGCCCGCCATGATGCACAAGGCGCCAAGCGTCTCGATCGTGAAGACGGCATAGGCCAGCGGCAGGGAGGGCTCGATGCCCCGCCGCGCAAGGCTGCCGCTCGCGAAAGCCGCAATCGAACTGTAGAGCACCTTCTGCAATCCGTGGACGAGCAGAAATCCGCCTGCCGTCAGCCGGACGACCAGCCAGGACAGGTCGCGACTGACCTCATAGAAGGGCGCAAGCGCCGGGATCATCGCACGCGGCTCAACTCCATATTGGCTCATGACCTTTCCCTCCCCGATCGCCGGCCTGTTTTCGGCCGGCCCGGAAAGGCTAACGCGTCCGGAGTGCGCGTCACTGGACAAAATCAGACATTCACTGGAATAAACCCAACGATTACGCGGACTTGAGCACTCGCTCAAGCACTTCGGGCGGTGAGGCGGCCGCCCTGCGGAGCACGTCGACCACGTCCTCCCCGCTCAGCGGATCGATCTCAAGCCGCATCTTCGCGGCTTCGGCCAGGAAGTCGGGATCGCGCATCGTGGCCATGAATGCCGCGCGAAGGGCGGCGTTGCGCTCGGCGGCGACGCCGGGGGGGCCGACGAACAGCCGCGAGATCAGTTCGCGCGCGAGAATGAAGTCGAGCGCAGCGGCGTCGACCTTGTTTCGCGCGCGCTCACGGATCATCGGCACGCCGGGCAAGGCGGCGGGCTGCTTGCGAGCGGTATGGTAAAGCACGTTGACGCGCTTTTCCGGCAGCCACGTCGGCTGCGCCGCCTGCATCGAACTGAGGGTCCAGTAGCCCATCCCGTCCACTTCGCCGCGCTCCATCGCAAGGGCCGCCTGGAGGATGTTCTGATAGCCGGGAATGATCCGGAATTTCGTGCCGACGAGGTTGTTCATCGCGGCCGGCACGATCTGCGTGTCGGCGCCCGCGCCCGTGCCGGGCACGACAAGCTCGTTGCGCAGGAGATCGTCGAGCGTGCGGATCTTCGATGTATGCCACGACATGGCGATGGCGGTGCTCGTCGAGATGCTGCCGATCCACGACAGGGCGAAGGGATCGAACTTGACCGGCGACCGTCCAAGCATCGGCTCGAACGGTACGCCCGGACCGATGGAGCAAATCACCGTGCCGTCGCGCGGCGCGACGGTGTTGAGATAGTCCGCGGCTTTCATGCCGCCGGCGCCGGGCATTCCCGAGACGATGAACGTCGGCTCGCCGGGCATATGCCTTCCCATGTGACGCGCAAGCAGACGCGCATAATTTTCACTGACGCCCGGCGAATAGGAAATGATCGTCAGCTGGCGGCGCCGATAGAACGATTCCAGGGATTCGGTCTGCGCCACGGCGAAACGAAGCGGCGTCCCAACGCAGGCGATTGCGCCCGCTGCGCCAAGCAGTTGTCTGCGGTCCATATCTTCCTCCCCGCCGCGCGACGTGTTTCCCGCGCTTGCAGCGCAAGTGTCACGCGGCGGAGAGCGCTTCGTCAAGGCGCATTGCGTGGGCGAGCACGGCGCGGCGCGGGGAATTTTCCCGCCCGGGCCAAACTTGGATTTGAAAGTCGTCAAGGTTTTGGGGAAGATTGCAAAGCTGGGCCGCCCACTCCGGGCGCCGCCGCAAGCAGGGGGCGTCGATCATGCTCGTCAACATCATCGTCTGGCTTATCGTGGGCGGGGTCGCCGGATGGCTCGCGGGGCTCATCATGCAGGGCAGCGGCTTTGGGGTCGTGGGCAACATCATCATGGGCATCGTCGGCGCGGCGGTCGCCGGGGCGGTGCTGCCGTTGCTCGGCCTGGTGATCGGCGGCGGGATCATCGGCAACATCATCTATGCGGTCATCGGGGCCTGCATCCTTCTCTTCGTGGTGAACCTCATCAAAAAATGAAAACGCGCCGCTCGCGCGGCGCGTTCGCGTTACCTCACCGACCTGCGCGCGTCAGACGAGCGCAGGCTCCTTTGCTTTCGCGGGCTTGCGGTAGTTTTCGAGCCATTCAACCGCAGCAGCGGAAGAAATCACGTCCGCGTACTTCTGGTGCATGTCGAAGAGATTCAATGCGTGGGTCGCCTCGTGTCGATCGAAGCAGCCTTCCTCGACGACCTGCACGCGGTAGCGATGGGACGCAGCCTCGACGACAGACGCGCGCACGCAGCCGCTCGTCGCCTCGCCGCATACGATCAAGGTGTCGATGCCGTGGAACGTAAGGTGCCCGGCGAGCGGCGTTCCCCAGAAAGAGCTGGGCGCGGTCTTCTTCAACACGACCTCGCCAGCGATTGGCGCCACCTCATCGACGATGTCGGCTGACCGCTTCTTGCGATCGAGCGCGGCGGCGTCCATCTGGCCGCCGCGGCCAAGCCCTTCGCGGCCGCCGCTGTCGCGATGCGCCGCGTCAAACCAGCCGAGCATGCCCGACTCTGTAAGCATGGTGATATGGATCACCGGTATTTGCGCGGCGCGGCTCGCCGCCAGCACGCGCTGGATATGCGGCAGCGCGTTCCAGCCGGCCATGCCGTGGCTGGACGGCCAGGTCTTGATCGACTCAAGAAGCGGCTCGGGCTTGTCGCCGAACACGGCGCGGTAAAGGTCGATCAGCAGCAAGGCCGGCTTCGAGCCAAAACCCACGCGTCTGTCCCGCGAGGCGGCCAGGTGCGCCTTGTCCGATTCCGTCAGGTAGCGATCCCAGATACGAGCCATAGTCTTCCCTTTCCCGCCTGTGTGATGACCGCGGGAAGATTCGCAGGCGCGCGCGGGCAAGGCAAGACGGATTGTTAGGCCTCCCCTGCCCGCCCGCGAGGCGCCGCACAAAAGCGCCGCTTATGGGTTCACTTCACAAGGTAGACCGCCGCATAGGCCGCGGCCGCCGCCAGCACGACCAGGTAGGGGCTGACCTTGGTCATGTAGAAGAGCGCGCAGCACAGCACGATGGTCGCGATTTCGAGCGGTCCCACCTTGGCGGCCCTGATGACCGCGAGCGCGCCCGCGAAGATCAGCCCCACGGCGACGGGGCCAAGACCGCGCTCGATTGCCGATTTCAGCGGCGAAACCTTGTTGCGCTGCCACCAGTTCGAGACGCCGTAGACGAGCAGCGACGAGGGAACGTAGATCGCAAAGCAGGCGACCAGCGCGCCAAGGAGACCGGCGACGTGATAGCCGATCAGGGCGGCGATCAATGTGCTCGGTCCCGGGGCGGCGCGCGAGATCGCGAACATGTCCGAGAACTCCTGATTGGAGAGGAAGCCGTGCACGTCGACCGTCTGGTACTGGATGTCGGCCACGATGGCTTGTCCGCCGCCGAACGAGAGCAGGGACAGGGGTGCGAAAACGATGAGAAGCCCGAAAAGCTTGCTGTCCATCAGTTCGGCCTCCGTGCGGAAAGCCACGCAAAGCCGATGCTCACCGGCACGGCCACCACCACGACGTACAGCATAGGCAGGCGCAGGATGCCGACGGCCACGAAGACAGCGACGCCGATGGCGTAGGTGATCACGTCGCGCGGCAGCTTGGCGGTGACCTTCGCGCCGACGGACAAAGTTGCGCCAATGCCCACCGCCGCCACGCCGCCGAGGATGAAATGGGTGATCGGCAGGCCTGAATACTGCCGGTAGGCGAAGCCCATCAGCATGATGATGCAGAAGGCGGGAATGATCATGGCCGTGACGGCCACGATTGCGCCCAGGCCGCCCCGGGCCTTCATGCCCATGTAGAGCGCGAGATTGACAGGATTGGCGCCCGGAAGAACCTGCGAGATCGCGAGACCTGCGAGAAAGGCCTCGTCATCGACCCATTTGCGGCGCTCCACCACCTCGCGGTGCATCATCGCCTGCGTCGATCCGCCGAAGGCGGAGCCTCCGATCTTCAGGAAGGACCAGAAGACATCCGCGATCGGAGCCCTCCCTGTTTGCGCCTCCGTCAACTCGCCATCGGACATTCCAGATCCTCCTTTTCGTTCCTGCATGGAGATTGGGATTCGGCATCATAGGACCGGGCCTGCGCTGCTGTCACGGCGTCCGGCCAGATCACCGGCCGTTTACAAACGGCTCGTACAATGCTGCTGGTTTCTTTTATCTGTTCAGTCATTGGAAGGTGGATTGAACGCATGATGTCGCACCAGGAAAAGCGAATTCATCAAAGGACCCGGACGCTCTACAAGGGGCAGGTCGTCACCGAAGGGCGCTTCTCGCTCATCGACTGCACGGTGCGGGATCTGTCCGATGGCGGCGCCCGAATCGAGTTTGACGCGGCATACACGCCGCCGCCGCAGTTCGAACTTCAGATTCCGAGCCGGCAGTTCCGGCGCCAGGCGCGGACGGTCTGGTCGAGCGGCCTGCGTCATGGGGTCATGTTCTTCGACTCCGAGGCGCAGAGCGAATTGGCGCCCGTCAGCGAGGACGACGCGCTTCGCATCCAGCGCATCCTCCAGGACGCGCAGCGCAAGATCGCGGAGACGCTGCGCGTGGAGCCTGAACTCGTGCGCCTCAAACTCGATCTGCCGGACTGTAAAGACTGAGCGAAGCGACGCGGCGCCTTCGGCCTCATGCCGAAGCTATGGCCCGGCCCAGGGGTGCAGCGCCGATCCAAGGCGCGCTGCAGGCGTGGCGGCGCAGCCTTCCCGGATCTGGCAGGAGCCCTCAGATCCACAATTTGGCGATCCGACTATCGCGCTCATGCCCGTAAAGACCGGGACTTGCGGGGCTTCGGCTTAAAAGACACGCCTTCCAGCCGGAGGGGTTTCCCGCTACATCACCGGTTTCCACCCCGGCGCGGCCGTACGCGCCAAAACCACGACTGGAGAGTTTGGCGAGGGGCTCACGCCCGGCCGGGCACGCGCATCCGCGCTGCGCTTGAAGGGCAAATTTGCTAGCAACGTCGCCCCTTTAGAGGAGGATGAACAGGTCCGACAACGCGTAGATGAAACCCGACCACCTCGCGGGGGACTAGCCCATCTTCCTCACGCAATTGCTATCGGGTGGACGCGCTCTGCAGTCGCTCGACGTCGCTTATGTGAACCACCCTGCCGTTGCTTACAACACAGACGACATGAACATCCAAGGGGCTGCGGCGCTCCACGAGGATCACGTCACCGCGCATCCCCTGCCTCAGCGCCCCCCGGTCCGCGAGACCAGTGGCGATAGCCGGCGTGCGCGACACCAGATCCCAAGCCTGCGGCAACGAAACTCCATGGCGATCGGCAAGTACGAACGGCGCCTGAAGCAATGACGGATAATAATAGTCCGAAGCAAGTATCGAACAGTGCCCCCTTAGAACCATTTCCGCCGCAGACGGACATCCCGTGTGACTTCCGCCGCGCAGCACGTTGGGCGCTCCGAACACCGTATGGTCGCCAGCCTCGATTGCCGCTGCCGCAACGCATTCCCGAACCGGGAATTCCGCGATGTTGGCGCCCAGATCGCGAAAACGCGCGCGATCCGAGATGGTCAGATCATCATGGGACAGCGTGCGAACGTCTGCGCGAGAGGCTTCAGCCGCCAGCCGTTCGATTGACGCGGCCACGTCGCTGTCCCGCGACGCGAGGCGATCGACCATTTGCAGGAATTCCGCCTCGGTCAGTCCTGAACGTCGCACCATATCCCGCATCTTCTCCGGACGGTGACGCACCTTGATCGTACCCGTCAGATGATCGTTGAACGCGAGGAGATCGATGCGCTCCGCCGCGATCCAATCGATGATCTCACTTTCCGCGTCGAGGTTGTAAACCTCCTGGCGCAAGTGCAACCGATGATCGACAAGGGCTGCGCTCCGGAAGCCTTCCAGGGCGGCGAGAAAGGCGCGGGCTGACTCTGCGCCACGAAAACCGGGCTCCCAAGACCACGTAAGGCCGTGGAATGCGGTTGTGATCCCGTTGGCGACAAGCTGCCTGTCCGTCTCAGCCAGCGCAAGCGGCAAAGGGAAGGTGACGGCAGGGCGCGGCATGATCTGCCGTTCAAACGCATCGCCATGAATATCGATGAGTCCTGGAAGAACTAGTAGATTGCGCGCGTCTATCGTCGTTGCGACGTCGCCCTTGGGCTCCAGTTCGATATGGCTCGTCGCGCGCCCGCGTAGAATGTCCAAATCGCTTCTCACGAGATCGCTCTCAATGAGACACAAGCCGTTTCGAAAACGTATCAAGGCAGCAACCACCTTTACTTCATTACGGCCGGGATAACGAGACATTGTTACAGATTGGCGACGCATTGCGGGGAAATCGGCGAACTTCGGCCGTCACGCTATTGTAGCAATAGCGAAATAACAAAACTCCATCACACCAAGGCCATTTAGCTCGCCAGCCGGACCGAGGGAGCCGTCAATGATCAGGAAGATAATAGCTGCAGCTTTGCTCGCCATGGGCGCGCTGTCCGCGACGGCGGCGGCAAATGAACGCTTGCGATTCGCCGTCACGGACGTTGATGGCCTCGAAGCTCTTCAGCGCGAGTACGGCCCCTTCAAGAGTGCATTCGAAAAGGCGTCTGGCATCCGCATTGACATGTTCCCCGTCTCGGGCCGCACGGCGGCCGTAGAAGCGATGGCCGCTGGCCAGGTCGATCTCGTGCTGACCGGCCCCGCGGAGTATGTCGTCTTCAATGCGCGTCTGAAGGCGCAGCCGGTTGTGGTCTGGACGCGGCCCGACTACTACTCCCAGATCGTCACGCTCGACGGTGGACCTGTAGACACGGTCGACAAGCTGAAGGGCCGGAAGATCTCCGTCGGCGAGATTGGATCGACTTCGCAGCATCTTGGACCGGCGCAGATCCTTCGCGACAAGGGCCTCGCCTACGGGCGCGACTACGAAGCGGTTTTCCTTCGACTGAACGTCGCCGTCGAAGCCATGATACGCGGCGACGTCGCGGCTATCGGCATGAACCGCACCCATCTTGAGCGCATCACGAAGGCCTATCCCGATCGCAAGTTCCGTGTTCTCGAGAAGGGTCCCATCCTGCCTGACGATCTGATCGTCGCGGCGCCAACGGTCAAGCCGGAAACGGTAGCGATCGTTCGCAAGGCGTTTGTTGATCATGCCGATCCTATCATGAAGGCGGTGGCGTCAACGGCTGAGAACGCGAAATTCGTTGGCGGCGTCTTCCGGGCGGAAGTGAAGGACAGCGACTATGATGTCGTGCGTTCCATGTATCGCGCCGTAAATGTGAACGAGTTTACGCGCTTCATTGGAAACTGACAGTGGACGACTCGACGATAGCCTTGCAGTCGGCCCTGACGCTTCCTGATGTTGCGGCGCTGCGCATACGCAAACTGACAAAGGAGTTCGGATCTCGCCGCATCCTTGATGGGGTAGACCTCGATATTCCGGCGAATCTTGCAGTGTCGCTCATCGGGGCGAATGGATCTGGAAAGTCCACTCTTCTCCGTTGCATCGTGCGGCTGGTCGAGCCAACATCAGGCGAGGTTCATCTGTTCGGCGAAGACGTTCGCGCCCTCGGCGGCCGGACTCTTCAACGATTGAGGTCGCAGGTCGGCTTCGTCTTCCAGAAGCACAATCTGGTGCCGGGTCTCTCGGCGCTTTCAAACGTGCTCCATGGCGTCCAGGCTCGCAGCAGCGGTCCTCGGACATGGGTTCAGTCGGTGGCTCGCGCAGATGCGCGCGACGAAGCCCTTGCCTGTCTTGCAGCGGTCGGGTTGGAGTCGCAGGCGTTGCAGCGCGTGGACAGCCTGTCCGGCGGTCAGTCGCAGAGGGTCGCCATAGCGCGCATGCTGATGCAGCGTCCCCAGATCCTGCTCGCGGACGAACCGGACGCCAGCCTCGACCCACGCACTGGACGCGAGATAATGGAGCTTCTCTACCAGCTGACACGATCGCGCGGCATTCCCGTGGTTATCGCATCGCATGGAGCATGCCCGGTTTTACTCGGACCGGATCGTTGGCCTTGCCGGCGGCCGGATCGTGCTCGACACGCCAGCGCGTGAGTCAGACCCGGCAGCGCTTGCTTCCTTCTTCGCGGACCGGCAGTCGTGACGGGTGGCGTAGGCATAACCGGAAAGGCCGCTGGCGTTCCCCGTTTCGAGGCGCCGGGTCCCCTTGCATTTGTCGTATCGGTCGTGGCCATCGCGCTGGTGGTTTGGGCGATAACGGGCACAGGACTTTCGAGTGAACGCATCGCGCGCGGCCTCCCCGCGCTCGGCGGTATTCTTGGCCGTATGTTCCCGCCCGATGTTGAGCGATTGCCCCAGATCCTATGGTCGCTACTCGTCACATTCCAGATGGCGCTTGCGGGGACGGTGCTTGGCTTGCTGATCGCGTTTCCGCTCGCGACGCTCGCCGCCGAAGGCATCTCGCCGAACCCGGTAATAAGACATGGCGCGCGCTCGTTGATCGCGCTGTTCCGCACCGTGCCCGATCTGGTATGGGCGCTCCTGTTCGTCATTGCGGTCGGCCTTGGACCACCCGCTGGCGTCCTGGCGATCATGGTTGACAAGATCGGATTCGCCGGACGCTTTTTCGCAGAAGCGATGGAAGAGACGGACAAAGGTCCCAGGGAAGCCCTTTCGGCGCTCGGCGCAACGCGCGTTGGCGTCATTTTTTCAGCGATTGTTCCGATGGCGATGCCATCGTTCATCGCCACATCGCTCTTCAGCCTCGAGAAGGCTGTGCGTGGATCGGTGATCCTGGGCCTTGTGGGCGCAGGCGGGATCGGCGTAGAATTGAAAGTCGCTTTCGACCTCTTCGCCTACAGCACCGCGGCCACCATCATCATCTGCATCTTTATTCTTGTGCTCGTTGTCGAACAGGCATCCAGCTGGGTCCGCCGGAAGCTGATCTGACCGATGCGTTACGCAATCTACTATCTGCCGGAAGAGGACTCCGCTCTCTGGAAGTTTGGTTCGTCCGTTATCGGCTACGATTCCGTTTCCGGCTTCTTGGTCGGGCATCCAAGCCTGGGAGCCGGCGTCGACGTGGCGACCGCCACGACAGAGCCGCGAACCTATGGGTTCCATGCAACTCTGAAGGCCCCGTTCCGGTTGGCGGAGGGCGCCAGCGAAGAGGGCTTGCTTTCGGCTGCTGCCCGCTATGCAGCGTCCGAGCGCTCGATCCCCATCGGGGCCTTGGAGGTGCGCGCGCTCGGTGGCTTCGTTGCCTTGGTTCCCGGATGCAACGAAGCTCTCAGCGCGTTTGCCGGACGGTGCGTTCAGGCGTTCGCATCCTTTCGCGCTCCAATGACTGCTGACGAGCGGGCCAGACGACTGCGAAGCCCGCTCACGCCCCGGCAGACCGAACTGATGGACGCGTGGGGATACCCCTATGTTTTCGACGAGTTTTGCTTCCACATGACGCTGACGTCCAGCTTGCCACTTCACTCGCTGACGCGCCTGCGCGACGCCCTTGCCCGCGCTTACTCACCGCTCTCCACGCGGCTCGTGGTCAGTTCGCTATGTGTCTGCGTGCAGCCGCCGCAGGGTCGCTTCAAACTACTTGAGCGCTTTCCACTCGGAGCCTAGTGGCGGGCCAGACAGGAAATAAAGCGACTGAGCGCGAGGGCGGCGTCCTCGAGGCGTCCTCCGTTCTGAATGACAAGGTCCGCATCGCAAGGACGGAACGAACGGACCTCACGAAGGAGGCGGTCTTCAACCGCAACGGCGGTCTCCCGGCCGCGGCCGGCAAGGCGCTCGCGGCGAACGTGCGCCGGCGCGTCGATCAACGCCACTAACCCGCGCGTGTAACGGCGCCTTATCTCCGGCACGACAGACCGAGACACGTTGGCGACCACAACGCGACCATTTGCGATCTCGTTGTCAATCTCGACCGGCAACGCATAGAACAGATTATGCGCTTCCCACGCGAGGGCAAATCCGCCCTCCTCTGCCATGCGTCTGAATTCCTCTCGAGGCAGAGGGATATTCTCTTCGGTGGCGTCGGGCTCGCGCGTAACGATTCGCTTCGGAAAAACGATTTCATCGCGCCCGCGCAAAATCTCGCGAGCGGCGGCCATAACGCTGTCCTTGCCGGCGCCGCTTGGACCCGCCACGCCAACGAAAGCGCCCGGTCCGATGCCGCGCAGAATGTCAGACAATGCGCAAGCCATTGCGGTAAACCTCGGCGATAAACGGCATTTCATCGACGATACGCACCCGCAGCAGGTCGGCGATCTTGCCGCATGCGACCTCGCCTCGATCCGCCAGTCCGCAAGCTTGCGCCGGGTTAAGGCTGACCGTCCGAATGGCCCTGAACAATTCGTAGCCGTCAATGCGGCGCGCAAGCTCAAAAGCGCCGACGAGCAGGCTGCCGGGCACGTAATCCGATGAGAGAATGTCGAGCACGCCCTCGCGCGCAAGCGTCTCCGCCGCCACATTGCCCGAGTGTGATCCACCGCGCACGACATTCGGCGCGCCCATCAGAACCGCGATCGAAGCGGCATGCGACAAGCTGGCGGCATCAAGGTTCGTGGGGAACTCCGCAACTTCCACGCGGTCCGCAATCGACTCCTCGACGTGCTCCGGCGTGGTGTCGTCATGGCTTGCGATGGCTGCGCCATGCGCTCGCGCCAAATCGACAAGCGCCGTGCGGTGGTGCACATAATTGCGCTCGAACAATTGGCGCTTGCGCGTTATCAATGTTTCGAGCTGGTCATAAGGCAGGCCTGATTTGCCGCCATAATAGGTGCGCCACGCATCAAGGCTTGCGAATTGCCGGGCGCCTGGCGTGTGGTCCATCAGCGAGACGAGGTCAACGTGGTGGGCCGCCATGACGTCGCGCGCTCCCGACAGGACATCCTCTGCGCATATTTCACACCGCAAATGCGTCTTGTGATCGACGCGTAGAAGACCTTGCGAGGCCGCGTTCGAGATCGCGCTGACAAGATTGAGCGCCTCATCGCGCTCCGGCGTGTAATCCGCGTCATTGCCGACCCGAATTGAATCGAAGACGGTAGTGATGCCGGACGCAGCCAGCTGGTAATCATACGCGATGATTGACGGGGCAGTCGGCCAGTTGACCTTGGGACGCGGTCGAAGATGGCTCTCGAGATGATCCGTATGCAACTCGATCAGCCCGGGAAGAAGGAAGTCGCCGCCGAAGTCCACGCCCCGCTCCGGCGGCACGCCTTCTCCAATCTCCGCAATGCGGCCATCGACGATCGCTAGCCAGCCCCGAATTTCACCTTCGCGCAGAACGATGCGCGCATCCTCGAGCACGAAGTCAGATCTGGAGGCCACTTTCGAGCCTACCCAACGGGGCGAGCCGGTCCGCGACGCGAGCGCGGACATGGGGATCGTGGAAGACTCCGAGTATTGCGACGCCTTCGGACTTTCTTTCAGCGATGAGCTCAAGGACCGCCTCCGTGTTCGCCCGGTCGAGCGAGGCTGTGGGTTCGTCAAGCAACAGGATCGGACGCTTTGCCGCAAACCCGCGCGCGATGTTGACGCGCTGCTGCTCACCGCCCGAGAACGTCGCGGGCGGCAGGCTCCATAAGCGCGACGGAAGGTTGAGGCTCAAAAGCAAGGACCTTGCGCGCTCCTCCGCCTCCTCCTCGCCGCAGCCATCTTCACGCGCGACCGCCGCCACGAGATCGAGGCAACCAATACGCGGGATCACCCGCAGGAACTGACTGACATAGCCGATGCAACCGCGCCGCAACTCGATGATCTCGCGCGGACTTGCACGCGCAACGTCGACCAGACGCTCCTGCGCGCGCACCAGAATGCGACCGGATGATGTGAGATAGTTTCCGAAGATCATCTTGAGCACGGAGGACTTGCCCGCGCCGGACGGACCGTCGAGCGCGACGCACTCACCGCGGCGCACAGCAAGCGACAGGTTCGTGACCGCTGGCATCGACGCGCCGCCGCGCAAATGGAGGACGAACGTCTTGCTGACATTCTCCAGCCGGATCATCTCCAGATCCGATGTCGTAGATCCGCTCATGCCTGAAGCGCCGAGGAAACGAGAAGCTGTGTATAGGCGTGCTGCGGATCTTCCAGCACCTGGTCGGCAAGACCCACTTCGACAATGCGCCCTTCGCGCATGACCGCTATGCGATGCGAAAGCAGGCGCGCAACGGCCAGATCGTGCGTCACGAGAATGACGGACAGCCCGTTCTCCGTGACGAGGCCTCTCAGCAGATCCAGGAATCGCGCCTGCACGGACACATCGAGACCTCCGGTGGGTTCGTCCATGAACACGAGGCGTGGCCGCGTGACCATGTTGCGAGCGATCTGAAGGCGCTGGCGCATGCCACCGGAGAACACCGATGGCCTTTCGTCCATCCAATCGGCGGTGATCTCCACCCGCGCGAGCCAGTCCTGCGCTTCCCTTCGGATGTCTCCGTAATGGCGCCAGCCGACGGCCATCAGCCGCTCTCCGACATTGCCTCCGGCAGAAACATTCATGCGCAGACCCATGCGCGCGTCTTGCTGCACGAAACCCCATTCAGTGCGCAGCAGAAGTCGCCGCTCGATCTCCGACATTGCGTCCAGATCCAGCGTCCGGCCGTCAGCGCGGGTGTATGAGAGCGAGCCCGCGCTCTTTGTAAGATGAGTGGAAAGAAGGCCGAGGAGCGTCGACTTGCCGGACCCGGATTCACCGACGATTGAAAGCACTTCCGCGGAAAACAGATCGATGTCGACGTCGAGACAACCCACACGCGCGCCATAATGCTTCGTGAGACCGCGTCCGGACAGAATTGGCTTCTCGCTCATGGCGCGGCGCCCTGATACAGGTCAACGCCGAAACAATAGCCATATCGACGATAACCCAGATTTTCGTAGAAGGCGTGCGCCCGAGTCCGCTTGACGCTCGAAGACAACGCAACCTTGTAGCATCCGTGCTGCCGGGCAATCTCCATTGCGTGATCCATCATCGCACGCCCGACGCCGCCGCCCTGCCATTCGGGATCGACCGCAACGGACTCGACGACCGCAGAGGGCGCGCCAAGGTGGCCGATGTTCACCATGACCAGTATCGCATAGGTCCCCACCACCACCTCGTCCTGAAGAGCTACAAAGAACTTGTAGAAAGGGTAGGATGCGACTTCATCGAACAACCGCCGCGCATCGTCGAGCGGCAGGACCGCTCCATCGTCGTAATTCGGCTGCGCATACAGCTGGAGCATGGAGGGTAGATCCTCCCGCATGGCTTCCCTGATGTGCAGAGCGCTCATTGGGCTCCCTCCGGCGTCTTCTGCGCCGTACGCCTGCTCTCGCAGAAGTCTGTGTCCGAGCAAACGAACATTCGCCTGCCTTCATCGTCCACGACGATCTCATCGAGGAATGACAAGCCCGAACCACAAAGGGCACATTGGCCTTCGAGTTTCGTTCGCTCGAATGGGTAGTCCTCAAAATCCAGGCTGACCACGTTGGTATAGGGCGGCACGGCATAGATGCGCTTCTCACGCCCCGCGCCAAACAACTGCAAAGCGGCGCAATCGTTCATCTTCGGATTGTCGAACTTCGGGGTTGGCGAGGGATCCATCACGTAACGGCCATCGACTTTCACCGGATAGGCATATGAGGTCGCGATGTGGCCATGTCGTGCGATGTCTTCGTAGAGTTTGACGTGCATGACGCCATATTCCTCTAGCGCGTGCATGCGCCGCGTCTCCGTCTCCCGCGGCTCAAGAAATCTGAGCGGTTCTGGCGTCGGCACTTGATAAACGAGGATCTGTCCTTCACTGAGCTCCGTCTCTGGAATGCGGTGGCGGGTCTGGATAATGGTCGCCTCACTCGCGCGCGTGGTCGTGCGCACGGATGCAGTCCTTTCGAAGAATTTGCGGATCGACACGGCGTTTGTCGTATCGTCGGCGCCCTGATCGATGACCTTGAGCACGTCCGCGGGGCCGAGCACGGCCGCCGTCACCTGAACCCCGCCAGTGCCCCAACCGTACGGCATCGGCATTTCGCGGCTCGCGAAGGGAACCTGATAACCAGGAATGGCGATAGCCTTGAGGATCGCCCGACGGATCATCCGCTTGGTCTGTTCGTCTAGGTATGCAAAATTGTAGGCAGGCTGCTCAATCATTCCGCAGCCTCGCTGCGTTCATTTCCAGCGGCAACGCCCGCATTCGCGCGAGCCGCGAACCATTCTTCGCGCAACTGTCGGACAAGCCCCAACTCGGCTTGGAAGTCCACGTAATGCGGAAGTTTGAGGTGCTCAACGAAGCCGGTTGCCTGCACGTTGTCGCAATGCGAAATCACAAATTCCTCGTCTTGCGCCGGTGCGCCGTTGAATTCGCCGAGCTCCGTCGCCCTCAGCGACCGGTCAACGAGCGCCATGCTCATCGCCTTGCGTTCGCTTTGCCCAAAAACGCACCCATAACCTGTCGTGAAGCGCGGCGGTTCATCGGCCGTTCCGCGAAACTGGTTGATCATTTCGCACTCGGTGATGGTGATCTCTCCGAGCGGAACCTCGAACCCGAACTCGGGGGGCTGGAAAAGCAGCACCACCTCGCCGACGCGAATTTCACCCGCGAAGGGATGCGTCCGCCCATAGCCCCGCTGCGTGGAGTACGCGAGCGCAAGCAGAAACCCTTCGTCGCCCCGGGACAGCGCCTGCAGCCGCATCTCGCGACCTGCCGGAAAATCGACCGGCGTGCGGGTGATATCTTCATCAGGTCCTGCATCGTCGGCCGCTGGCGGCGCCTCGACAAGGCCTTCACGATCAAGCAGTCGCAAAACGTGCGGCGCATCGAACGCGCCGGCGCCCTCATCGCGAGGAGCTTCGGGCGCGTGGGTTGCCGTCTCGGCGAGGGCGGGGTCAAGCAAGCGATGCGTGTAATCGAACGTGGGGCCAAGAATCTGCCCACCCGGAATGTCCTTGAACACCGCAGACACCCTGCGGCGCACACGCATCGCCCCGGTGTCGAGCGCGCTCGCCTCCCCAAAACGCGGCAGGGTCGTGCGGTAAGCGCGCGCGAGGAAAATCGCCTCGATCAGATCACCACGAGCTTGCTTGATCGCAAGTGCCGCCAGATCGGGGTCGTAGAGTGACCCCTCGCACATTACACGCGCCACCGCGAGGGACAATTGTTCGCGCACCTGCCCAACAGAGAGTTCGGCAACGCCGGTATCCCCGCGCCTGTCGCGCGCAAGCAACCGGTGGGCATTCTCGATAGCGGTTTCACCGCCCTTCACCGCAACATACATTCAGGCCTCCAGCATTCGGAGACTGCGCGGTAGCGCCGCTACTTCCGTCGCTGTGATGAAAACGAGATCCACGCCGAGTGGAAAAGATTCGCGGTTCATCCGCCATTGCGCGGCGAAATCCGCAGATAGACCCTCAGCTCCAAAACCGCGAGGCTCGCGCATGCCTGGCCCGTGGAAACGATAGGGCTCAGTCGACAGGCGTCGTGTCTGCACGATGACCGTGGTCGAACGATCCGGGAAGTCTGGTTCCCCACGAGCAAACCGCTCGAGACTGCCGATTCGGGAAGCATCAGAGATAAATGCGAACGCCGCCTGAGCCGGATCCTGCACGATGGTTGCGCCGCAATGGAACGCAACTTGCGCATGAACATCGCGATCGCTTGCAAGGAGCTCATCAAACCACACTGGCGTATCGTGATCAACCAACGACAGAAGCGCCGTGACCACGCCGGGTTGCATCGCGCCCCAAGCAGGCGCAAGCGGCCTGTAGGGTCGCGCGAGCGCGGGATGCGCGAAGCTGTTCATCAGCGTCCTGAACGAAGCCTGCGAGTCAGAAACGGGATCCGCAAATCCCGACGCATGCCTGCCGGCGAGGATCATTGATCGTCTCCCCGCGCAAGTGTAAAGAAACTAACGCGCGTTGAAGCAACCTCCTCCCGCACCGTTGCGGCTTCCTGCGCGACGCGATGCATTACGCGCGCAACGAACCCTTCCTCCAAGGTGCGGCGATCATCAGGGTCTTGCCCCAGGGCGTCGATAATGGCCGCCATGCGCGCCTTGGTTTTCGAGCGTCCCAGAAGATACGAATGTCCCACCCGGCCGTCGCGCAACATCAAGGATGCGCGGGTCACGACGGCCTCGCCCACATTGAATGCATTGCCAACGCCGCCAATCCGCCCCCGCACCATGACGAGACCCGTCTCCGGAGGACGCAAATCGGAGGGCTCGAGCCGGGCTGGAAAGCAAGCCAGCGCCGCCTCCATTTCGCCTTCAGTCGCTTCAGCGCACACTCTCAAGAGGGCCTTGCGCTGCTCCACGTCGCGCATGTTTTGAATGTCATGTTCCATTCTCCAGCGCCTTACTAGCGCGTGCTTACAATAATGTGACGAATCGACAACTTCACGAGCGTTATTCAGCCCGCGGCGCACCGACGGGGATTGTTGCAAAAGCTTCAAGGAGCCGTAAGCCTTCCGTCATAGGGCGATGTTAAGGCAAGGCGCACGAAGGAGCGCACCGTGTCCGATATCGCAATTTCAGCGACCCGCGTCTGGAAATCGTTCACGCCAGGCCGGCCTGTGCTGAAAGACATCAACATCGAGGTCCGCCGCGGAGAGATGGTCGCTCTCATTGGCGCATCCGGTTCCGGCAAGTCGACTCTCATCCGCGCCCTTGGGGGTCTTGAGAGAATTGACGGTTACCAAAGCGGTTCTGAAGGCGCGATCGAGCTGTGCGGCAAGAAGATGCAAACGGCTGGACGCATTTCAGGCGCTGCCGGTCAGCTCCGTTCAAGGGTCGGCATCGTCTTCCAGCAATTCAATCTCGTGCCCCGCCTGAGCACATTGCGCAACGTTTGCCTTGGACTGCTTGGCGCATCGCCGCGTTGGCGCGGTTCTCTTGGAGTATTCACACACGAAGACAAACTGCTTGCGATGACAGCGCTCCAACGAGTCGGGATGGCCGAACATGCCCTGAAGCGAGGGAGTCAGTTGTCTGGTGGTCAACAGCAGCGCGCCGCCATAGCCCGAACACTCGTTCAGCGTTCCGAGATCCTGATCGCCGATGAACCAATCGCCTCACTGGATCCCGCGTCGGCGCGCCGCGTAATGGATATTCTCAAGGAGATCAATACGCACGACGGTGTCACCGTTGTCGTGTCACTGCATCAGGTCGAATATGCGCTCGCATACTGTCCGCGCACGATAGCGCTGCGGAAGGGCGAGGTGGTGTACGATGGCCCTTCCAGCGCGCTCACGCCGGATTTCCTCGCCGAACTGTATGGTGAAGAGAGCGCATCGCTGTTTCTTCCCGGGCTGACCGTGCCGACGCGTGTTTCGCCGACTCAAGCCAGGGCGCTTGTCGACTCGCCTCGACACGCCGCCGTCGCTTGAGGACGCCTTTCTCATACGGCTAGCCGGAAGTCAGCCAACATAAACGGAGCAACCCAATGAAGCATCACGCACTCGCTGGCCTGATCCTCGCCGCTGTATCGATTGCTCCATCGCAGGCGCAGGAAGTCAACTTCGGGATCATTTCCACGGAAGCGTCGAGCAATCTGCGGACCGTTTGGGACCCGTTCCTCAACGACATGCAGAAGAAGACGGGCTTGCAAGTCCGAGCTTTCTTCGCGTCCGATTATGCTGGCGTGATCGAAGCGATGCGATTCAATAAAGTCCAGATCGCCTGGTACGGAAACCGGGCCGCAATGGAAGCGGTGGATCGAGCCGGCGGCGAAGTGTTCGCCCAGAGCGTCGATAAGGACGGCGCCGCGGGTTACTGGTCACACATCATTGTTCACCGAGACAGCCCCTTCAAGACGATCGACGACGTCATGAAATGCGACAAAACGCTTGATTTTGGCATCGGCGATCCGAACTCAGCTTCTGGCTTCCTCGTGCCTATGACGTTCGTATTTGCCCCCCGTAATGTTGAGCCTCGACAGTGCTTCAAGACGGTGCGCGGCGCCAATCACGAGGCTAACGCGCTAGCGGTCGCCAACAAGCTGGTTCATGCGGCCGCCAACAACAATGAGAACCTCGCCCGCATTAAGGTCACCGCGCCCACCAAGGCCGACGAAATTCGGGTTATCTGGACATCGCCGCTGATCCCCGCCGATCCGCTCGTTTGGCGCAAGGATCTCGACCCTGCGATCAAGACGAAGATCAGTGACTTCATCTTCAGCTACGGTACTAAGGACGAGGCTGAAAAGAAGGTACTGGCGGGTCTCGGCTGGGCCCCATTCCGCAAGTCTTCGGATGATCAGCTTCTGCCGGTACGCCAGATGGAGGTTAGCCGCCTCATCATGCGCATCCAGGGCGACGCCTCGATGCCGGAGGACAAGAAGAAGGTGGAACTCGGAAAGCTTCAGGCGCAATTCGACGATCTCGGTCGGCGCATCGCCGCAGCGACGAACTGAGAGACTTGTTTCTGAGGGCGCGGCAACCGCCGCGCTCTTTTGGTTACAGGCGCCCAAATCATGAATTCTGCAAATCATCGTCTCGCGACGGCGGACGTCCTTGTCCCCAGTCCGCCATTTGGTGAACGCGCGCGCATCTGGTTGATTGGCGCCCTCCTCATTCTCGTCCTTGGCTTGAGCTGGGGACCGACGGAGATGGCGAAGGCGCGCCTTCTCTTCACCGACTGGCGCAACATGGCCGAGTTCGCCAGCGGCTTCATGCAGCCTGATTTCCGGGACGCTCGCGCTTACGCCGAGCAGATGCTCGAGACGGTGCAGATCGCCCTTTGGGGCACGGCGCTGGCCGTTATCATTGGAATTCCCTTCGCGATCTTCTGTTCGTCCAACATTTGCCCCGCCTGGGTCGTGCAACCCGTGCGCCGTCTCATGGACGCGTCCCGCGCGATCAACGAGATTGTATTCGCGCTTCTATTCGTCGTGGCCGTCGGTCTTGGTCCACTTGCAGGCGTGCTTGCGCTGGCGGTTCATAACGTCGGCATCATATCGAAACTTTTCTCTGAAGCCGTCGAAGCAATCGATCCGCGACCGGTGGAAGGCATAAGATCGACAGGCGCAACGCGCTTTCAGGAGGTCATTTTCGGCGTAATCCCGCAGGTCGCGCCCCTCTGGAGCTCTTACACGCTCTACCGTTTCGAAACCAATGTACGTTCCGCAACAGTGCTTGGAATTGTCGGGGCCGGAGGTATTGGACAGTCGCTTTATGAGACAATCCGCAGCTTCCAGTATGGGCCGACCGCAACCATCATCATGATCATTGTTGCTACCGTCATGATCATTGACATCGTCAGCGCGCGGATGCGGAAATCCCTAGTGTAAGTAAAACGGAAGTAGCACCGGGAGCGTCCATCGATCGACGCTTCAGCCCATCTTCGCGATTGCGTTCTCAGGCGCTGTACGGAAGTCGGTGTTTGGATCTGCCACGGCGCCCTCGTGCGCTCCGGCCGACGCATCGCAACGGGAGCCGTAATTGGCGGCAGCGCCTTTCTAGCAGAAGGCGCGACCGCTCAATCATTGTAATGCTACTCATCGCCTGTTGGGACCAGGATCAGGACGGTTTGCGGCAGGCTGTTTGTACAAGTTTTTTCGAAGTACGTTCGCGCGCAGTTCAGCTACGCAGATGGCAATGTAATTCCACCAGAAGTTCCTGTGCAGTATATCACGCACGAGATTCGCAGGCGTCACACCGTGATAACGATCCAACTCAGGTGCGCCAAACCCCAACCCAGAGCGGCGCCGACCAGGACATCGGAAGGGTAATGCAGCCCGAGGACGACGCGGGACATCGCGACAAGAATTGCGAACGGCGCCAGCAGTATGGTTAGTTCCGGAGCGTAGCCAATGGCGATCGTTGTGAAAAGAACTGCGTGGAGGGTGTGACCAGATGGAAAGCTGTAACGATCAAGCGGCGGCATTGCGCATTCGATTGCATCGAAAGATATGAACGGCCGCTCGCGGACGAATTTGCCTTTCAGAAGCTTGTAGGCGACGAGGCCGACGGCTCCGGCGGCAATCATGTGCGCCGAAGCGGCGAGACCTTCGCTGAACCGCTCCAGCCCCAGTATCATTGGCATGAGCGCGATGAGGCTATACCAGAATATTCCATCGCCCAGTCGACTGACGGCGCGGAACAGTGCTCGAACCCTGGCGCGCCGACAAACCCCATTGGCGAGTCGGCATAGCCGCTGTTCGGCAGTATCAACCCGATCGAACAGGGCTTTGGCTGTCATGCCGCCTCCATCCCTGAGCGGGACAACGAACAATTTTCATAGAGGCCAAGAAGACTTTCTGTCAGGGCTCGAGATGACCACGCTCGCGCATCCGCTTCGGCAAGACGAGACATGGTTCTGCGATGCTCAGGTGAGACAAGGAGACGCGATGCCAGAGCCGCGAACTCAACCTCAACTTCCGGGGATATAGTTGCGCCCTTCATTCCCTCCAGCACGGAAGCCGTCCCCATGACCGCCGTTGATACGACGGGCGTGCCCTGCGCCATCGACTCCAGCAAGACCAAACCCTGAGTCTCTGTGCGCGAAGCAAAGACGAACACGTCAGCAGCGCGATAGCAATCTCGCAAGGTCTGCCCGCGGTCCATGTTTCCCAGCATCTGAACGTTCGTCTCCAGGTTCAGTGACGCGATCAGAGCATTCACATGATTTTGTGCTGGCCCCTCCCCTGCGATGAGCATGAGGACGTCGGGCACGCTCTTTCGCAATTCGACGAGCATCCGCAGAAGAAAATCCAGGTTCTTTTCGTAGGCAATTCGACCGACGAAAAGCGCTACAGGCCGATCCTGGGGGATGCCATGCGCCGCCCGAAACGTCGCCCGGTCACCGTGAATGAACGCTCGCGCCGGAAGACCTGTCGGCAGGATCGTGATCGGTGACCGGACCCCGTAGGCGCGAAGGGCGTCCGCCATTTGCGGTGACGGCGAGATGACATGTGTCGCGGCGTGACACTGCGAAATGGTGAGCCGGCGCGCAAACCTCCGCGTGAGTGTCGAGGGAAAGACCGGGATGTAATGGTGGAGGTAGTGCTCGAAATAGGTATGATATGTTTCCACCACCGGGGCGCCGATCCGTCGTGCAATGCGAAGGGCGGCATAGTGAGCGGTGAATGGCGTCTGAACGTGAATTGTGTCGAACTCGCCCGGCGACAAACTTTCGGCCCATGCCATGAGACGCGGCCAGATCAGCAGCCTGTCCTCCGGATCAAATGGCACTCGCCACGACGGAATGCGAACGATATCGGCGTCGTCCCCTTCTTCCGGGGCCTCAGGATATTCCGGCGCTACAAGAACGCACCGGTGTCCCATATCGAGAAGGTCTTCGCGAAATGTCTTGATCGACGTGGAGACCCCATTCACACGAGGAAAGTAAACATCCGAGAGCATGAGAATCCGCATGGCGGGAAACTAGTCCGGCTTTGCGACAGTTTTGCGTCACCCGCGGCGCGATCGGTTTGCGGCGCGGCTCTATGGCATCCGGCTTATCATTGGGTTGTGAGTCGTTGCGCGGAGGAACCGCAGACCGACACTCAACCAAACCTGCCCGCTCCAGAAAGACCAGGTCAAAGGCGCTGGTGCTCAGTTTCCCTGACTGCGATATTCTAGCTGTCGCAGGAGTGGTCTCATGAACATCACAACTGATCAAGCTATCCACATTTACGCACATGGGCTTCGTTATCGGGGAGGACAGGGGGCGTCGCTGTTAGCCCGCCAGGAAGCCGAACGCCTACGGGCTGCCGGCGACGATGAGGGATACGAAGTGTGGAATCTGGTGGCCGTGCATATTGAAAAGCTGAACTCCGCCGACGAGCCGTCAAAGCAAACGCTCCGAGTTTACCAGCCTTCGTTGTTCGCCGGCGCATGAAGGCGCCACCGCAAGCACCCTCTCAACCGTAAAGTAAGTTCGGAAAGGTTCGACTCTCAGACGACCGGACCGGGGCCGGCGGCTCGCCCGCAGTGCGTGACGCTGAGACGGCCCGAGGGCGTTGTCACACGTCTGTCGCCGCCAGCTCTTAGAGTGTTGATCTTGCTATGTGAACCGGGGGGCTGGGGTGATGGTGCGTTTCGGTCCTGCTGATGCAGCGCCACGAGCTGTGCCATGAACATCAGGTTAACGTCATCTGAGTTGGCGCCCGCGTGTGTTGCTCATCAGCCGGCCGCCAACGAAACCTCGGTCCCCCAGCAAGCACCACAGACATCCAGCGTGCACGTGACATCAAGACGCCGGATTCTCCTTGTAGAGGATGACGAAACGCTCGCGTTGCTCATTACCTATAATCTTCAGGCGAAGGGCTACTCCGTGAGTTGGCTCGCGCGCGGAGACGCTGTAGAGCCATTTCTGGCAAGCGCGGACGTGGACCTTATCGTTCTCGACTGGATGCTTCCGGGACGCTCGGGACTTGATTTGTGCCGCAGCCTTCGTGGGCGGCCGGATATGCGCAGTTTGCCAATCATAATGGTGACAGCCCTTGAGGATGACGGCGATCGCGTAGCAGGATTGTCCGCTGGCGCTGACGCTTATTTCGCCAAGCCGTTCCTGATGACCGAGCTTCTTGCGCGCGTCGATTCGCTGTTGAGTCCGCCGCTCGGCGCTCCGGCCTAGAAGCGCCAGCCGCCGCACGCTGACGCAGGAAATTTGGCATAAATGTCAGATTGTCATTCAAGGTTCGCCTGCGCGTCGAATCCATGTCGCATGAATCAGATGTGACGCTCCCAGCAAACGACGGGAGACGTTCATGCGCCATTCCGAAATGGTCACGCGGCGGCAAATACTTCGAGCCGGCGCCGGCGCATTGGCTTCTTGTGCAGCCCCCGCATCAACCCGAGCGGACCGGAGCGCGGAAACAGCGCGTGGCCGAGTAGTTGAAGTTCTCAAGGGCGCAACGAGAGGCATAGGCGGCGTGCTCGTCTCCAACGGCCTCGAAGTCGTCAGATCGGATGCGGAGGGAGGCTACACGCTTCCTGCGCGCGATGGCGTATTTGTCGTGAAACCGGCCCACTGGACGGTTCCCCTCGACATCCGCACAGGTGTGCCGTGCTTCTATTATACCCATAAGCCGACGGGCTCGCCTGAGGGCCTCAAGCATGGTGGCCTGAAGGCAACCGGTCCATTGCCATCCTCGATCGACTTTGTCCTGGAACGTGCTCCGGAGTTGAAATTTTTCTCTGCCGCCCTTTTCGCCGATCCGCAGCCGGCCAATCATCAGGAACTTTCGTTTCTGCGTCGCACGATGGACAAGATGTGTGCGCGCCAAGACTTCGCCTTCGGGCTTGCGCTTGGCGACATCGCGTCGGACAATCTCCATGTTTATCAGGACTATCAGAAAGAGACCGCGCGGCTCGGCGCTCCGGTCTGGCATATACCCGGCAATCACGACCACGATTACGACGCGCCGGACGTTCACAGCCGCCTCGACACGTGGCGCGCGCGGTTTGGACCTCCGACATATGCGTTCGAATATGCTGGCGCGCTGTTTGTGATGCTGGACAACGTCAGCGTGCGGGCTGACGGCTCCTATGCTGGCGAGATCGGCCCGCATGGTCTGGCGTTTGTTAGAAATTTGCTTGACTTCACGCCGCGGGACAAGCTCGTAGTCGTTTGCACTCACATTCCCCTGACCTCGAGTTACAGCGACGATCCGTCCTGCACGACGTCAGATCGTCACGCCTTGTTGAACCTCCTCGCTGGACGAAGAGCGGTCAGCTTCGCCGGTCACATGCACACCAGCGAGCATCATTACCTGCCTGCCGTCAGCGGATCGCACCACCACCAGGTTGTCTCCGCGCTCTCCGGGTCGTGGTGGAGCGGCCCGTTCGACTCCACTGGTCAACCGCTCGCCATCAGCAGCGACGGCACGCCACATGGTTGGCATGTGCTGTCGGTGGACGGCGCAGACTATCACACCGAGTTCGTCCCCGCGCGCGAGGAAGCCATTGCCCGCGTCATCGTTGGAGGCGCGGCGAGGGTCGCCATATCCGATGCGCCATTGGAGGTTGTTCACGGCGCGCCGAGCCCCTTCGGACTCATGCTGAACGTGTTCGAAGGGGGGCCGCGCACCAGCGTCTTCGTCGATCTGGACGGCGAACGCCATGCTTTGCGGCGGGTTCATGAGAAAGATCCTTATACGGAAGCGCTTTTCCGCACCGCGGGGGAAACGCTCAAGTACTGGGTGCGAGCGGAAGCAAGCAGCCACATCTGGGCGCTTGAAGCGCCGGGTGTTCCACCCGCCGTGTTGGCCAGGGCGCGCCTGACCATTGTCGATGAATATGGCCGATCACGATTAGAGGGCGCGCCATTGTTCCAGTCGTGATCTGTTCCAGACGTTCTGTCGTCTGCGCGTCACGCCGCCGGCCTATCAACACGCAATTTGCATACGGGGAGAGATTGAAGTGACCCATATTGCCGGAGAGGCGGACCGACGCACCAGCATAAACCTCGCTCGCGCGCTTCATCGAAGTCCAGCCTTCTCAAGCAGCGGGCTGCAGGAGCGGTTATTCTCGCTTCTATTCCATGGGCTCGTTTATCCGCAGATCTGGGAAGATCCTGTGGTAGACATGGACGCTCTCTCCATACGAAAGGATGACCACATCGTCGCGATCGGCTCCGGTGGCTGCAACGTGATGAGCTACCTGTGCGCACTGCCAGCACGCGTGACGGCATTGGACATCAATGGCGCGCATGTCGCGCTTGTCCGCCTCAAACGCTCCGCAGCGCAAACTCTTCCGGATTACCGCACCTTTCACAGATTTTTCGCGGACGCTGCGAGTCCTGAAAATGTGAAGGTTTTCGATCGCTATATCTCGCCAGCGCTCGACTCTTCAACCCGCGCCTATTGGGAAGGACGCACGATCTACGGGCGCCGGCGCATAGCGCAGTTCGGCCGGGGCTTCTACCGCTGTGGCCTGCTTGGCGGATTCATCCGCGCAGCCCACGCCATCGCGCGCCTTCATGGCGTCAATCCACGCCACATACTCGAAGCCAGGACTCAGGAGGAGCAGCGCGCTTTCTTTGAAGGTAGCCTCTCGCCGCTGGTGGACAAGCCCTTCGTTCGTTGGCTCTCCCGCCGGCCGGCGGCATTGTACGGCCTCGGCATTCCGCCTGCGCAGTACCGCGCGCTCGCGGCCGATCGAGATGGAGACATAGCGGCCGTTCTGCGCGAGCGTCTCGAACGGCTCGCCTGCGGCTTCGACCTGAAGGACAATTACTTCGCCTGGCAGGCATTCGGTTGCTGCTACGCCCCCGGAGCAGAGGCGCCCCTGCCGCCTTATCTGGAGCGCGCAAACTTTTCCCGGCTCAAGTCTGCCGCCGAGCGCCTCGACGTCAGGCATGAGTCAATGACTGAATATCTTCGCTGCTCGCAGCCGGGCAGCGTCGACTGCGTGGTTCTACTCGACGCGCAGGACTGGATGAGCCCGGTTGAGTTGAACGATCTCTGGACGCAGATCACGCGGGTCGCGCGGCCCGGCGCCCGGGTCATTTTCCGAACCGCTGCGAATGATCGCCTGCTGCCCGGTCGTCTGGACCAGCGCATCCTCAGCCGCTGGCGCCGGGACGATACACGCAGCGACGCGCTGCATGCCCGCGACCGCTCGGCAATCTACGGCGGATTTCACCTCTATCGGTTCGGCGAAAATCCATGAACGGCGGCGCAAACGCACCCGCGCCCGGATCCGCAATGGCGGCGATGGATCGAATGTATCGGTGGCAGCTATCTTTCTATGATTTCACGCGCAAGCCGTATTTACTTGGGCGCGACCGACTGATCGCCTCGCTGTCTCCGCCGCCGGGCGCAGGCGTTCTGGAGATCGGGTGTGGAACCGGCCGGAACCTCATTGCAGCTGCACGAAGGTGGCCGCAGGCTCGCTTCTATGGCTTTGATGTCTCGTCGGTTATGCTTGCGTACGCGAAGAATGCCGTGGCTCGGGCGGATCTCAGTGAACGGATTTCGTTGGCGCAAGGAGACGCCTGCACCTTCGAACCGCGAGCGGCGTTCAACGCGCCGCGCTTCGAACGAATTTACTTCTCTTATGTCTTGTCGATGATCCCCGCCTGGCGCGACGCGCTTGCCGCCGCCACAGACTTGCTGGAGCCTGGGGCCTCGCTACATGTCACCGACTTCGGCGATCAGAACGGCATCCCGGCCATTCCGCGGGCGGCCCTGCGCGCGTGGTTATCAATGTTCGGCGTAGAGCCGCGCCTCGACATGGCCTCCGAGCTCTCCAAGCTTGCTGCGGAGCGTGGCCTGCAGGTCGAATGCAACCAGATCTACGGCGGCTACGCCGTCATCGCATCGTTGCGCCGGCCTGCAACTCCCGACAAGCCAAGCGCGCTCACGTTGCAGCCTGCTTGACGGCGCTGTCCATCGCATGTCCGCGCCACTCGAAACGCGCGCTCAACCACGCACCAACGTAGAAGACAGGCAGCATTGCGTCGCGAAACAGGCAAGCCAGCGGGAACCACATATTCGTGCGCCATCCAACTGCTTTGGCCAGCGCATACTCGCATCCGTACCAAGCGCCGATTGCAGCGAACAGCGCGAGCGGCAACGCGGCGGTCGGAATAGCTGGGGACAGCGCGAGGGCGACCAGCGCGGGAACGGCGCCGCAGGCTGCCTCAAACGCGAAGACGAGAGGGAACGTCACCCGTCTCAGGCGAGCCCATCTGATATGACGGCTCCAGAACGCGGTCAGGCTCCGGCTGCCCACCGGATGAATGTACGGTGGCGCAAGCACTCTGAGCGCGCCGCCCATGCGCCGGACAATCTTCGTTGCGGCGGCGTCCTCGGCGGGCTCGCTCGCCAGCTCCGACATGAGGTCGTCGCCGAATGCGCTTCGACGGAAAGCAAGCGTCTTGCCCTGGGCGAAGTTCATGCCGATTGCCGAGGCCGCGAACTGCCAGCGCGCGGCATGGGTGTTGAGCATTGCGCACTCGACCTCGCCGAAAAAACTTTCGGCATGGTCGCCGACTGGCGGCGCAGAGACTACGGCAACGGAAGCGTCGTTGAACGCTGCTGCGACGGACGCGCAATAATCAGGCGGCAGAAGAAGGTTTGAATCTGCAAACACGACGATGTCGCCGGTCGCCTGCGGCCATGCCTTGGCCATGTTGTTGAGTTTCGGGTTCTGCGAGAGGCGCGTCTCGCCGATGAGCAAGCTCGCATCGACCTCGGGATGCGTGTCGATGAGACGGCGCGCGATCCCTGCGGCGGGATCGTCCGGCCGGGCGGCGCAGAAGATCACTTCGAGATTGCAATAGTCCTGACGGAACGAGGACAGCAGCGTTTGCTCAACCTGATAATCGAGCCCGCACATCGGCCGCACCAGACTTACCCGCGGCTGCGGCTCAACCCGACTCGGGGCGCGCGTCCGGCATTTGCGCCAGGCGAACGCGAGCGATGCGATGTGAGCGGTGAACAGCCCACCGGCGATAGCGAGAGCAAAATCGACCATGTGTTGAATGCTAGCGCGAGAATGTTTCACGCGCGTGACGCGCCACCGTCACAGAAATGAATACGAAGTAACCCATGGATGACTTGAAGGCGCCGAATCAGGGAAGGTTTTCATGGTCCGGAAAGTCAGGACATTGTTCATATCCGACGTTCATCTTGGAACGCGTGGATGCCAGGCGGCGGCTCTGCTCTCGTTCCTGAGAGCGCATGAAGCGGAACAGATCTATCTCATCGGCGACATCATCGACGGCTGGCGCCTCAAGGCGTCCTGGCATTGGCCGCAACTTCACAACGACGTGGTCCAGAAACTGCTCCGGCAGGTTCGCAAGGGCGTCCGGCTTGTCTACATCCCGGGCAATCACGACGAGTTCCTGCGCGATTACGCAGGTTCGAACTTTGGCGGCGTCGAGGTCATGGAGGAGGCAATCCACGTCTCAGCCGATGGACGCCGCATCCTGATCATCCACGGCGACAAGTTCGACGAGGTTGTCCGCAACATGAAGTGGCTCGCCCACCTGGGTGACGCGGCCTACGATTTCGCGATCTTTCTCAATCGCCAAATCAGCGTGGTCCGCCGCCGGATGGGCTTGCCGTACTGGTCTTTCTCCGCCTATGCGAAGCTGAAGGTCAAGAAAGCCGTCGCGTTCATCAGCGCCTTCGAGGAAGCCGTCGCGATGGACGCCGCACGGCACAATGTCGACGGAGTCATGTGCGGTCACATCCACCAGCCCACGATCCGGCGTCTCGGGGACATCGATTATTTCAACACGGGCGATTGGGTGGAGTCCTGCTCAGCGATTGTCGAGATGATGGACGGCTCATTTGAACTCATTTACTGGCGTCCAGAGGCCGACGCTCACGTTGCTCACCTGCCAATCAGGATCGAAGCCGCAGCATAGCGAGCCGGCTCTCTGTCACGATCACTAACAGCCCCTTAACCTGGCGCTGACGCCGATTGCGCGGCCTTGAAGATCACCGTCCAAGAATCGCTGGCGTTACGCGCAATCCGCAAGCCCGGCGTCAACCTTGGCGCGATGCTCGTGCCTGCCCGTAACGACCTATGGCCCGGCACATGCGGACGGACTCGATGCGTTACGCCAAGTGTCTGATTTCGTGGTACCGCCTGCCCGGATCGAACGGGCGACCCCCAGATCCACAATCTGGTGCTCTAACCAACTGAGCTAAGGCGGCCCAAGGCAGGGCGGAACCTAGTTGGAGAGCCGCCGGATTGCAAGCGCCCAGGCGGCCCGATTTTGCAGTTTGGGGAATAAGCGCCGAGAGCGCCGCACAGGCGCGGCGCCGGAACCCCTTTTCCGTCCTCAGACGGCTGCGCCGAACGCCTTGCCGAAGGTCTCGTTCAGCGGCGCCATCGCCCGCAGCGAGACCTTTCCGGCCAGTTCCGCGAATTCCTTCGACTGGGCGTTCATGGTCTCGATCTGCTTGCGCATATGCTCGGTCTGGAGCGAGACGACGTCCGCAAAGGTCTTGGCGTCGGCCATGGCGCGCACTAGTTCGAAAGCGGCGTCGGTCGAGGTTTTCACCGCATCCATCGCCTTCAGGTTCAACTCCGCGACGCCCGAACTTGCCGCCGCAACGGCGGCCTCGATTTTCTTGGAGGTCTCCTCGGCGGCGTCCCTCATGCGGTCGTAGGACGCGCGCGCCTGCTCTATCGTCAGCTCCGCGGACTGGCGCACCACTTCGGCGACGCCTTCGATCTCCTCCGGAATTGTTTCGGCGATTTCCGTCAGATCGACAGGCTCATCGAGCCGACGGGTCTGTTCCGAGAGCACCGGCTCGAGACTTTCGGGGGCGGCCGCGGCGGCCGGAGGGTTCATGTCGCCGTTCATCACTGGACCTTTCCGTTAGCACCGAGGAGGAGGCGGATCACTTCTTCACGCCGGTCGCCTTCTGCATGGCCTCGCCCATCTCGCGCGCCTGGGCCTGAACGGCCTCGAGCTGCTTTTTCAGGTATTCCGTCTGAAGCGAGAGGACTTCCTGGACATCCTTGGCGTGAACGAGCTTTTCCGCGAGGTCAAACGCCGCGTTCACGTTCGTTTCGGCGAAAGAAACCGCCTTGGCGCCGACGTCCTTGATGTGTTCGCCGGTGGCGGCCTCCATGCTCTCGGCGGTCTTGTGCACGGCGCCCATGAAACCTTCAAACGCCTTGCGCGCCTGGACGACGCTGCGTTCCGCGAACTCACGCATTTCAGCCGGGATGTTGGGCTGCAGATTGTCGGTCATGTCATGTTCTCCTGAAGCCTGGGCCGCCATACCAAGGTGCGTGGTGGCCAAACGGTTCGGCGTCCGGAAGTTTACATAGCAGCCTTTTTGTTGCGTTGCAACATTTTTGACCCGGCTATATTGCAATGCACAATAAAAATTAAGGATGAATCCGCGTCCCCGTGGGGAACGGGCAGGCCTGCATGGACCGGGCCGTCCAGCCGGGTTAATGATCCGTTAAGGCCGGGCAGCCGGACCTGACTGGAAATCAAGGAACTTCGCGCGAGATGACGCCCGTGTCGATCGATCCGAAAAGCGTCGAGGCGGCGCTCGCCGATCCGGCGTTCGCGGCTTTGAACGCGGGGCCGGTCATTGTCATTGGCGGGTCGCCGGCGGGCGTCGTCTACGCCAGCGAGCAGGCTCTCGCGCTGTTCAGCGCGCGAAGCGCCGACGAACTGACTCGCCGCCTCCTCGACGGGCGGGAGCCCGGGGCACGCCGCCTCACCGATCTCGCCGCCAACCTTCCGCCGGGCGCACCGCGTCTCGAAAGGCTGCGCTTCTACGTCGGCGGCGGCTCGGAGGCGATCACCTTCCAGTGCAAGCGCCTCCCCGGCGCCGCGCCTTTCATCGTGGCCGCGGCCATCGCCGTGCGCCCTGCCCTGCTGGCCGCAGCGCCTCTAAAGGACAGCGTGCAGGAGGAGTCTCCGGCAGCGCAGGAACCGGCGCCGGCTCCGGTCGAAGCGCCGCTTTCAGGCGCCGTGCGCTTCCTGTGGAAATCGGACGCGGAGCTGCGCTTCACGAGTTTCGACGAGGCGGGCTGCAAGGCGCTTGGTTGCGATCCCGCCGCCCTCGCCGGAACGAGCGTGCTCGAACTTGCGGGTCTGCCGGGCTTCGATCCGGAGGGACGCCTGTGCGCCGCCCTCATGCGACGCGAGACGTGGAGCGGCGTCGAGGTGAACTGGCCCATCGGCGACACGAACGGCGTTGCGCCGGTCGTCATGGGCGCGCTGCCGACCTTCGACAAGGACCGGACGTTCGCAGGGTTCAGCGGCTTCGGCGTCATCCATCTCGATCGCGTCACACAACGGCCCGCGCCCTCCAACGACGAACTTGCCGCCGACATTGCGGCCGAGACGGGCATGGACACGTCAGCGCGTGACGATCAGGCCGCCGCGGACATGGCCGAGATCGCCGCTCTGATCAAGGACGCGGCCCGCATCGGCATGCAGGCGCCAGGCGACGAAGAATCGCCTTCGAGCGAGGCCGACGAGGAAATCGCCTCAGGCGTCGCCGCGGAGCGCGAATCGCCTTCGTCAGGCGATGTCGAACCGGAACCGCGCGACGCGGGAAAGACCGCTCGCACCGGACCGGCAGGCGAACCCTTCAAGGCGCCGAACGTCGTTGCGCTGAATGCGTGGAAAAACGGCGGCAACGGCCAGCCGGCGGCGGCTCCAACCCCGCCGCCGGCAGCCCCATCGACTCCGGGGTCTTCCGAAAGCGCGGGCGCCGGCGACGAGTTTCCCAGCGTCGAGGGCGAGGAGGAGGAGCTCGTGCGGCTCACGCCCGCCGAGCGCCACGCTTTTCGCGAAATCGCCCGGGCGCTGGGCGCGCGCATCGAGGACGCCGAGAAGCGGCGCGCGAGGCACGACCAGCGCAGCGCAGATGCGAAGGAGAAAGATCAAACCGCACGCGAGCCGCAGGCGCCCAACGAAATGTTGGCCCCGGCGAGCGGCGATAGCGATAGCGTCCCCCAGAAGACGCCCGTCCTTGCGGCGTCCGCGCCTGGGAATGAAGACGCAACGCGCCGCCTGCTCGATCGCATCGAAGCCGGGCTGATGATCTGCCGGGAGGGCGAAGCGGTCTACCTCAACAAGACGCTGCTCGACACCCTTGGATATGCGGACTTCGACGCATTCACCGCCGCAGGCGGGCTGGCCCGCATGTTTCGCGGCCGCACGCCGGAGGCAGCGGCAAGCAGCGGCGCCGTGCCCGTCGCGCGCGCGGATGGCGAGATCATAGCCCTCGAAGGGCGGCTGACGACCATCGAATGGGACGGCGCGCCGGCATTGCTCACCACGTTCCGCCGCCCGGGCGAGACGGAACTTGCAACACGCGTGCGTGCGCTCGAACTCGATCTGCGCGCACGCGAGATCGAAGGCCGCGAGCTGCATGCGATCCTGGACACGGCGACCGACGGCGTGGCGATCCTCGACGGCGACGGGCGCATTCTCGGACTCAACCGCTCGGCCGAGGCGCTGTTCGGCTATGAGCAAAACGAAGTCGCGGGCGACTCCTTCACCATCCTGTTCGCGACCGACAGTCATCCCGCGGCAATCGATTATCTCAGCGGGCTGAAGACCAACGGCGTGCGCAGCGTGCTGAACGACGGACGCGAAGTGCTGGGCCGCGCGCGGCAGGGCGGCGTCATCCCGATCTTCATGACCATCGGACGCATCGGCGCAGAGCCTGCATCGAAGTTCTGCGTCGTCATGCGGGACATGACGCAATGGAAGAACGCGGAGCGCGAGCTGAAGGACGCGCGCCGGGACGCGGAAGAGGCGAGCGCGCTGAAGTCGGATTTCCTCGCCAAGATCAGCCATGAAATCCGCACGCCGCTGAACGCCATTCTGGGGTTCGCGGAAGTGATCCTCGAAGAGCGGTTCGGACCGATCGCCAACGAACGCTACAAGGATTACCTCAAGGACATCCACGCATCAGGCACGCATGTGATGAGCCTTGTGAATGACCTGCTAGATCTGTCGAAGATCGAGGCGGGCAAGCTCGAGCTGACGTTTGGCAGCGTGGACGCAAACCGCATCATCAACGAATGCGTTTCGATGATGCAGGCGCAGGCGATACGCGACCGCGTGATCATCCGCCTGTCGCTCGCGCCGCGCTTTCCCAACATCGTGGCCGATGAACGGGCGCTGCGGCAGATCGTCCTCAACCTCCTGTCGAACGCCGTGAAATTCAACCAGCCTGGCGGCCAGGTGATCGTCTCGACCGCGCTCACGGACTCGGGCGCCGCCGTCATCCGCGTGCGCGACAATGGCGTCGGCATGACTGACAAGGAAGTGGAGACGGCGCTTGAGCCGTTCCGCCAGATCCAGACATCGCGGCACACGGCGGGCACCGGCCTCGGGCTGCCGCTGACGAAGGCTCTCGTGGAGGCAAACCGCGCCGCATTCACGATCCGCAGCCGCAAGGGTGAAGGCACCCTGGTGGAAGTCTCCTTCCCCTCGACGCGGGTTCTCGCCGAGTAAGCCGCAAGCGCATCCCGTGGTGGTCACGCGAGCCAGCTCGCGCGGTCTGAAAGCTAACGCCGCGTGCGTGTCACTTTCATGACACGCGTCGAAGTTGACGGGCGCCGCGCGCAGCCCCAAGCTCGCCTTTCGTGCGGCCTGGACTTCGCAACATGAGCATTCGCAATCTGGATCGTCTGTTTCAGCCGCGCTCCGTCGCGCTCGTCGGCGCCAGCGCGCGGCCGGGCAGTCTCGGCGCCGCTGTGCTCGCCAATCTGCGCGGCGGCGGCTTTCGCGGCGGCATACATCTCATCAATCCGCGCCACTCCGAAATCGCTGGAATTCCCTGCGCGGCGCGCCTCAGCGACTTGCCCGCGCCGCCGGACATTGTCGTGATCGCGGCCCCGCGCGGCACGGTGGTGGAGATCGCCGAGGAAGCCGCGGCGCTGGGCGTTCCGGTATGCATCGTCATCACGGCGGATCCGAACCACGGCGACGAATCGTTGCGCACGCGGCTCAAGGACCTCGCCGCGCGCACGGACATGCGCGTCGTGGGGCCTAACTGCCTCGGCGTTCTTTCACCTCGCGCAGGACTGGATGCGAGCTTCGCTGCGGATCGCCCGCCGCCCGGCGACCTCGCCGTCATCTCCCAGTCCGGCGCGGTCACGGCCTCGCTTCTCGCCTTCGCGGCCGAACGGCGGGTTGGATTTTCAGGCCTCGTTTCGATCGGCGACATGGCGGATGTTGATTTCGACGACCTGCTCGACTGGTTCGCGATCGATCCGGCGACTCGCGCGATCCTCATGTATGTGGAGGCGATCACGGACTCGAAAGCCTTCATGTCGGCGGCGCGCGCCGCCGCGCGCGTGAAGCCGGTCATTGTGATCAAGGCGGGGCGCAGCCGCAGCGCCGCACGGGCCGCAGCGACCCACACGGGCGCTCTCACCGGCGCGGACGACGTCTACAGCGCCGCTTTCCGGCGCGCGGGCGTACTGCGCGTGAACGACATCGACGAACTGTTCGCGGCAGCCGAAACGCTTGGCCGGATCGCGCCGTTCAAGGGCGACCGGCTCGCCATCGTGACGAATGGCGGCGGACTTGGCGTGCTCGCCGTGGACGAACTCGCCGCGCTCGGCGGCAAGCTTGCGACCTTCCAGCCTGAAACGATCGAGAAGCTCGACGCGACGATGCCGCCCACATGGTCGCGCGCAAATCCCGCCGACATCGTCGGCGATGCGGACGCCGCCCGCTTCGCCGCCGCGCTGGGCCCCATCCTCGAAGACGCCAACACCGACGCGGCGATGGTGATACATTGCCCCACCGCCCTGTCGCAGCCTCTCGAAGTCGCGCGCGCGGTGGCGAACGCGGTGGTCGAGCACCGCCGCACATCATTCCGCCCGCGGCCGGTGTTCGCGGTGTGGCTCGGTCACGAGCCGGGCGTCGACGAGATCTTCGAGCAAACGTCCATCCCGCACTTCGCAAGCAGCGCCATGCGCGGATTCATGCATCTCGTGAAGTGGCGCGAGAGCCGCGAGGCGCTGATGGCCACGCCGCAGGAGCTTCCCGCCGACGGCGCGCAGCGCGAAACAGCGCGAAGAATCGTGACGGACGCGATTGCACGCGGGGACCGCTGGCTCGATGTCGTCGACATAACTCGCGTCCTGGAAGCATATCAAATACCCTGCGCGCCGGCGCGGCTCGCCAGAACGCCGGACGAGGCCGCCGAGATCGCCGCCCCGATTATCGCGGAACACGGCGCCTGTGTCGTGAAAATCTTTTCGCGCGATATTACGCACAAGTCCGACGTGAGCGGCGTGATGCTCGACATGACGACGCAGGAAGGCGTGCGCAAGGCCGCGCGGCAGATCATGGAGCGGGCGCGGTCCGCTCGCCCCGACGCGCACATCGAAGGAGTCACAATTCATCCGATGATCCGCCGGCCAAACGGTCGCGAACTGATCGCCGGCGTCGCGGAAGACCCCACGTTTGGCCCGGTCATCCTGTTCGGACGCGGCGGCACGGCCGTGGAGGTCATCAACGACAAGGCGCTGGCGCTGCCGCCGCTCGACATGAATCTGGCGCGCGCGCAAATTGAACGAACGCGCGTCGCGCGCCTGCTGCGCAGCTATCGCGACAAGCCGCAGGCCGACATCGACGCCGTCGCGCAAACACTGGTGCGCCTCGCGCAAATGTCGGCGGACATACCTGAAATCCGCGGGCTCGACCTCAACCCGCTCATCGCGGACGAACATGGCGTCATCGCGCTCGACGCACGCCTGGAGGTTGCGCCTTGCCCCGCATCGGCGCCCGGCCGATCCAATCCGCGTTTTTCCGTCGCGCCCTATCCCCGCTGGCAGGAACGGCGCGTCGACCTGAAGGATGGCGCGCAACTGTTCTTCCGGCCCGTGCGGCCGGAGGATGATGGCCTTTACCGGCGCTTCTTCAATCGCGTGACGGCGGAAGACATGCGCCGGCGTTTCTTCACGGCGGTGAAGGACCTCGACCATGTGTTCATCGCACGACTGACGCAGATCGATTACGCGCGGGCCTGCGCTATCGTGGCGATCGACGAGAGCGATGGCGAAATGGCCGGCGGGGTTCGCGTGATGCACGATCCGGATCAGACGAACGGCGAATACGCCATCCTCGTGCGTTCCGACTTCAAGGGGCGAGGTCTCGGCTGGGCGCTGATGCGTGCGGCCATCGATTACGCGCGCGCGGCGGGCCTGAAGACCATCCACGGCCATGTGCTCGCGGAGAACCGCGCAATGCTCGACATGTGCGCGGCGCTTGGCTTCTCGATCAGCGAGGACAAGGACGACGTGGCGCTTAAGGTCGTGACGCTCGACGTAGCGACCGCCTTCGCATGATCTCGTTTTCCGCGCACGCAGGGTCAGGAAGGCGCGTCAGCCATCAACCACGATGATATGCAGGCTGCGGGGGCCATGCGCGCCGAGTAGCAGTTTCTGCTCGATGTCGGCGGAGCGCGACGGCCCTGTGACGAAGTTCACCGTGCGGGGCAAAACGCCCTTCCCGTAGCCGGTGCGAAGCCGCGCCCAAACTGCCTCGTAATCGGCTTCGACATCGGCGGCGCGCAGGACCGCGATATGATTGTCGGGCAGAAAGTTCAGCGTCGTCGGGTTGTGTGCGCCGGACGAGAAGACGAGGGTTCCGGTTTCCGCGACGCCCGCTTCGGCGAAGCTGATCGCGTTCGGGTCGTCGCCGCCTGAGGCGCCCCGCGTCACCTCGATCTGTGTCGCCTCCCACGGCAATGCGGTCAGGCGCGGATCGTCGCCCATGCGCAGGCGCGCGGCCAGGTTGCGTTCGCGCAAGTAGCGCGCAGCCGCTTCCGGAACATCCCCGAGCGACGCGGCGCGCTCGACCGTCGCATTCACGCGCTGCGCCTCCTCCGTGAACGTCAGGACGCGCGTTTCCTTGCCGCCCTGCCCGCGCTGCGGGCGCAAGCCCGCCGCTCCCGCGGCGATGCGCGCATCAACGGCTGCGCGCCTTGCCGCGTTGGCGGGTTGCACGCCGAGCGAACGGCGCACCGCGCCAAGGATTTCATCGCGCGCGCTCATCGGCGGCGCCTCCCCTGCTTTTTCCACTGGGCCTGGAATGTCGCGCCCTGGGGCGCGGGCATGTCGCGCGTCTGCGTCCAGCCCTTCGCAAAGGGCAGGCTGGCGAAGCGGCCCTTGTCTCGGGCGAACCACGCAAGCGCGCGCATGGCGAGCGACGTCGACAGGCGATACAGCGCCGGCCGCTTCGCGAAGAACGCCCAGAAGCGCAGGCCCGCGCGCGCGGGCGCTGGCGAGAGATGGCGCTCGAACTCGCGTTCCCGCCAGTGGCGCATCAGCTTTGGCAGCGGAATGCGAACCGGGCAGACGCTTTCGCAGCGTCCGCAGAACGTCGATGCGTTCGGCAGATGCCCCGCCTTGTCTACGCCGATCAGCGATGGGGTCAGCACTGCGCCCATGGGGCCGGGGTAGACCCAGCCATACGCGTGGCCGCCTACAGCGTGGTAGACCGGACAATGGTTCATGCAGGCGCCGCAGCGGATGCAGCGAAGCATCTCCTCGAAATCCGTGCCGAGCATGTTCGAGCGGCCGTTGTCGACGAGGACGACGTGGTATTCCTCCGGGCCGTCGGGATCGCCCGGCCTGCGCGGACCGGTCGAAAGGGTCGTGTAAACCGACATGTCCTGCCCCGTCGCAGAGCGCGCGAGCACGCGCATCAACGCGCTGGCGTCCTCCAGCGTTGGCGCAATCTTTTCAATGGACGCCACGACGACGTGAACTTTCGGCAGGACCTGCGAAAGGTCGCCGTTTCCTTCATTCGTGACGATGATCGACGCACCCGTCTCCGCGACGAGGAAGTTCGCGCCCGTGACGCCAATATCGGCGGCGAGAAACTTCGCGCGCAATTCCGCGCGCGCTTCGGCGAGCAACGCCTCAGGCGCTTCGAGATCCCGCTCCTTCGGCAGGTGCGTGTGCGCCTTGCGGAACTCCGCCTCGACATCCTCCTGGTTCAGGTGCACCGCCGGCGCGATGATGTGCGAGGGCGCCTCGCCGCGAAGCTGGATGATGTATTCGCCGAGATCGGTCTCGATCGCCCTGACGCCAGCGCGCTCCAGCGCGGCGTTGAGGCCGATCTCCTCCGAAACCATCGACTTGCCCTTGGCCACCGTCCTGGCGCCGCGCGCCTTCGCGATGTCAACGATGATGCGGCACGCTTCCTCGCCCGTGCGCGCCCAGTGCACATGACCGCCGGACGCCGCGACGTTGCGCTCATAGATCTCAAGATAGACGTCGAGGTAGCGCAGCACATGGTCGCGGATGTCGCGCGCCTGATCGCGCAAGGCCTCGAATTCCGGAAGGCGGTCGGCGGCGGCGGCGCGGCGCGCGATGAAATTCTGGCGCACATTGCCAAGCGCCTTCTGCAGTTGCGCGTCGCCAAGGGCGTGATGCGCGTTCTCCTTGAACGCGGGCGAGGTGGGATGGGCCGTCACCGGGCGCTCCGCATGTTCAGGATGCTCATGAGATTGCTGCTCCTGTCGGTCCACACGACTTCAGCCCCGTCGCGATCCCGCCACGGCGAGGCGGCCTTCGCCACCCCGGGCAGGTTAAAGAAGGCGCTGTCGCGCGTATAGAGCGCCCACGAAATCGGCGCATCGCAGTCGGGGCCTTTCGGCGTCTCGAACCAGCGCACGTCGAGGCTAAAGGCGCGCGCCATGCCGCGATGTAGGGGCGCCATTTCAAATGTGTCGAGATCGAAGTTGATTGCGAGGATTCCGTTGGGCGCGAGGTGCGCGAGGTAGGTTTCGAACGCTTCCTTCGTCATGAGGTGCATGGGGGGCGAGGCGCCGCGAAAGGCGTTCATCACGAGAATGTCGAACTGTTGGCTCTCGCCGCGTTCGAGCTGGCGCTCCATCACGAGCCGCGCGTCGCCGATGAGCACGTCCGCCTTCGCCTTGCCGTCGCGGAGGAACGAGAAGTAACGATGGGCGAGATCGACGACCGCCGGGTTGAGTTCGTAATAGCGCAGCACGTCGCCGGTGTGACCGAGCCCCGCCACCATGCCCGCGCCGAGACCGACGACGCCGATGCGCAGCGGCGTATCCGGCCCTTCCTCCCGCCGGCGCGCCTGAAACTGCAGCGCGAGTCCAAGCGCGCTCTCCTCATCGAATCCGCATGGCGGAGTGAGCCGCAATTCGTCGCTCTGGTACTGCCAGCCCTGATCGACACCCGCCTGCCGCAGCGCGAGCGAGTATTTGTCGGGATCCTTTTCGTGCTCCTTCACGACTTCCAGGACGCCATAGAAATTGCGCACGCGCTCGACGAGGATGCTGCGCGTGTCCAGCTCGTTCTGCACGGCGGAAGCGACGCCGACGAGGAAGAAGGCGCCCGTCACGCCCGCTGCCACTTTCATGGACCCGCGCCGCGCGCGCAGAAGATGCGCAAGGGCGACGAGCGCCGTGGCGAGCAGGGCCATCTGATGTTCGAAATACTGTTTCAGCAGCAGCGGAGCGAGGACGGCCGTCAGAAACCCGCCGATGGCGCCGCCCGCCGCGACGGCGAGATAGAACTTCGGCAGACGCGCCCCGGCGGGCTGCCGGCGCGCGAGCTCTCCATGGCAGATCATGCAGCCGGCGAACAGCACGCCGGATTCAACGACGAGTTGCGTCAGCAATTCGCCTGCCGTGTCGGGATATGTGAGCAACAGTTCTATGCCGCAGAGCGCCAGGAAAATGAGCGACCAGTCCCGGCGGCGATAGAGCCGCGGCGCGCCGAAGGCAAGCACGAAGCTTAAAAGGTATAGCCCGAGCGGCAGCACCCAAAGGAACGGCACGACTGCTGAATAGAGCGTGATCGCGTTCGACGTGGCCAGCAGGAGAACCGAGCCGAGCGCGGAGAAGGCGATCCAGGCGAGGAACGCCTCCGGCGCAGGCGCATCCCCCGCCGGGCCTGCGGGCGGCGCGCTTGAGGCGCCCTCTCGCCCGCCGCGCAGGACGAGCGCGGCGCAAACGATGAAAAGCGCCGCGTAGAGCGCGAAGCCGGCGGACCAGATGAGCGTTTGTTCGCGGCTCGTCAGATTCGGCTCAACCACGAATGGGTAGGCGATGAGCCCCGCGAATGCGCCAGCATTCGCAACCGCAAAGAAGCGAGCAGGCGCAAGATCTGGCGCGATGCGCGCAAGCCAGCGCGACAAAAGCGGAGTCGTGGTCGCAAGCACGATGTAGGGAAGTCCGACGCTCGCCCCCAGAATGGCGACGATGCGCCATGTCGGATCCTCGGAGCCCGTCGGCTTCCAGGTGTCCGACGGCGTGACCGGCAGCATCAGCAGCGACGCCATGACGACCGCGATCTGGATCTTCGCCTGCGTCGTAACCGGCAGGGGCAAGGTCAGGCCGTAGGCGTAGAAGTAGCCTGCGAGCAATGCGGCCTGGAAGAACAGCATCGACACGATCCATGTCGACGCGCTGCCGCCGAACCAGGGCAATATGAGCTTGCCCGCCATGGGCTGCACGAGGAACAGCAGGAATCCGGCAAGGCCCATCGCAGCGCCGAAGAACCAGGGCGCAAGCGCGCGAAAGGCGCTCGCGCTGGCGCCTGCACCCTTGTCGCGGTATGGCGCTGGATCAAGCAGGCTTCTTCTCCGGAGCGCCGATGGCCGGCGCATCGGTCATGCCCGCGAGCACTTCCGCCACGTGGCGGACTTCCACTTTCGATCCGCGGCGCGACAGCTTGCCCGCCATGTTCATAAGGCAGCCGAGGTCGCCCGCGAGCACGACGCCCGCGCCCGAATCCTCGATCGTGTCGGCCTTTACGCCGACGATGGCGTCGGAGATTTCGCCATACTTGACGGCGAAGGCGCCGCCGAAGCCGCAGCACACATCCGGATCCTTCATCTCGACGCGTTCAAGTCCCCCGACGCTGTCGAGCAGTTTGCGCGGCTGGCCGGTGACGCCAAGCTCGCGAAGTCCGGCGCAGGAATCGTGATAGGCGACCTTAGCCGGGAACGCCGCCTCGACGCGCTCGACCTTCAGGACACCGACCAGAAAGCTCACGAGTTCGTGCGTCCGGCCGGCGAAAGCCTGCGCGCGCGCACGCAGGGCCGGATCGTCGTCAAACAGTTCCGGATAATGCTTCGCGATCATGCCCCCGCAGGAGCCGGACGGCGCCACGATGTAATCGACGTTGGCGAAGGCGTCCATCACCTGCAGCGCGAGGTCGCGCGCGGTCCGGCGATCGCCGGAGTTGAAGGCCGGCTGCCCGCAACAGGTCTGCGACGGCACGCTCACCTCGCAGCCGGCGTCCTCCAGAAGCTTCACCGCCGCGAATCCGACGGACGGGCGGAACATGTCCACCAGGCAGGTGACGAAGAGCCCCACGCGGGGCGGCTGTGTCCGGGCGGTCATATGGCCTGTGCGAGCCTCCCTCGGGCGCGGCGTCGGTTTGCGCCTGATGTGCGCGCACAGGCAGATAAGCAAGGCGCCCTCCGGCTGGCAAGCGCGCCCGTTTGCCGCGACTTTCGTCGCCCCCGGCTCAGCCCGGCCTTGCTGCGAACCGTCCGGCGCGCCTAGATAGCGAACGTCCGCGCCGCAAGGGACATGTCCATGAGCGCCATCGCCTTTCCGCAGCCCGACGCCGCCATCCTCGCCCGCCGTGAGGAAATCGTCGCGGGGCTCGCCGCCATCCTCCCTGCCGAGTGTCTCGTGACGAGCGAGGACGAGCGGCGCGCGTTCGAGACCGATGCTCTCACCGCCTATCGCCGCCTGCCGCTTGCCGTCGCCCTGCCCCGCACCACGGAGGAAACCGCCGCCGTGCTGCGCTATTGCCGCGATGCGGGCGTGAACGTCGTGCCGCGCGGCGCCGGGACGTCGCTTTCGGGCGGCGCCATTCCGCAGGAGGACGCCATCGTCGTCGGCCTGTCGAAGATGAACCGCATCCTGGACGTCAACTACACGAACCGCACCGCGCGCGTGCAGGCGGGCGTCACCAATCTTGCAATTTCGGAGGCCGTTTCGCCGGACGGCTTCTTTTATGCGCCGGACCCGTCCTCGCAACTCGCCTGCACGATTGGCGGCAATATCGGCATGAATTCGGGCGGCGCGCACTGCCTGAAGTACGGCGTGACGACCAACAACATTCTCGGCGTGACGCTGGTGACGATCGACGGCGACGTCGTCGAGATTGGCGGCGAGGCGATGGACGCCGCCGGAATTGACCTGCTCGGCCTCGTCGTCGGCTCCGAAGGCCAGCTCGGAATCGTCACGGAAGCGGTGGTGCGCATCCTGCGCGCCGCGGAAGGGGCGCGTCCCGTGCTGTTCGGCTTCGATTCGAGCGAGGAGGCGGGCGCGTGCGTCGCGGCCATCATCGGCGCAGGCATAGTACCCGTCGCGATGGAGTTCATGGACAAGCCGGCCATCCATATCTGCGAGGCGTTTGCGAAGGCAGGATATCCGCTCGACGTCGAAGCCATGCTGATCATCGAGGTCGAAGGCTCCGAGACCGAAATGGAAGCGGAGCTTGAACGCATCGTCGAAATCGCGAGGCGGCACGGGGTGCGGGTGGTGAAGGAGTCGCGCTCGGCGCTCGAAACCGCGCTCATCTGGAAGGGCCGCAAATCGGCCTTCGGCGCGACAGGCCGCGTCGCCGATTACATCTGCATGGACGGCACGGCGCCAACGAGCCAGTTGCCTTATGTCCTCAAGCGGACGGGCGAGATCGTCGCAAGCTACGGCCTGCGCGTCGCCAACGTGTTTCACGCCGGCGACGGCAACATGCATCCTCTCATTCTCTACAACGTCAATGATCCGGCCGAGCAGGCGAAGGCGGAAGCGGCCGGAATGGATATCCTGCGCCTTTGCGTGGAAGCCGGCGGCTGCCTAACGGGCGAACATGGCGTCGGCATCGAAAAGCGCGACCTGATGCGCGACCAGTTCACGCAGGCCGACCTGGACCAGCAGATGCGCGTGCGCGCCGCATTCGACCCGCGCTGGCTGCTCAATCCGGCCAAGGTGTTTCCGCTCGACGGACGGGTGAACGCGTGACCGTTCTCACGCCTTCCTCCGAGCAGGAAGCCTGCGAAATGATCCGCGCCGCGCGGGCGGATGGCCGTAAGCTGGAAATCCGTGGCGGCGCCACGCGCGCGGAACTTGGCCGGCCCACGCAGACGGACGCAAAGATTTCGACGCGCGGGCTTGCCGGCGTCACCGCCTATAACGCGGCGGAACTTGTTATGACGGCGCGTGCGGGCACGCCCATGCGCGACATCGAAGCCGCACTCGCTGCGAACGACCAGATGCTGCCGTTCGAACCGATGGATCATCGCGAATTGTACGCAACGGGGGGAGAACCGACGATCGGCGCCGTCGCCGCCTGCAACATCTCCGGCTCCCGCCGCGTGAAGGCGGGCGCAGCGCGCGATTACCTGATCGGGGTGCGTCTGATCAACGGTTGCGGCGAAGCAATCAAGAGCGGCGGACGCGTGATGAAGAATGTCACGGGCCTCGACCTCGTGAAGCTGAATTGCGGCGCGCACGGTACGCTCGGGCTTCTCACCGAAGTCACGTTCAAACTCCTGCCGAAGCCGCAACGCACCGGAACGCTCCTCATCGAGGGGCTGGACGATACGCGCGCCGTGCAGGCGATGTCCGCCGCGCTCGGCTCGCCCTTCGAAGTTAGCGGCGCGGCGCATCTACCGGGGGGGCGCGCGCGAACGATTCTGCGCGTCGAACACTTCGCCAATTCCGTCGCGTACCGGATTGGAGAGTTGACACGGCTGCTCGCGCGTTTCGGCGCCGCCCGCGCGATGAGCGAAGACGAATCCCTCGCCCTGTGGCGCGATGTGCGCGACGCGCGGCGCATGACGGATCCTTCGCATCCGGCGATCTGGCGCGTGTCGCTGCCCCCCGCAAACGCTGCGGCGTTCGTCGCGGACGTCGGCGCGACCGGCGCGCTGCGCGATCATTTCTACGACTGGGGCGGCGGGCTGGTCTGGCTTGCGACGGCAGAGACCGCGATCGGCGGCGGCGCGATCCATGAGGCGGCGGCGCGCGCGAAAGGTCACGCGACGCTTGTGCGCGCCACCGGAGAGGCGCGCGCGCGCAACGCGGTTTTCCAGCCGCAGACGCGCACCCTCATGGAGCTCACCATGCGCGTGAAGGCGAGCTTCGATCCAGACCGGATTCTAAATCCGGGCCGCATGTACGCGGGCGTTTGAAGGGCGGGGCTTTCGGCACGATGCAGACGAATTTCACCGCCGCGCAACTCTGCGATCCCCACATGCGGGAATCGGAGAAAATCCTGCGCACCTGCGTGCATTGCGGCTTCTGCACGGCAACCTGCCCTACCTATCTCCTGATGGGCGACGAACTCGATTCGCCGCGCGGCCGCATCTATCTCATCAAGGACATGCTGGAGAACGGAAAGGCCGCGTCGGCCGACGTCGTGAAGCATGTCGACCGCTGCCTCTCCTGCCTGTCCTGCATGACGACGTGCCCTTCTGGGGTTCATTACATGCACCTCGTCGATCACGCGCGGGCGCACATCGAGAAGACCTATGCGCGCGGCGCCGCCGACCGCGCCGTGCGCGCCCTGCTCGCAGGCGTGCTGCCCTATCCGGCGCGCTTGCGGATGGCGCTCGCGGCCGCGTGGTTCGCCCGGCCGCTGCGCCGCGTGTTCGCACGCCTGCCCCTTGTCGGCGGGCGCGTCGCCGCGATGCTGGAACTCGCGCCGGCCCGCTTCCAGCCTGCGCAGCCGCGTCCGGCGCCGCCGGTTCACGCCACGCGGCGCGTCGTGATGCTGGAAGGGTGCGCGCAACCTGTGCTCCAGCCGTCCATAAACGCGGCGGCGCGAAGGGTGCTGGCGCGCGCGGGCGTCGAAGTTCTCGACGCGCCGGGGGAAGGCTGCTGCGGCGCGCTCGTCCATCACATGGGCCGGGAGGAGCAGGCGCTCGACTTCGCGCGGCGCAACGTCGATGCGTGGATCGCACGGATGGACCGCGACGGCGTAGAGGCGATCATCGTCACGGCGTCGGGCTGCGGAACGACGATCAAGGATTACGGCTTCATGCTGCGCAACGACTCCGCATACGCCGGGAAGGCGCAGCGCGTTTCGGCTGCGGCGAAGGACATTGCCGAATATCTGTGCGCCCTTGAAACGCCGCGATCCAAAGGCGGAGAGGGCATCGTGCTTGCCTATCATTCCGCCTGTTCGATGCAGCACGGGCAGCAGATAAGGGACGAGCCCAAGCGCCTGCTGCGTGACGCGGGCTTCATCGTGCGCGACGTGCCTGAAGGCCACATCTGCTGCGGCTCGGCAGGCGTCTACAACATCCTGCAGCCGGAAATTGCGGGGCGCCTGCGCGCGCGCAAGATCGCCAACATCCAGCGTACGAAAGCGTCCATTGTCGCCACGGGCAACATCGGCTGCATCACGCAGATTTCCGCAGGCGCAAGACTGCCCGTTGCGCATACCGTCGAACTCATCGACTGGGCGCAGGGCGGGCCCGTGCCCGGCGCGGTCGAAGACGCTGGATTTTTGAACTGATCTGTGGCGTTGTTCGCTCCGGCAACGGGGCGGCGGCGCCCGGAGGACGGGAAGAATGGCGCGCAAGAAGCCTGCGAAGAAAAGCGCTGGCGCGAAGAGGGCGAAACAGGGCGCATTGAAGCGAGCGGCCCGAACGTCCGCCAAGAAGGCGGCGAAGCCCCGCAAAGCCGCGAAGAAAACGTCCGCCAGGAAAGCAAGCGCGCCACCGGCGAAGAAGGCTCGCGCGGCGAAGGCTGCGCGGAAGGCCGCCGCCAAGAAAGCGGCGAAAGGCGTGCGTCGCGCGTCGGCCGCGCCGGGCAAGGCTGCGAAAAAGCCGCAGGCCGCCAAGCGCCGTGGGCAGCCCCGCATTTCAGCCGGGCGCCGCGCGGCGTCACGCAGCACGCCAAGCCGCGAAACGCTCGCCAAGAAAACGCTCGTCAGGCAGGCGAGCCCTGCTCGGAAGCCTGCGAAAAAGCGTCCCGTGAAGCGATCGCCCGCGACAAAGGCGTCCGGCAAGACAGCCCGCAGCCGCATCGTTGCGCGCGTGAGCCGCAAGCTCGCGCCTCCGGTGCTGCGTGACGCCGCGCGCCGGCCGGTCGTCAAGCCGACCGCCCCCAGGCCAGAAAAGGCGCCCGCGCCGGCGCGCAAGGCGCCATTCCGCATTCATGCGCTGGGCGTTCGCGACGAGCATCCCACCGACCGCCCAAGGATCGAGACGCTGCTTCAAGAGGCGTTCGGCCGAACGGACGAGGCCTCCATCGTCGAGCGGCTTCGTTCTGACGGGGACATGGTCCTCGCCCTCGTAGCCGAACTCGAGGGTGAGATCATCGGGCACGTCGCATTCAGCCGCGTCGACGCCCGGATCGACGCACGCGCGTTGAAAGCCCTCGCGCTCGCGCCCCTGGCCGTGGCGCCGGCGCGGCAGGGTCGAGGCGTCGGATCGGTGCTGGTCGCATCGGGGCTGGAGGCAGCCCGCACGGCCGGGTTCGAAGCTGTCTTCGTGGTCGGCGACGCGGCCTACTATGAGCGATTCGGGTTTTCCGCGCCGCTCGCCGCGCCATTCGAATCAGAATGGAGCGACGCTCTCCTAGCCCTCGAACTTGAGCCGGGGTCGCTTGCCGGCGCCGCGGGGTCGCTCTCGCATCCGCGCGCCCTGCGCCGGTGAGCGTCGTCACACGTCAAAATTGTGACATCTGCGCCACAGGCGTTCGCATAGTATTTTCACGTACAAGAGTTGCACAAAGAGGCAGCATGTTGCCCAAGCCGTGGCCTTGCCCGTCGCGGACCGTTTGCAGCAATTATGGTTCACTGAATTTCAGTGCTGATGGAGCCATTCATGTCGACCAAGTATTCCGCGCTCATTGCTGCAGGCGTGGTGTTTGCCGCCCCGGCGCTCGCCGCCGACCTTCCTTCGAAGACCGCTCCGGCGCCCGAGCCCGTGACAGTGTCGATGTTTGACTTCGCCGCCGGCGGCAAGGTCATGACGGACTACAACTTCCGCGGCATCTCGCAGTCGGACCGCAAGCCCTCGGGCACGGCCTACTTCGAAGGACGCCTGAACATCAACGAGAACTTCCAGGTTTACGCCGCGACCCAGGCGTGGGCGGTGAAACTGCCGACCGATCCGTCGGCGGAAGTCGACCTCTTCGGCGGCGTGCGCGCGACCTTCGGCGCCTTCGGCCTCGACGTCGGCGTGATGCGCTACTGGTATCCGGGCGAGACCACCTATCCGGGTTGGGTGCAGAGCGCGGACTTCACGGAATTCTATGCGAAGGGCACGTACACGTTCAACGACATGTTCTCCTTCGGCGCGAACGTGTTCTACGCGTCGAACTGGCTGAACACCGGAGCCAGCGGCACCTATGCGTCCGGCACCGCGAAGGTGACCCTGCCCTACGACTTCTCGGTGTCCGGCGAACTCGGCCGCTACTTCCTCGGCACCACCAACGCGTTTTACGGTTTCGCGAAGCTGCCCGACTACACCTACTGGAACATGGGCCTGACCTACACCTACAAGGTGCTGTCGCTCGACCTGCGCTACCACGACACGAACCTGAGCAAGACCGAGTGCTCGTTCCTCACGGGCAACAACTCGACCGCGGCCGCGGGCTTCGGCTTCGGCAACGGCTCGAACTCGTCGAAGTGGTGCTCGGCGGCGTTCATCGCGACCCTGTCCGTCGACATCACGGGCGCGAACATCAAGTAACAACTCCCCATCTTTCCCTTGTGAACGCGCCGCCCTCGGGCGGCGCGATTTTTTTCAAGCGCCGACAGACGCCGGCAACGGAGCCGCGAAGACACGAGAAAAATGGCCGCCGGACTTCCCCGGCGGCCTCGATGTTTTACGCACAGGGCGCCCGCGGCGGCGCATGCGCGCCGCGCTCAGATCACGACGACCTTCGCGCCCACGCGTACGCGGCCATAAAGATCGACAACGTCATCATTCATCATCCGAATACAGCCGGACGAGACGTTCTGGCCGATGGTCCATGGCTCGTTGGTGCCATGAATCCGGTAGAGCGACGAACCAAGATAAAGGGCGCGCGCTCCCAGCGGATTATCGGGGCCGCCTTTCATGAACGTCGGCAGGTCGGGCCGGCGCTTCAGCATCTCTGGCGGTGGGCGCCAGTCGGGCCACTCGGCCTTGCGCGTGACGGTCTTCACGCCCGCCCATTCGAAACCGGGGCGGCCGACCCCGATGCCATAGCGCATCGCGCGTCCTTGACCGAGCACCAGATAGAGATAACGGCCGGGCGTATCTACGACGATCGTTCCCGGCGCATGGGGGCCGTCGTACGCGACCTCCTGCCGTTCGAAACGCGGATTGATGCGCCGCGACGGGACACCGGCTTCAGGCGCAATCGCGGCCTGCCGGGCCGGCGCGGCGCGCGGCGCGATCTCGGCGGCTGGCGGGGGCGCGCCGTAGTTGCCGCGAAATCGCTGATAAGCCCCGTCGGATGCCGGCGCGTTCACGGCGGGGCGCGGCGTCGGATCGCGACCTGTTACGAGCAGTTCGATGAACCCGCCCCCATACCCGCCGGGCGCATTCGTCGTCGCGGTCGCATATCGCTGCCGCGGCGCGGACGCCGTTGACAGCTGCGGGCCAATGCCCGGAATGACGACGTAATCCTGATTTGCCCGGGCGGGGGCGGAAGCAACAACAGACGCCGCGACAGCCGCGGCCGAGAAGCAATGACGCAATGACATGAACCGGCTCCGGAACGGCCGCCGCGATGGCTTGGCCAGCGCGCCCACAAAACATGAGCTGGGCCATAATAGCGTAACGGAGCGTTCGAACGAGGACGGAGCGTTCGCGTGGTTAGCGGCCCTTTATTCTTGCGCCTGCGGGGTTAACGATCGCGCCGTCATGCGCGGCGGAGGGCGAGCTGCCTGAGCGCGCGCGCAATGACCGGCCGCAGGTCCGCAACATTGAGGACGAGGATGGACGCGACCATGATGACGCCCCCGACGCCCACCTGCACGAAGATGGTGACGACGCCCGGCGTCCACTCCCGCATGGGCAGCAGCGCCAGGGTCATCGCCGCCACGCCGGCGCAAATGGAAAGAAGATCGCGCAAGCGGGGGCGTTTGGCGCCGGCGGCGAACGACAGGGCCACGAGGCAAATGAAGGCGGCCGCGTAGGCGATGGACTGCGCCACCGCGATCATGCGCGGCTCGGGCGAGTGGGAGAGCGCGGCCAGCAGGGCCGAATTCGCAGCAAAGCCGACAAAAGCAGCCGCGACGATGGCCTTTGTGTTCTTCTGAATCTGGAACACCGCGTTGATCGCGTAGGTGGCCATGCCCTGGCAATAAAGGCCGGGCAGAAGAAGTTCGAGATAGCCGGAGAAATGTCCGCGGAAACTCGGCGGCGCAAGCAGGGCTTCGATGCTCGGCAGGATCAGCCAGAAGCCAACAGTCGCGGGCGTGAGGATCGCGAACACGATTGTCATGTTGCGTGCGACCTGCTCCTGCGCCGCGTGGCGTCCGTCGCGTTCGTCCGCGCGCACGGCGAGTTGAAACAGCAGGGCGTCGAGCGCGGTGCCGACCGCGCCGACAAGGCGCGCGCCAAGATCGTTGGCGAGCGAGAAATAGCCGGTGTCGGCGAAGCCGTGCCAGTCCGTCATCAGGTAGCGGTTGATGAGCGAGATGCCGGCGTAGAGAACGTTCGCGACGACAATGGGCATCGCGTAACGCGCGCAATCGAGCGCCACACTGCGCTGGCCGCCGCGGAATCGGGCCATGTCGAGCCGCCAGGCGCGCGATGCAAGAACCACTGAGCCCGCCATCGACACGCACGCGCCGACCAGCGCCGCAAAGGCGGACCCGGTGACAAACGCGGCGCCCACTGTCAGCGTGATCGCCATGACGTTCTTGACCAGCATCAGCCGCGCGTAGGCGCGGTCCAGAAACTGGGCGCGAAGTAGAGCCGAGCGGTAATCGAAAAGACCGTTTGCGATTGAGGCCGCGATGGCGACGCCGAACAGCGCGCGGGAGGGCGGCAGCTCGACGCCTGACAAAATAATCGCCGCCGCGATCACCGAAAGAACGACGGAAACGACCGCGAGGCTGACATCGAGGGTCGGCGCAAGCTCAGGCCGGTTCACATGCGCGGCGCCGGAAAAAAAACGCAGCGCCGACAGGCGAATCCAGTCGAGGATCAGGCTCTGCGTCATCGCGCCGATGGCGAGCGCCAGCGCAAAACGGCCGAACTCCGCCGGCCCAAGGAAACAGGCGACCAGGAGGCCGAGGAAGAAATTGAAGACCGTGTTCAGAAGGAACGCGGCGAGAACCGTCATACCTGCGCTCCAGACCGTCCTGCGGCGCTCCCGGCGAAGGGATGGCGCGCGGGCGCAAAGCTTCGGCCAAAACCGGCGACCCGGATCACGCGTGGACAGAGGAAAGTCAAGTCACAGCTCCGCTTGCGGCGCGCAGGATGAACGGTAATCTCCAACGCAACCTTGCCGAACGGCGTTAACGAAGCCTTCGGCGCCATGGGGAGTGGGAGAACGCATGAGCGAGCCGGTCGACGAAGTCATTGATCTGCGGGGAGTAAGGGTCAAAGTGCAGCAGGCGGGGGCCGGCGCGCCGCTGCTCTTTCTGCATGGCGCCGGCGGGCGCAACTGGACGGCCCTGCACCGGCGGCTGGCGCAGCATTTCCGCGTGATCTCGCCGGAGCACCCCGGATTCGGGCTGTCGCCGATCCCCGAGTGGATGGCGAGCGTCGGCGACCTCGCCTTCTTCTATCTCGACCTCATCGAGGCGATGGACCTGCGCGGCGTTCACCTCGCCGGGCATTCGCTCGGCGGCTGGACGGCGGGCGAGATCGCCATCCGCAACACGTCGCGCCTTGCTTCGGTGACGCTGATGGCGCCGGCTGGCGTCGCCGTTCCCGATGCGCCATTCGGCGACATTTTCCTGTGGTCGCCCGAACAGGCCACGCGGGCGCAGTTCTACGACCAGGCGCTGGCCGAGAAGCGCCTGGCCGCGCCAGCCGATCTCGACCTCGCCCTGCACAACAAGACGACCGTCGCGCGCCTCGCCTGGAGCCCGCGCCTGTCCAACCCGCAGCTGCCGTTCTGGCTGCATCGCATCGACAAGCCGACGCTGTTCGTCTGGGGCCGCGAGGATCGCATCGTGCCCCACGCCTGCTCGCAGCCCTGGATGAGCCGCGTGCCTCATGCAGAACTCGTCACGCTCGACCAGTGCGGCCACGCCATCCACAACGAAAAGCCCGATGCGGCGGCCGACGCGATCATCGCGTTCCTGAACAGGGTCAAGGGATGAAGCTCTTCTTCTTTCACCTGATGCCCTATGGGGATCTCGATCTCTCCTACGCGCAGAAACACGACACGGCGTGGGTCACCCTGCCGAATTCCTATTTCGATCCGGCGCGCGGAAAACCGACCTATGATCGCTACATCCGTGAACTGGAGCTTGCGGACGAACTCGGCTTCGACGGCGTTTGCGTCAACGAACATCACCAGACCGCCTACGGCCTGATGCCCGCCCCCAACCTCATTGCGGCTGCGCTGGCGCGCACCACGAAGCGCGCGAAGATCGCCGTGCTCGGCCGCGCCCTGCCCCTCGTCGGCAATCCGGTCAATATCGCGGAAGAATTCGCCATGCTCGACCAGATGTCCGGCGGAAGGCTGATCGCGGGCTTCGTGCGGGGCATAGGTTCGGAGTATTTCGCGTCCGCCGTGAACCCGACCTATTCGCACGAGCGCTTCTACGAAGCGCACGACCTGATACTTCAGGCGTGGATGCGGGAAGGCCCGTTTCGCTTCCATGGCAAGCACTACCAGTTCGACTATGTGAACCTCTGGCCACGATGCCTGCAGAACCCCCATCCCCCCGTCTGGATTCCATCGCAGGGCAGCCGCGAGACCATCGAATGGTGCGCGGCCACGGAACGGAAGTACACCTATCTGCAAACATTCTCGCCCATCGCGCTGGCGCAGAAGAATTTCGATCTTTACCGCGATATCGCAGCAAAGGACGGCTATGAAGCGAGCCCGTCGCAACTCGGCTGGGCGGTGCCGACCTATGTAGCCGAAACGGACGAGATCGCGCGGCGGGAATTGAAGCCGCATGTGGAAGCGTTCTTCAATCGCTTCCTGCGATTCCCGATCGAGATGCGCCTGCCGCCGGGCTACTCGTCGGTCGCGTCGACAAAACATCTCATCGAGACCAAGTTCGCCGTGCGTTCGAGCGACCAGACCATCGACACGCTGATCGATCTGGGCATGGTGGTGTGCGGCTCGCCTGCAACGGTGCGCGACACGTTCATTCACCGGCAAAAGGCGATGGGATTCGGCAATCTCATCGCCATGATGCAGATCGCAACGCAACCCGCGGAGCAGACGGAAAAGAGCCTGCGGCTGTTTGCAGCCGACGTCGCGCCGCAATTGCGCAGCCTCGCGGCAGCCTGATCTCCCGCGCCCCGGAATTGTCGCATTGCGCGACAAGTATCGCGGGCGTGAATCGGACACCCGGAGAGCGGCGGAGAATGACGCGAAATCGTGCGCGCGGAGCGCGGACCCCGTGAAAGGGCGCGCCATCCCCGTTCTGCCGTCGCGAGACACGCGGCGCACGCTCGCATTCTACGAGCGGCTCGGCTTCTCGAACGCTGGCGCGGAAGAGTGGCCGGACGATTATCTCGTTCTGCAAGCCGGGGTAGTAGAAATTCACTTCTTCCGCTGGGAGGACCTTGACCCTCACGCATCCGCAGCGCTCTGCCACCTGCGCGTGGTCGATGCAGACGCCTTGCATGCGCTCTGGGCGCCGCTCGGCCTGCCGGGCGAGGGCGCGCCGCGCCTGACGCCGGTGAGCGACACGCCCTGGGGCGTGCGCCAGTTCGCGCTGGTCGATCCGGACGGCAATTGTCTGAGCTGCTGCCACGCAGCGCGAGAACTCACATCCGCAGAACCGGCTTGACGGTCCGGCCTTCCTCGCTGTCGTGGAATGCTTTTTCCAGCTCGGAGAATTCGTAGAACCTGACGAGCCTGTCGAACGGAAAACGCCCGTCCATGAACCAGTCGACGAGTTGCGGGATGAACACGTCCGGGTTGCTGTTGCCTTCGATGATCCCGCGCACCTTGCGCCCGAGCAGGAGATGACGGGGCGAGATCGACAGTTCCGATCCGTCCCAGGGACTCGTGACAAAGCCGCATTCCCCCCGCGGCGCGAGCGAGTCGATCGCTGCGCGCATCACTGTGAGCACGCCCGTCGTGTCGATGGCGTAATCGACTCCCACTGGAAGAATCGTTTTCACCTGCGGCGCCAGCGGTTCCGCGCCTGCGAGGATCGTGTCGTGCGCGCCGAGTTCGCGGGCAAGCGCGAGTCGCCCTTCATGGCGGTCGATGGCGACGATGCGGCCTGCGCCCGCGAGCCGCGCGGCCATCACCGCTGACAAGCCCAGCGCGCCGACGCCGAAGATGGCGAGCGTGCGCCCGGGCTTCACGCGAAGGTCGTTGAGCACCGCGCCCGCGCCCGTCTGCACGCCGCAGCCAAGCGGTCCGAGCAGTTCAAGCGGCGCATCCTTGCGCACCTTGACGACATTGCGCTCGCGGCCGATGGCGTGAGTCGCAAATGAGGACTGCTGAAAGAAGTCGCCAAAAACAGGGGACCCGTCCCGGGCGCGCAGATAGGTGGAGCCATCCGGCCGCCTGCAGCCGAAGCTCAAGGGCAGCGCATGATGGCAATATGCGGGCTCGGCCTCCTCACAGGAGCGGCAGCGGCCGCAGGACCCGAACGTCATCACCACATGATCGCCCGGCGCGACCTTGCTGACGCCCTGCCCCACAGCTTCGACGACGCCCGCGCCCTCGTGACCGAGAACCACAGGGCGCGGCGAAAGCGACTGCGGGCCCGCCGCTTTCGAGTCGGTATGGCACACGCCCGCAGCCACGACGCGCACGAGCACTTCACCCGGTCCCGGCCCGGACATTTCCAGTTCTTCAAAGGACGGTTTGAGCGAGGCGTCCCGAAAGACCGCGGCTGTGATTTGCATGCTTCCCCCTGAGCAAAGGTTGTCGCAAGATGGGCTGCGCCGAAGCCCCGGTCAACGCGGGCGCAACGCATGGAAATGGAGGGAACGCATGAAATCGTTCGCTGCGGCGCTCGCCGGCTTTCTCGCCCTGACGGGCGCATCGCTGGCGCAGGCGCCCAACTGGCCCACCCAGGCTATCCGCATCATCGTGCCTTCGGCGGCCGGGGGAACGACCGACTTTCTCGCGCGCGTCTCCGGAGAATTCCTGAGTTCAAGACTCGGGCAGCCTGTCATCGTCGAGAACAACACGGGCGCCGGCGGCAATGTCGGCACGGCGATGGTGGCGCGCGCCGCGCCCGACGGCTACACGCTCGGCTTCATCTCGACCAACAACCTCGCGATCAACCAGTTCCTGTTCAAGTCTCTGCCCTACGATCCGCTGAAGGACCTGACGCCGGTCGCGATCGTGGCCGAAGCGCCGCAGATTCTGGTCGTGTCCCGGACCGTGCCCGCGCAGAACCTCAAGGAGTTCATCGCGCTCCTGAAGGCGAAGCCGAACAGCCTCAACTACGCGTCGGCCGGCCCCGGCACGACGCCGCATCTCGCCGCCGTTCAGTTCATGCGGCTCGCCGGGGTGCAGATGACCCATGTGCCCTATCGCGGCGCGGCGCCCGCGGTGACGGATCTCGCGAGCGGCCAGGTGCAGGTTCTCTCCGTCGGCGCGGCGCCTGTCGCTGGCGTCATGGCCTCGGGCGACGTGCGCGCGCTGGCGGCCGCCACGAAGACGCGGATGTCGCTTCTGCCCGACCTGCCGACCGCCGCGGAAGCCGGACTTCCCGGATTTGAATCCACCACCTGGTTCGGTCTCGTCGCGCCGGCGAAAACCCCGCAGCCCATCGTCGACCGCCTGAACGCGCTGATGCGCGAATGGGTCACAGACCCCAGGGTGAAGGAGCGTTACGAGAAGGCCTACCTTCTTCCCATGAGCATGAGCCCCGGCGAACTGAGGAAGTTCGTCGCCGAGGAGGCCGGGAAATGGGAAAAGATCGTCGAGGCCTCGGGCGTAAGGATGGAGTGAAACCGCTCCGCTTGCCTTGATGGCGCTCGCGGCCTAGTTGCTCCGCGTGCGCTTCCTCCACGACACTCCGCATCGCATTGAAGACTACGCGCTGATCGGCGATTGCGAAACCGCCGCGCTGATCTCGCGCGAAGGATCGATCGACTGGCTATGCTGGCCCCGCTTTGACAGCAGCGCCTGTTTCGCCGCGCTGCTCGGCGACCGTTTCAACGGCCGCTTCCTGCTGCGGCCGGTGGATGAGGACGCGAGCCCCTCGCGACGCTATCGCGACGGCTCGCTCGTTCTCGAAACGCGCTGGCGCACAAAAACAGGAGCGGCCCTCGTCATCGACTTCATGCCGCTGCGCAATGGCGCGTCCGACATCATCCGTATCGTGCGCGGCATCGAAGGCCACGTCGACTTCTTCGCCGAATACATCCTGCGCTTCGATTACGGACGCATCACGCCATGGATCAACCGCATGGATGACGGCGCGCTGCGCGCGGTCGGCGGTCCGGATTGCGTGACGCTGCGCACTTCAGCGCCGATGTCACCGCGCGGGCGCACGCACTCCGCCGAGTTCCGCGTTCGGGCGGACGATGAAATCTGCTTCCATCTCGCATGGACGCCGTCTCATCTGGAACATGCAAGCCCCGGCGATTATGCGCTGGCGCTCAACAACACCGACCGTTTCTGGAAGCAATGGAGTTCACGCTGCGCGAGCGCGGGCCCCTATTCCGAAATCGTGAAGCGGTCGCTCATCACACTGAAGGCGCTCACCTATGCGCCGACCGGCGGCATCGTCGCCGCGCCGACGACGTCCCTGCCCGAGGAGATCGGCGGCGAGCGCAACTGGGACTATCGCTATTGCTGGTTGCGCGACGCGACCTTCACGCTCCTCGCCCTGATGGACGCGGGATATTACGAAGAGGCCGAGGCGTGGCGCGACTGGCTGTTTCGCGCCGTGGCCGGAGACCCGGCGCAGATGCAGATCATGTATGGCATCGGCGGCGAGAGGCGGCTCACCGAAGAAACGCTCGACTGGCTGCCAGGCTTTCGCCGGTCGCTGCCTGTGCGCATCGGAAACGGCGCGGCGAACCAGTTGCAGCTCGACGTGTTCGGCGAGGTGCTCGACTGTCTGTATCAAGGACGCTGCGGCGGCCTCGCCGAGCACGATCTGGACTGGCGTCTGCAACAATCGTTGCTCGACCAGCTCGACCGCGTCTGGCGAAAGCCCGACGCCGGACTTTGGGAGGTGCGCGGGCCGCTTCGTCACTTCACGTCGTCGAAAGTGCTCGTCTGGGTTGCCTACGACCGCGCCATCAAGGCGATCGAACGCTTCGGTCTGGAGGGGGAGCCCGCCCGGCTGAGGGCGACGCGGGCGCGCGTGCGGGCGGATATTCTGCGCCACGGCTACGACCCGGAGATGGGCTCCTTCGTCCAGAGCTACGGGTCGAAGGCGCTCGACGCGAGCCTCCTTCTCATTCCGCTCGTCGGCTTCCTGCCGGCGGACGATCCACGGGTCAAGGGCACCGTCGCCGCCATCGAGCGGCGGCTGATGCGGCGGGGATTTGTGCGCCGCTACGACACAGGCGAGACGGACGACGGCCTATGCGGCGACGAGGGCGCGTTCCTCGCCTGCTCGTTCTGGCTGGTGGACAATTACGTGATGGCCGGCCGCATGGACGAGGCCAGGGGCATGTTCGAGCGGCTGACGGAAGCCGCCTGCAACGATCTCGGGCTGATGGCGGAGGAGTTCGACCCGCGGGATGATAGATTCCTGGGAAACTTTCCCCAGGCGCTGTCCCACATCGCGCTCATCAACTCGGCCTTCAATATCGCGCGCCGGCTGAAGCCGGTCGAGCAGCGATCGGAAATCCGCGCCCCCGGCGAATAGGCGGGGGGATCATCAACGGGTGTCCAAGGCGCTTTTCGGCGATCCCGCTTCCCGGCCGGCCTTGACAGGAAACCGGCCTGCGCCTATCTCGCAGCGCGTAGCACTTGCCGGAGGTGAGTGCTAACAATTGGAGTAACCCCGTTTCGGGGGCCCGGAGGCCGGCTGATGGCCGCCGAAGGGTCCGCCAACCAACAGGAAACGATCCCATGAAGTTTCGTCCCCTGCATGACCGTGTTCTGGTCAAGCGCCTCGAAGGCGAAGAGAAGACCAAGGGCGGCATCATCATTCCGGACACCGCCAAGGAAAAGCCCCAGGAAGGTCAGGTCGTTTCGGTGGGCCCCGGCGCCCGCGACGAAAGCGGCAAGCTCGTCCCGCTGGACGTGAAGGCCGGCGACCGCATCCTGTTCGGCAAGTGGTCCGGCACGGAAGTCAAGATCGACGGTCAGGACCTCCTGATCATGAAGGAAAGCGACATCATGGGCGTGGTGGGCTGAAGCCCAACGCTCTCGTCGTTCCAGACGGTCTAGCAAGACACCGAATTCCAGGAGATTGAAACAATGGCAGCCAAAGACGTACGTTTTTCGTCTGACGCCCGCGAGAAGATGCTGCGCGGCGTGGACGTTCTCGCCAACGCCGTGAAGGTCACCCTCGGCCCCAAGGGCCGCAACGTCGTGATCGACAAGTCCTTCGGCGCTCCCCGTATCACCAAGGACGGCGTCACCGTCGCCAAGGAGATCGAACTCGAGGACAAGTTCGAGAACATGGGCGCGCAGATGGTGCGCGAGGTCGCGTCGAAGACCAACGACACGGCCGGCGACGGCACCACCACGGCCACCGTTCTCGCCCAGGCCATCGTGAAGGAAGGCGCCAAGTATGTCGCCGCCGGCATGAACCCGATGGACCTGAAGCGCGGCATCGACCTCGCGGTCACCGAAGCCGTCAAGGACATCAAGAAGCGCGCCAAGAAGATCGCATCGTCGGACGAGGTCGCCCAGGTTGGCACGATCTCCGCGAACGGCGACAGCTCCATTGGCGAGATGATCGCCAAGGCGATGCAGAAGGTCGGCAACGAAGGCGTCATCACGGTTGAAGAGGCCAAGAGCCTCGAGACCGAACTCGACGTGGTCGAGGGCATGCAGTTCGACCGCGGCTACCTCTCCCCGTATTTCATCACGAACGCGGAGAAGATGGTCGCCGAGCTCGACGACCCCTACATCCTCATCCACGAGAAGAAGCTGTCGTCGCTGCAGGCGATGCTGCCGGTTCTCGAAGCCGTCGTGCAGACGGGCAAGCCGCTCCTCATCGTCGCTGAAGACGTCGAGGGCGAGGCGCTCGCCACGCTCGTCGTCAACAAGCTGCGTGGCGGCCTCAAGGTCGCGGCCGTGAAGGCGCCGGGCTTCGGCGATCGCCGCAAGGCGATGCTCGAGGACATCGCGATCCTCACGGGCGGCCAGATGATCGCCGAAGACCTCGGCATCAAGCTCGAGAACGTGACTGTCCAGATGCTCGGGCGCGCCAAGAAGGTGCGCATCGACAAGGAGAACACCACGATCGTCGACGGCGCCGGCAAGAAGAAGGACATCGAAGGCCGCGTCGCGCAGATCAAGGCGCAGATCGAGGAAACCACCTCGGACTACGACCGTGAGAAGCTGCAGGAGCGTCTCGCGAAGCTCGCGGGCGGCGTTGCGGTGATCCGCGTCGGCGGCGCGACCGAAGTCGAAGTCAAGGAGAAGAAGGACCGCGTTGACGACGCGCTCAACGCCACCCGCGCTGCGGTGGAAGAGGGCATCGTTCCGGGCGGCGGCACCGCGCTGCTGCGCGCCAAGGGCGCGGTCGCGAAGCTGAAGAGCGACAATGGCGACGTCCAGGCGGGCATCAACATCGTCATGAAGGCGCTTGAAGCTCCGATCCGCCAGATCGTCGAAAACGCTGGCGTGGAAGGCTCCATCGTCGTCGGCAAGATCAGCGAGAACAAGTCCGAGACTTACGGCTTCAACGCCCAGACGGAAGAGTTCGTCGACATGATCAAGTCCGGCATCGTCGATCCGGCGAAGGTCGTTCGCACGGCGCTGCAGGACGCGGCTTCGGTCTCCGGCCTCCTCGTCACGACGGAAGCCATGATCGCCGACAAGCCGAAGAAGGACGCCGGCCCCGCCATGCCTCCGGGCGGCGGAATGGGCGGCATGGACTTCTAAGCCGTCAGCCATTGAGAGAGATGGAGGCCGGGACCTGCGCCCGGCCTCTTTTTTTTGAGAGAACGTCCACAAGCGGCGGCGCGCGGCAGCAAACCATGGCCGCCGGTGGCAAGATTTATATTGGAATGTGCGAAATTACTGCGAACGGGGCGGGCTTTACTTGCAAACGGGCGCAATATGGCCAAGTCGAAGCGGCGATGAGAAAATGCCACACGTAGAATTGAGCGCGTCGCCAAAGCCGCAATCGATCATTTTCTCTTTGACGCGGCTTGTGCAAAGGGCTTGAATTTGTAAGGAAGCGTTTGAGCCGGGGGGCTCGACGAACGAGTGGCCCACGGGGTCACCTAGTCAACGGAATGTCGGTCGAAGGAGGGATGGTTCAGGAGAACCTTATCCGGCCAATATTTCGAAGACGTACAGGGCGGCGAAAGACATGACCAACAGAACTCTCACCCGTCAGGATCTCCTGCATGCGGTCTATGTCGCTGGACCGGGACTCTCACGGGTCGAGGCAAAACAAATCGTCGAGACAGCTCTCGAAGAGATCTGTGTCGCGCTGGAGCGCGGCGAGGCCGTCAAGTTGCGCGCGTTCGGCACTTTCCAGGTGCGCTCCAAACGCCCGCGCGTTGGGCGCAATCCGAAGACCGGCGCCGAATACCCAATTTCCGCACGGCGGGTTCTCACATTCAAACCCTCGCCTCGACTCGTCGCAGCGATCAACGGCGAAGTCCTCGAAGACGACGAGGACGAACAGACCGGTGCGACGCCCGGCAAGCGCCCTCTTCTCGCCGCATCCCAGCGTTAGCGAAAGCGTGCGCCGCGTGCGCATCGACCCCGCCACGAGTTTGCATCAATGCTTTTTTTAAGCGGTCTTGTCGCGGCTACGGCCGCGTTTTGTTTCGTCGCAGGCGTCGTCAAGGGAGGAACGCCGGTCCTCGGCCTTGCGGTCGATCCGACGCTGATCGGCGTCGCGGTCACGGGCGCCATGATGGCTTTCGCGACATCCCGCGCGCGGTCCATTTCCACTTTCCTGCGCATCTTCTCGAAAATTTTCGCCGTCGAATACGCCCTTCTGGGCTCCGCCTACGCGCTCTCGGCGCTCGGCGCATGGCCTGCGGCGCTCTCCGATATAACGCCGCCGGCGAGCCTGCCCTCGACGATCGCGATCTTCGGCGTGGTCGTTTATGTGATCTCGTTCATTCCCGTGATCCGCCAGATCACCCAGATCGCCGATCCGTTTTTTGAAACGGACCGGGTGCGAACGATCCCGTTCGGGCCTCTCGGTTCGCGCCACATGTCCGAGCGCAAGGTCGGCACGTGGCTCGTGGTCATTCTCGTGGTGCTGAACCAGTTGCAGGTGGCGATCAACGTCCGCCTGTCGTTCTTCAATCGCGATTTCTTCAACGCGATACAAACAAAGGACGAAACGGCCTTCTGGAATCTCCTGCTGTTCGTGTTCTGCTTCTGGGCTGCGATCTTCGTATTCTCCGTGCTGATCGAGTACTTCCTCGAGTCGCTGCTCAAGATCACATGGCGCGAATGGCTCACGGAATGCTACTCGGCGAACTGGCTCACCCGCGGCGGCCTCTACCGCATGAACCTGATCGGCGAAGGCGCGGACAACCCGGACCAGCGCATCGCGGAGGACGTTCGCGGCTTCATCAACCTCACGTATTCGTATTCGATCAGCGTGCTCTCGACGCTGTCGAATCTCGTCTCCTTCTCGATCATTCTCTGGCTGATCCCCGCCAACTTCGTCATCCCTGGCACGAGCACGGCCATTCCCGGACTGCCGTTCTGGGTCGCGCTTCTGTACTCGGTGCTTGGCACGTGGATCACCCACAAGATCGGAAAGCCGCTCGTGCGTCTCGACTACATGCAGGAGCGTTACGAGGCGGATTTCCGCTTCTCGCTCGCGCGCCTGCGCGAATACGCCGAGCAGGTCGCGCTGCTGCGCGGCGAACGGGCCGAGCGGCAGATTCTCGGCAACCGCTTCTCGGCTATCGTGAACAACTACTTCGCCATCGTCGTGCGAAACATGAAGCTGACCACGTTCACGCAGAGCTTCTTCCAGGCGAGCGTCGTGATCCCCTACATCATCGTCGCGCCGTACTATTTCGCCGGCCAGATCACGCTTGGCGTGATGACGCAGACTGCGGGCGCATTCTCTCGCGTGGAAGGGGCGCTGACCTTCTTTATCTCGCGCTATCAGTCACTGGCGAGCTACAAGGCCGTCGTCGACCGCCTGAGCACATTCGGCGACGCCATGAAGCGCGCACAAGCGCTCGGCAGCGAACCGCCACGCATCGAGCATTCGAGCCGCGACGGCAGGGACCTCGTGCTGCGCGGCGTCAAGCTGCGCCTGCCGAACGGCAGGCAGATCGTGGGCGCCGGAGAACTCGTCTTTCCGGCCGGACGCTCGACGCTGGTGACCGGTCCGTCGGGCTCCGGCAAGTCGACGCTCTTCCGCGCCATCGCGGACGTGTGGCCCTATGGCGAAGGCCAGATCGAGGCCCCGCGCGACGCGCGCGTGATGCTGCTTCCGCAGCGCCCCTACGTGCCGACAGGCACGCTGCGCACCGCAGTCACCTATCCCGGCCTGATCGGCGCGTATGACGACGCGCAGATCGTTCACGCGCTGCAGGCGGCGAGGCTCGGCGCCTTCGCGGACCAACTCGACGTCGAGGACAACTGGGGCCAGCGCCTGTCAGGCGGCGAGCAGCAACGCGTCGCCGTCGCCCGCGCGCTGCTCGACAAGCCGGACTGGCTGTTCCTCGACGAGGCGACCTCCGCGCTCGACGAGAAGCTGGAGGGCGAGATTTACAAGATGCTGCGCCGCGAACTGCCCAACGCGACCATCGTCTCAATCGGCCACCGCAGCACGCTCATAGATCTGCACGACGCCCGCATCGACATGCACCCGGGTGAGGACGGCGTATCCGAGCCCCGGCCGTTGGCGACGGCCTGACGTCAGATCGTCCGGCGGAAGCGCAACACGCCGACGCGCGATTTGAGCGTCAGCGTATCGCCCACAACGTCCCAGTTCGGGCGCGAATAGAGCGCCTGAAGGTAGGCCCGCTCGAACGCCATCACAGGCTGCGGGCATGTGCGGCGGGTGAGCGCCGGTGGGCCGGCCATCAGCGTCTGCCCGCGTCCCGGATACATCGCGGACGAAAACCGGTTGCAGCCGGCAAGACCGGAGGCGCGAAACGTTGGGTCCACACGCAGCGTCGCCTCAATGCCCGCAGGGGGCCGCTTGCCACCGATCTCTTCGAGAACCCAGTTCACCCCCGTCGGGAAACGCTTCTCCAACGCGCGCTTGCGCTCGGCCTCCTGCTGCTGCTGCAACTGGAGGGCGCGTGCGCGCGCCGTGTCCTGCACCGATTGCTGGGCGAGAACGGGCTCCGCAAGCACTGATCCGATTGCGGTAACGGCGAGGAGAATGCGCAAGCTTTGCATAAAATGCTCCGGTGACGTTGGCGAATGGCGCGCAGTCTATTGAGTGAGCCGCGACGCGCAATGAAAAACCCTCCGCGCGGGGCGACGCGGAGGGCTTCTTACACCTGGAGGCAAGGCGCAGGGTGCGATCAGTTGCAGACCCGGATCCTGCGGTAAGCGACGACGTTGCCGTAGACGTCGTACACGGGGCGGGCTTCGCGCCAGCACGCTGGCGCATATCCGTATCCGTAAGCCGGATAGGCGTGGGCATGGGAATTCGCAACAAGCGCGCCGCCGATGACGCCTGCGGCCACGCCGCCCGCAAACCACGCTGCGTTGCGCGACCCGGCCTGCGCAGGCGCGGAGGATACGGCCATCGCGCCAGCGAGAACGATGGCGCCGATCGCGCCGGTGATCGTCTTCTTCGAAAGAGCGTTCATCTGATCTCTCCATCTTCCCTGCATGGCCAGCGAATGTCCGCTGCCGATGATTGAAGATTAGCGCGCGTCACTGCGGATGGATGTGCGGGGCCGCACGCATTGAAAACGACTTCGAGATCGTTGCATAACAACTTTGAAAACGCCTGCTGCGCAGACATTTCTTCGCGCACGAAAGCGCAATGAAAAACCCTCCGCGCGGGGCGACGCGGAGGGCTTCTTACGCCTGGAGGCAAGGCGCAGGGCTGCGATCAGTTGCAGACGCGGATCTTGCGGTAGCCGACGATGTTTCCGTAGACGTCGTACACCGGGCGGGCTTCGCGCCAGCACGCTGGCGCATATCCGTATCCGTAAGCCGGATAGGCGTGGGCATGGGAATTCGCAACAAGCGCGCCGCCGATAACGCCTGCGGCCACGCCGCCCGCAAACCACGCTGCGTTGCGCGACCCGGCCTGCGCAGGCGCCGAGGATACGGCCATCGCGCCAGCGAGAGCGATGGCGCCGATCGCGCCGGTGATCGTCTTCTTCGAAAGAGCGTTCATCTGATCTCTCCATCTTCCCTGCATGGCCAGCGAATGTCCGCTGCCGATGATTGAAGATTAGCGCGCGTCACTGCGGATGGATGTGCGGGGCCGCACGCGCCATGGCGACATGCGAAACGGATCGATCTGAAGACTTGGCCGTTGTCCCGAATGGTGCGTCTAAGAAACATCTTCGCGCTGCTGCGCGCACAATTATGGTTGTTGCCTGCAATCATGAGCGCAGGCGCCGTGCTCCTCGCCTATCTGGCAATCACGTACGGCGCCGCCGTCCAAAGTCTTGCCGCGGGCGATGCGGCATGGTGGCTCTACAGCGGGGATGCGTCCACCGCCCGCGACCTGCTCTCCGGCCTGCTTTCCGGTCTCATCACGATGACGTCGCTCGTTGTCTCGGTCACGATCGTGATCCTGACGACCGCCGCCAGCCAGCTCGGTCCGCGGCTGATCACCTACTTCATGGGCGACAGGCAAATCCAGTTCGTGCTCGGACTTTTCATCGCAACGACGCTCTATGTCGTGATCGTTTTGCGCACGCTCGACGACAAGCTCGGAGCCGAGGGCATTCCTCAGGCTGCAGTCACCGTCGCGAGCGCATTGACGATCGCCTGCCTCTTCGCACTGCTGTTTTACGTGCACAAGATCGCGCGATCCGTCATTGCGGACAATCTCGTCGAAGAGGTCTGGAGCGCGCTACGCAAAGATATACGCAGCATCGCGCACGACGAAGCGGGCGAGGAAGGCGCGCCATTCTTCCCGGACGAAAAATCTTGCGTCCCGGTTTCGCTGGCGCGCTCGGGGTATATCCAACTTATCGATTACGGCCAGCTTGTAAGACTTGGCCGGGAGCGCGGCCTGTTGCTGCGGCTCAATGTGCGTGCGGGCCATTTTGTGCTTGCGAGCAACGCACAGGTGGACGTGTGGAACGCAAAAGTGGATGACGATCTGGCGGACACCATCCGGGCGGCGTTCGTTGTCGGCTCGGAACGCACGCCGGCTCAGGACATCGAGCACGGTCTGCGCCAGCTCGTCGAGATCGGGCTGCGAAGTCTGTCGCCGGGCATCAACGACCCGTTCACGGCGGGAGCGGTGATCGACCGGCTGGGCGCGGCGTTGGAGCAGATATTCGCGCATCCGCCGCCGCCACGCTTTCTTGCCGACGCTGGCGCCGTTCGCGTCATCGCCGACCGCAGCGACTTCAGGGGGATTGTCGGCGCAGCCTTCAATCAGCTTCGCCAGTCCGCCGCCGGCCACCCGGCCATTTTGATCGCCATGGCCCAGACTTTCGGAAGACTCGCCCCCGCCTGCCGCACGATGGAAGCCAAGCAGGCGCTGCGCGAGCAGATCCTGCGTCTTGAGCAGACTGCGCGCGGCCAGGACTTCTCACCGTGCGACGCCGCCGACGTGGACGGCGCTATTTTGGAGGCGCGCGCGGCGCTGGCTTCGCAACCTTTGGGCGGAGCGCCGGCTTGATCTGCAACAAATGCGCGCCGCAAGTCGCTGAAGGGCCTTTACCCGCGCCGCGCAATCGTGCCATCAAGATATTGAAATAAAAGGAACTTTAGAAACGTTCAAAAGTAAGGAAGCCGGATGATCGTCTGTTCCTGCAACATCCTGTCCGACAGGCAGGTTCGCGACGTCGTGGAAACAGACTGCGCGCCCCGCAAGGTGAGCGAGGTTTACGGCTGCCTTGGCTGCTCGCCCCAGTGCGGACGCTGCGCGCGCACCATCCGGGACATCATGAAAAGCGCGGGCGCGTGTGTTGAGGCCGGGCCCCCGGACGAAGATTTGCCGGAAGCGGTGCTGCATGGCGAAGCGTGAGCACAAGTTCCCGGCGGGAAACCTTTGGCCGCGTTCCATGTTGAACGCTCGGCTGACGCTTTGACCAAGCCTTAGCAATACAGACTGACGAACAATGGGAGCACGAAATGCGCGGCGATCCGAAGGTCCTAGATTACATGAACCGCGGCCTGCGCAGCGAACTCACCGCGATCAACCAGTACTGGCTGCACTATCGGCTGCTCGACAACTGGGGCTTCAAGGACCTCGGCAAGAAATGGCGCGAGGAATCCATCGAGGAGATGGGCCACGCAGACAAGTTCGTCGACCGGATTCTCTTCCTCGACGGCTTCCCGAACATGCAGAACCTCGATCCGCTGAAGATCGGCCAGTCAATCGAGGAGATCATGGAGGCCGACCTCGCCTCGGAGATGGAGGCGCGCGCGCTTTACCTGGAGGCAGCGCAGTATTGCGACAGCGTCAACGACCGCGTTTCGAAACTGCTGTTCGAGAAACTGGCGAGCGACGAGGAAGAGCACATCGACTTCCTCGAAACGCAGATCAACCTGATCAAGACGCTCGGCGTGCAGCTTTACGCGCAAAGGCACATGGGCGGATTGGAAGAGTAACGCCCGACCCGCGTCTCACACGCGCGCCTTGAGGCGCGCGATTCGCTCCGCCGATTGCTCGATGCGGCCCTTGGGGATGCGTCCCGAAGCGACCGCGTCACGCACCGTCGCGATCACCGCGACAGGCAGGTTCGGGTCGGGCTTTAGGGAGTTCGACAACAGGATGATGTCGTTGCCGGCGACGATGGCGCGCACCACCGCATCGGTGAGCGAAAAGCTCGACCGGATGGCGGCCATATCGAGGTCGTCAGTCATCACCGCTCCCTGATAGCCAATGTCGCGGCGAAGCACGCCTTCGATGGCCGCGCGGGACAGAGTGGCAGGTTCGCCGCCCGTCAGCTTCGCGTGCGCGAGATGGCCGCCCATGACGATGTCGAGCGCGCCGGCGCGCGCCATGCGGCGGAACGGCTCCAGTTCGTCGGGCCTCCATGTCGGCGTGAGGTCAATGGGCTTCTGGTGGCTGTCGCCCAGCGTCGAGCCATGACCGGGGAAATGCTTCACCGCTGTCAGCACACGCTCGGCGCGGTGGCTCTGCACGAACGCGGTCGCATAACGCGCGACCGTCGCCCCGTCCGGCGCATAGGCGCGGCCCCATTTTGCGATCACCGGGTTCTTCGGCTCGAAGCCGAGATCGACGACAGGCGCCAGATTGAGGTTGAACCCGGCAGCGCGCAGCGCGCGCGCCATGGACTGGTAGATGCGGTACGCTTCTTCGGGAGAATTGCGCGCGGCGACGGCCTGCGCGGCGGGGATGGCGTCATAGCCCGAGCGCGCGCCAAGGCGCTGCACGGCGCCGCCTTCCTGGTCGACGCTGATGAGCGGCTTCGAGCGCGTCGCGCTCGCCAGAAAGACCTTCGCGACGCCCTCGATGCCCGCGCGCGAGCGCGTGTTGTGGCCAAGGAAGCAGACGCCGCCGGCGCGGCCCTCGTTGAGATGCCGCGCAAGACCCTGCACGCCGGCGGCGTCCGGCGTCGCGCCGTTGAAGCCGAGAACCAGCATTTCCGCAATCATGCGGTCGTCCACGGCGGCGGACGCCTTCGTCACGTAAGGCGCGGCAAGCGCGCCGGCGATCAGCGTGCGGCGGGAAATGTGGCCTGTCACGAATCATCTCCTCGCGCGGCGCCATGCGGCCGCGGGCGCAATGTGCCCAAGGCCTTGGGCGCAAGCAAGGCGAGGAGCGCGGCGTCTTCAGGCCACGCGGGCGGCAAGCTTCTCGTACAGCGGATTGCGCGCGCTGAAGACGTAGTCGAGCGCCGTCACGGTGACGTGCTCGGCGCCGCGGGCGATCAGCCAGTCGGCAAGCGGTGCGATTTCATCCGCCGGGCAGACGAGTTCGAGCGCGGGGCCTTCGACGCCGAGCAGAGCGCGGGCGCCGAACGCCTCGTTGGCGAGCCGCGCCGTTTCGGCCGGGTCGCCGGGCACGCGCGCGCGCACGCGCCGCGATGTGCGCGCCTCTTCCTCGGCCGCGATGCGCGACAGGATCGCGCGCGCCAGACGCAGCGTTTCCGCGCTCCACGGGGCGTTGACGGAAGCGACGAGGTTGGCCTGCGAGCGCAGCATCACGCCGTCATCGAGAACCTTCAGGGCATTGGCTTCGAGCGTCGCGCCCGTCGTCGTGATGTCGACGATGAGTTCGGCCTGGCCGGCGGCGGGCGCGCCTTCGGTCGCGCCGAGCGACTCGACGATGCGGTAATCGGTGACGCCCATCTGCGCAAAGAAGCGGCGCGTCAGGTTCACGTATTTGGTGGCGACGCGCATGCGCTGTCCGCGCCGCGCGCGAAAGGCTGCGGCGACGTCCTCGAGATCGGCCATCGTTCGCACGTCGATCCACGCTTGCGGCACCGCGACAACCACGTTTGCGTGCCCGAAGCCGAGCGGCGTAAGCAGCTCCACCTTGTCGTCGGCGTCTGAGATGGTCTCGCGCACGAGGTCTTCCCCGGTGACGCCAAGATGGGCGGCGCCGGAGGCAAGCTGCGAAACGATTTCCGAAGCGGAGAGGAAAGCCACCTCCACGCCCGGGATTTCACGCAACACGCCGCGATAGTCGCGGGCGCCGCGCCCCTGCACGAGCTTCAGGCCCGCGCGGCCAAAGAAGTTGAAGGCGTTTTCCTGCAGGCGGCCCTTGGAGGGGACGGCGAGCGTCAGCGCCGCGTTCGGTGCGTCGCTCATTCGGCGGCTCCAGCGGTGGGGTCGGTCAGGCGTTCGCACCAGATGGCGGCGCCGACGGCGGGAATGTCTTCCGCTGCGCCGAGCGTGCGCAGCAGGCCGTCGTAGCGGCCGCCGCCCACGACGGGACGGCCGTCGGTGCGGCGCGGATCGTGGCCTTCGAAAACGAAGCCCGTGTAGTAATCGAGGTTGCGGCCGAAGCCCGCTGCGAAATCGAGCGCCGGCACATCGAGCCCGCGCGCGGCGATGAAGCCAAGGCGCTCGTCGAACGAGTCGAGCTGCGCGCGCAGATCGACCCCTGCGTCCTGCGCCAGCGCGCGCAACTTGCGCGACGACGCATCCGGGTTGCCGCCCACCGCAAGCCAACTCTCGATGACCTGCCGCTTCTCCCGGGAGAAGCCGGCGCCGCCCTGAAGCGAGGCCTGTTCGAGAAAGCGTTCGGCGATTTCAGCCGCGCTGCGCCCGCCGACCGACGATATGCCCGCGATGGAGAGGAGGTCCTGCACAAGCGCGCGGGCGCCCTTGCGGTCGACGCCCTCCAGCGCGGCGAGCACGCCGGAGTGATCGGCGCCGTCCGCTTTGTCGGCGGTCTTCACAAGGTCGGCGAGCGACACGCCGCGGGCGTGGGCGCGGCGGATGCGGCGCAGCCAGACAGGCGACAGGTCGAGCGCCTCGAGAAGGCGCGAGAACAGGCCGGCGTCGCCGAAGCGCACCTTCAGCGGCCCGGCCCCGCCCTTGTCCGCGGCTTCGAGGCTCAGCGCCAGGATCTCCGCGTCGGCGGCCTCGCGGTCGGTGCGGCCGAAGCTCTCGAGCCCGGCCTGGTAGAACTCGCCCGGCCCGGTTGAGCGGATGCGGAACACCCGGCCAAAATAGGAGAAGGCGGCCCTGCGGCCGGCCGCGCCCGAGGCCAGATAGTCGAGGCAGACGGGAATTGTGTACTCGGGGCGCAGGCACAGTTCCGCGCCCGCAGCGTCCGAGGTCACGTAGAGCCGGCTGCGAATGTCCTCGCCTGCCAGGTCGAGGAAGACCGCCGCCGGCTGAAGGATTTCCGGCTCGGCGCGCCCGTATCCCGCTTCGACGAGATGGGCGATCAGGCCCGGCAGCCTGTTATCTTGCCCGCGCTCCCCGTTCTCCGCCATGATCCTGTGGGTCCATCCGTTTCAGTTCGCGCTCTCTTAGCAAGGCGGGGGCGGCGCCGCGACAGCTTTCCTGCGGCAAAGTGAACGAATCCGCTGGCCAAGCTCGGCCGGCGCGCCATCTTTACGCTCGCCGCTGGCGGCGTTCGCCCCAGATCGGGCGCAGGCGCTCCACAAGGGAGCCTGAATCGGACGCTTCATTGGGGCCGCCGGCGCCTCGGGCCGGCAGTCGCAATCCGGATGCGGGAGTGGACCGTAATGAATGTGTCTTTGAGCGTTACGTCGCAGGCCGGGGAAGACCGGATGGATATTCTCGAGCGCAGTTCCCGGGACTCGGTCATCGAGCGGCGGAACTTCTTCATGGGGCTTTGGGCCGGGCAATTGCTGGGCTATGAAGGCGATGACCTGGCGATTTACGCTGGCGAGATCATGGCGAGCGACCTTGCGGAGCCCGGTCCGGCAGATGTGATCGCCCGGATCGTCCGGGATTTCGCCGGTCAGGGCGTCGCGGTCAGCGAGCGCGAGGTCGGCGACCGGCTGGCCCAGACGGAACGGCTCGTCCGGGCGGAACTGTTGAGCACCGACTGAGCGTTTGATTGTGTATGAGTGGAGCGAACGGGATGTCTGAGCCGGCGGAGGACGCCTGGGGAGGCGGCGAAACGCGAAAGGCGTTGCGCCGTCTGATGGCGGCGACCGAAATGGCGGACAGGCCTACTGTCGGCGCCATGGTCGACGCGCTCGGCCGCTCGGGCCACGGCCTCGTTCTGCTGCTCCTCGCACTGCCCTCATTCATCCCGATTCCAGGTTTGCCAACAGGCCTCGTGTTCGGCGTCGCGCTGATGCTGGTCGCGGTGCAGATGATCCGTGGCCAGCAGACGGTCGCCCTGCCCGGCTGGATCCGCAGGCAGGTCCTGCCGCGCAGCGCGATGCTCGCCACCGTCCGCAAGCTCGATTCCTGGATGCAGTCGCTCGAGCGCCTGCTGCGCCCGCGCCTTCACGCGCTCACCGAAGGCGCGGCGATGACCATCGTCGGCCTGCTGATCCTCATCATGGGCGTGACGCTGCTGCTGCCGGTGCCGTTCGGCAATCAGGGTCCCGCGTTCGCGGTCGTGGTGTTCGCCTTCGGCATCATGGAGAAGGACGGACTCGCGATCATCGCCGGCGCCGTGCTCGCGGCCATCGGCTTCGCCTGGAACGTCGCGCTCGTCCTGTTCGGCGTGGCGATTACCGAGTGGTTGTGGGGGTTGTTTTAGCCGTCATGCCGGCCTTCGCCGGCAGACCGGCGTTTCGCCTCAATGCCCCTCGCCAGCGATGCCGCCGCGCGGCACGGGCTTGCCGATGCCGAGCGGCTCGGCGTCGATGAGCACGAAGGCCATGCGGCAGACTTCGTCGTACTTGTTGATCCATGCGTGATACGTGCCGCGCTGGATCATCACGTCTCCCTTCGAGATCGTGACCATGCGGCCCTCGTCCAGCTCCATGTCGATCTTGCCTTCGAGCACGATGATGTAGTCGATCGTCTCGGTGCGGTGCATGCGCGGATGATTGCCAGGCGGATATTCCGCGATCATGAAGCGCGTGCCGTTGACGGGCGGATAGGTGCCGAGCTTCAACTGTCCCATGTCCGGCGCGTCCTCGCCGACGGGCATGGTGCAGGGCATGGAGTCGGTCGCCCACATCAGCGTGTTGAACTGGCCGGGCGAAGAGCCGAAGCGCGTGTTCGTCGCCTCGCCGTCGATGATGACCATCGCCGAGCCGTTCTTGTCGTGGCCGGTGACGACGCGGCGGATGGGAGTGGGCTTGCGCTCCATGTGGCGTTTCCTCAGGCTTGATTGTTGCGCGCCGAAGCTAGCAGGTAGGGGAGCTATCCGGCAAGACAGCCTCAAGAAACGCGGACTACCCGAACTTTCGAGGGCTCAATAAGCGATGCGTCCTTAAAAGTATCACCCATTCTGATATGCCAGCCCTTAACTTCAACCCAATACGCTACTTCATCCAAGTCACGAACAAACTTTCGTGCTGCTGCTCGCTTGCGTTGATCGCTTGGTACAGACGGATCAGCAATTGTGTATCCATTGCGCCTGCTAAAGTATGCTTCGTCCTTCTTCCCGGCCCTCGGATGAAGGCGCTCTATCCGCAAAACCTTCGACATTGATGCCTCTTTAGAAACAATAAGTTTTAGGCAATCCGCCTCACTTTACTGCCCTTAGACGTGCGACACCGTCGCTTATACGTGGAGGGGGATCTATGGTTGTCAGGCCGAATAGCAGAGACCCAACTTCAGAGCCAGGCAAATGCAACTCGTGGCCAATCTGATCGACGGTTCTACCTTCTTTCCAGAGTTCTTGAAGTACAACTTTCCACACGTGCGATTTTTCGGACGGCATGGCCTCCGGTTCTCTTTGGCTGAAGTTCGAATTCAATTGAATCATAAAGGTCCGGTACTGCCAATCGGAGATGATTCCGAGTTTGTGAAGCCGGTAAGATAAAGCCGATGCCGAAACACCCCACTTTTTCTTTGCCTTGATTATCGTGTTGAGATTAGGCGCATATGGAATCGACGCAATTACATCGGCGCTTGGCATCAGGAATGAGCTTGCAAAGAGGTTCGCCTCGTTTTCTGCATCCCTTTGATTTGGTCCGCCGTGCTTGTGAAGAACCAAGTGGCCGAGTTCGTGCGCTGCATCGAATCGACTGCGCTCCGTCGTCTTAAACGTATTTAGAAACACAAATGGCTCCGCATTCCTCCAACATGAGAAAGCGTCAACATTCTTCGTGCTCTCAGACAAAGAGAATACGCGGATACCCTTGGTCTCTAGAAAATGGATTAAGTTCCCGATTGGCTTCTCACCAATTCCCCAGTATTGCCGCAAAACACGCGCGGCGTTAGCTGGGTCACGTTCGTTTCCAAGATCAATAAGGTCGGTTTCTGGAAGCTTGAAGATTTTCCCGAGCCAGTCACTGATCTCAAATGCAAGGGAACCGGCAGCAAGAGCCGCGTCACGTTCCTTTGCGGTCATAGATGTCAAGCTTCGGAAGCTTGCCGCTTCAATGTCAATTTCGTCAATATCATCCAAAAAGAAGAACTGCCGTGGATAGTCCAAGGCTCTTGAAAGAGAGACAATCATCTCATCGTCAGGGTCCTTCAAGCCATTTAAGACTCTTGAAAGAGCCACCGCATTCAGACCACTCCGTTCAGCCAACGCTCTAGCCGTTAGCCGACGCCGCTTCCTTGCTAAATCCAGTCGTGAGCGATTGAACATAAGTCTACCGGCGCTCGACCGTAGGCAGAACTTCGATCGGTCCTTCGTCCGCTTCTGGAGTAGCAAAGCCGCCCCACCCACCGCTTGTGACGAGAAATATCCGCTCAATAAAGCCGAAAAAGTTGTTACCCTTGACTGACGCAGGCATAGACAGTTCGGCTTTCACATCATCGTCATCAAAGGAAACAGAAGTACCAAACGGAAGCATTGAGCGATTCCACTGCTTTAGGTGCAACGGTCTCAGGAATGTCAGTGAACGAAAACAGGCGTCCTTGTGCGACGTCTATCATCCTGTTGGCGGCGGGGCCTTTGCCTGAAACCGCTTTTGGCCCTTGGAACGGATTGCAGGCGGAGTCCACGTTCTGAAAGACAATCCGCATACTTCCATCGGGACTGACGACAGATTCGACATTTTCGGTGCGATCGAGAGTCCACCCGTTGCGCATGAAAAGCATGCGAATGTGTCGAGTTCCAAAAATATAAGATAGCTGACCAGCTGCACTCAGAGGATCAATGTCAATTGTATCTGCGCGAGCTGCCACAGTCTTCTTGACGACGTCGACAAGCTCGTCTCTCGTCACACCAAATCGCTCAAGGCGCCGATCAATTTCGTGCTCGGTGGAATAAAGGCGCGTTCGCATCATCAGAATCATCTCCTGAAACTTTGATCCTCATTTGAATCAGAAAAAATTTCAGGGTCAAGAGAGCGCGGGTGTTCGATGCCCGCTTTCCCCAGTTACCGCCCCAGCACGTCCTTCACCGCCTGGACGAGGTCCGCCTCGTTGACTGCGAACTGCGCGCGCTCCTTGAGGGCGAGGTATTCCTCGCGCGGCATGTCCTTCGCCGCCTTCGCGAGCGCCGCGCCCGCCACGAGATCCTTCACCACGATCTCGCCCTTGGCGCGTTCGTTCGAGCCCTGGATGATCGCGCAGCGGCTGTTGCGCCTGTCGGCGTATTTCAGCTGCGCGTTCATGCCCGCCGAGCCGAGATAAAGTTCAGCCGCTATGCCCGCAGCGCGCAATTGCGCGACGAAGCCCTGATAGCGCGCGATCTCCTCGCGATCCATGACGAGCACGACCACCGGCCCCTGCGGCGCGGACGCCGACACGATGGGCGACCTGATCGCCTGCAACGCCGCGAGAAGCCGCGACACGCCGATGGAGAAGCCGGTCGCCGGCACGGGCTCGCCGCGAAAGCGCGCGACGAGACCGTCATAGCGCCCGCCGCCGCCGACGGAGCCGAAGCGCACCGGGCGGCCATGTTCGTCCTTCACCTGAAACGTGAGTTCCGCCTCGTAGACGGGACCCGTGTAATATTCGAGGCCGCGCACGACGGAAGGGTCGATCACCACGCGTCCGTCGCCATATCCGCCCGCCGTGAACAGCGAGGCCATTTCGGCGAGTTCCGCCACGCCTTCGCGTCCGCGCGCGCTGTCGCCGACTGCCGCTTCGAGACGGCGCAGCGTCGTCGCGTTGTCGTCGCCCTTCGCGGAGGTGAAGGCGAGAATGCGGTCGATGGCGGCGGAGGAAAGATCGGCGCCCTTGGTGAAGTCGCCGGATTCATCCTTGCGGCCGGGACCGAGCAACATGCGCACGCCATCGGCGCCGAGCCGGTCGAGCTTGTCGATGGCGCGCAGCACGATGAGCTTCTGCGCCGCGCGGCCCTCGCCTTCAAGGCCTGCAGCTTCGAGCACGCCGTCGAGCACCTTGCGGTTGTTGACCTTGATGACGTAATCGCCGCGCGCGACGCCGAGACGCTCAAGCGCATCAGCCGCCATCATGCAGATTTCGGCGTCGGCGGCGACAGAGGCCGCGCCCACCGTATCGGCGTCGAACTGCATGAACTGGCGGAAGCGCCCGGGACCGGGCTTCTCGTTGCGGAACACGAAGCCGGAGCGGTAGCTGCGGTATGGCTTGGGCAGCCTGTCGTAATTCTCGGCGACATAACGGGCGAGCGGCGCCGTCAGGTCATAGCGCAGCGACAGCCATTGATCGTCGTCATCCTGAAACGAGAAGACGCCTTCATTGGGCCGGTCCTGATCCGGCAGGAACTTGCCGAGCGCGTCGGTATATTCGATGAACGGCGTCTCCACGGCCTCGAAGCCGTAGAGTTCGTAGATCTCGCGGATGGCCTGCATCATCCGGTTCGCGCCGGCGATTTCGGCGGGGCCGCGATCTGCGAGCCCGCGCGGCAGGCGCGCCTTCACGGAATTCTGCTTTTCGGCCTGTTCGGTCATCGTCTTCAAACCCTGCGTTTGCGCGCCTTGTAGGGGCGCGGGACGCAGGGAGCAAGGCGCAAGACAGGGCGCGGTGCAGACGCCGTCAGTTCGGCCCGACAGAACAGGGGGCGCCGGCCCCTTTCAGCTTTTCGCAGAGGGCTTCGGCAGTGGAGCGGTCGAGATTGCTCACGCGCAGGCGCCAGTCGCCGTTGCGGCGCGTGTAGGTGAGCTTGCCGGCCGAGCCGATGTATTTGCCGTAGGCGCCCGACTTCTGGGACAGGCCGGCGGCGGCGGCCTTCTGGTCGGGATATTCATCGAGATAGACCGCGACCTTGCCATCGCTGGAGGCAGGCGGCGGCGAGACAGCCGGGGCCGGCTGCGGGGCGGGTCGCTCGGCGCGCGCCGCTTCGCGCACGGGCTTTGGCGGATCCGTCGCAACGTCCGGATTGAATCCCGGCAGGTCCTGCGCCTTCAGGGAAGCGGGCGCGGGCGGCGCGGCTGGCGGCGCCGAACTCAAGGGGATGGGCGGCAAGGGTTCGGACGGCTCCTGCGGCGCCGCGCTGGCCGGCGGGGGGGAAGAGGGCTCCGGCGCGGACGCCAGCCTCTGCGGCGCAGCCGCGAGCACTTCGCCTTCCGGCGTCATGCGGATCGTGGGCGCCTCACGGGCGGGGGCGGGAGCGGCGGACTCAGCGGCAGGCGCCGGGATGGGATCAGCGCGCGCTTCAAACCGCTCGACAACCGGCGGGGCCGGCGAGGCCCGCGGCGGCGTCACCGTCCGCACAACCGGCGCGGGCGGCGGCGGCGCAACAGGCGCCCTCGCGGCGGGCGCGCGGTCCGGCGCCTTGTCGGCCGTGAAGATCTGCGGACTTACCAGATCGCCGTGGCGGGACCAGGCGGCCACGCCAGCCGCCGAGGCGAGGACGGCCGCAGTGAGGATCGTCAGGCCCGCCAACAGGCGGTCACCCCTGCCCCCGGACCGAAGACGGGACCTCGGCAGCCAGTGAATGTCGTCAGCGGCCGCCGGCGGCGGATCGCCCGCGCCTGGCGGGCCGCCAGAAAGTTTGACGCTCATCGCAGCACTCCCTCGCTGCGCGCCCCACAGAACGCCAGCACAACAGCACGAGAATTCCGCGATTGTTTTTACAAGTGAATGTGGCGACAGAGGGACACGGCCCGCACGGTTCGGCCCAGGCTTGACGCGGACTCCCGGCCGCGGCTAAGTTCGCCGCCTCGAACGGAGCAGTTTAAGCATGCGTTTACCTTTATGTCTTGTCGCGGCGGGCATCGCCCTCGGCGGGTGCTCACAGACAGGACAGACGGGGATGCAGGCTTCATTCGCCCCGGAGGGCGCCCCCACGGCTGCGGCAAGCGAAAGCGCAGCAGCATCAAGCACTTCCATAGCGCTGGCCGCGTTCTTCGCTCCGTCGGCGCAAGTGCAGGTCGCCGAAAGCGCCGAGAACATCCCCGGAGACTTCAAGGCTCCCGAAAACCCGCCGCTCCCGCCGTCCCGGCCCGATTTCGGCGACCGCGTGCAGATCGCCGAAGCCAACGTGCCTGCCCGAGCAGAGCCGCCGGAAGACGCGACGCCGCAGGCCCCCGCGCCCGCCGCAATCGGCGTGGCCAACACGCCGCCGCAGCCGGCGAGCGCGCGCGCGGAGGCGGCTTCCCTCGGCGCCTATGAATTCAAGACTGCCGGCGTGCCGCTGCCCGAGGGTGGGCTGCGCGGCGCCAACATCGCTTTCGCGCCCGCCCAGTTCGAGCTCGCCGGCGCCGGCGCGAGCGTCGGCCGCTCAGGCGGGCTGCGCTGGCGCGCGGCCTACGACAGCGTGGAGACGGATTGTTTTCCGGAAACGTTGCGCAAGGCGCTTGACCAGCTGGCGGCGCACTTCAAGAGCGAAGTTCTCGTGACCTCCGGAATGCGCGATCGCGGACGGCGCGGCTCGCTGCATCGCGCGTGCAAGGCCGCGGACGTGCGCGTCGCGGGCGTTTCGCCCGGCGAGGTCGCGCGCGTCGCGCGCACCATCCCCGGAATCAATGGAGTGGGCACCTATCGCCGCGTCGCCGTCACCCACCTCGACGTGCGGGCCGAACGTTTCGCCTGGCGCTGGTGACCCCCAAGCCGCCTGCTATTCGACGGGGTAAGGCGACTTCATCAACATGACGAATGGCGTCAGGAGATAGGTTATTGCGGCCGCGAGCGCCAAACCTGCTCCCAGTATGACGACGTAGTCGGTCAAGCCCGAGACATAAGGCCAGCTGCTCCGCGTCAGACTCGGCAGGGAAGCGGCGAAACCGATTCCCGCCAAAAGGCCCACGATCAGCGAGGCGCGGAATGCGCGGCCAACTCCCCCGTTGTCCTTCTTGCGCAGCGCCGCGACCCAGAGAACCAGGCCCAGGATTCCGGCGGCTATTCCGATCCAGAGCAGCGAGCCGAAATAATATTCCGTCGCCGCCCACAAAACAGGAATGGTGATCTCCTTCATCGTCCCCTCCTCACACCCGGCCGCCGAGCATGGCGTAGTACATCGGCTTCAACGCCTGCTCCTTCATCGCCCAGGCGATCCAGTTTTCCTGAAGCGGATCGATGAACGGGAAGGACGGCGTCAGCTTGCCGGCGTAGTCGAATTCAATCAGCATCGCCTTGCCGATCGCAGTGATCATCGGACACGATGTGTAGCCGTTGTACGTTTCGCGCATCGGCTTGCCTTCAACGACGGACAGCAGATTGGCGGCGGCGACAGGCGCCTGCCATTTCACGCTGGCCGCCGTCTTGCCGCGCGGCACGCCAGCTATGTCTCCGACGACAAAAATCTCCGGGTAGCGCGCGTGCTGCATGGTGTCGCGGTTTGTCTCGACCCACCCATCTGCGGCGAGATTCCCGGTTCGCCACGGCAGGGGCGAGTTGCGGATGGCGTCCGGCGCGCGCTGCGGCGGCACGAGATGGATGAAGTCGTACTGCATCTCCTCCTGACCGACCGGCGTCTTGAACTTCGCGATTTTGCGCACAGGGTCGATGGCGACGAGATCGTGATCGTAGGCCGCGTCGATGCCCCGGTCCTTGAAGATGCCGAGAAGGCGATGATGCACCGGCTCGACGCTGAACAAGTTCGTGAAGGGCGTGTAATAAACGAACTTCGCGTTCTGGCGCTTGCCTGCGGCGCGCGCGCGATCCTCGGCGATCATCGTGAATTTCAATGGCGCGCCGGCACACTTCATTTCCGTGCGCGGACGGCCGAACAGACCAACGCCGCCCTTCTCGTAGAACTGCGCCACCTGGCCGAAGCACGCCGCCGCCGATTGCGGGCTGGCGTAAACGCTGGCGATCCCCTCGCGGCCGATGAGATTGCGGTCCATGCCCTCGACGGATTCGAAATCGAGCTTGAGTCCGGTCGTCACGACCAGGAAGTCATAGCCGATTTTCTGGCCGCTCGTGGTGGTGACGCTCTTGCCGTCCGGGTCGAACTCCGCGACGAACTCCTGCACCCACTTCACCGAGCGCGGCAGGTGACGTCCCGTATCGTCGACGACATCGGAGGCGCGATAGACGCCCGCAGCGACGAGCGAGAAGCCCGGCTGATATAAATGCTCCTTGCGCGCGTCGACGATCGTGATCGTTGCGCCGGGCAGGAGCCTCGACAGCCGCGAGGCCATGCTGACGCCCGCCGCTCCCGCGCCGGCAATCACGATGCGCGGTTTGGCGGAGGAAGTTTGGGCGGCGGCGCCCCCGAACGGCGCTGCTGCAGCGGCCGCTCCGAGGAAGCGCGCGAAGTCACGCCTCGAAACTCCCGCACGCGGATTGCTGGAAGCGAGCATTATATCCTCCTCAGACTTTATTAAATAAGAATATGTTTACTTTTGAGCGGCGCCTTGCGCAGGATCAATTCGCCTGGCGCCGCCCATCCTTTCAGCGCTTCTCGACGCGCATCGCCTCGATCGCCCAGAAGAAGGCGACGGCAAAGACAGCAAGGCCGATGTACATCGCCAGCGGAGACACGCCCATCATCTCAGGCAGGGTCACCCTTCCGAGCTTCCACACGGACAGGATGTTCGCGCGCACCCAGTCGAAGGAGAATGCGTAGAGAATCGCGCCAAACAGCATGCCGGCGGCGCCAACGAGAGCATGGACGCTGCCCGTCGCGATCGCCGCCAGGCCCGTGCCAGGGCAATAACCGTAAAGCACCATGCCCACCCCGAAGATCGCGGCGCCGACGATCGTGGCGAGCATGTTCGCATCGCGCACATGAAACTTGGCGTAACCGAGTTGCGTCAGCGCGAGAACGCCGATGCCGCCGACGACGATCGCCGTGAGCATCACCTTCAGCACCGTGAAGTCGCGCAGCCGGAATTGATTGAGGATGGTGTCGTAGTTCGTGACGCGGCCGCGATGCAGAAGCCAGCCGAAAGCGAAGCCGAAAACCACGGCGAGCACGAGAGCGGAAGTTCCGGTGACAGGAAACATGATGACATTCTCCTCAGCGGACGGGACGGAACATGATGAAGGTCGTAGCGAGGCCCGAGGCGAACATCACGGCAAGGAAGGTCCAGCCGACGACGGCGAGCTGAAGCCCTTGCGAAATGCCGTTGCCGCTGGTGCAGCCGCCGGCCATGCGCGCGCCATACATTGCAAGCGCGCCGCCGATGAAGGCTGCGATCATGCGCTTCGTCACTGAACCGCCGAAGCGCTCGCGCCAGACCGACGGGACCATTTCGACGCGGAACGTGCGCGATACGAGCGACGAAACAAGCGCGCCAAGGAACGTGCCGACCAGGAACAGCGTGCCGTAGTCGAGACGCATCGGCGTGGCTTTCCAGTAGGAATTCTGAGCCACGGCCTCAGCCCCGACGACGGGCGCGGCGACGCCGCTGGCGATCGCCGACATCGAGGTCGTCATTCCGATGGGGGTCGCGACGATGACGAAGACGGCCCAGGAGAGCACGCCGATTCCGGCGCCGGCGAGATAGGGGCCCCAGTTGATCCGGCGCGCCTCGGCGCGTGGCGCCGCAGCGTCCATGGCGGGGTTAGAAAGGGACATGAGGTTTGCCTCCAAGCAAGTTACATATATTCAATATATCTAAATTAGAGTTTTCGCAATAGATGCCCCGTTTCCCCCGACAAAAAAGAATGGCCGCCGGAACATCCGGCGGCCAGCGCGAACAAAACCTGTTGTTTTTATTCAGTCTTCGAGATGTGCGTCGAGCATCCAGAGGTCCTTGTCGGTCTGCGCCGCGACCTCGGTGAAGAGGTCGGCGGTGACCGCGTCGCCCGCCTCGTCGGCCGCATCGATCGCCGCGCGCACGTTCTTGGCGAAAGCAGCGAAGGCGATGCTCATGCGGTCGGCGTGATCCCGGCCAGAGCGGATGTCCGTGGGATAGGACGGCAGCGTGGTCTTGTCCGCGACGATGGCCGCCGTGCCAAGCGCCGTCCCGCCGAGCGCCACGACGCGTTCCGCGATCGTGTCGACATGGACGTTCACATTGGCGTGCAGCGTGTCGAACAATTCATGCAAGGCGCTGAAATTCGCGCCCTTCACATTCCAGTGCGCCTGCTTGCACTGGCCGGCGAGGTCCAGCGCGTCGGCAAGCCGCGCATTCAGGAGCTCGCACATCTGGCGCCGTGCGTTCTCGCCGAGATCGATGCGGGTGCGGCTCGACACAGCGGCGGCGCGCGACGATTTCTTGCTCATGGTCGTTCCTTTCCTTCCATCCCGTGACAAAGAAGATGGGGTGCAGATTGGAATTTGTCTAATCGATGGATCATTGATTTTCGATAGGGATAACCGTCAGGCGACAGCCTTGATCGTACGCGCCGCCTTGTCAGCGATCTCACCGATCTGGTCTTCCGTCACCATGAGCGGCGGACAGAGAACGATCGTGTCGCCCGCGACCCGCACGAGAATGTCCTGCCGGTGGAACGCTTCCTCCATCGCTGCGTAACCACGCTTCCCGGCGCCATCCGCCGACGGCGCGAGATCGATGCCGGCGGCGATGCCGATGGTGCGGATATCGGTGACGTTCGGCAGGCCTTTAAGCGCGTGGATTGCGTCCGCGAACGCGCCCTCGAGGCGGCGCGCATTGTCGAACAGCTTCTCATCCTCATAGACCGAAAGCGTCGCCAGCCCTGCGGCGCAGGCGAGCGGATGCGCAGAATAGGTGTAGCCGTGGAACAGTTCGACCATATGGTCGGGCCCCTTCATGAACGCGTCATAAATGTGCTCGCGCACGATGACGCCGCCCATCGGGACGGTTCCGGAGGTTACGCCCTTGGCGAAAGTGATCATGTCCGGGACCACGCCGTAACGCTCGGCCGCGAACGCATGACCGAGGCGGCCGAACCCGGTGATCACCTCGTCGAATATGAGCAGAATGCCGTACTTGTCGCAGATCTGCCGCAGCCGCTGCAGATAGCCCTTCGGAGACGGCAGGACGCCGGTGGAACCGGCCATCGGCTCGACGATGACGGCGGCGATGGTGGAGGCGTCGTGCAGGGCAACGATGTTTTCCAGCTCGTCGGCAAGATGCGCGCCCCATTCCGGCTCGCCGCGCGAGAAGGCGTGCTCGGCCTTGTTGTAGGTCGCCGGCAGATGATCGACGCCCGGAAGGCCGGCCCCGAAGGTCTTGCGATTGGCGACCATGCCGCCGACGGAAATGCCTCCGAAGCCCACGCCATGATAGCCGCGCATGCGTCCGATGAGCCGCTGGCGCGAACCTGCGCCGGTCACGTTGTGATAGGCGAGCGCGATCTTCAGCGCCGTGTCCACCGCCTCCGAGCCCGAGTTCGCGAAAAAGACGTGATCGAGATCGCCGGGCGCGAGCGCGGCGACACGGGTCGCGAGCTGAAACGCCTTCGGGTTGCCGTACTGGAAGGGCGGCGAATAGTCGAGGTCCGCCGCCTGCCTCTGGATGGCCGCGACGATTGGCTCGCGCGAATGGCCCGCGTTAACGCACCACAGGCCGGCGCAGCCGTCGATGAGCTTGCGGCCGTCGGCGGCGATATAATGCATGTCCCTAGCCCCCACGACCATGCGCGGCGCCTTCTTGAACGCACGGTTCGCCGTGAACGGCATCCAGTAGGCTTCAAGATCGTTCGGCGCGAGGTTTGCGGTTGTTGCGGTCGCCTGGGACATATTTCCACCCTCAGATCACGTGTCGCGCCCGGCCGGGGGCGGCGGCTTGCATATCTTCACAAAGACCGCGTCCCTTCACAACAGAAAGCTCGCTATCATGGATATCGCTGCGCTTGCCGGACCGGCTTGCGCCAGCACAATGTCCGCGCCCGTCCCGCGTGGGACATGCGAGACGGAACCGGAATACGCCTCATGCTGAAACGCCTGCTCATCCTCGCTCTGCTCGCCTCCGCTGCCGCCGCGGCCTTCCTGTTCTGGCGCGGCGGCGGGTTCGCGCAGGATGTGACGCTCGTGGAGGCGCGGCGCGGCAATGCGGCGGAGGTCGTGTACGCAACGGGCATCGTCGAGCCCGTGAAGTGGGCGAAGGTGATCGCGCTCACGCGCAAGAGGATCGTCGACGTCTGCTACTGCGAGGGGCAGGCGGTGAAGGCCGGCGACGTTCTCGTTCGTCTCGACGACAGCCAGGAACAGGCGCTGCTCGCCGAGCTGGAAGCGCGCCGCAAGAGGCTTCAGGCAGACGTGGAGCGCATCGCCGGTCTCGTGGCGCGCAACATCGCGCCGCAGACGCAGCTCGAACAGACGCAGACGCAATTGCGCGAATTCGAGGCGCGCATCGAACTCGCCAGGGAGCGCATCGACGAACTCGTGCTGCGCGCGCCGATGGACGGCGTCGTGCTGCGCCGTGACGGCGAGGTCGGCGAAATTGCCGGCACCGGCACGAACGACGTTCTCTTCTGGGTGGGCCAGCCGCGCCCGCTTCGCATCGTCGCGGACGTGAACGAGGAGGACATCCCGCGCGTGAAGGTCGGCCAGCGCGTCCTCCTGCGCTCGGAGGGTTTTCGCGGCAGGACGCTCGACGCGAGCGTGTCTGAAATCACGCCGAAGGGCGACCCGCAGACGAAGACATTTCGCGTCTACCTCGGCCTGCCCGACGACACCCCCCTGCTCATCGGCATGAGCGTCGAAGCCAACATCGTCACGCAGGAGAAGGACAATGTCGTGCTCCTGCCGGCCGAGGCGATCCTGCAGGATTACGTCTTCACGGTCGCAGACGGGCGTCTCAGGCGCCAGAAGATCGAAACCGGCCTGCGCGGCTCGCGCATGATCGAGATCACCGGCGGCCTGAAGGAGGGCGAACGGGTCGTCTCTCCCGCCACCACCCAGATGCGAGAGGGCCAGCGCGTGCGCGCCGGGAACGGATCATGAGCCTCGTTCTCTCCATCGCGACGACGCATATCCGCGCCCGCATGAGGCAGACGCTCGTGGGCCTCATGGGCGTCGCCACGGGCGTAGGCTTCTCGGTGATGATGGCCGCGCTGATGGAAGGTTCGCAGCGCGATTTCGTCGCCCAGCTCGTCGACGCGCTGCCGCATATTTCCGTCACCGACCAGCGCCGTGAACCGCCGCCGCAGCCGGCGGAGGAAGTCTTCGACGCCGCGCAAATCCACGGCCTCACGACCCCCGTCATCCGTCCCGGCATCAAGAATCCATACGCGCTGATCGCGTCCATCGAAAGCTGGGTGCCCGGCGCGGTCGCGCCTTCGGTGCAGTCGAAGGCGGTCCTGCGCTTCGCTGGCCGCGACACGGCGGCAAGCATCATCGGGATCGATCCGCGCCGCGAGCCCAACGTCTCCAAACTGGGCACGCAGATCGTATCGGGTTCGCTGAACGATCTCTACAAGTCGTCGAACGCGATCATCCTCGGCGTGGGACTTGCGAGAAAGATTGGCGCGCGGGTCGGCAATTCGGTGACGCTCGTCGGCGGAAACGGCCGCACGATTTCCGCCAACGTCGTCGCGCTGTCGCGCACGGGCATCAACCAGCTCGACGAAAGCCAGGCGCATACGCTCATCAAGACCGCGCAAATTCTCGCAGGCCAAACCGGTCTCGTGAACGAGATCCGGGTGCGCACCCGCGATGCGATGAGCGCGCGCGAAGTGGCCGAGCGCATCGAGGCGGAAACGCGCTACAAGTCCGTGTCGTGGCTCGAAGCGAACGAGGATCTTCTCTCGGCCTTCCAGATTCGCAACTTCATCATGTTCGCGGTCGTGGGCGCCATCCTGCTCGTGGCGTCGTTTGGCACCTACAACATCATCTCGACGATCACGCATGAGAAGACGCGCGACATCGCGATCCTGAAATCCCTGGGGCTTCCAGCGCGCACGGTGCGCCGCATCTTCGTGATCGAGGCCCTGATGATCGGCGTCATGGGCGTCGTCGCGGGCTGGGTGCTCGGCTATGTCATGTCTGTCGGCATGGGGCAGATCGAATTCAAGTCCCCTTTCATGGACGCGACGCGCCTGCCGATCCTCTATTCGCCCACGCATTACCTGCTCGCCGGCGCCGTGGCGCTCGGCGCGTCGGCCATCGCCGGCTTCTTCCCCGCCCGCAAGGCCGCCGCCGTCCAGCCCGTCGAGATCATCAGGGGCGCGTCATGAGCCTACCCGCAAGCGCGCCCCACATCGGCCCTCTGATAGAGACGCGCGGCGTCACGCGCGTGATCGGCGGCGATGTGCCGACAACGCTCGTCGACGGAATTGACTTTGCGGTGGAGCCCGGCGAGTTCGTCGCGATCACGGGTCCATCGGGCTCCGGCAAATCGTCTCTGCTTTATCTTCTCGGCCTGCTCGACAAGCCGACCAAAGGCGAGGTCTACCTGGACGGGCGCGCGACGAGCGGGCTGAGCGAGGACGCGCGTGCGGCGCTGCGGCTGTCGGCGCTTGGCTTCGTCTTCCAGTTTCACTTCCTGCTGCCCGAGTTCTCGGCGCTGGAGAACGTCATGTTGCCGATGCGCGCCCTCGGACGCCTCACGGAGAAGGACATGCGCGCGCGGGCGCTGGATATCCTCGCCTCGCTCGGCCTTTCAGATCATGCGCGCAAGCGGCCCGACCAGATGTCCGGCGGCCAGCGCCAGCGGGTCGCCATCGCGCGCGCGCTGGCCAACGACCCCATCGTCATTCTGGCGGACGAACCGACCGGCAACCTCGATACGCATTCCAGCGCGCAGGTGCTGTCGATCATGCGCGAGCTTGTGGACTCGTCGAAGACCAGTCACGGCAAGGCGATCGTCATCGTGACGCACGATCTCGACCTCGCCGCGAAAGCCGACCGCCGCGTGCACATCGTCGACGGCAGGATCGCGAGCGTGTGAGCCGCGAGCGCGCTACAGGACGCGCGCCTCGTACCCGGCGGCGGAGATCGCCTTCGCGAGCGCATCGGGTTCAATATCGCTCGATCCGTCCACCCGCCCCGCGGCGAGATCGACCTTCACCTGCGCGCTGGGGTCCTTGCGCTGGACCACGCGCGTGACGGCGTTGACGCAACCCTGGCAGGTCATGCCCTTGACTTCGAGGTGAACGTCTCGTCGTTCGGCCATGTCTTCTCTCCACTCGTCCTTCCGCGAGGCGAAGCCTCAGTCTTCCTTGACCGCTTCGGCCTCGATTTCGATGAGGAACTCCGGATTTGCAAGGGCGGGAACCATCAGGAACGTGCTCGCCGGAGTATGCGAACCAAAATACCGCGCGCGGATCTCGCGCACCGGCCCGGTCTCGTCGGGACGCGTGCAGTAGATCACGATCTTGATCACGTTGTTGAAGTCCATGCCGGCGGCGTTCAGCACCGCCTTCATGTTCTCGAACACCTGTTCGGTCTGGGCGCGCATCCCCTGCCGGATCGTGCCGTCCGGGGCGACTCCGATCTGGCCCGAAAGGACCAGGCGCTTGGCGTTCGCGGACACGAGGACGCCCTGCGAATAGAAGGAGGCCGGCTTTGGCGCGCCGGGCGGGTTGATGAACTGCATGTCGCTCTCCGGATGAGGCGCGCGGCTTTTGTTTCCGCGCGCCTGTTTCGATCAGTTGCCCAGGGCGGCTTTCACCTTGGCGATAACGGCTGGCGGCGAGGCGTAGACCCTGCGCACGGCGTCCTGCACGTCTGCGGCCGAAACGGGGTCCATGTCGAGGCGCATCTTGGCGGCCTCCGCACGCGCCTCCGGATCCTTCATCGTCGCCGCGAACGCATTGCGCAACGCATCGGCGCGGTCCTTCGGCACATCAGGCGCGATGACGAAGGGACGGCCGAAGCGCGACTGGCTGAAGAAGAGATCAAGCATCGCGCGGTCCTCGTCCGTTTTCGCGAACGAATGAGCGAGCGGCACGCCCTTGGCGTTGAGGTCGGGATGGCCGGTGGCATGCGTCTGCAGGATCACGTGCATACGGCCCGAGTCGAACCAGCCGGGCTGCGTCACGGAGATCGACGGCCAGGCCAGGCCGCAGGCGCCCTGCGCCTCCCCGCGTTCGATCGCGAGCGCGATTTCCCGGCTGCCGGCGTACCCGGTGATAACCTTGAACTTTGACTTCAGAACGGCGTTGATGACTTCCGGATAATCGGCCGTGGAGCTCGACTGGCTCGCCGACAGGATCATTTCTCTGGCGAGCACGTCGCGGAACGACTTCGCCGGGGCGTCGGTGCGGGCGACGCAGATATAGACGTCGTCGTTGGCGCTGCCGAGATAGATCGCCTTCGACGGGTCGTGCTTGACCGGCGTCTTGCCCAGCAGCGGCTCCAGAATGACGCCAGACTGGTATGCGCCGATCACCGTGCCGTCCTTCGGCGCGACGTTGTAGAGGTAATTCGCCGATACGTTGCCGCCCGCGCCGGGCATGTTCTGGACGATGAAAATCGGATTTCCGGGAATATGCTTGCCCATGTGACGCGAAACCAGGCGCGCATAGGTGTCATAGCCGCCGCCAGCCGATGAGCCGACGACGATGGTGACCTGCTTGCCCTTGTAGAAGGACGCGACATCCTGCGCCGCCGCAGGAGCCGGAAGCGCGCCGGCCAGCGTCGCAAGCGCCAGTCCCGCGGCGAGAACTTTCTTCTGGACCATTAATTTATTCCTCCCCAGTTCCGGCCCTCCGGCCAGCCGCGCCCTTGGCGGGCGTGGAAAACGCGCGCAACGTAGCGCGGGCCGCAGCGGCGCGCCATATGCCGTTCTTGACAGGTCGCCGCAGGGGCCTTAGCGCCTCGGCCATGTCTTCCTCACCCCAGTTCGAGCCCGGCGCGGGCCCCGTTCCCGTCCTCGGCGGCCTCTCCGAAATCGCCGACCATTACGATGTCGTACTTTCCGACATCTGGGGCGTCGTCCACAACGGGCGCGAACACTTTCCCGATTCCTGCGCGGCGCTGCGCAGGTTCCGCGAGAAGGGCGGCGTCGTCGTGCTGGTGACGAACGCGCCGCGTCCATTCCCGCCGATCCTCGAACAGTTGAAAATGCTTGGCGCGCCGCGCGACTGTTTCGACGAGGTCGTCACGTCCGGCGACGTGACGCTGAACTTCGTCGCGGCGCACGGCATGAAGCCCGTGCATCACATCGGCCCGCCGCGCGATCTCACCTTCTTCGAGATCATGGAGGCGCAGATCGGACATCGCCCGCCAAGCGTGGGGCTCGACGAAGCCGAGTACGTGCTGTGCACGGGGCTGTTCGACGACGACCACTCGCCGGACCACTACATGCCCGCGCTCGAAAAGATGCGCGCGCGCGGCATGGAGCTGATCTGCGCCAATCCCGATCTCGTCGTGCATGTGGGCGACAAGATGCTGTGGTGCGCGGGCGCCATTGCGGAACGCTACGCCGAGCTGGGCGGCAAGGTGCTGCAGGCCGGCAAGCCGTTCGCGCCGATCTACGACCGCGCGCTCGAACTCGCCAATGCGCGGCGCGGCGCGCCGGTCGACGTGAGCCGCGTCGTCGCCATCGGCGACGCCATCCGCACGGATGTGAAGGGCGCGTGCGACCGGGGGCTCGACGCGGTGTTCGTCACCTCAGGCATCCATCGCGACGAACTGCACCCGAATGCAAAGCCCGGCTCGCCTGGCGCGATGGACGTCGCCGCCATGCGCCGAATGGTCAGCGAGGCCGACGTCCATCCAGTCGCAGCGATCTCCTCGCTGGCATGGTGACCCATTAGGAGCTAGGGCGCGCTGAACCAGCCCCAGCCGAAGTCGGCGGCGCAGGTCTGATCGGGCAGACGCCTGTCGCGCAAGACAAGTTCGCGTATGCGGTCGACGGACAGGCGCGACTCCATGCGGCGCGCCTTCTGCGGCCGCGCGCCCGTGAGGCCGATGAACTTGACCCATGTGAGCGACGCCGCGGCATAGACGTCGCCGGCACGGCGCACCAGCATCGCCGTCTCGCCGTCGTTCGAATGACGCCACGGAAAAATGAGGCGGCCGCCATCGCGCAGCGCGGCGATCCATTCGCGGGCCGGAGCCTCGGCCGCCGCGTTCACGTAGATCACGTCGCAGGCGGGCAGATCGCCTGCGGCGCCGGAGACATCGCGCACCTCGACGTTGGGGCGCGAGGAAAGCGAACGGCGCGCCAGCGCGGCGACCTCCGGCTCGATCTCGTAGGCGATCACGCGGCCAGCTTCGCCCACGAGTTCGGCCAGGATGGCGGTGTAGTAGCCCCCTCCGCAGCCCACGTGGACGATCGTTTCGCCGGGCTGCGGATCGACAGCCCTGATCCACTCTGCGTGAAGCGAGGGCTGGCCGTTGTTGATGCCCTTTGCGCGGTCGATGGCGACGAGCACATCGGCGTAAAGATGCGCCGGATCGCGGACGGTCTGTTCGCCCACGGCGTCGTAGATCGTCCAGGGCGGCGCGGGGAGGAAATCCTCGCGCGCGACGCTGGCGAAGGCGCGTTCGAGCGCAGCGGCGCCGTGACTCAGCGACGCAGCGTAAGCGCGGCGGGCGTCCGCCGCCCTGTCGCCGTCATTGCTCATGGGCGCAACCTTACCGCATAAGCGCGCCAGGCCAATGCCCCGGCTGACGCGCCGGACGGCTTGACGCTTGGACCCTGCCCATGCAGTTTGCCGCCCCACAAGGGCGGGCCGCCGATAGCCCGGCGCCATTTCCCGCACAGGCTTTCACGAACTTCATGAGTGTCGACCTTTCGCTTGCCGGCAACGGATTCATCATCGCGCGCGACCCCGAGGCCCCGCCGGCGGGGCTTGAGGGCGCGGTCGTGGCCATCGGCAATTTCGACGGCGTTCATCGCGGCCATCAGGCCGTGCTGGCGCGCGCACGGGCGCTAGCCGACCGGCTTTGCAAGCCCTGCGCCGTCCTGACCTTCGAGCCGCATCCGGCCGATTTCTTCGCGGGCCGCAAGGTTGTGCATCGTCTCACGCCGGAAGACGCCAAGGCGCTGGCGCTGGCCCGTTTCGGCATGGACGGCATGATCGTCCTCTCCTTTGACGCGGATCTCGCGCGGCTGGAGGCCGAACGCTTCGTCACCGACATCCTCCTTGGCCGCCTCGGCGTCTCCGGCGCGGTGGTCGGCTATGACTTCCATTTCGGGCGCGGACGGGTCGGATCGCCCGCTTTCCTCACCGATGCCGGAAAGCGTCACGGTTTCGCTGTCGAGGTGGTCGAGAAGATCACCGCCGACGAGAAAGGCAGCCTCGACGCGGTTCATTCCAGCGGCGTGCGCGATGCGCTCGAGCGCGGCGACGTCGCCGAAGCGCGCCGCCTGCTGGGACATGACTTCTTCATCGTCAGCGAAGTGGTCCACGGACAGAAGCTTGGCCGAACCATTGGTTTTCCAACCGCCAACCTGCGCATCGATCCGTCGTCAGGCCTGCGTTTTGGTATTTACGCCGTCCGGCTGAAGGTCGACGGGACGACCCGCGAGGGGGTGGCGAGCTGGGGGCGGCGGCCGACCGTCGACAACGGCGCGCCGCTGCTGGAGGTCTACGTCTTCGACTTTACGGGCGACCTCTACGGCAAGCAGGTCGAGGTCGACTTCGTCGAATGGCTACGGCCGGAGCTGAAGTTCGACGGACTGGACGCTCTGACCGCCCAGATCGAGAAAGACTGCGCGCAGGCGCGGGCGGTTCTCTCCGGCGCCGCCTGACGCCTCCGCTGCGACCCTAAACTCGAGCTTAAGAATGGGCATGACGCGGTCATTTGATCCCGCACAATGAGCGAGGACGCGCCCGCGCCTATGTTGTTCAAATCGTTCTCAAGAAGGAGCAAGCGGATGATGTTCGACCGCCGACATTTCGCCATCGGAATGCCCTTGGCCGCGCTGGCGCTGGCCCCGACCCCGGCGAGCGCCCAGGGCCAGACGTTGCCGAAACCCGGCTTCACCGGCGGCATGCCGCTCATGGAGGCGCTGGCGAAGCGCAGGTCGCAGCGGTCTTTCGCGCAGAAGCCGCTAACGCCCGATCAGACGTCGCGCCTCCTGTGGGCGGCTTACGGACTCAACCGGCCCGGAGAGAACGGGCACACGGCGCCCTCATGGCGCGGCAGCAAGGCGCTCGACGTCTATCTCGCGACGGCGGAGAGCGTGACGCGTTACGAGCCGAAATCGCACGAACTGATCGCTCACCTGAAGGGGGATTTACGGCCACAGACCGGCCGAGCGGCCTTCCCCGCGACCGCGCCCGCCGTGCTCATCTACGTCGCAGACCTCTCGCGCATGGCGAAGGCTTCGCTGGACGACCAGAAGCTTTATGCCCACGTCGACGCCGCCACCGTCGCGCAGAATGTCTACCTCTTCGCAGCCTCCGAAGGGCTCGCGACGGTCATGCTGGGCAATGTGGACAAGGAGGCCCTGGCGAAAGCGCTGAAATTGCCGGACAACCACATCGTGACCTTCACGCAGCCGATCGGCCTGCCGGGTTGACGCAAGCAGCGGGGCGGGCGCCCTGCAGGCTGGCGCCCCTGTCGCGCCGGCCATTCTCCTGCTAAACGCGGAGCATGGTTCGTCCGGATCGCTTCTCCATCCGAATTACCAGCCCGGCCCGCCCCTGAGCGCGCCGGGACTTTTGCGCCTGCCGCGGCCCCTGCCCGTTGGCGCTTCGCCGTCAAATCCCTTAATCACCTGATCCGCCCCGCCAGGCCGCGCGCCGGCGACAAACCGATTGGCCCGCCCGATGACCGACACGCCCGCCAAAGGCCCCGATTACTCCAAGACCCTTTACCTGCCGCAGACGGATTTCCCCATGCGCGCCGGCCTGCCGCAGAAAGAGCCGGAAATCCTCGCACGGTGGAAGGCGATAGACCTTTACGGCAAGCTGCGCGCATCGAGCGCCGGGCGGCCCAAGTTCGTGCTGCACGACGGGCCTCCCTACGCCAACGGCAACATCCATATCGGCCATGCGCTCAACAAGATCCTGAAGGACATCGTCACGCGCAGCCAGCAAATGCTCGGCAAGGATTCCAACTACGTGCCGGGCTGGGACTGCCATGGCCTGCCGATCGAATGGAAGATCGAGGAAGACAATTACCGCTCGAAGGGCAAGCAGAAGCCCGATCTCTCCGACCCTGCCGCCATGATCGCTTTCCGGCAGGAATGCCGCGCCTACGCCTCGCACTGGCTCAACATCCAGCGCGACGAATTCATTCGCCTCGGCGTCACCGGCGACTGGGCGAACCCCTATTCGACGATGGCGTTCCCCGCCGAAGCGCAGATCGCGCGCGAGATCATGAAGTTCGCGGCGAACGGCCTGCTGTATCGCGGCTCAAAGCCGGTGATGTGGAGCGTGGTCGAGAAGACCGCGCTCGCTGAAGCCGAAGTCGAATACGAGGATCACGTCAGCGACACCGTGTGGGTGGCGTTTCCCGTGAAGTCGATCTCGAGCGCCAAGGAAGACGCGCAACGCGGGGCGATGGAGAGAAGCGGAGAAAGCCCGCTCGACGTGGAAGGAGTCGACGAACTCTTCGCCGACCTCAACGCCGCGTCCGTCGTCATCTGGACCACGACGCCGTGGACGCTTCCCGCCAACCGCGCGATCTCATTCTCGACGAAAATCGAATACGGGCTTTATCGCGTCACCGAGGCGCCCGCCGACAACTGGGCGAAGCCTGGCGCGCTCTACATTCTCGCAGACCGGCTTGCGTCCGACGTGTTCAAGCAGGCGCGCGTTGAAAATTTCGAGCGCGTGCGCGCGGTCGATCCGCGCGACATCGTCGCCTGTTCGCATCCCTTGGCGCATCGCGTCCCCGGCTACGAGTTCGACGTGCCGATGCTCGACGGCGATCATGTGACGGACGACACCGGCACGGGCTTCGTGCATACGGCGCCCAGCCACGGTCGCGAGGATTTCGACATCTGGATGGCGAACCAGCGCGCGCTGATCGCCCGCGAGATCGAAACGCGGATTCCCTACACCGTCGATCCCGACGGCTTCTACACGAAGGAGGCGTATGGCTTCGAGGGCAAGCGCGTCATCGACGACAAGGGCAAGAAGGGCGACGCAAACGACGCGGTGATCGGCGAACTGCTCGCTGCAGGAAACCTGCTGGCGCGCGGACGGCTGAAGCATCAATATCCGCACTCGTGGCGCTCGAAGAAGCCGGTGATTTTCCGCAACACGCCGCAGTGGTTCATCGCGATGGACAAACCCGTCGCGGACGCCGCCGGCGGCGGCGTCACTCTGCGCGATCTCGCGCTCAAAGGCATCGGAGAAACGCGCTGGGTTCCGGCGGCGGGCGAAAACCGCATCACCGGCATGATCGCGAACCGCCCCGACTGGGTGGTGTCGCGCCAGCGCGCATGGGGCGTGCCCATCGCCGTTTTCGTGAAAAAGGGAACGCACGACATTCTCGTGGATGAGCGAGTCAATACGCGCATCGCGGACGCTTTTGAAAAGGAAGGCGCCGACGCATGGTTTGCGGAGGGCGCAGCGCAGCGTTTCCTCTCGCCCGACCACGATCCGAACGACTACGAGAAGATCGACGACGTGCTCGACGTCTGGTTCGATTCCGGCTCGACGCACGCCTTCACGCTGGAAGATCCGAAAACCTTTCCGGGCCTCGCCGGCATCCGGCGCATCCGCGACGGCGGTCCCGACGAAGTCATGTATCTTGAAGGATCGGACCAGCATCGCGGCTGGTTCCACTCCTCGCTGCTGGAAAGCTGCGGCACGCGCGGGCGCGCGCCCTACGACGTGGTCCTGACGCATGGCTTCGTTCTCGACGAGAAGGGCCAGAAGATGTCGAAGTCGCTCGGCAACGTCGTCGCGCCGCAGACGGTCATCAAGGACTCCGGCGCCGACATCCTGCGCCTGTGGGTCGCTGCGTCCGATTATTCGGACGATCTGCGCATCGGACCGGAAATCCTGAAGACCTTCGTCGAGACGTATCGCAAACTGCGTAACACGATCCGCTGGATGCTCGGTTCGCTGGCGCACTTCGACGAGAAGGACCGCGTCGCGTTCGCCGACATGCCCGAACTCGAACGCCTGATGCTGCATCGCCTCACCGAACTCGACGCGCAGGTGCGGGAAGCCTACGCCGCGTTCGACTACAAGCGGGTGATCGCGGCGATGTCGGCGTTCATGACGAGCGATCTGTCGGCGTTCTACTTCGACGTGCGCAAGGACAGTCTCTATTGCGACCCGCCGTCGAGCCGCACGCGGCGCGCGGCGCTGACCGCTATCGAAGACATCTTCCACCGGGTCGTGACGTGGTTGGCGCCGATCCTGCCGTTCACGTGCGAGGAAGCCTGGCTCGCACGCTATCCTTCGCCGGATGCGTCCGTGCATCTTGTCACCTTCCCCGAGACGCCCGCTGCGTGGCGCGACGAGAAGCTCGCCGCGCGCTGGCGCGCGATCCGCAACGTGCGGCGCGTGGTGACGGGCGCGCTCGAGATCGAACGCGCGAACAAGCGTATGGGGTCGGCGCTCGAGGCCGCGCCGGTCGTCCATGTCTCGGACGAGGGGGTGCGCAAGATCCTGAACGAGATCGACTTCGCGGACGTTTGCATCACTTCGGGGATCACGGTCGAGACGGGCGAAGGTCCGCCGGAGGCCTTCCGCCTCGATGACGCGCCGGGCGTCGCCGTGGTCCCCCAGAGGGCCCCGGGGGCGAAGTGCGCCCGCTCCTGGCGCTATTTCGACCCGTCGACCGCTGATCCGGAGTATCCGGACGTCACCCCCCGCGACGCGGAGGCGCTTCGCGAATTGAAAGCGATGGGGAAATGGGCGTGATCGCGTGAGCAGGACCGGGATCAGCGCGCGCGCCCTCGGCTTGTGGACGGCGGGCCTCATCCTGCTCGCCGACCAGGTCCACAAGCACTGGATGCTGTTCGTCTACGACATCGCGGCGCGGCAGCCGGTGCGCATTACGCCCTTCTTCGACCTCGTGATGGCGTGGAATCCGGGCATTTCCTATTCCCTGTTCGCGGCCGAAACGCAGACCGGCCGACTGACGCTGCTCGGCGTCACGCTGCTCATCACAGCCGGAATCACGGTCTGGCTTTGGCGTGCGGGCGACCGCGTGACGGGCCTGGCGCTCGGCTTCATCGTCGGCGGCGCGCTTGGCAACGCGTGGGACCGTTACGCCTACGGCGCGGTAGCCGATTTCTTCCATCTCTACCTAGACACGGAGCGGTGGGGCCGCCTGTCGTGGTACATCTTCAACATCGCGGATGTGGCCATCGTTGCCGGGGTGGCTCTTCTCCTGTATCAAAGCCTCTTCGACGGTTCCGGAAACGGAAGCCGGCCGGATTCGGCCGAAAAGACGGCCGGCCCGCCACCGAATCGCCCAGATGCGGCGGCAGGTTGAGACGAGCGCTCCAAAGGGAAAGCAGGTCCATGATCCTTCGCCACTCGAGCTCAAGTCGCGCATTGGTCGCCGCCGCGGGCGGCGCCCTTCTCTTCGGCCTCGCCACGACCGCGCCTGCCCGCGCGCTGGACGACGGCGCCGAGAACATCTTCATCTCCATCGGTCAGCTTCTAACGGTCGGCGTCGGTCTCGGCGGCGAAAAGAGCAAGCCCCCAATCGAGTACCGCGAGCGTGCGCCGCTCGTTCTGCCGCCGAACCTGCAGCAATTGCCCCCGCCCGGCAGCGGCGTCGCGGCGCGCACCGCCAACTGGCCCCAGGATTCCGACGTGCAGCGGTACAGGCGCCGGGTGGCCCGCGAAAGCTCGGCGCGCGAGGCTTATGATGAATTCGGCGGGCGCAACGCGCCCAAGAGCGTACCAGGCGCGCCGGTCGCCCCGGCCGGCGGCGGATCCCGCGGCTGCGGCGAGGACGCGCTTGATCGTCCATGCAACATTGAACAGTTCTGGAACACCATGAAGAACCGCAAGCAGGGCGAGCAGCAGATCGCGGTGGGCCAGGAGCCGCCGCGCCGATCGCTGACCGACCCGCCGGCCGGTTATCGCCGCCAGATGACGGAGCAGAAGTACACGTTCGAGGTGCGGCGCGATGTGGATATTACGGATCCACGCGCCCAGGCGGCCGAGGAACAGCGGCGCCGCGACGCGATCGCGCGGGGCGAAGATCCGAACCGCTGAGAAGGCGTCGCATGGCGCACCGGCGAAAGCCTACTATATTGGATGGACGAGAGGGCGCTCGCGCCCTCTTTTCATGCCGGCAGCCTGAGCGCCACTGGCTGAGAGACCATCGCATCGGAGAAAACGCGCCCCATGAACGCTCCCGTCACATCACGGACGACCGACCCGGCAGGCCTGACGCCGGCCGCCGGAGCCGAAACAATCGGCGGCGGCGCTGTGAAGAATTTCCGCCTCGCCAACGGCATGGATGTCGTGGTCATCCCCGACCACCGGGCGCCGGTCGTGACCCACATGGTCTGGTACCGCAACGGCTCCGCCGATGATCCGCCGGGCAAGTCGGGCATCGCCCATTTCCTCGAGCACCTGATGTTCAAGGGCACGAAGAACCACCAACTTGGCGAATTCTCCGAGGTGGTTTCGGAACTCGGCGGTCAGGAAAACGCGTTCACCTCGAACGACTACACCGCCTACTTCCAGCGCGTGCCAAAAGAGCACCTGCGCGTCATGATGGAGTACGAATCCGATCGCATGACCAATCTCGTCCTCACCGACGAGATCGTGGCGCCGGAGCGTGACGTCGTGCTCGAGGAACGGCGGATGCGCACCGACGCCGATCCGGCGTCGCAACTCAGCGAAGCCGTCAACGCGGCGCTTTTCACCCATCATCCGTATGGCAAGCCGATCATCGGCTGGCAGCATGAGATCGAGTCGCTCGGCCGCGAAGACGCCCTCGCCTACTACCAGCGCTTCTACACGCCCGAGAACGCCATTCTCATCGTCGCGGGCGACGTGACCGAAGAGGAAGTGCGCGCGCTGGCCGAAGACGTTTACGGCAGGATACCGGCGCGTGGACAGCCGCCGGCGCGTTCACGGCCGCGCGAACCCGAACCCCGGGCTCATCGCCTCGTGACGCTGGCGGACGCGAAGGTGGAGCAGCCGACGCAGCAACGCATCTACCTCGTGCCGTCATATTCGTCGGCCGAGCCTGGCGTCGCGGAGGCGATCGAGGTGCTTGGCCACCTGCTCGGCGGCGGCCCGACGAGCCAGCTCTATCGCGAACTCGTCGTCAGCCAGAAGATCGCCGTCTCGACCGGATCCTATTATCTCGGGACCGCGCTCGACGACACGCGCTTCTACGTCTGGGCCGTGCCCGCGCCCGGCGTGACGCTCGAATCGCTCGACGCGGCGGTCGGCAAAGTGGTTGCGCGGATGGCGAGCGAGCCGGTCAGCGCGGAGGACCTCGCCCGTGCGAAAACACGGCTCATCGCTGACGCCGTCTATGCGCAGGACAACCAGGCGATGCTGGCGCGCTGGTACGGCGCGGCGCTGACGACGGGTGAAACGGTGGACGCCGTGCAGAACTGGCCTGCCCGCATCGACGCGGTGAGCGCGGAGGACGTGCGCGCCGCCGCCGCCAAATGGCTCGACCGCCGCCGCGCAGTGACCGGTTTCCTCACGCCGCAGGACGAAGCCGAGGCCGCCTGACGCTCTCGGGGCGGCTGCGCCGCCCCTTATTCGTTCGCTGTTGCGACACCAGGACAATCACATGACCGCCGTTATCGAGAAAGTCGCCGCTTCGCGGGCCGCCACCGTGCAGAAGGTGAACACGCCTGGCGGTTTCGAAGTCTGGCTCGTCGAAGACTACGCCGTGCCGCTTGTCGCCTTCGACTTTGCGTTCAAGGCCGGCGCGACGCAGGATCCCGCCGGCAAGGCGGGCGTCGCCCAGATGCTCGGCGCCATGCTCGACGAAGGCGCGGGGCCATATGACGCGGAGGCGTTCCATCGCGCCATGGACGACCTCGCGGTCGAAATCTCGTTCCACGCGGATCACGACAACTTTCAGGGCGACCTCAAGACGCTGTCGCGCAACATCGACGAAGCGTTCGAGCTTCTGCGGCTCGCCGTCTGTGAACCGCGCTTCGACGCGGACGCCATCGAGCGCGTGCGTGCGCAGATGATCGCGGGCCTGAAGCACGAGTTGAAGGACCCGAACCGCGTCGCCGCCCGCGCTTTCCGCGAAGAGGCCTTCCCGAACCATCCCTACGGCCGCCCCGCGCAGGGCACGCTCGAAAGCGTGCCAGCCATTGGCCGCGACGATCTCGCCGCGATGCACCGGGCGATCCTTGCCCGCGACAACCTCAAGATCGCGGCGGTAGGCGCTATCGACGCCGCGCGCCTCGCGGCGATCGTCGACAAGACGTTCGGCGCGCTGCCCGAGCGCGCGACGCTGACGCCGGTCCCGGACGTCACGCCCGTGGCGGGCAAGAAGCGCGTGATCGAGGTCGACGTTCCGCAATCAACGATCCGCTTCGGCCTTCCGGGCATCGCGCGGCAGGATCCCGACTTCATGATCGCCGTCGTCGTGAACCACATTCTCGGCGGCGGCGTCTTCTCGGCGCGCCTGTTCAAGGAAGTGCGCGAGAAGCGCGGTCTCGCCTATTCCGTGCATTCGCAGCTTTCAGCGCACGATCACGCGGCGCTTTTCTCCGGCGGAACATCGACGAAGAACGAGCGCGCCGCGGAGTCGCTCGCCGTGATCGAGGAAGAGATCGCGAAGCTCGTCGCCGAAGGGCCGACGGAGGACGAACTCGACAAGGCGAAGAAATACCTCGTGGGGTCCTACGTCCTGCGCTTCGACACATCGACGAAGATCGCGGGCAATCTCGTGAACCTGCAGACGGACGGCTTGCCGGTCGAGTTCCTCGACGAACGCAACAAGATGATCGCGGCGGTGACGATGGACGACGTGCGCCGGGTCGCAAAACGTCTGTTTGAAGGCAAGCAATTGCTGGTGACGGTGGCGGGCCGGCCCGAGGGGATGTAACGCGCCGCGCCAACGCCGCAGGGTTAACCCAGCCGTCCTCCGCCGGTCTGCGGCGCGCCCTGCTCTCGCCGCGAAGGCGGCGAAGGAATCATTACTGCTCCTTTCCGCTGCGCACCGCCATCATCGGGCGCCAGTCGAGATATTCCTTGATGCGCCTCTGCAAGCCGTCACGCACATTGCGATAGGCTTCCATCATTTGCTCGCGCGAACCCTGGACAGCCGTCGCGTCGATGGTCGGCCAGTAGATCACTTCAACCGCGGACGTGCGCGTGTATTCGAGCGCGCGATGATGCGCTTCCGGAGACAGGGTGACAATGATGTCGAAATGATCGTCTTCGAGATCGTCGAAGGTGTGGGGCCGGTGCTTCGAGATGTCGATGCCGATTTCGTCCATCGCGGCGATGGCGAAGTGATCCGGCTCGATGGGGCGCACGCCGGCGGATGCGATGTATATCTCACGTCCGAAGAGATGCTTCGCAATTCCCTCCGCCATCGGCGAGCGCACGGTGTTCGTCGTGCACGCGAAGAGCAGCGATTGCGGCCGGCGCGCCGCCGGCGTTATCAACCTTTCCCTCCCCCGCCCGCGCGCATGGCGATCAGCCTTTCCAGTGCAGGGCGGTGATGAGCGTGAAGAGGCGCCGCGCCGTGTCGAAGTCGCACTCGATCTTTCCGTCCAGCCGCTCGGCGAGCAGCGCCGCGCCTTCGTTGTGCAGGCCGCGGCGGCCCATGTCGATCGCCTCGATCTGCGCGGGCGTCGCAGTGCGGATCGCCGCGTAATAGCTTTCGCAGACGAGGAAATAATCCTTCAGCAGGCGGCGGAACGGCGTGAGCGAAATGATGTGCCGCACGATGGCGTCGCCATCGTGCGCGCGCACGTCGAGGCAGAGCTTCTTGTCGTGCAGGGAAATGTGCAGCACATACGGCCCGCCGTCGTGGCCGGGCAGCGCGAAGGTGTTGATCTCGACAAGATCGTAGATGGCGACGAGCCGCTCGTGCTCCTGATCCGGATTGCCCCGTCCGATCGATTCCTCGTCGAGGACCACCGATACGAGGCGCCGGCTGAAACTGGCGTCGCCGCTCATCGCGTCAGCGCAGGTTCATGCGGATCGCCACGGATCGCGCGTGGGCCCCGAGCCCCTCCGCCTCACCCAGCGCGATGGCCGCCGGGCCGATTTCGCGCAGCGAGTCCGGCGAGCACTTGAGAATCGACGTGCGCTTCATGAAATCCAGGACGCCGAGTCCAGAGGAGAAACGCGCGGAGCGCGCGGTCGGCAGAACATGGTTCGAGCCGCCGACATAATCGCCGATGGCTTCCGGCGTGTGACCGCCGATGAAAATCGCGCCCGCGTTGCGCACGCGCGCGGACAGCGCCTCCGAATCCTCGCACATCACCTCCAGATGTTCGGGCGCGATTCGATCGACGAGCGGAATGCAGTTGGCAAGATGATCAATCAAGATCACGCAGCCGAAGTCGCGCCAGCTCGCCCCCGCGATGTCCTTGCGCGGCAGCGTCGACAACTGGCGCTCGACAGCCTGCGTGACGGAGTCCGCAAGGCCCGCATCGTCGGTGATGAGAATGGCCTGCGCGGCCGCATCGTGTTCGGCCTGCGCGAGAAGGTCGGCCGCGATCCAGTCCGGATTGGCGGTCTTGTCCGCGACGACGAGGACTTCGGACGGTCCCGCAATCATGTCAATCCCGACCGTTCCGAACACGCGGCGCTTGGCGGCGGCGACATAGGCGTTGCCGGGCCCGACGATTTTCGCCACAGGCCTGATCGTGCGGGTGCCGTAGGCGAGCGCGGCGACGGCCTGCGCGCCCCCCACGCGGAAGATTTCGTCGACGCCCGCTACGCGCGCGGCGGCGAGGACGAGCGGATTTATGCGCCCCTCGGGCGCTGGCACGACCATGGCGACGCGCGGGACGCCCGCCACCTTCGCCGGCACGCAATTCATCAGCACCGAGGAGGGATAGCTCGCCGTGCCGCCCGGCACATAGAGGCCCACTGATTCGAGCGCGCTCCAGCGCCAGCCCAGATCGACCCCAAGCGCATCCGTGAAGCGCTGGTCCTGCGGCTTCTGCCTCTCATGGAACGCGACGATGCGCTTGTGCGCGAGCTTCAGCGCATCGAGCGCCTTCGCATCGCACCGGCCAAGCGCGGCGTCGACCTCAGCATCCGACACGCGGATGCCAATGGCGTCGAGGTCCACGCGGTCGAACTTCTTCGACAGGTCGACGAGCGCGCCGTCGCCGCGCGCCACAACGTCCGCGATCACGGCGCGAACGGCGTCGTCCACGTCCTGCGAAACCTCACGCTTCATCGCGAGGAAGGCCTGGAAGGCCTTCTCGAAGTCGGCGTCACGCGTATCGAGGCGCAGGGGCATCAAACATTCTCCAATACAGGCGCGCGTCAGCCCGACGCGTCGTCATCAATGGCGTGGACGGGCGCGCCGCGCGCTTCCCAGCGCTCTCCCATATCGCGCATTTGCGCGTCGAGACATTCGACTTCCAGCCGCAGGGCGGCGCCGCCGGAAAAGGTAATGATCACATTGCCTGCCGGCTGCTCGGTTTCCTCGAACGCGATGCTGAGCACGTTGAGCACTGTGTCGGGCGCGGCCGGATCGAAGCCGGCGCGCTGAACGCGGCGCACGCAATCGAAGTGGAGGCCGGTGCGGGCGCGCTCGACCTTGCCGGTCTTTGCGCTCTGACACCAGTCGAACCGCGCTGCGATGAAGGCGAAGCGATGAGCGGAAGGGAGAAAGGCCATGTCGCCGACGCGAACGACGGCGTCTTGCATATGACAAGAGACGACTTCGAGATCCTCGCGATCCAGGACCACGAGGCGCAGGCTCTCGCAATCCGCTGGCGGGGTCGAGGGAGTGGGTGCGCTGGTTTGCATGGGCGATCCCGAGAACTTAGCGCTGGAGCATGATCTTGTCCGGAAACGGGCTGCCGCCCTCCCGTATCATGCTCTAGCCGCCGCGCAGCGGCGTGACAACGTTGAACACCGCGCGCCGCCGCCCCCGGATGGCGCGCAGCCTCCATGTAGGATCGCCCCTGTGGAAATGCGAGGCGCGGCCCCGCGTTCTGGCGTCAGCCGGGGTCGGAAATGCGCTCGATCTGCGCGCCGCACGCGACGAGTTTTTGCTCCAGCCGTTCGAATCCCCGATCGAGGTGGTAGACGCGGTGGACGGTGGTGTCGCCCTCCGCCGCCAGCCCTGCGATGACCAGCGACACCGAGGCGCGCAGGTCCGTGGCCATGACGGGCGCCCCCTTCAGCCGCTGCACGCCCTCCACGATCGCCGTGTCGCCATCCAGCCGGATGCGTGCGCCGAGCCGCGCCAGCTCCTGGACGTGCATGAAGCGGTTCTCGAAGATCGTCTCGGTGATGCGCGAGAGGCCGCGCGAGCGGGTCATAAGGCCCATGAATTGCGCTTGCAGGTCGGTCGGAAAGCCGGGGAACGGCGCCGTCGTCACGTCGACGGGTTCAATGCCGCCGCCATTGCGGGAGACGCGCACGCCTTCGCCGGTCGCCGTCACCATGGCGCCTGTCTGCGCGAGCGAATCGAGGGCGGCCTGCAAAAGTTCGGGCCGGGCGCCTTCGAGCAGAACGTCGCCGCCCGTCATCGCGACCGCCATCGCGTACGTGCCCGCCTCGATCCGGTCGGGCAGGACGGAATGGCGAGCGCCGTGCAGCGAGGTGACGCCCTGAACCTCGATGGTCGGCGTCCCGGCGCCGGAAATCCTGGCGCCCATGGCCGTGAGACATGCGGCGAGGTCCGCCACCTCCGGCTCGCAGGCGGCGTTGCGGATCACCGTGTCACCGTGAGCGAGGGCCGCGGCCATCAGCGCGGTATGCGTGCCCCCGACCGTCACCTTGTCGAAGCGGATCTCGCCCCCGCGCAGGCCCTTCGGGGCCGCGGCGACCACATAGCCCGCCTCGATGTCGATCTTCGCGCCGAGCTTTTCGAGCGCCATGATGAGCAGGTCGACCGGACGCGTGCCGATAGCGCAGCCGCCGGGCAGCGATACGCGCGCCTCGCCCATTCGCGCGATGAGCGGGGCCAGCACCCAGAAGCTCGCGCGCATCCGTGAGACGAGTTCATAGGGCGCCAGCGTGTCGACGATGTTCTTCGCCGAAAAATGAATGGTCTGGCCGGCGTTCGGCTGGTCGCCGGAGCGCTTGCCGTCGATGGCGTGATCGACGCCATGGTTTTCCAGAATACGGATCAGCATCCGCACGTCGGCCAGCCTCGGCACGTTCTCGAGCGTCAGCGTGTCCGGTGTCATGAGCGAGGCGATCATGAGCGGCAGCGCGGCGTTCTTGGCCCCCGAAATGGGGATCACGCCGTTCAGCGTCTGACCGCCGGTGATGCGGATGCGATCCATGCCTGTCCTCTCCGGCGGTGAGCCTAGCTGTTGATGTCGCCGGCGGGGCCGGCGCCCGCTTCCGCGCGCCGCCCGCGCGCCTGCGCCTTGCGGCGGCGAAGGTTTTCGCGCAGGGCCGCCGCAAGGCGCCGGGCGCGCTCGTCTCTTGCACCGGCAGGCGCGGCGCCCTCCGCTGGCGAGTCAGGCGATGCTTTTTCGTCCTGTCGAGCCAAGGTTAATCCCCTGTCTGGCGAAACCCGCGCGCCGCGCGTCTGCGCCTTTTAGGCAGAAGGGACCGGCCTCCGCAACCATCCCGGGCGGAACGCCCGCAGGCCAGGGCGACGAAATGTCTCCACAGGCGACGGGGGCCGTCGGGCGGCGCTTGCGCGCACGGCGCCCCTGTGGCACAAGCGCCCCGTTCGCGCGTGAGGCCGTACAGTCCGGCCTGCCCTCGCTGACGAAGCTGCCGTAGCTCAGTGGTAGAGCACTCCCTTGGTAAGGGAGAGGTCGAGAGTTCGATCCTCTCTGGCAGCACCAGCCTACCGCGTTGAATACGCACAAGCTTCTGAAGATCTTGTGGTTTCCGCCGCCCCCTGCTGCGCAGAGCTGCGATACACATGGTCTTCCGCATGGCGCGCCCGGCACGGCGCAAGGGCGCCCGGCACGCTTCCTTTCGGCGCCCCATCCCCGGGAAGGCGAAGCGCGCTCCGCGGCGCTGCGGCCCGCGTTTCGTCCTGCGATGTGGGGCGAGGATGAGATCGACATGTCCTGAGGCGCGAGAAGGCACGGCGACATCGCTGATGCCCTGCTAGCCAAAGATGGCATACTCATTGACGCCGAAAGCCGTTGGCGAGCGATCGAAAAGAGCGCAATGGGGCAACGGCCGCAATGCGCCGAGTCGCGTCATCTGCGCCAATCACCTCAAGAGGCCTCCGCCCCCCTGGGCCATCGTGGACAGGGCGCCATCGAGCACGGGGCCGGGATCAACGGCGTCGCCGATTTGCACCGGCCGCCACCCGCGACCATCAGGTTCTCGAAGCGAAGCGTTCCACCATCTTCGTCTCGCCGATAACGATGAGCAGGTCATTCGCCTCCAGGGTGCTACTCGGTTGCGCGTATGTGAATGGCTGACCCGCCCGCTTGATGCCGACCACAGTGACCCCATGCTTCTGCTGCAATTGGGCTTGCTCAAGTGTGAGCCCGATCTGATCAGCTGGCGCGCGCGTTTTCACCATCGCGAAGTCGTCGTCCAGCTCAACGAAGTCCATCATTTTTCCCGTCAGGATGTGTGCAACCATCTGACCCATGCGGGCCTCGGGATAAACAACGTTCTTAACGCCGATTCCCTTCAGTATCTTTCCATGGCGCTCGTTGGTCGCCTTGGCCCAGATCGTTGGCACGCCAGCCTCGATCACGGAAAGCGCCGTGAGGACGCTCGCTTCGATGTCGTTCCCGATAGCGATAACGACCGTCTTGAAGTCTGCAATGCCGATCTGCCGAAGGGCCTCGGGGCTCGTGCAGTCGGTCTGGAGAACGTCGGTGAGGCGCTCGGCCGCTTCTTGAACCCTTGCCGGATTGCTATCGACGCCGAGGACTTCATGCCCCATTCGGATGAGCGTAGATGCTACGGCGCTGCCAAATCGGCCGAGCCCGATGACCATCACCGTTTCGGGAGAGTTGATCCTAGCCAACGATTGGGCGCTCCTCTGGATAGCGGAAGGTCGCCTTTCCGCGATGAGACGCAAGAGCCGCCACGACCGTGATTGTGCCGACGCGGCCGATGAACATGAGTGCGATCAGGACCAACTCGGCAGATGGCGGAAGCTGGTTCGTAATCCCGGTGGAAAGTCCCACTGTGGCGAACGCTGAAATCGTCTCGAACAGAACCGCAGACAATGGATGATCCGTCATTGCCAAGATCGCCAGAGTGCCTAGCCACACGAGCGTGAAAGAAAGCAAAGCTACAGCTAAGGCTTGCCGCTCGATCGCCGGATTGACGCGGCGTCCGAACAGAGCGGCGTCACGTTCGCCGCGCGCTTCCGACCATACGACGACGCCGAGAAGGACGAAGGTCGTGATCTTGATGCCGCCCGCCGTACCGGCGCTGCCCCCGCCGATGAACATCAGGATATAGGTGACCGCGAGGGTCTCTTCCCGCATTGCGCCAATATCAATCGTGTTGAAGCCGGTGGTGCGGGTGGTGACCGATTGAAACAGGCTGTTCAGGATCTTGTCGCCCACAGAGAGCGGCCCGAGTGTGGCGTCGTTGCGCCATTCGGCGAACGCAACAGCCAAGAACCCGAGGAGAAGCAAAACGAGCGTGCCAATAACGGTGATCTTCGTGTGCAGCGTCCAAGGGACATTCGCCGCGCGACGCCCGCGCAGCTCGTGCAGGACAGGAAATCCCAGGGAACTGAGCACGATGGCGATCATGATGGGACCGAGGACCAGCCAATCTGTCGCGAAGCTGACGAGACTGTCAGAAAATGTCGAGAAGCCGGCGTTGTTGAAGGCGGACACCGCATGAAAGACGCCATGCCAAGCCGCCGTGTGCAAGGGCTGATCGTGAAACAGGTGGAAGCGCAGCGTCAGGGCCACCGCAAGCGCGCTTTCCACAACAACGGTCACAATTAAAATGAGGCGGAGCACGCTTCGGGCATCCGAGACGCTGAAATAGCTCCGCTCCACTTGCGTGCGCAGCCGGTCGCTGAGGCGAAAGCCTCTCCCGAGAGTTAGACCAAGCAGCGTGGCCGCAGCCATTATGCCGAACCCGCCGATCTGAAACAGAGCCAATATGACGACTTGGCCGAAGCCCGACCAATAGGTTGGCGTGTCCACAACGATGAGGCCGGTGACGCAAACGGCGGAAGTAGCGGTGAACAAAGCCGTTATGAACGGAGCGCGAGCCGCTTCCGTCGTCGCGATGGGGAGCATCAGCAGCAGAGTGCCGATCGCGATAACTGCCAGGAAGGCCAGAGGCACGAGCCTCACCGGGGAGCTTGTCGCGCTCACCACTTGTCTCAAGGCCAACATGAGGCGCACTCTAGGATTTGCGGGTGCGTGAGCTATCACAAAGCTATGCTGTCGCCAAGGCGCGTGCGTCCGGCCGGTCGTGGCCACATGTTCACACCCGCTCCCGGGCCTGGACGGCTGGCGGACGAAGCGGCGGGCGGCCTTCGGAACGCTCGGGGCTTTCCTGCCGCTTCAATCTGGGCGCGTTCACAGCGGACACGCTCACCCTCAGAATGCGCGACAACATGAGCCTGTGGAGCAGAGTGGACCAATTAATAAGTACTGTCTAATATATTAGTCTGGAACCGGAGGCGCGGATGATTGGCTGGAGGGGCGGTGTGGCTGTGGCGCTGGTTGCAGCGGGCATCGGGGGCTTTGTGTATCTCCAAAGGTTCAGCGCGATCGACGTTCAGATCGCGAAACCCGATCAGAACGTTGAAGTCCGGGTCTTCGGCGTAGGGACGGTGGAGGCGCAAACCGTCTCCCGCGTCGGCTTCCAGGTTCAGGGACGCATCATCGAAGTGAATGCGGACCAGGGCGACCTTGTGGAAGCGGGTCGAGTGCTTGCTCGCCTTGACGACGCGTCTCAAGCAGCGCGCCTGCGCAAGGCGGAGGTGGCCGGGCTCCAGGCGGAGACAACGCTCGCGAAGGCGACCGCGCAGAAGGAGCGCGCTGAGGTTGCCTACGCTCAACGCAAGTCCGTCAATCTCCGTCGCCAGTCGCTGGTGGACCGCGGCGCCGTTTCGAAAGAGACCGCCGAAGATGCGCAGGCCGCCGAGGAAATGGGGCGAGCGGACGCGGCGATCGCTGCTGCGGAAGTGAACGTTGCGCGCGCCGCGCGCGAAGATGCGAGCGCACAGCAACGGCTGGAAAGGAGCATCCTTGATCAGCACGTGCTGCGTGCGCCGTTCCAGGCCCGCATCATTGCCCGGCTGAAGGAGGTTGGCAGCATTGCGAATGTCGGAGATCCCGTCTTCACGCTCATCGACCCCGCGTCCGTCTGGGTGCGTGCATACGTCGACGAGGGACGCTCGGGCGCCATTCGAGTCGGACAGACTGCATGGGTGCGCCTGCGCTCGGAGCCAGACACGCTTGTGCAGGCGGAAGTGGTTCGCATCGACCAGGAGAACGATCGCGTTACAGAGGAACGCCGCGTTTATGTCCGCTGCCGCGACTGCAAGCCGGAGCACCAGATCAGGTTTCTCGGCGAACAGGCAGAAGTGGAGATCGTCACCGATACATTGTCATCCGGATTGTTCGTTCCGGCGCGAATTGTCGAGGGATTCGATGGCAAGTCCGGCCGCATCTGGACTGTTGAATCAGATCGCCTCGTTCAACGGCAGGTCGAGTTCGGCGCCCGCCTGCTCGACGGACGGCTGCAAGTCCGCTCCGGCTTGCCCGAAGGCGCCGCTGTCGTCACGTCGGATCTGCGAGGCGCACGCGAAGGGCGCGCCGTTCGCGGCGTGGCGGGGAGCGCAGCGAAATGAACCTCTCGCTGCGAGACGTCAATCAGAACCTTGGCCGCTTTCTGCTCACATGCCTTGGCGTAAGTCTCCTGCTGGGAGTCGTCATGGGCATGATTGCGATCTATCGCGGACTGGTGGATGAGGCGCTTGGCCTGTCGCGGGCCATGCGGGCGGACGTCTGGGTCGTCGAGGGCGGCACACGCGGCCCCTTCGCCGAAGCATCGCGCATGCCAGGCGACACCCGCGAAGGCGTAGCGTCCCTTTGGGGCGTCGAGGCGGCCGGATCTGTTCTTTTCCAGAACATCGAAATCACGCACCGGGGAGCCATACGCCGTTTGATGCTCGTCGGTTGGGAGCCCGGACGCCCGGGCGGGCCGCCGGCTCTGTCGGAAGGACGACCGATTACGCGCAGCAGATACGAAGCCATCGCCGACCGGCGCGCCGGCTTTACGCTCGGTGAGCGGGTGGCCATGGGGCGCAACACCTTCACCATCGTCGGGCTGGTGGACAACCTCGTCGCCTCGGGCGGCGACCCTGTGATCTTCACGACGTTGCGCGATGCGCAGCGCCTGCAGTTCGAACTAGAACCAAGCGCCGCACGGCGCGAACAGGCGCGGAACGCGACAGCCGCCCAAAACATCGACTCGGTGAACGCAATCCTGGTGCGCCTGAAGCCCGGCGTGAGCTCGCCGGTCTTCGCACAGGAGGTCCAGCGCTGGAAGCGCCTTTCCGCCCTCACTCAGATCGAGCAGGAAAACGTACTCGCAACATCTGTTGTGGAGCGCGCGCGGCGACAAATCGGACTATTCACGACGATCCTGCTGATCGTCTCCATGGTGATCATCGGCCTCATCGTCTACACGATGACGATCGACAAGAAGCGTCCAATCGCGACCCTCAAGCTCATTGGCGCGCCCGACAGCGTGATCGTGAAGCTGATCCTGCAGCAGGCGCTGGCGATGGGCGCAATCGGTTTCGTCGCGGGCGCCGTTCTGTTGCGGCTGGGGCAGGATTACTTTCCGCGCCGCCTCGTGTTCGAAACCTCGGACGCCATCGCGCTCTTCGCGATCGTCATCGGGATCTGCCTCGCGGGCAGCATCATCGGCGTGCGCGCGGCGTTGAAAATCGATCCCGCCTCCGCCTTGGCGAATTGACATGACTGGGGATCACGCGCTCGTCCAGCTTCGCGGGCTTGGGAAACACTTCGGCGAGGGGCCCACGCGCGTCGATGCGCTCGCGGACGTGGACATGGACGTTTTCCCGGGGGAGGTCGTTGGCCTCCTCGGCCCGAGCGGCTCCGGCAAGAGCACGCTTCTGAATCTGGTTGGCTGCATTCTGGAGCCCAGCGCCGGAGTGATGCGGCTGGATGGCGAGGAGGTCTGGAACGGAGGATGGAAGCGCAAGGATCTGCGCCGGCTTCGGCTGGAAAAGATTGGCTTCATTTTCCAGTTTCACAACCTGCTGCCGTTTCTCAACGCATGGGAGAACGTCGCAATCGTTCGAACGCTGCTGGGCGACGACAAGGCTTCGGCGAAACGCAGGGCGTTCGAACTGCTCGACTACCTGAAGATGTCTCACCGGCGCGAGTCCATGCCCGCGCTTCTATCCGGAGGCGAGGCGCAACGGGTGGCGATTGCGCGCGCGCTGGCGAATGACTCCCGCATCATTCTCGCTGACGAACCGACAGCCGCACTCGATTCCGAGCGCGCCCTCGCGGTGATCGAACTTCTCCGAACAGCCGCGCGCGAGAGACACGCAGCCGTTCTCGTCGTTACACACGACGACAAGATCTTCGGCCGTCTGGACAAGAAGGTCCACCTTCGCGACGGACGGATTGTCGATGAGTAAGGATGGAACGGGCGGCTCTTTTGGCGAAAGCCGGCGAATCACGGTTTAGCGCCGTTACGGATTTTCCGAGGGCTATATCTTCGCGGCAACCGGTTTCGCGTTCCGCGACTGCGGGGAGATGGCTCGTCCCTGCCTTCAGGCTATCCGCTCCGATCCCGCACACGTAGCTCAGCCGCGGACAATGTCGCCCTCCGGCGACGGCAACAGTCAAACCGGGTTTGGCGAACAAACCGCCCCGCGCTCGCGGCGGCCGCTGGACTTCGATGCGCTGGCTCAACGGTCGGACGGCCATCGCACACGTCGAAGGCCTGCGTCATTGAATTTGCGTTCCAAAGGTACGATGCGATAGCACCGCTCGGATTGAAGATACCGAAGCCGTGATTGCGAAACCGGACGGCGCGGCCCATCCTTCGATTCGCGGCCCCCGGCGCCTATATGCAAACTTGGCGGCTGGCTGGCCGGTCACGCCCGCCCCGGCGAGCCAGCCGGCACGCCAACCGAGGTTCACCCTGCGATGACGGCTCTCCTTATCCTCGGCGGACTGGCGCTTCTCGTCGGAGGCGGCGACATCATGGTGCGCGGCGCCGTCAGGATCGCCACGCGACTCGGCGTTTCGCCCCTCGTGATCGGCCTGACGCTTGTCGGCTTTGGCACGTCGACGCCGGAACTCGTCACCTCGATTCAAGCGTCCTTCGCCGGCGCGCCCGGAATCGCGCTCGGCAACATCGTCGGCTCCAACATCGCCAACATCCTGCTTATCCTTGGCCTCTCTGCGCTCGTGGCGCCCATCGTCGTCTCGGCGTCCGCCTTGAAGCGCGACGGCGCGATCATGGTGGCGGTCACCCTGGCCTTCGCCATCCTGAGCCCCCTCTTCGACCTGTCGCGACCCTTGGGCGGCGCGTTCGTCGCGGTGCTCGCCGCCTACATCATCTATTCGTTTCGCCAGGAACAGGCCGCGCCCGCAAACGACCACGGCGCTGCGTTCGACAAGGGTGAGGCCGCAATCGAGACTGACGAAGGCTTGCGGCCGGGCCAACCTGCATCGCTTGGCATGTCGCTCGCCATGGCGATGGCCGGACTCGCGCTGGTCGTGATCGGCGGCAAACTTCTTGTCGATGGCGCCGTGGCCCTCGCGCGCGGATACGGCGTTGCCGAGAGCGTCATCGGGCTCACGATCGTCGCGATCGGCACGTCTGCGCCCGAACTCGTCACATCCGTTGTCGCAGCCTTCCGCCGGCAACCGGAGGTCGCATTCGGCAACGTCGTCGGCTCCAACATCTACAACATACTCGGAATAGGCGGCGCGACCGCCCTGATCGCGCCGACATCCGTGCCGGCGGAAATCGTGCGGTTCGACAATCTCGTCATGGTTGGCGTGTCCGCCCTCATGCTCGTCTTTGCGTGGACGGGACTGCGCGTCGGGCGGCGCGAAGGCGCGCTGCTCCTCGCCGGATATGTGATCTATGTTGCGGCGCTATGGCCATCCTGAACGCGCAGACGCGGCGCCGGATCAGTTCGCGCCTTCTTGCCGCAAGCGGCGAAGGAATTCCGCTTCGTCGAGGCCCAGAAGCATTGCGGCCGCGGCGCTGTCGCCGTTTGCGCGCCGGAGGGCTTCGGTAAAGAAGGTCCGCTGAAGAATCTGCGTCGCCTCGTCGACGATCTCGTCGAATGGCTTGCGCCCGAGGAGTTCGTCGAAGTCGGGTGTCGGGTCGTACGGGGGCGCGGCGGGTGCTCGATCCGACGCCCGCTCGGGGGCCATCTCGTCGAGCGCCTTCTGGAACCGCTGCTGGACCTCCTCGATCGGACGCAGGTCGCGCCCGACAATCAGGCGCGTCGTCACAGGGCCCGCGGACAGATGGAAATACTTGACGAGCAGCGGAAGATTGCCGCCCGCCGCATCGACGAAATTGATGTGCCGCCAGCGGCCGGACATTGTATCGCCTGGCGCCTCCTCGCGCAGGATGCGCGACAGTTTCGGCACGCTCTCGGACGAGACGACATCGATTACCTTGCGCCCTGTCCACTTCCAAAGGGTCAGATTGTCGATGTTCATGGGATCGGTGACGCCGATCACGATGTAATTGTCATCAAGCGTGATGATGACGTCGGCCACCGCGACCAGAAGGTCTTTCAACTGCTCTCTGTCGAGGGGCGGAACTTCAATTCGGCCGCGGGCGCCCATGATCTGACCTTAATGACTGCGAGACATACCGGAGGATCGTACGCGCGCATTCAGGAAGCTGATCGCGTCGTCGGCTGTCCTGGCGATGCAGTCTGCGCCAAGAAAACCAAAGCTGTCAGTGGAGTATGCGAATACGGCGCCGCCGACAATCACATTCATCGTACGGTTGCGCGCGCGTTCGCGCAGTTCGCAGATCAGGTCGGCGAGGCCGGAGAGGGATTCATCGCAGCCAACCGAGATGCCGACAAAATCCAGCGGCTCGGCGCGGGATCGCTCGAGCAGCCAGTGCGCGCCGCCCCGGACGTTGACCTCTGTCCGCCAGCCGCTCACATAAAGCTTCTCGGCGACGATCTGCGGGCCGAAGTCGTGCTGTTCGCCGTCCGCGACGCCGATCAGCCCCGAGCCGAAGAAATGCATCCGGCTGGGGTCGACGGTGCGCCCGCTTTCCAGGTTCTGGACGACCTCGCGAATCGTGAACAGACCGCGGATAGCTTCACCGAAGGTGATCCGCCGCCCCTTCCATGAGTTTTCGAGCAGGCCGATCGTCGAAAACAACTCCGGCATGTTGCTCGGCAGCGCCTTGGCGCCTGCTCCGCTCTCGCGCGTGAGGGCGCGCTGCAGGTCCGCCACCCGCCCGTGGGTGGCGAGATCGAAGATGAACGAGGTGGAACGGCGCGAGGAATCCGTGGCTGCGCCGGTGTCGAGAGTTTTCGAAAAAGCCGAGAACCGGCGGATGAAACTCGCCTCCGTCCAGCCGTCGCAATCGTCGAAGGGTGCGTCTTCGTCGCGCATTCGAGTACCCCGCCGCGCAAGGATCGTCTGCTTTTTGTTCTGCAAGTGTCTAGCAAGCGGTCAGCCGCGGCACAAGCCTCGGTCCAGACGGAGCTCCGTGCACGCCGCCTAGCCTGCGCTGGCCCGCGCAAGGGTTTCGCGGCAACGCGCCCGGAACTGCCGGCTCGGGTTCGAAGCCAAGCCTTACGGCTGCCTGACCCAGACCGCGAGTTGCCAGAGCGAGAGCGAGATGATGAGCAAACCCACCGTAAGGCCGAGCGCGCGCGGCGGCACGATCTTCACGATAAAACCCGCGAGCGGCGCCGCCAGGACGCCGCCGGCCACCAGCCCCACCACCGCCGGCGCATGATTGAGCAGGTCGCCGGCGTCGTCCCAATGACCGGTCAGAAGGGCGATCACGAAGCTCGCCGAGATCGTGACCGCAACAAGAAATTCGACCGCGTTGACCGTGCCTATGGTGAAGCGCGGCTTCTGGCCCGCGCCCAAAAGGGTGGTGGTGACGATCGGCCCCCAGCCGCCGCCGCCGGTCGCATCCAGGAAACCGCCAGCCAAGCCCAGCGGCGCCAGCGCGCGCGGGGGCGAGGCGGCTTCCACAAGCGGGCGCCACATGCGCCAGAGGATGTAGACGCCCATCAGCCCGAGGTAGGTGAAGATGAACGGCCTCAGCGCCTTCCCGTCGAAACTCGTGAGCACGAAGACGCCGAGCGCGCCGCCCGCCATCCCGGCAGGAGCCAGCCGCCAGAAAAGACGCCAGTCCACATTGCGATGCGCGACGTGGGAGCCTCCGGAGGCGCCCGTGGTGAACACTTCGGCGGCATGGGTGGCGGCGGACGCATGCGCCGGCGGAACGCCAAACGAGAGAAGGACCGTCGTCGCGGTGACGCCATACGCCATGCCCAGCGCGCCATCGACCAGTTGCGCGAGGAAGCCTACGAAGAGGAAGATCAGGAAGTCTTCAACCATGCATAGCTCGCCGCAAAAAGTTTGCGAGTCTACACTGCCGAGAAAGGCGGAAACAGGGCGGATGCGACAGGCGGCGCGAAGGCGGACAGCTTGATAATCATGTTCAAATGAGAAGGTAGACAGAGATGGGCCGGATCGAGGCGCGGATGCAGGAACTTGGAATCGAATTTCCCACTCCATCAACGCCGCGCGGCAATTTCCTCCCCTTCAGACGCGAAGGGTCGCTCGTCTTTCTCTCCGGGCAGATTTGCGAGTGGAACGGGGTCGTCACAAGCCAGGGGCCGGTTGGAGACGGCGGCGTCCCGATCGAAACGGCGGCGCAGGCCGCGCGCGTCTGCGCCATACGCCTGCTTTATGCGCTGAAGCTCGCCTGCGACGGCGATCTCGACCGCGTGCGCCAAATGGCGCGGCTCACCGGCTATGTAAATTGCGTTCCGGGTTTCGCGTGGTCGCCGCTCGTCATCAACGGCGCGACGCAATTGTTCATCGATGTTTTCGGCGATGCGGGCCGGCACGCGCGCACAGCGATCGGCGTTTGCGGCCTACCAGGCAATGCGTCGGTTGAAGTCGATGGCGTCGCCGTGATCGACTGAACGCAAACGACTCTTTCGGGCCGCATAGAGAATCAGTTATCGAAGTGATTCAACTTGCAGCCAGCAGGAGCGCGTCATGAGCAAGGCGGAGACGATCGCACAGGCGCCGAGCGCCAGCGATGCGCTGAAGGCATCCTTGCCCGGCTTCGCCGCGCGGCTTGAAAAATGGATGCCGCGCGCTGCAACTGCGCAGGCATGGGCGCGCCGCGGCCATGAATTCGAGCCCGAGCTGCACATTCACGGGCACTGCGACCCGCGCTTCGACGCGCGCTGCGTGAAGGCCACGCAAATGGTGATGGAGAAGTACGGCTCCTACGCCGTCGCCGCGCACCTGTCGTATCTCGTGACGGAGTTCAGCCTCGAAGTGCAATTCCTTACGCGCGAGATCGGCATGGAGGCCGCCGCGCTCTGGACGAAGGCGGCGGGTTCGCGCAAGGCGGCGTGACAGGTAAAGCCGTCAGATCACCCAGAGATGAACACGCGCGTTGCGGATGCGCTCGCTCGTCTTTGGCTCCCAGTCGCCCATCATGAATTCGTGCGATACGACGCGCGTGCCGGGCTTCAGTTCCGCCCGAAGCCGGTCGCGCAGTTTCAGCATGACATGCGGGAAAAGGTACAGCGTCACCACGGTTGCATCCGCGATCGGGACCTCGAACACATCGCCCTCGACGAAGGTCACGAGATTTTCGACGCCCGATCCCTTCAGGTTCGCGTTGGCCTCCTTGATACGGACTGGGTTTATGTCGACGCCGCGCGCGCGGCAGCCGAACTTCTTCGCCGCCGCAATGGGAATGCGGCCGTCGCCGCACCCGAGATCAAGGACGATATCGTCCTTCGTGACCTGGCCAAGTTCGAGCATCTTGTCCACGACGTCGTGCGGCGTCGGCACATAAAGCCAGTCCGGATTGGCGGCCTGAAGCGGCGGGACATCCTTGGCAGGCTCCTGCGCCAGCGCCGGCGCCGCCGCAAAAAGGGCCGCCGCGCCCGCCAGCGCGCCCCGGCGGGTGATCAGGCCGCCGTTCCGCGCAAAGGCTTGTCCGATCCTATCGTCACCATTCTTCACCGGGTGGTTCATTCCTGCTCTCTCTCGCCCTCAAGCTTGTTCAGCGCATAGTTTAGAAGGCCCGCGCCGTCCCGCAAGGGCGCCGAATGATGCTGGAGCCTACGACGCAAAAAGGCCGGCCCCTAAGGACCGGCCCCTTGTTGCAACGTCTGCCCAGCCTCAGCGCGCGGCGCCGCCGTTGCTCCCGCCGCCCGTGGCCGCGCCGGAGCCCGCGCCCGACGGAGCCGCGGCGCCGCCGCCCGAACCACCGGGCGCGGTCGTGACGGATGGAGCGGTTGGCGCGGTGTTGTTGATCGTGGTGCTCGATGAACCGCCGCGCCAATTGCCGCCGGAAATGAGGAAGAACGCAACCGCGATGACGATCAGAGCGCCGATGATCACGCCGACGATGCCCATTGATCCCCCACGTTCACGTTCGATTCTGTCAACCATTTCCCAGGTCTCCCTTGTTGAACCGCCACGACAAAGCGGAGGGCGCCCGATGGTTCCGGCCGGGCCTGCGCTTGTGCGTCCTCACCGTGTTGGCCCCTCATCCGCGCGATGGTAGAAGAACCGGGTCGAAGGAGACGAAGCCGCCGAGGGCGGACGAGGGAGGGACGATGAAATATGCACTCGCGCTCGGGGCGCTGATCGCCACCGCAAGCGCCCTTACGGCGAAGGCTGACCCGGTCGCCGATTTCTACAAGGGCAAGACCGTCAGCATCGTCGTGGGTCACGAGGTCGGAACCGGCTTCGACGTCTATTCGCGCGTGCTCATCCGCCACATGGGCAAGCATATTCCCGGCAATCCGAACATGATCGTCCAGAACATGCTCGGGGCGAGCGGGGTCACGTCGGCCAACTGGCTGTACAACGTCGCGCCCAAAGACGGCACCGTGATGGGCACCTTCGCGCAGACCGTTCCCATCGAGCCGCTGTTCGGCAACCAGTCGGCCCGCTACGACGCGGCCCGGCTCATCTGGATCGGCAACATGGAGTCGAGCGTCGCGATCTGCGGCGTGACGAAAGCCTCGGGCGTAAAGACCTTCGACGACATGAAGAAACGCGAAGTGCTGATCGGCGCGACCGGGCCGACGGGACCGCTCGTCAAGTCCGCGCTGGCCGTGAAGAACATCCTCGGCGCGCAGATCAAGGTCATCCCCGGCTACAAGGGGTCGGCGGATGTGAAGCTCGCCATGAACCGCGGCGAGTTGCAGGGCATTTGCGGCCTGCCGTGGTCAACCGTGAAGTCCTTCTGGAAGCAGGAGCTGGACAGCGGCGATTTCCTGCCGATCATCCAGCTCAGCGGCGCAAAATCAAGCGAGATTCCCGGTGTTCCGCACGTGAACGATTTCATCAAGACCGATCGCGACCGCGCGCTTTCAGGGCTTCTGTTCGGCGTTCAGGAACTGGGCCGCGTTTACGCGGCGCCGCCCGACACGCCCGCCGATCGGGTCGCCGCGCTACGCAAGGCGTTCATGGCCACGATGTCCGACAAGGACTTCCTCGCGGACGCGACGAAGACGGGCATCGACATCATTCCCATGGACGGCGAAGTGCTGACGAAATTGTGGACCGAGTTCACTTCGACGCCGGCGGCGCTGGTCGAGGAAGCCAAGAAGGCGACGACACCCTGAAGGCTCATAGGCCTTGAATTCATGGAAAGCCCCGCCGTGCGGGGCTTTTTTCATTCCGCCGCACGCTGCGTCACGCGCCACTGGCTGAGGAGCGATCGCAACGCCGCGGGACGAAGCGGCTTGTTGAGCACACGAATGTCGTTTGCCTCCGCCAGCGCGCGCACCTCCGGCGTGCGGTCCGCGGTCACGAGGACAGCTGGCGTCTCAAGCCCGAATACGCGGCGCAGATGAATAATCGCGCTGATCCCGTCGTCATCGTCGAGATGATAATCGGCGACGATCGCCTGCGGGGCGAGATCGCGCGCCGACAGTTCGCGCTCGGCTGTCTCGATGCGATCGGCCGTCACGACTTCGCAGCCCCAGCCCGACAACAAAGCCCGCATTCCGTCGAGGATGCGCTCCTCGTTGTCGATGGCGAGAACGACCATGCCGGACAACGGCATGTGCTGCGCCGCGCTGACATGCGCGCTTTCAAAGGCGCTTTCGGCTGCGACCGCGGCGGCGCGCGGCACCTCGACGCGAAACACAGTGCCCCGCCCGGGCTCGGAAGAAAGACTCACGCGATGGCGCAGAACGCGGCTGAGACGCTCAACGATGGACAATCCGAGCCCGAGTCCGCGAACGGTCTTCGCCGCCGGCGCCAGGCGTTCGAATTCTCGAAAGACAGCCCTCTGCTTGTCCTGCGGAATGCCGAGGCCCGTGTCCCAGACTTCAACGACGACAAGGTCCGCGCGCCGGCGCGCGCCAACGACGACACGCCCCTTGTGCGTATACTTGATGGCGTTCGATATCAGGTTCTGCAAAAGCCGGCGCAACATGCGCTTGTCGGAACGCACGCTCAGCGAGCAAGGCGCAAAGACAAGCTCCAGGCCCTTTTCCTTCGCAAGAGGTTCGAACTCCACGCGCAGCTGCGACAACATCTCCCCAAGGGGGAACACGCTCGGCTCCGCTTTCATCTTGCCTGAATCAAGGCGCGATATTTCAAGCAGAGCGGTCAGTATTTCCTCGACTGCTTCGAGCGACAGATCGAGGTTGGTGATCAGCTCCGTCGAATCGACCTGTCCCTCACGCGTGCGTTCGAGAAGAGAAGTCGCGTAGAGCCGCGCCGCGTTGAGGGGTTGCAGGATGTCGTGGCTGGCGGCGGCGAGAAAGCGCGTCTTGGACTGGTCCGCGGCTTCGGCGATGGCTTTCGCCTTCGCGAGCTCGCCGTTCAAAGCCACGAGTTCCTCGGTCCTCTGACGCACGCGCTGTTCAAGGGTTTCGTTGGTCGCTTCCAGCGCTTCTTCGGCCAGCACCGTCTGGGTGACGTCCGTGTACGTCGTCACGAGGCCGCCATCGGGCATGCGCGCAGAGCGGATTTCGATCACGATTCCCGTCTCGAGGCGAAGCCGCGTCGGCGCAGGTTCGTTCACGAGCAATTCGAGCCGGCTCATTACCTGCTGCGCGGGCTCGCCCGGCCCGTAAATGCCGCGCGTGGCGTTGTAGCGCAGCAGCTCTTCGAGTTCGAGACCGACATGGAGGAACTCGTCTGGCATCCCGAACAGGTCTCGGAACTCACGGTTCCAGGCCATGAGCCGCAGATCTCGATCGAACACGGTGATCCCCTGGCGCGCAAAGTCGAGCGCGTGCTGCAGGAGGTCGCGGTTGTATTGCAGGGTCGCGGAGGCGTCGTCGATAAGCTTCAATGCGGCTTCCCGCGACAGGTTTCGGCGGCGCAGGAGCAGCGACAGGACGAGGCGGGAGGACGAGGCGCCGATGGCTGACGCCAGAAGATGTTCGGCGAAGCGAAGAAGATGCACGTCGGCTTCGTCGGCCGGCTCCAGCATCGCGCCGCGCGACTTCATGAAATCCTGGAACGAGCGCCTCGTATGCTCGGCGCCAAGATAACGGCCGACTGCTCCTTCCAGTTCGCTCACGGTTATGCGCGCGCCGCTCAGGCGCATGGCCTGACCGATGACGCCCGGCTCCGAACCGACGAAAGCCGACGCCTGCAGGCGTTCGATCGGCGTCGGGTGGCGCGCCAGCGAAAAACCGACAAAGGCGAGAACGTTGGCCGACAGCGACCAGACAACCCCGTGAACGAGCTGGCTCCACTCGACGCCAAACAGGGCGGTGGGCTTCAGGGCGCGAAGCCCCAGCGGCCCGAACTGGACGATGTCCGCGACGCTGTCTGAATCGAGGGCCAGTGACGGCAGGAGAAGCGTGTAGGCCCACAGGGACACGCCGACAATGAGGCCCGCCATCGCGCCGCGCGCCGTCGCGCGTCGCCAGAAAAGTCCTCCGAAAAACGCCGGCGCGATCTGCGCGATAGCCGCGAACGACAGCAGCCCGATGGCGGCGAGCGCCGCCTCCGCGGAATAGTGAAAATAGGCGTAACCCATCGCAAGCAGGACGACGATCGAGAGGCGCCGGATGACAAGAATGAGTGAACCGGGATCGCCGGCCTCGATGCGCCGGCGCATGCGCGGGACGCGCAGCATCAAGGGCATGACGAGATGGTTCGACGCCATGATCGACAGGGCGACGCTGGCGACGATCACCATCGCGGTGGCGGCGGACAGGCCCCCGATCATGACGAAGACGGCGAGCGTGGTCGCGCCATTCTCAAGCGGCAGCGCCAGCACCGTCATGTCGCGGTCGATCGCGCCTTCGGGAAACGTCAGCCGGCCGGCGATCGCCAACGGAATGACGAAGATGTTGATCGCCACGAGGTAGAGGGGAAAGAGCCACGCCGCCGTGCGGACATCACGTTCGTCACGGTTTTCAACCACGGTGACATGAAACTGGCGCGGCAGGAGCAGGATGGAGCACGCCGCGAGCAAGGTCGTCGCTATCCATGTGGATGGGTTGGGCATCCGCGCGAGGACGTTGCTGATTGTCGCATCCGCTGCTGCGCGACTCGTCAGATCGCCAAGCCCGTCGAACATCCACCATGTGACATAGACGCCGACCGCGATGAACGCGATAAGCTTGACCAGCGACTCCGTCGCGATCGACAGGACCAGTCCATCCTGATGTTCCGTGGCGTCGATATGGCGCGTGCCGAACGCCATCGCGAAGCCCGCGAGCATGACGGCGACCATGAAGGACAGATCGCCGGCGCTCGATGACAGCGCAATCGTGCGGCCGGCGTTCAGAGAGTCGAGAACGGTCGCCACCGACGTGGAGATCGCCTTCAACTGAAGGGCGATATAAGGCACCGCGCCGATCACGCAGATGATTGCGACAAGCGCCGCCACCTGCTCCGACTTGCCGTAGCGAGCCGCAACGAAGTCGGCGACCGAGGTGATGTTCTGCGCCTTGGCGATGCGCACGATGCGCAGCACAAGCGGGAACAAGAGGCCAACCACAACGATCGGGCCGATGTAGATCGGCAGGAAGTCGAGGCCGCTGGACGACGCAAGGCCGACCGAGCCGAAGAACGTCCATGAGGTGCAATACACGGCGAGGGTCAGCGCGTAGATGGCAGGCCGGGCGCGCGACTGCATGAAGCGCCGGCCGGACGTGTCGCCGTAGTGCGCCACCGCGAACAGGCCGCAAAGGTACACGAGCGCGCTGAGGATCGCGATGCCGCCAAAACTCATACGAGGCCCATCCCGTACGTTTCCTTCACCTTTTCAAGGCCCTTATACCACAGTCCGGACGCTGCGAAGCTGAGTAGTTTCGCAAAGCGCGGGGTTCGCTATTCTTGAGCGCGACTCGGCGCGCGGGAGCGCCAGAGCCTGAAACGGAGGGTTTGATGCTCAAGGAGTTCAAGGAATTCGCCATGCGCGGCAACGTCGTGGATCTCGCCATTGGCGTGATCATCGGCGCGGCCTTCAGCAAGATCGTCGATTCGCTCGTCGCCGACATCATCATGCCGATCATTGGCGCAATCACCGGCGGGCTGGACTTCTCGAACTATTATGTCGGGCTTTCGAAGGCGGTAACGGCGCCGGCTCTGGTGGACGCCAAGAAGCAGGGCGCGGTCCTCGCATGGGGCAATTTCCTGACCATCGCCGTCAATTTCATCATCATCGCCTTCGTCCTCTTCCTCGTGGTTCGGGCGATCAACACGTTCCGCCGCAAGGAGCAGCCGACGCCCGAAACGGCCGCCGCGCCGCCGCGCAACGAAGTCCTGCTGGAGGAAATCCGCGATCTGCTCGCAAAGAAACAGGCCTGACGCTTTCCTTCGTCCGCTCCGCTTGCGTGGGGCGGGAGATGCGTGATTTATGGCGCGCGCCTTGCTTGGCGCGCACCAGATCATGACAGCTCCCACCCCCTCCAAAGCCTTCCGAAATCCGCCCCTCCTGCGGCAATTGCAAACCGTCGCGTTCGGCTGCGCGGGATCGGCCGCGTTCCTGTGGCTCGGCATCCCCGGCGGCGCGATCTCGGGCGCGATGGTGGCGGTCACCATCACGACGGTGTTCGGCCTCGCGCATCGCATCGAGGGGCCGCTGCGCGTGGCGGCGATGATCGCCTCGGGCGTCACGATCGGCGCGGCGGTCAATCCGGAGACTCTGCGCGGCGTCGTCACCTACCCGCTGAGCCTCGTCATCATGGCCCTCAGCATCGCGGCGACCACAGTCGCGGGCACGGCGTTCCTGATTCTGGCCGCCGGCTGGTCCAGATCGACCGCCTTTCTGGCGTCGAGCCCTGGCGCTTTCGCCTACATCCTCGCCATATCGCCGTCCGTTGGCGGCGACGTGCCGAGGATCGTCGTCGTGCAGATGTTCCGTGTGCTCGTCCTGATGGCGGTCCTGCCTATCCTGGTTGTGGAGTTCGGCCCCCCGATCCTGTCCGGACCGCCGCCGGTTCTCGATCCCTACTGGCTCGTCGGCGTGATGCTGGCCCTCGGCGCGCTTGCCGGCCTCACGATGGAGAAGTTCAAACTCGCCGGAGGCATCTTCTTCGGCGCGATGATGGTGTCCGCCGTCTTTCACGGGACCGGATTGGCGCCGGGTCGCGTCCCCGCCCCTGTCGCGCTTTTCGGGCAGATCCTGATCGGCAGCTGGACCGGGTCGCGCTTCGTCGGGTTCGACTGGTCGCGCCTGCCAGGCATCCTTGGCGCCGCCGCAGGCTCGATCGGCGTAGGTCTCGCCACCTCCGCGGCCTTCGCCTTTCTCGCCTCGGCGCTGCTCGGGGTGTCATTCGGCGCGGCGATGGTCGGCTTCGCGCCAGGCGCGCTGGAGGCGATGACCATGCTCGCCTTCGCGCTGGGCTTCGACGCCCTCTACGTGGGCGTTCATCACCTGGCGCGGTTCATGCTGCTGAACATCGCGATGCCGGTGATCGTGCAGACCTGGCTCTTGCCCAAGAAGGATCAGGCGCCGCCGCGGTGATTATTCCGCAGCGACCGCCCCGTAGGCCCCGGTCGCCAGCGCCGACAACGGGGCCTGACGCGGCAGGCCGAGACGCTGCCACACGTCCGCCATCGCTTCGACGAGGCCAGCGATATGCGCATCGGTGTGCGCCGGTGTCGGCGTAATGCGCAACCGCTCCGTGCCCCGCGCGACGGTCGGGTAATTGATCGGCTGGATATAGATATTGTGGCGTTCGAGCAGCATGTCGCTCGCCGTCTTGCACAGTTCCGCGTCCCCGACGAACACGGGCACGATATGCGACGGGTTCGGCATAACCGGAATGCCGGCGGCTTCGAGCGCGGCCTTCGTGCGCGCGACCTGCTGCTGGTGCAAGGTGCGTTCGACGTCGGAGTTCTTCAGCCGGCAGACGGCTGCGTGAGCGGCGGCGGCGACGGAGGGCGGCAGCGCCGTCGTGAAGATGAAGGACGGGGCGTAGCTGCGGACAGCGTCCACGATGATCTCGTCGGCGGCTATGTAGCCGCCAAGCGTGCCGAAGCCCTTGGCGAGCGTTCCCTCGATGACATCGATGCGGTCCATCACGCCTTCGCGCTCGCAGATGCCGCCGCCGCGCGGGCCGTACATGCCGACCGCGTGGACTTCATCCACATAGGTCATGGCGTTGTAGCGTTCCGCCAGATCCGCGATGCGTGCGACCGGCGCGATATCGCCGTCCATCGAGTAGAGGCTTTCGAAGACGATCAGCTTGGCGCGCTCGTGACCCGCGGCCTTCAACACCTCTTCGAGATGATTCATGTCGTTGTGGCGGAAGATGACCTTCTCCGCGCCCGAGCGGCGCACGCCCTCGATCATCGAATTGTGGTTCAGCGCATCGGAGATGATGAGGCAGTTCGGCAGAAGCTGGGCGATGGTGGAGATCGCCGCGAGGTTCGAAACCCAGCCGGAGGTGAAGGCGAGCGAGGCGTCCTTGCCATGCAGGTCGGCGAGTTCGGCCTCCAGACGCACCAGCGGATGGTTGGTGCCCGAGATGTTGCGGGTGCCCCCCGCCCCGGCCCCGTGCTTGCGGGCGGCCTCGGTCATGGCGGCGATCACGTCCGGATGCTGGCCCATCGCGAGGTAGTCGTTCGAGCACCAGATCACGACATCGCGGGCGGTGGCCGCGTCGGCCCCGCCGTCCGGGTGCCAGATCGCGTGGGGAAAACGGGTAGCGTCGCGTTCAAGGTCAGCGAAAACGCGGTACCGGCGCTCGTCGCGAAGGCGATCAATCGCCTGCGTGAAATACCGCCTGTATTCCATCTTCGAACCGCCCTCGCCTGCGCCGGGGCCGGCTTCCTTGGCCGGCCAGGGCCGGTACGGTCGAAATGTACGCGGCCTGTTTAGAACTGTCATAAGACCACATATCCCTTCTGGCGTCGAGGCGCGAGCGGCAGATGGTCTCAGGTACCCCAGTGCGCCGGAGCCGGCATTGAGGCAGGTCATTCCGGTTTCAATTGAAGCATATGGCGCGATTGCCCATGCCGCCCCGCTCAAGGCTAAAGATGGGCAGACGTTCGTTCAAATCGACTATTCGCGGAAGTTCAATCGTTCATGCCGATGATCATCGCCACGGCGGCGGCAGGCGCAATTTCCCGGCCCGCGGATGCGCCAAATCGGGCAGAATTGCGTTGAGGAAGAGTGAGGCCGCCCGCCACGGCGGGCTGCGTGCATGGGTCCCCAGGGAACGGGGGGTTGGATGAACCGTCTGCTCCAGAATTTCCTCACCACATTCATCGTGCGGGGAGACCTGACGATCCGCTCCGCTTCCGGCGCGATGTTTCGTTGCGGCGACGGGCGCGGACCCAGGGTCAAGGTCGCCTTCCGCGACGCAGCGGCGGAGATGCGCCTGCTGCGCGATCCGACGCTGGCGTTCGGCGAGCTCTACATGGATGAAGGGATCGCGATCGAAGAGGGCACGCTCGTCGAGGCCCTGGAACTGGCCCTCGCGAACCTCGACCCCGCCCACGCGAGCACATGGATCAGGACGCTCGACCGGCTGCGTTTCGCGCTCCGGCGGCGGCGCCAGCGCAACGATACGCGACGCTCGCGCGAGAACGTCGCCCATCATTACGACCTCGGCAACAGCCTTTACGAACTTTTTCTCGACGCCGACATGCAATACTCCTGCGCCTATTTCGAGCATCCCGGACAGGCGCTCGACGACGCGCAGATCGCGAAGAAGCGGCACATCGCGGCGAAACTTCTCGTCCGGCCGCACCACGAGGTGCTCGACATCGGCTGCGGCTGGGGCGGCATGGCGATTTATCTCGCCAGCATCTGCGGCGCGCAGGCGACGGGCGTCACGCTCTCAACCGAACAACTCGAGCGCGCCCGCGCGCGCGCCGCCGCCAGCGCGACAGGGGGCCGCGCCGGCTTCCGGCTCGAGGATTACCGCAACACGCAGGGCGCCTTCGACCGCATCGTGTCGGTGGGGATGCTGGAGCATGTCGGCGCGCCCAACCTCGACGCCTATTTCGCGCAGGTCGCAAACCTGCTGAAACGCGAGGGGGCGGCGCTGATCCATACGATTGGCAGGCCGGAGGGGCCGGGCGTCACCAACCCCTGGATCGCGAAATACATCTTTCCAGGCGGTTACATCCCGGCTCTCTCGGAACTTGCGCCGGCCATCGAGCGGTCGGGCCTGCTGATCGCGGATATCGAGGTGCTGCGGCTGCATTACGCCGACACGTTGAAAGCCTGGCGCGAGCGGTTCCTCGCCCGTCGCGCGGAGGCAGCCGCGATGTACGACGACCGCTTCTGCCGCATGTGGGAGTTCTATCTCGCCGCCTGCGAGGCCGGCTTCCGGCTCGGACAACAGGTTGTCTATCAGTTTCTTCTTGTGCACCAGTTGGACGCACTTCCGATCACCCGCGACTACATCGCGCTGGAGGAGGCCCGCTTGCGCGGCGTCGAGGCGGAGGGCTGGCGTCCGCGCGGCAGGCTCGCCGGCGAGTAACGGCATATCTACCTGAGAATTCGCGCCCGCTTCTGTACGTATCGCTTTTCCTTCGCTAGTCTTTCCGGGAGCCGCGCCACAGCGGCTGTCAGGGAGAGGGATAGCCATGAGGGGCAAGACACGCCAGGCGCGCATCGCAATCGCCGCGGCATCGGCGCTTGCGTTTGCAACCGCCATGAACGCACAGGCGCAGGAAGCGCCCGCCATCGACGCGGATGACATCGGCGGCGTGGTGAGGGGGCCGAAGGGACCGGAGGCGGGTGTATGGGTGATCGCGGAAACGCGCGACCTGCCCGTGCGCTTCATTCGCATCGTCGTCACCGACGATCAGGGCCGCTTCGTCGTGCCCGATCTGCCAAAGGCGAACTATGACGTCTGGGTGCGCGGCTACGGACTCGTCGATTCCGACAAGGTGAAATCGGAGCCGGGAAAAACTCTGAACCTGACCGCGAAGGTCGCTCCGAGCGAAGCGGACGCCGCGAAATATTATCCGGCGATCTACTGGTACTCGATGATGAAAATTCCCGGCGCCGACCAGTTCGGCGGCAAGAGCGACATCCCGGAAAAGATCAAGCAGACCGACTGGCTCAACCTGATGAAGAACAACGGCTGCGTGGGTTGCCACCAGCTCGGCCAGCTTTCCACGCGCACGATCCCGAAATCGCTCGGCGAATTCGCAAACCACGAAGAGGCGTGGCTGCGCCGCATCCAGTCGGGCCAGTCGGGCGAGTCGATGGTCAACATCATCGCCGGCCAACTCAACACCGTGCCGATCAAGTATTTCGCCGACTGGACGACGCGCATCGCCAACGGCGAGTTGCCGAAGTTCAAGCCGCAACGTCCGCAAGGCGAAGAGCGCAACATTGTCGTCACGTTGCGCGACTGGATGAACGAGAAGCAGTACCTTCACGATCTCATCGCCAGTGACAAGCGCAATCCCACCGTGAACGCCTACGGGCCGCTGTACGGCTCGCCGGAATATTCTTCCGACGACATGCCGATCCTCGACCCGGTCAAGAACACGACGACGACATTCCGGATGCCCGTCGCTCCTGACACGCCTGAGGCGCTCGGACCCGGCCATGCGGCCAGCAAGGACCCATTGATGCCGTCGCCGTATTGGGGCGAGGAGAAGATCTGGAACACGCGGGCCAACAACCACAATGCGATGTTCGATTCCAAGGGCCGGTTGTGGATGGCGGCGACCGGACACGCGCCGCAGAACCCTGACTTCTGCCGCAAGGGATCCAATCATCCGTCCGCGAAGGTCGTTCCGCTGGAGCGGACCAATCGCCGCGTCACGATGTTCGATCCGAAGACGAAGGAATACGTGGCGCTGCAAACCTGCTTCGGGTCGCACCATCCGCAGTTCGGCTTCGACAAGGACGAGACGCTCTGGCTGTCGGGCGGTGGGCCGGTGCTCGGCTACGTCAACACCCGCATCTGGGACGAGACCCGCGACATCCAGAAGGCGCAGGGGTGGATGCCGATCGTCCTCGACACGAACGGCAACGGCAAGCGCGACGCCTACACGGAAATCGGCAAGCCGCAGGAGGAGGGCAAGGATCGCCGCATCCAAGCGTCGCTTTACGCCATTATGCCGCATCCGACGGACGGCTCGATCTGGGGATCGATCCGCGCTAATCCCGGCGCAGTGGTTCGCGTGACTCCGGGCGACAACCCGGCGGAGACGGCGCTTGCCGAAATCTACAACGTGCCGGCGCCGGGCTTCGGCGTGCGCGGCGGCGACATCGACAAGAAGGGCGTGGTGTGGGTGTCGCTTGCAAGCGGTCACATCGGCGCGTTCGACCGGTCGAAGTGCAAGGGTCCGCTCAACGGTCCGAAGGCGACCGGCAACCATTGCCCCGAAGGCTGGACCTTCTACAAGTATCCGGGTCCGGGCTTCGAGGGCATCGGGGATAACAGCGCCGAGTCGAGCTATTACACCTGGGTCGACCAGCACAACATCTTCGGCCTCGGCGAGGACGTTCCCATGTCGACGGGCAATCTGAACGATGGCCTGATCGCATTCAAGGACGGCAAGCCGGTCGTGCTGCGCGTGCCCTATCCGATGGGCTTCTACGCAAAGGGCTTCGACGGCCGCATCGACGATCCGAAAGCAGGCTGGAAGGGCCGTGGATTGTGGGCCGCCAACGGCGACCGCACCCCGTGGCTGATCGAAGGCGGCAAGGGCACGAAACCGCTTGCCGCGCACTTCCAGCTTCGCCCGAACCCGTTGGCGAAGTAGCGCCAGGCTATTGCGGAAAACCGGGGGACGCATGAACAATGCGTCCCCCGACGATTGTCAGAACCGACCTGATCGCGCCGATCTTCTCCACTGGAACGCTCATGTAATCGGCGTCGAGCATCGCGATATCCGCGAGCATACCCGGCGCGATGCGTCCGCGGTCCTGCTCCGCGAACGCGAAGTAAGCGCCGCCCTCCGTCCACATGCGCAAGGCTTCCTCGCGTGTCGGGCGCTCCTCCTCGGCGCGCGTCTCCTGCCCGTCGACGGTTCGTCCGTCGAGCATCCATTGCATCGCGACAAACGGGTTGTAGGACATCACGCGCGTTGCGTCCGTTCCGGCCGCGACTTTCAGTCCGGTGCGGAGCGCGCTGCCGATGGGAGGCGCCGCCGCGCGCCGCGCGGCTGACATGTTGCGGATGAAAGCGGGCGCGGCAAAATAAACCGCGTTCTGCGTGAGCCAGCCGAGACCCAGCCGATGCAAGGCAAGCATCGTGTCCGGGCCTGCATCGTGAAGATGGGCAATCGACCAGCGCAGGCGCGCGCGATCCTGCGCTCCGCCGACGCGCCCGAAAGCCTCGAGCAGATGGTGGACTGAACGCTCGCTGTTCCAGTGAACGGTGAGCGGAATGTTAGAGATCATGGCCCAGCGCGCGACGTCCTCGAAGGCCGCGCGATCGGGCGCTCCAGGCGCGTCGTTGTTGTACATGCCGAAGGTGACGCGCTCGCCTATGCCGGTGAACATCAGATAAGCATCGCCCGCCCCGGGGCGGCGCCGCGCGGTATAGCTCTTGAAGAAATCGAGCTCGCTTCCGCGCTGCGGGGCGCTGATGAAGTAATTCACGCGCAGCGTCAGCTCCCTGTCCCGTGCGAGCTCGAACAGTGCGTCATATTCGGATGGGGCAAGATTGTGCCCGCCGGGATCGATCACGCCCGTGACGCCATAGGCGTTGAGCGATGAAAAGAACGAGCGCGTGCCGGCCTTCGCGGCGTCGAGGCCGGGCTTCGGCAGGCCTTCCCACAACGCGGTGATCGCGTCGACGCTGCCGGCGAACCAGCCGTTGAAACCGCTTTCGTTGTCTCTTTCCGCGATCAGATCGTGCGGCGGACTTTCTAAAGCAACGCCGAGCGCGCGCTGCGCCGCCTCCGACAGAAACGCCGCGCGATAGAACAATTGAATGTAAACACGCCGTTCTGGCGCCGCGGCTTCGATCTCTTCGCTTGTCGGCCTCCGGCCTTCCGAGAACTGCTGCGGCGTCCAGCCGCCCGCGACCACGATCCAGTCGCCTTCGTCCGCGCGGATCGCAGCGTCACGAATGCGCGCCATCGCTTCGGCGATGGTGCGCGTTCCTTCAAAGCTCGCCTCTTTCGCGAATGTGCGGCCCGCGCGGATCGCGTGGATATGGGAGTCGATGAGACCGGGGATGACCGTGCGGCCGCCTGCATCGATCATGCGCCCGGCGGCAGCCGCAGGCGCGTCCTGCGCGTACACGCCAATGATGCGGTCGCCAGCCATGGCCAGGGCCCGCGCGCGCGGCAAACCAGGGTCGAGCGTCACGATGTTCGCATTGAAAATGATCGTATCGGCAGTCTGCGCATGAGCCGGCGCGACAGCCGCAAGCGCGATTGCGAGGCCGAGCGCGCTTATTTTTTCTCGAACAGGCACTCGATCTCCGTCGCCGCATCGACGTCCTTCGATACACGCCGGCGGGACAGGTCAATCAGATTGTAGCCCGCCATCTCGCAGTTAACGTCGACGTTGGCCGGATCGACGCCTTTGCCGAAGCCCCGCAGGCTGAAGCGTCCTTCGTCGTTTGTGTCGACGAAGACAGGCAGCGGCGCGCCCTTCAACTGCGCCCGGATGCGAACGCCTTCGAGCGGCTTCAGGCCCTTCACGTCCTTCGCCTCGCCGAAGAAGGGCGCGCCGTTCTCGGTGTCGCCCATGATCGCTTCAAGGTCCGCGCCGCCGGCGTGCGCAGCGCAAGCGCCCAGCATGATCGAGAGGGCAATCGCGCCCGGCATAGCGTGACGTCTCTTCATTCGCTTCCGCCTCCTCATACTGCAATTATAGTTGAACCGGCCGCGCGCGAACAGAGACAGGCCTTGCGCCCGGGCCTGCGGCAAGCCAATCTCTGCAAAGCTTTGAGCTTGCGCGCCGGGCAAGAGCCGTAAAAATACGGGTGCGACCCTTGGGAGGGCGGGGTGACGACGTTTCTGCTCATTCTGCACGGGCTTTTGGCCGTTGCGCTGCTCGGGGGTCTGACCCATCAGGCGTTCGCGGTCCTGTGGCCGGCGCGAAGCGGTGGAGGTTTCACCAGCGCGTATCGCGCGGTTTCCGCAGCACGCTTCACGAACGCAAACATCGTGTTCTATCTCGCGACCTTCGTGCTCGGGGCCATCATCTATCCGCCGTACCGCATGGCGGTGCGCACCTGGATCGAACGCGCGCGCCTGTGGCACATCAGCGGCCTGTTCGAATACAAGGAGCAGGCGCTGGCCATCGGCCTCGCCATGCTGCCATTCTTCTGGCTCGTCTGGCGCGACCCCAAGGACGAAGCGACCGCCGGCGCGCGCAAATGGACGACGGCGATCCTGTGCGCGATCGTCTGGTATTCCTTCATCGCCGGGCACATCGTAAACAACGTGCGGGGGCTGTTCGGACAATGAGCGTCACGAGAGTCTTCGGCCTGTTCGCCGCCGTCTTCGCCATCGCCTACACCATCGCCTTCGAATGGCACTGGGAGCTGTTCAGCTATCATCCGCGCACCGGCGAATTCGGCTGGGGCCAGCAGGCCTCGCGCGGAGGGCCGGTCATGCACTGGTATGGAGCGATCGCGACAGGTTTTCTCGCTGCTTTCGCCGTGAGCGCCGCCGCCCTGCCCTTCACGAAGACGCGCCCCTTGCCGCTTTGGCTGGGGTGGGCCGTACCGCTTGCCTGCATCATCGCGTGGGGATGGTTGCTGCGAAACTTCTTTCTGCGATAGCGCCTAGAACCACCCGAACTTTTGCGACAGCCACTCCGCGCCGAGCGCCCCGGGGCCAAGCGTCGTGGTCGCCCAGACGAAGGCCGACGACCAGTTGGCTATATGGAAGGGCGTGCGCGGCATCTCGCAGGCGCCCGCGGCGAGCGGCACCGCCGCGCGCAACGGGCCGATAAAGCGGCCGCCGAAAACGCCGAGCGCGCCCCACCTCTGGAAGAATGCATGGCCGCGGGGCAGAAGCGTCGGGTAATTGCGGATCGGCCACATGCGCGCGATCTGGTCGTGAAAGTGATAGCCGAGCCAATAGGACACCCAGTCACCCAATGCGGCGCCCAGCGCCGCCGCGAACCAGATGGGCCAGAAGTCGAGGCTCGCCGCGCCGATCAGCGCCCCGACGCCCCACAGGATGACCGTCGCGGGCACGAGCAGCGCGACCAGCGCCAGAGACTCCGCAAAAGCCAGGACGAAGACGATGGGAGGCGCCCAGGCCTGATGCGTCTTGAGGAATTCCAGCACGGCATGCACGAACTCGGGCATCAGGATGCATTCCCTCGGGTGACCGCGTGTCCCTGCGGCGGCGGCGCGCCTCTATATCACGAGGGTGAGCCGTTTGGCTGCCCGGGTGACCCCGGTGTAAAGCCACCTGCTGCGATGCTCCCGGAAGGCGTAGGATTCGTCGAACAGGACGACGTCGTCCCATTGCGAGCCCTGCGCCTTGTGGACGGTGAGGGCGTAACCGTAGTCGAACTCGTCCGAGTTCTTGCGCAGCGAAAACGGGATTTCGTCCTCCGACTCGAAGAACGCGGGGACGACGCCGATGCGCTGGGGCTTGCGTCCCGGATCTTCGTCGGGCACGACGCTCATGCGCAACTTGCCGTTGCGGACGCCCGTCGCAGTCTGCACGCGCCAGACGCCGCCGTTGAGCAGGCCCTTGGCGCGGTCGTTTCTCAGACACACCAGCTTGTCGCCGGGTTCGGGCGTGTTGGACTTGCGGTCGAGCAATTGCCGGATGCGCTTGTTGTACTGCCGGCGCGTGCGATTGAGGCCGACGAGCACCTGATCGGCGCCAAGCACCGCAGCCGAATCGATGTCGTCGCGGCGAATGACGCGCGTCGAGCCATAGTCGCCGATGGTGGGCCGGCCGCCCTCGCGCACGATCATCGAAAGACGCACGATGGGATCGCCCGCCGCCTGCCGATGCACCTCCGACAGCATGACGTCGGGCCCGGCCTCGGTGAAATAGCCGCCCCCTTTCACGGGCGGCAATTGCGCCGGATCTCCGAGCACGAGGACGGGACGCCCGAAAGAGAGAAGGTCCCGTCCCAGTTCCTCATCCACCATCGAGCATTCGTCGATGACGATCAGCCTGGCGTCCGCCGCCTCGCTGTCGCCGTTGAGCACGAAGGACGGCTCCTCGCTCTCCACTTCCTTGGGGCGGTAGATGAGCGAATGGATCGTGCGCGCGTTGTGGCAGCCGCGCGACTGCATGACGAGCGCGGCCTTGCCGGTGTAGGCGGCGAAGACCACGTCGCCGTCGACGCCTTCCGCGACATGGCGCGCAAGCGTCGTCTTGCCCGTGCCCGCGTAGCCGAAGAGGCGGAACACCTGATCGCCGCGGCCGCGCTTCTTCAGCCAGCGCCCGACCTCGTCGAGCGCGCGCGCCTGTTCGGGTGACCAGTCGTGGGACAACGTGCGTCTTCCTGCGGGCCTTCGATTCGACCGCCCGCCTCCGTGGTACACGAACGCCGCGCCCATGCAAAAAGGGGAGGGCGCGAGCCCTCCCCTTTCGGCGGCCGTGCGTGAGGCGCTACTTGATGAGTTCGCCGATCTTCTTCACAATTTCGGGCGGCGTCGCATAGATGTCGCGGACGATCTTTTCAAGCCCGGCGCCATCGGTGGGGTCCACATCGAGCTTGAGTTTTGTGGCTTCGGCCAAAAACTCCTTGTCCTTCATGGTCGCCATAAAGGCGTCGCGCAGCATCTTGAGGCGGGCGGGCGGCAGATCCGGTGGCGCCACGAACGGACGGCCAATCGCCTGGCCGGCGTAGAGGAAGCGAATGGCCTGGCGCTGCTCCTCCGTCTTCGCAAGGTCGACGACGAACGGAACGCCCTTGAGCGTCGGGTTCGGCGCGGCTCCGCCCTGGAAGATGACATTCAGCCGCCCGGTCTTGATCCAGTCCGGCTTGTCGGACACGACGCTGTCCAGGCTCTGGCAGATGCCATCCACCTCGCCACGCTCCATGGCGAGCATCACGTTTGTCGATGACGGAAAGCCGGCGATGAGCTTGAACTTCATGCCGAGAATTTCGTTGAGCGCCTTCGGATAGGAGCGCGTGCCCGTGCCGACGCCGGTTTCCCCGACGATCAGATCCATCTTGTAGAGGTCATCGACGTTCTTCACCTTTGCGGTGTTCATCGCGACGCAGACGTTGGTTTCCGTGGTCGGCGTGCCGATCCAGGACATCTTCAGTGGATCGAAACGTGCGCCGGTATGACCCGTCAGCGGCCCAAGCGGCGCGTCGCGCGCGATGATGCCCATGACCGTTCCGTCCTTCGCCGCGACAGAATAGATGTGGTTGGCAGCGTTGTAGCTGCCTGCGCCCGGCATGTTCTGCGGCACGCCGACGGGATTGCCCGGCAGGTGCCTGCCCATATGGCGCGCGATGGTGCGCGCCCACAGGTCGTAACCGCCGCCCGGCCCGAAGCCGATGATCATCGTGAGCGCCTTTCCGCCGGCAAACGGCGTATCCTGCGCCACGGACGGAGCGACAAACGCAATGGAAGCGGCCGCGAAAACGGACGCGCGAAGTGCCTTCCTCATGTTCCCTTCCTCCCTTTTTGTATTCGGATGATCGCCCGCCAGCGGGAATTGTCAATTTCCAGATGCAGGCGTTTCGGAACAAGCCCGTTATTATATGCGGTCGTGACCGCGCTTGCGCCCCTGGCTGATGTCGAGGAACAACTCCTCAAGCGGAATGCGGCGCTTGATGAGCCCATGCGCGTGGGAATAGCCGACGAGCGTCTCGAGATTGTGGCGGTTTCGCTCGGTCAGCCCATACTCCCACGGATCAGGGCCGAAGACGTCCTCCTGCTCCTCCCAGGATTCGCGATACCAGACGAGCGGCACGATGCGCGGGTTTTCCATGCGCTGCATGCCGATGGCCTTGGACTTTTCGAACGCCTTGTAGAGTTCGATCGGGACCCAGGGATACTTCTCCACAATCTCCCGCTTGACGCCCATGACGTGCATGATGGGGAAGATGCCGGTCTTGTCCCAGTAACGGCGCTCCTCCGCCTTGTAGTCGGGCCAGAGGCGTCCGACCGCGGGATGCCTTTCTGTGATCGGCCAGATCAGATCGGGATGCAGCACAGCGTCAAGTTCGCCGGAAACAAGCATGTCCTCGCAATTCTGATCCTCGCGCATCTTCGTCAGGTTGAGGCCCGGCGGCGGATCGAAGTCCACATCCTCGTCGAGTTCGGTCACCCATTCGATTGACCTGTGCGGAACGCCGTACTCTTCCTCCAGAATGCCGCGCAGCCAGAGGACGGCCGTGACCTGAAAGGACTTCACGCCGACGCGCTTGCCGATCAGGTCCTTCGGCTCCCTGATCCCCTTCGACGTGTTGACGAAGGCGAAGCCGTGACGAAAGCGGCGATGCAGAAAAACGGGGATCGCGTCGAAGGGCATGTTCTGGTCGCGCGCGACGATGTAGGACGAACTCGACACTTCCGCGACGTCGAATTCGCGATTGCGCAGGAAACGCCAGTGACGGGTCGTCGAATCCGGCGAAGTCACCATCGTCAATTCAATGCCGTCGGGTTCGACGGCGCCTTCCTTGAGCGCGCGGACGATTTCGTAGTCGCCGCAGCAGAGAGTGAGTTGCACCTTGCGCGCCATTCCCCGTGTTTCCTCATCATGCGATTGCGTTGCGCGCATAGGCATTCGCGGGACGCGCCGTGTCAAGGCTCGCTCCCACGCGCGGCATACCGAGGGCGCGACAGGGCCGCGCAAGGCTGGCGCGGCAACATTGCAGATGGGGATGGGAGTCGGGCTTCGGCCCCTGCGAGGCGGCGGGGACGGATTTGCCTGGGTCCCGTCCCCGCCCGGCTACGCTGTCTTAGAGGGGACCTCGTAACCACCCTCTTCATAGCGCCTGACGAGGCCGGGACGCACGCAGAAAAAGCCGGACTTCCGGCATGGCCAAGGCATGGCCTTGACCTTTGCGACCGAAAGCCAAGACTTTTCAATAGGCCGGGTCAGCGGGGCCGTTAACCGGCCCATTGAAATTCTCAGAGCGCCCGGCTGACCGAGGCCGCGGGCCAGGCCCCCGGACCCACCCGGCCGTAGTGGCGGGACACCTGCCAGGGGGCGCCGAGTCGCTCGGCGGCGTGAATCGCCCAGTTCGGGTCGTCCAGAAAAGCCCTGGCGAGGGCCACCTGGTCGACCGCACCGGAGGCGACGGCCTCCTCCGCCATCTGCGGTCCGGCGATGAAGCCGACGGTGCGCGTGAGAATGCCCGACTCGCGCTTCACTTTGGCCGCGCGCTCGATATTGAAGCCCGGCCCGGACGCCGGTCGGCCGCCCTGGACGATGTTGCCGGAGCTGACGCAGACGTAATCGAAGCCGCGGCTCCTGAGCTCGCGCGCGAGGCGCACCGCGTCGTCCACCGTCAGGCCGCCCTCCACGAAATCCGTGCTCGTAATACGCGCGCCCAGCGCGACGTGCTTCGGCGTCGCTTCGCGCATCGCCTCCGCCACCGCGAGGGGGAAGCGCAGCCGCCGCTCCTCGTCGCCGCCCCATTCATCCGTGCGCCTGTTGGACAGCGGCGAGTGGAACTGGTGCAGAAGGTAGCCGTGGGCCGCGTGCATCTCGATCACGTCGAAGCCGATACGCGCCGCGCGGCGCGAGGACTCGGCGAACGCGCGGATCACGTCCCTGATCTCCTGACCGGTCATCTCGCGCGGCATGGGCTGGCCTTCGCCAGAGGGAATCGCCGACGGCGCCAGCGTCTGCCACGCGCCCTTTTCGGGCGTGAGCATGCCGCCGCGTTCCCAAGGCAGCGGCGTCGAACCCTTGCGGCCTGCGTGGCACAACTGGATGCCGATCCTTGCGTCCGGCAGGCCGTAGCGGCGCGCAGATGAGAGGACATGCGCGAGCGCGCGCTCGTTCTCGTCCGACCACAGGCCGAGGCAGGCCGGCGAGATCCGCCCTTCCGGCGTAACGCCCGTCGCCTCCAGCACCGACAATCCCGCGCCGGACATGGCGAACCGCATCACATGCTGGATATGGAAGTCGCTCGCCGTGCCGTCTTCAGCCGCGTACATGCACATGGGCGAAATCACGATGCGGTTCGACGCCTCGACGGGGCCGATCTTGACTGGCGTGAACAGAGCCGGCTGCATTCAATGTCCTCCCGGGGCTTTCTTCGATTGTCTCACAGGTCCGCGAGGTAAGGCGGACGGCCGGAGGCGAGCGCCGCCTCGAGCATGCCGAGCCGATCCTGCCCCCAGAAAACTTCGCCGTCGAGGACGTAGGAGGGTGAACCGAACACGCCATCCTGCCGCGCACGCTCGAAATTACCCGCATAGGCTTCGACGGCAGCCGGCGAACGCGCGGCGTCGATGAGCTTGCCGGCGTCGAAGCCCGCTGCGCTCGCGACCTCGGCGAGCGTTGCTTCGTCGGCAAGATTGCGTTCCTCGACCCATACGGCCCGGAACGCGAACGCGATCAGCAGATGAACGGCCTCCTGGCCGCCAAAGCCGCCGGCCATCAGCATGGCGCGATCGGCGAGCTTGAAATCGAACGGCCAGAATTTCGGCTTGAGCACCAGAGGCAGGTCGCGCGCGTCGCGCCATCGCTGCATTTCCACGAGCCGATGGGCTTGCCGGAACGGGTGGCGCTTGGGCAGAGGCAGGCCGCCCGTGTCGGGAAACAGGTCCATGAGGTTCACGGGGCGATAGTCGATCGCGAGATCATGCGCCTGCGCGATGCGCCCGAGTTCGGCATGGCCGAGATAGGCCCACGGACTGACCAGCGAGAAATAGTAAGACAGGTTACGGGCCAAGGGTGCCTCCGTCGCGCCGCCCCGATTGGCGCGGGATCGGCGGAGGAGTCAAGTGCGCATCGCGTCAGCGCCGCGGCGCGAACCTGCCGTAGAATGTCTCGCCCTTCGCGGCCATGTCGCGCAGAAGCGGCGGCGGCGCGAAGCGCGGGCCGTGAAGGGCTGAAAGCGCGTCGCATTGCGCGACGAAGGCGCCAATTCCAAGTCCGTCGATGTAACTCAGGACGCCGCCGGTGAACGGCGCGAAGCCGAAGCCGAGGATCGACCCCACATCCGCCTCGCGCGGATCGGTGACGACGCCCTCCTCCATGACGCGCGCCGCTTCAATCGACTGCACGATGAGAAACCGGCGCTTGACCGCGTCGCGATCCACCGCGTCTGGATCGAGGCGGCGCGTCTGGAATGCTGCAAGGCCGCTCCATAAACGCTTGTCGCCTTTCCCGGGATAATCGTAGAAGCCCTTGCCGTTCTTGCGTCCGAAGCGTCCATGCCCGTCGACGAGCGCGCCGATCAGCTTCTCCTGCGCCGGATCGACGGCCCCTGCGCCGAGATCCGCCTTCGTCGCCTGAAGAATGCGCCACGCGAGATCGAGCGCCACTTCGTCATTCAGCGCAAGCGGGCCGACAGGCATCCCTGCCTGACGGGCGAGGTTCTCGATCATCGCGGGCGGCACGCCCTCCATGAGCATCAGATGGCCTTCGCGCAGATACGCCAGAACGCAGCGGTTGGCGAAAAAGCCGCGCGCGTCGTTGACGACGATGGGCGTCTTTTTCAATGCGCGCACGAAATCGAACGCGGTCGCGACAGCGCGGGAGCCGGTTTCGGCCCCCTTGATGATCTCGACGAGTTGCATCCGCTCGACCGGCGAAAAGAAATGAACGCCGACGAAACGCTCCTTCTGCGCGACATGCTGCGCCAGAGACGATATCGGGAACGTCGAAGTGTTGGTCGCGAGAATGGCCTCAGCGCGCATGGCGGCGCTCGCCTTCGCGAGCGCATCCGCCTTCACCGCGCGATCCTCGAACACCGCTTCGATCACGAGATCGCAATCGGCCAGCCGCGCGTAATCGTCGGCGGCTTCGATGCGCGCAAGAAGCGCATCGCGCTCCGCCGTGCTGGCGCGACCGCGCATGACCTGCTGGCTCATCAGTTTATGAGCGGTCTGGCGGCCATTTTCCGCCGTCTCGACATCGCGGTCAATGAGCGCAACCCTGAAACCGGCAAGCGCGGCGACGTAGGCGATCGAGGCTCCCATGAAGCCCGCGCCGATGACGCCGATCACGCGTGGACGCTTGGGCGGCTCCGCCGGCCTGCGCGCGCCCTTGTTGAGTTCGCCGGTCGAGACGAACAGCGTTCTGATCATCGCGCGCGCCTCGCGCGAACGCAGCACTTTCGCGAATTGCCGCGCCTCGACGCGAAGCGCCAGATCCATCGGCAATTGCAATCCGTCGAACACGGACTGCATGATCGCCTTCACGGCGGGGTAATTGTCCTGCGTCTCGCGGCGGTAGATCGCATTCGCCGCAGGCCAGACCGTCATCCCGGACGGCGAATAGACGCGGCCTGAAGGAAGGCGAAAATCCTTGACGTCCCAGGGCGCGACGGGCTTGCCGCCGCTGGCGATCCACGAGCGGGCGCGTGCGACGATTTCCGCGCGCGGCGCGATCTCGTGCACAAGGTTCATCGCCTTCGCGTGCTGCGGACGGATCTGCTCGCCCCTGAAAAGCATCTGCATGGCGTCGCCCGTGTTCATCAGTCGCGCGACGCGCTGCGTGCCGCCAGCGCCTGGGAACAATCCGACCTTGACCTCCGGCAGGCCGACGCGCGTGCCGGGATCATCGGACACGACGCGATGGTGGCAGGCGAGCGCGAGTTCAAACGCCCCGCCGAGGCAAACGCCGTGAATGGCGATCGCAAACGGCTTGCCGCACGTCTCCAGCCGGCGGTAAAGCGCCGAAAGCGAACGAGCCTCATCAAAAAAGGACTGCAGCGCGGTTTCTTCGCCCGCGCGCGCGGCGCTCTCGGTGAAGCGCGCGCTCATCGCCTGAAGCATGGAGAGGTCCGCGCCGCCGGAAAAGCTCTCCTTGCCCGATGCGATGACGCAGCCCCTGAGGCCTGCGTCCTGCGCGACGCGCTCGATGACCTCGCCCAGTTCCCGCATTACGTCAGGCGTGATGACGTTCATCGAGCGCCCCGGCATATCCCACGTCAGCAGCGCCACGCCGTCGCCGCAGGTCTCGAAAGAGAAGTTCGCGAGGTTCATCTCAGACTCTCTCGATGATCGTCGCAGTTCCCATTCCCGCGCCGATGCACAAGGTCACGAGCGCAACGCCCTTGCCGGTCCGCTCGAGTTCGTCGAGCGCGGCGCCAAGCAGCATCGCGCCGGTTGCGCCCAGCGGATGGCCCATCGCGATGGCGCCGCCGCAGGGATTGACGTTCTCACCGGACAGTTCGAACGCCTGCATGAAGCGCAGCGGCACGGCGGCGAAGGCTTCGTTCACCTCGATGACATCAACGTCGGACAGGTTCATGCCTGCGCGCGCGAGCACCTTGCGCGTCACGTCGATGGGGCCCGTCAGCATCAACGCCGGGTCTGAACCAATGTTGGCGAAGGCGCGAATGCGCGCCCGGGGCTTCAGGCCCGCCGCCGCGCCCGCACGCGCATTGCCGACAAGGACAGCCGCCGCCCCATCCACCACGCCCGACGAATTGCCGGCGTGATGAACATGATCGAGCGCCTCGATCTCCGGATGCGCCTGAATGGCGACAGCCGCGAATCCCGCCTGTTCGGCAAGCAATTGGAACGATGGTTTGAGCGCCGCGAGCGCCTGCATGGTCGTATCGGGACGCATGTGTTCGTCGCGATCGAGAATGACGAGGCCGTTCACGTCGCGAACGGGCGCGATTGATTTCGCGAAACGCCCTTCGCGCCAGGCCCGCGCGGCGCGTTGCTGGCTCTGCACGGCGTAGGCGTCGCACTGCGCCCGCGTGACGCCGTACTTTGTCGCGACGAGATCGGCGGACACACCCTGCGGCAGGAAATATGATTGTATCGCAATCGCAGGGTCCATCGGCCAGGCGCCGCCGGAGGCGCCGATGCCGACCCGGCTCATGCTTTCGACGCCGCCGCCAATAGCCATGTCGTGCTGACCCGACATGACTTGCGCGGCCGCGAAATTCACGGCGTCGAGACCGGAGGCGCAAAAGCGGTTGATCTGGACGCCGGGGACCCGGGCGCCGTAGCCCGACGCCAGCGCGGCGGCGCGCGCGATGTCGCCGCCCGCCTCCCCGACGGGATCGACGCAGCCGAGCACGACATCGTCCACAAGCGCGGGATCGAGGCCGTTTCGTTCGCGCAGCGCGGTCAGCGCCGTGCAGGCGAGCGACAGCGTCGAGACTTCGTGCAGGGCGCCATCCGGCTTGCCCCGCCCGCGCGGCGTTCGAACGGCGTCGTAGATGAACGCGTCTGTCATTCAGGAACTCCTCGCGCACGATCCTATCGTGCGCGGTCCGCGCTTAAAACGCCTCGTCGGGCATGTCGCTCATAGTGCAGGCGCCCGACGAGATGCGGGCGAGTCGCAGGGCCGTCTCGGGAATGATTCGCTCCATGAACCATCGGGCGGCGACAAGCTTCGCGTTCATCGCCCGGGCTGTCGCGGGATCGGCGACCTGTCGGCCAAGCGCAGCTTCGGCGATGCGCGCCTGCATCCACCCCATCGCGACGAGGCCCAGAAGGTGCATGTAGTCGTATGCGCCTGCGGCCGCGTTCTGCGGGCGCGCCATCGCATTGTCCATGAACCAGAGAGTCGCCTTGCGCAAATCGGCGAGACCCGACGCCAGCGGGGCGATCCAGGTCCGCAGCGCGGCCTCGCCCTCGCGCTCACGCACGAAGGCGCCGACATCCGAAAGGAAAGCGGAGATTGCGCGGCCGCCGTCACGCGGCAGCTTGCGCATGACCAGGTCCATCGCCTGCACGCCGTTCGCGCCTTCGTAGATCATGGCGATGCGCGCGTCCCTGACGAATTGCTCCACGCCGTTCTCGATGATGTAGCCGTGGCCGCCAAAAACCTGCTGGGCGCTGACTGCGTTGTCGAAACCGCGATCCGTGAAAACGCCCTTCAGCACGGGCGTCATCAGACTCACGAAATCGTCGGCGCGGCGGCGCGCGTCCGGATCGGCCGCGCGAGCCGCAATGTCGACATTCAACGCCACGCAGATCATCAGCGCGCGCGCCGCCTCGTTGAAAGAGCGCATGTCGAGCAGCATCCGGCGCACGTCCTGATGCGCGATGATCGGATCGGCGGGTTTCTCCGGTGCGCCGGGGCCGCCGAGCGCCCTGCCTTGCAGGCGTTCGCGCGCATAGGCCGCCGCTTTCTGGCAGGCGGCCTCGCTGATCGCGAGCCCTTGCGTCGCCACGCCGAGCCGCGCTTCGTTCATCATCACGAACATCGCCTGCAGCCCGCGATGCGGTTCGCCAACGAGAAAGCCGCGCGCGCCGTCGTAATCGATCGTGCAGGTCGCGCTGGCGTGAATGCCCATCTTTTTCTCGATGGAGCCGCAGGCGAACGCGTTTCGCGCACCAGGCTCACCTTTTTCGTCAGGCGCGAATTTCGGCGCGATGAACAGCGAGAGGCCGCGCACGCCCGCGGGCGCGCCTTCGATGCGCGCGAGCACCATGTGGACGATGTTTTCCGCAAGGTCGTGCTCGCCGCCAGTCACGAAAATTTTCTGGCCGGCGATCGCGCAGGCGCCGTCGTCGAGAGGCGTCGCGCGTGCGCGGATGAGCCCGAGATCGGTGCCGCAATGCGGCTCGGTCAGGCACATCGCGCCGGTCCAGCGACCGGCAATCAGCGGCGGTAGATAAATCCGCTGCAGCTCCGGCGGCGCCGACGCAGCGATGGCCGTGATCGCCGACTGCGTCAGGCCGGGATAATTGACGAAGCCCAGATTCGCGGACGCCGTGAATTCGTTGACGATGGCCGCGAGGGTGTAGGGCAGTCCCTGACCACCGAATTCAACCGGCGCGGAAAGACCGATCCAGCCTCCCGCGGCGTAGGCCGAGTAGGCTTCACGAAAGCCCGCCGGCGTGCGCACCACGCCCGCGTCCCACCGGCAACCTTCCAGGTCGCCGCTTGCGTTCAATGGCGCAAGCGTCTCCTCGCACAGGCGCGCAGCTTCGCCGAGGATCGAAGCGACTGTCGAGAGGTCCAGATCGCCGAAGCCCGGCATTTCGCGGTGAGCGTCCCACGCGAACACATCCTCAAGGAGGAACAGCACGTCGGAAACGGGGGCCTTGTAGGCCTTCATGTCCTCTCCCCGTCCGCGTGGCGCAGGCGCGCCGGACGCCGGAAACACTACGGGGAGACATAAGACGCTGGAGACGCCGATCAAGGAGCGGCGCCTTCCCTCCGCGGCGCGGGATCAGCCGGCGCGGGCCAGTGGCTGGCTTTCGGCGAATCGCGCGTGAGCGGCGCGAAGGTCCAAGATCGCCTGATCGAGATCGGCCTTCTGCCGCTCGAGGAGGGAAAGTTGCGCGACGATTTCCCCGGGCGCGAGAGCTTCGGTCACCGCGCCGGGGCCCTTCTGGAGCATCCGCTGGATGCGGGACAGGGTGAGGCCCAACTTCTTGGCGCGCAGGATGCGCTCAAGCCGCTGGCGGCACTCCTCGCCGTAAAAGCGGGTGGGACCATGACGCAGGGGGGAAATAAGGCCGCGATCCTCATAAAATCTCAGCGTCCGCAGACTGACGGCGTAATGGCGCGACATCTCGCCGATCGTCCAGTAATCCGCCGAGAAACGGTCCGCTTCCGTGTTGCGGGACGCGGCCGCGACTGATGCGAAATCAGAGCGATTGTTCATCAATAAGCCCTTGCCCGACCTGCTCGCCGGCCCCCTCGGAGCCTCGCACGCGACGCATCGGCACGACGCAACGGTAGTACAGTCGCGCTCCAGTTACAACCTAAAGTTGTATGAAGCTTGATCGAGGCTTGATCGCTCTCAAAGGCCTCCATGGTTAACCTGACGTTTACCACGTTCGGAAAGACTGCGTTCATCGGTTCGGCAAAGGGCGCGGCGCGCCGCGCGCCGCCACTGGAATTTCCAACAAGCGGGGCGGCGCCCCGGCGAGCGCAAGATGGCCAGAGCGAGTTCGTGGAGCAGGGAAGCCGACTACAACGTGCGCGACGCCGCGTTGGATGCCGCCCGCCGGGCGGGCCTGTCGCTGCAGGACTGGCTCGACGAGACGTGGCGCCTGCACGCCGCCGAAATGCAGACGGCCGTCGACAGCCTCGATGATGACGAGCGAGCCTACGCCGTGGCGCGCCGGCTGGCGCGCGGGCGAGCAGCCGCGCAAGGGTCGCGCCGGTCGGATCGGCAGGCGAGCGAGCCGGCGTTCGCGCAGCGCGCGATCCCACGAGAACCCGATGACCGCATCTGGTCGCGCGTCACCGACGCGCTCGATGACATCGAGGACGAAAGGCGCCGCGAAACGCCGCCTGCCCGCGCGGATCGTGAAGCGCGCCCGGAACCCGCGCCAGCGGCGCGCGCAACCCGCCACCGGTTCTCGATCGACGATGCGATCGAGGACATTGTCGAGCGGCAGAACGAGCTCGAACGCTTGCAGCGCAATGCGCGGCGCGCGCTGGCGCGCGAGGACTCGCGCGCGGCGCAACAAGACCCCTACCCGCTGAGACGCGATCTCGCGAAAGTCGCCGAAGCGCTGGCGGACCTTCAACGCGGCGCGAGCGAAACCGTCCAGTCCAGCGATATCGACGCGCTCCGCCACGACGTGAGCCAGATCGCGCGCGGCCTTGAGGCGCTCGCGCCGCGCGACGCCGTCGAACATATCGAACGCGCCGTGACCGATCTTGCGCGACGCCTGTCCGAGGCGCGCACCGCGGGGCTCGTCGATGAATTCATCGCGCCCGTCGAGGAATTGATCGGCGACCTCAAGCGCACTCTTCTTGGGGTTGCGCCGACAGCGGCGCTCGAAGGCATCGAACGGCGCATCGGCGCGCTGTCGCGCAACGTCGAGGCGCTCGCCCAGACGCACATCGATCCCGATTCCGTCGCAAGCCTGCTCGAACACAGCCAGGACATCCGCGAGATGTTGAAGGCCGCGGCGGCGAACCGGCCCAATATCGAATTGCTGGAGCGTCGCATCTCCGAACTTGGCGCCCGCATCGACAGAATCGCGGATCGCGGCCAGACCAGCGCCGGCTTCGATGCGATCACGCAGGACATCGCGCGCATTCGCGCCGATCTCGAACAGCAGAATCCGGTCCGCGCCTTCAAGGCGCTCGACGCGCGCATGGACGCGCTGGCGCGAAAGATGGACCAGGCGGCCACGCGGTCCGATGTGGACGCGCATTTCGACAAGCTCGGCAAGCGCCTCGACGCGATGCACCGCGATCTCGCCGAGCGCGCGCCGGAAGGACGCCGGCTCGAGGAAATGTTCCTGTCGCTGCAGGCGCGCATCGATCAGGCGAGGCCGGCGGCCGGGCCGATCGAGATGCGCGATCTTGTCGGCCAGCTCATGGGGCGCCTCGACCAGGCGATCGGGGCGGGCGCCGAGCCGTCCGCGCTGGCGGCGCTCGAAGAGCAGATTTCACGCGTCGCCGCACGCCTCGAAACAGCGGGTGAAGCGCGCGCGGAAAGCCGCGCCGGAGAACTCGCGCGGATCGAATCGCTGCTTGAGGCGATCTCGGCGCGCCTCGACAATCCCGCGCCCATTCCGGCGGCGGATCAGGTTCAGGAAACCGTTCGCCTTCTGATCGAGCGGTTCGAAACCACGCTGCGCAGCGGCGTCAACAACGACGCGCTTGCGGCCATCGAACGGCGCCTCGCCGAAGTCGCAGCCCGGCTCGACGCCCCGGTTATGGCGGAACTCGACACCGCGCGTCTGGAATCCATGATCGAGGATCTCGCCGCGCGCATGCACGAACCCGGCGTCGCGCCAGCAGACGTCATCGAGATAAAGCGTGCGCTCGCGCAAATCGCCGATCGGATGGACGCGGCGCTGCAGGGCGAAGCCGGCCAGAGCGCGATGGGCGGCGTCGAGCAGCAGATCGCGGCCCTGACCCAGCGCGTGGGACACGCGAACGAGGCGGGCGTGGCAAGGCTCGAGCGTTCGCTCGACGAAATCCAGCAGCAGATGGAGCGTTTGCGCGGCGAACTTGAAAGTCCCGCCCGGCAAGTCATCGAACGTGAGATCGCCGATCTGCGCTCGCTGCACAGCGCGTCCGACAGGCGCACGCATGCGACGCTCAACGCAGTGCACGAGACGCTCGAGAAGGTCGTCGATCGGCTCGCGATGCTCGAGGACGAGATCGAGTCCGCGCCAAAGGCCGACGCCGCCGCCACCAGGTCGCCGGCGCCGGGCAAGACCGAGCCGGAAGAATACAAGCCGTCTGTCGAACTCAATTTCGGATCGATGGAGGCAGCCGAGGCGCCTGCGGACAAGCCCGCCGTTGCGCCCGAACCGTCCGTTGCGGCCGCCGAAACGCCTCGCGCCGCCGCGCCAATCATCGCCGAGCGCCCCGGCGCCGCGCGTCCGCAGGTTTCCGCGGCGCCGCCCCTCAACTTGCCGATCACCGACGATTTCCTGCTGGAGCCGGGCTCCGGCAAGCCCTCGCCGCGTGACGTCGCCAGCGCCCTGCAGCATCACCAGAGCGCAACCGCGACCTCAGCGGGCGCTGCGGCGGCGGAAGCGGCGACCCAGTCGCCTCCTTCCGAAACCGATGCAGGCGCGCAAGCGAATTTCATAGCGGCCGTGCGCCGGGCGCAGCAGGCCGCCGGCGCCGCCCGCGACCAGGGCTCCACGGGAAACCAGCTTCTCGAGGAGGCCCGCGCCCGCGCAAGGGCGGCCGCGGCGGAGGCGGAAGCGCAGCAGGCGAAGACCTCCGGCGGCTCTTTCGGCCTCAAGGCGCTCTTCAGCGGACGCAAGCGTTCGACAACCGCAGCGGGCCTGACAGGTCTGGCCGTGGTTCTCGGCGCCCTGCAGGCCGCAAACATGCTCTATGAGCCGGAAAAGGCGCGCACATTGCAATCGGCGCAGAACGTGTCGCCTGCGCCCCAGGCGGCTCGCCAGCCGGAAAAGGCGACGGTGCGCGCCGATGGCCCGCAGCTCGGCGCCATTGCGCTCCCGGCAGACCGGTTCACGCAGGCAGCCGACATGACGCCTGTCGCCAGCGTTCCCCTGAACGCGTCAGCGGCGCGCGAAACGGCGACGCGCGCGCCGGCCGGACCGCTCGATCCGTTCGCGCTCGCCGCCGCCGGCGACGCACAGGCCCAGTACGAACTCGGCGTGCGTTTCGCGGAAGGCAGGCTTGTCCAGCGCGACGCTGCAAAGGCGATCGACTGGCTGACGAAATCCGCTGGCCAGAACTTCGCTCCGGCGCAGTACCGGCTCGGCGTGATCTATGAAAAGGGCCTTGGCGCAGCACGCAATCCCGAACGGGCGCGCGCGCTCTACATGGCGGCTGCCGAAGCAGGCAACGTCAAGGCGATGCACAATCTCGGCGCGCTCCTGGCCGATGGCGGAGCGGAAGGCAAGCCGGATTACGCCGCCGCCGCGCGCTGGTTCAGGAAAGCCGCGGACCATGGCGTTCGCGATAGCCAGTACAATCTTGCGATCCTCAGCGCGAGGGGCCTCGGGGTTCAGCAGAATCTCGTCGAAAGCTACGTGTGGTTCTCGGCGGCCGCCGCGCAGGGCGACGCCGACGCAGGCGCCAAGCTCAAGGAGGTTGCGCCGCGCCTCGACGCCGCACAGCTTGCGCGCGCGCAGGCGACAGTCAAGGCGCTGCGGCCGCACGCGGTGGACCCCGCCGCCAACGAGCCCCGCGAACCCGAAGGTGGCTGGGCGAGCACGCCGGAGCCGGCGCCGAACAAACCGAGCGCCTCGCGCACGCCAAAGATTTCGTCACTGCAGACGCGATGACGCATTGACGCGCAAGCGTCCCGGTTGCTTTTAGGCGTCCAGCTGGAAACCGCGCGGTGTCCAGCCGGGAGGCCTTGAAGCGCAACCAGCAAGCGCGTGGAACGACAGCGTGGAAATTTATCTGCCCATCGCCGAAATGCCCGTCGACATGTTCCTCATTCTGGGGATGGGCGTCGCGGTGGGGTTCATCTCCGGCATGTTCGGGATCGGCGGCGGATTTCTTCTGACGCCGCTTCTGATCTTCGTCGGCATCCCCGCCGCAGTGGCGGTTGCGACACAGGGCCCGCAAATCGCCGCATCCTCCATGACAGGCTCGCTGGCCTACTGGCGGCGGCGCGCCATCGACTTCAAACTTGCCTACGTGCTGCTGGCCGGAGGCCTCATCGGCACCGTGCTCGGCGTCATCTTCTTCAACCAGATGCGCCGCGTCGGTCAGCTCGACACCGTTATCACGCTCTCCTACGTCGTCCTGATGGGCACGGTCGGGACGCTCGTCACATGGGAAAGCGCGAGGGCGTCCTTCATGAACAAGCAGGACGCGCGCAAGCGCCTGGCCGGCCGTCACCGCTGGTTCGAGGGCCTGCCGTTCAAGATGCGCTTCAACCGCGCGGGCATGTATGTAAGCGCCATTCCGCTCATGGGCGTCGCCGTGCTCATCGGCTTTGCGGGCGCGGTTCTGGGCATCGGCGGCGGATTCATTCTCGTGCCTGCGCTGATCTATATCTTCCGCGTGCCGGCCAACGTCGTCGTTGGCACGAGCCTGTTCCAGATCCTTTTCACCATGATCGCCGCGACGATCTTCCACGCGGCGACGAACCAGTCCGTCGACCTCTTCCTCGCGCTTCTCCTGATGGTCGGCGGCGTGTTCGGCGCGCAGTTTGGCGCCCGCGCCGGCGCGAACCTGCGGGGCGAATATTTCCGCCTTTTGCTCGGCCTGATGATCCTCATTGTCGCCGCGCGGTTCGCGACGGATGTATTCATGCAGCCGCGCGAACCATTTTCTGTCACGCAGACGGAGACGGTGCGATGACCGGCGCGCGTCTGGCCGCAATCGTATGCTCGGCGCTGCTCGCCGTCTGCGCAAGCGGCTTCGCGCGGGCGCAATCGCTGGTCGCCTCCCTTTCGACGGACAACGTGCCGATCGTCTCGAATTTCACTGGCGAGAAGATCGCGGTTTTCGGCGTGATCGAACCCGGCAATTCCGTGCGTCCGAAGGACGGCTACGACGTTGTGGTGACAGTCCGCGGCCCTCGCGGCGCGGTCACCGTGCGCCGCAAGGAGCAATGGGGCCTCTTGTGGCTCAACCTGGACGCGCGGCGCTATATCGCCATACCCGCGTTCATCTCCATCGTGTCGAACCGCCCGCTTGACCGCATCGCCCAGGCGGAGGTGCGAGACGACCTGCGCATCGGCGTCGACGCGCTCATTCCGCCGCAAACCGCCTCGCGCGGCGCGAACGATCCGGCGTTCCGCGACGCGCTCCAGCGCATCCGAAGGCAGCAGGGTTTGTTCCTCGAGAACGACACGAAGGTGCGGTTCATTACACCGACCGTCTTTCAGGCGGACGTAGAACTTCCCGGCGCGATACCGCTTGGCGCCTATGACGTCGAGGTCGCGCTGTTCGCGGACGGCGCGCTCTCCGCGCGCTCGAACCTGAAGTTCACCGTATCGAAGTACGCCGTCGAGCAATGGGTGGCTGACGCGGCGCACCGCACGCCGATCTTCTACGGAGCGGCGACTTCGCTCATCGCGCTGTTGATCGGATGGCTTGCGAGCGTCATCTTCCGCCGCGACTAAACGCCAGGCCACAGGCGCGTGCGCGGCGCGCGCTGTCTGGACAAGCGCATGCGGCGGTGATCCAATCAGCCTATTAATAGATGGAGGAGCGGGATGCGGATCGCGTGCTGGGGCGCTACGGCCATTCTCACAATCTTCAGTGCGTCTGCGATGGCGCAAGGGGCGCAAAAGATCTCGTTTTCGGGCGACATGGTGCTGGGAAACACGCCGCGCATGGGGCCGCCGCCGCCCTGCATATTGACAAACCGCTTCGTGCGCGGGGACCAGGTCGTCTTTCGCATGCGGCTGACCGATCCCGCCACGGGGCAGAACCTCGATGCGTCCGCCGTCGAGAGCGTGCGCGTGGAGGTTTCGAACGGCCAGAGCCTGCCAATGAAATTCGGCCCGCATCCGCCGCGCAATTCAACGGACAATTTCTGGACCGCCGCATGGATCATTCCCAAGGATCATCCCACCGGAAGCCTGAGCTACAGGGTGTTCGCGGTCGCCAAGGGCGGGGCGGCGATGTCGTGGGAGCCGTTCAAGGTCGCAGCATCGCAACTCACCGTCGTGGCTGAATAAGACCGTCCGATGACAGCCATGGCGAAACTCGTCGCGCTCGCGGTCGCTTGGATGGCGGCCGTGTGTTTCAGCGCGTCTGCGCAGGGGGCTGGACCGGAATTGCTGGGGCCGGAAACCCCGCTTGGCCGGCCATCAGGCGGCTTCGTCGGGCGCATGGACCTTAAGCCCGATCACGGTCCTGCCGGAACGGCGGTCCGCGTCGCCATAACCGGCCTGCCGGCCGGAGAGGACTTCGATCTCCTCTGGGGCACGGTCTCGGGAGCGTGGAAAGTCGCCGACGGCCTTTACAATGGCCGCGAATACAAGCCCGTCGCCTACCGGATCGCGCGGCTGCGCAGCGACGGAAGCGGCGCGATCGCCACGTCATTCATTGCGCCCGACGACTTTGGATTCGGCCACGACGTCGTTCTCCAGCAGGACGGGCGTCTGTTCACGCAGGCGAACTTCACTCTCGAGATGAGCATGGAGATTTCCCCGGCGAGCGGCCCGGCTGGAACGCCCATCAATGTCGTCGTGAAAGGCGTCGGCTGGCGTGAGCTCGAAAACAGCTGGACGCTCGTCTACGACAACGCCTTCACCGGCTGGCTTTCGTCGGTGACGACGCGCGGCGTCGCGCGATTCACGATTCCGGCCACCGGCCATGCCGGCGTCCACGTTCTGTCGCTCATCCACGGCGAGTTCACCTTCCCCTATCTCAACCCGGAACAGAATCCCCGGCCGGACAGGCCGCGCTTCACGCGAACGTTCACCATCACGCCAGGGCCGGCGGCGCTGCCTGCGCCCGTCACGGACCAGACGCAGCGGGAGGTGAAGCGGTTGCCGCCTCCCGGGGAGCTTTCGGTCACACCGCAATTCGGCCCCATCGGCGCGAAGGTGAGCGTCAGCGGCGGCGGACTTGCGCCGATGCGCGAACATCTCGTCATCTGGACGACAATGGTCGGCAATCGCGTCGCGGGCGGCGGCTTCGGAGAAGACGAGCGCGAAATCGGCCGCGTCACCACGGACGCCAGCGGTCATGTGTCCTTCACGTTCGACGCGCCGGACGACCTGGGCGGCGCGCACGCCGTCATCCTGAAGTCGGCCGAAAGCGAGATGCGCGGCGTCTTCACGATCGTTCCGAGCGCGCTGCCGCTCGATGTCTCCGAAGGCCCGGCGGGCACGGAGTTTCGCATCCGGCTGCGCGGCGTGGGCTGGACCGAGACCGCCAACATCTACACGGTCGTCTACGACAACGTATATTCGGGTTACGCGTGCGGCTTCAATTCGCAGGGGCACGTCGACATCGTCATGCGCGCGACCGGCTCCGAGGGCTATCACTTCATCGACCTCTATCCGGCGATCTACAAGGGCAACGAAGCGCGGCCGAACAACTTCCGCATCCCGCAACTGACTTACGCGGACGACCATCCAGGCGAAGACCTCCCGCGCTTTCGCTACGTGTTCAAAGTGACGCCGCCGGATCAGGCGTCCGCGCGGACCGCTCCCTAGCCCTTCAGTCCGGCCAGCAATGCGCAAGGCCGACGCCATAGACGGCGTTGCGCCCCAGCACGTGCGCGATTGCGACGCCTGACGGAAACAAGGGCGCGAAAGCCAGATCGCGGATATTCAACCCGCCCGCATAGGCGCCGAAGGCGGGCATGACGCAGCGATCGCCGTCGCTGGCGAAGCATCGTCTGCGCAGACCGCCACTCTTCGACACGACGCGCGCGACCGGATGCAGATGGCCGGCGATTTCACCGGACGCGCCGGGCGCCGGTTCGTGGCGCAACGTGACGGGGCCAAGCGACAGCGACGCGCAACGCTCGCCGCCCGCGAAGGCGGGCAGCTCGGGATCGTGATTGCCTGCAATCCAGATGAAATCGCGTCCGCGCTGCAAGTCGCCGAGCGCGCGGCGGTCGGCCTCCGCCATGCGCGCGCCCGCGCGCACGTCATGGAAGGAATCGCCGAGCGCCACGACCGCGCGCGGGCTGAGCCTCATGACGACGGCGGCCAGCCTCGCCAGAGTCGCCGCCGTGTCGTAGGGCGGAAGCAGCACACGCCTTGCCGCGTAGGCCGACCCTTTCTCCAGATGGAGGTCCGCGACGATCAGCAGACGCTCTGCCTCATGGAAAAGTGCGCCGGAGACGTCCGCGACAAATTCGACGCCGGCGATTGCGAGGCGCGCCGCCGCGTCTGCCGCCCGTGTCTGCGCCGCCGCCAACCCCATCGCCCCGCCGCCTAACCCATCGCTTCCTGTGCGAGCGCCTGCGCGGCCTCGGCCAGGATCTGATCCTGCGCTTCGCCGTAAACAGGTTCGCGGCCAATTTCCAGCATGACCGGGACCGCGAGGGGCGAAACGCGCTCTAGAGATTCATGCACGATTCGCCCCCGCACGCGCGAGAGAAGATCGGCGAGACGGGCGAGATCGAGGAGGCCCGTGGCCGCGTCGTCGCGGGCGGCGCGCAGCAGGATATGATCGGGCTGGTGACGGCGCAGCACGTCGTAGATGAGATCGGTCGACATCGTCACCTGGCGGCCTGTCTTCTCCTTGCCCGGAAAGCGGCGCTCGATCAGCCCCGCTATGACCGCGCAGGCCCGGAAGGTGCGCTTCATCAGCGCGGATTCCTGCAGCCATTCCTCGAGGTCGTCGCCCAGCATGTCCTGGTCGAACAGCGCGGCCAGCGACACGCGCCGGGCGCGCGCGGCGCCAGCGACGTCGCCGAGCGACCAGACGGCCAGCGCGTATTCGTTGGCGACGAAGCCCTGCGGGCGCAGCCCCATGCGCTCCATGCGCCGCGTCAGCAGCATCCCCAGCGTCTGGTGCGCGAGACGGCCCTCGAACGGATAGGCGACCAGAAAATAGCGGCCGCCGCGCGGAAAGGTCTCGACGAGCAGGTCGCCCGGCGCGGGCAGGCGCGACACGCGCTTCTGGATCGCAAGCCAGTCGCGCACCTGTTCAGGCAGCGCCTTCCAGTTGCGCGGATTCGAAACGAGCTTGCGCACGCGCTCGGCGAGGTAGGTGGAGAGCGGAAACTTGCCGCCGGCGTAGGACGGCACTTTCGGCGCATCCGCATGGGCGCGCGACACCAGCGCCTCGTTCTCGACGATGCCCTCCAGCGCAAGGATTTCGCCGCCGAAGACGAATGTGTCGCCGGGCGCGAGCGTCTCCAGAAAGTATTCCTCGATTTCGCCAAGCACGCGGCCGCCGCGCGACAGCGGACCTGTGTAGGCGGGGCGCGCGGCGGCGTCGCCCGGCAATTTCGCCGGATAGAAAAGCATCGAGCCGCCGCCCGACGCCCGCGCCTGAGCCTGTTTCGCGCGGCCGCGCACGAGGCGCACTTTCAGCATGTCGGATTCGATGATCGTGCCGACGTTCATGCGCCAGCTTTGCGCGACGCGCGGATTGGCGACGCGCCACAGGCCATCCTTGTTCTGGCGGATCTTCGCAAATCGATCATATGTGCGCAGCGCGTAACCGCCGGTTGCGACGAAGTCGAGCGCATCGTCGAAATCCGCGCGCGGAAGATGCGCGTAAGGCTCGGCGCTGCGCACTTCCGTGTAGAGATCATTCGCGTTGAAGGGCGCGGCGCACGCCATGCCGAGGATGTGCTGGCACAAGACGTCGAGCCCGCCGGTGCGCAAGGGCGGCGAATCCTGCGCGCCCTCGCGCGCGGCGTCTATGGCTGCGCGGCATTCGAGCGCCTCGAAGCGGTTTGCGGGCACAAGGATCGCGCGCGAGGCTTCATCGAGCCGGTGATTGGCGCGGCCGATGCGCTGCATCAGGCGGCTTGCGCCTTTCGGCGCGCCAACATTGATGACGAGATCGACATCGCCCCAGTCGATGCCGAGGTCGAGCGTGGATGTGCAGACAACGCCCTTGAGTTTGCCCTGCGCCATCGCTTCCTCCACGCGGCGGCGCTGACTAGCGTCGAGCGATCCATGATGCAGGGCGATGGGCAGCGCGTCCTCGTTGATCGACCATAATTGCTGGAAGATCGCCTCTGCTTGCGCGCGCGTGTTGACGAAAACGAGCGCTGTCTTCGCGCTCCTGATCGCTTCGTAGATTTCGTGGATCGCATGCCAGGCGCCGTGGCCCGACCAGGGCAGGCGCTCGCGCGTGTCGAGCATGGCGAGATCGGGCGCGGCGCCGGCCGGCGCAGTGACGAGGGCGGCCATTTCGCCCGCGCCCGTCTGCGCGACGAGGTAGCGGCGCAACTCATCGGGATCGCGCACCGTCGCGGACAAGCCCGTCGCCGCCAGATGCGGCGAGAGTTTGCGCAGGCGCGCGAGATCAAGCGCGAGAAGATCGCCCCGCTTTGAAGTGACAAGCGAATGCAGTTCGTCGAGCACGACGCGCTTCAACGAGCCGAAGAGATGCGGCGCATCGGCGCCGCCGAGCAGCAGCGCGAGTTGCTCGGGCGTGGTCATCAGGATGTCGGGCGGGTCGCGCCGTTGCCGCTGGCGGCGAGAGGCGGGCGTGTCGCCGGTACGGGTTTCGATGCGCACGTGCAGATTCATGTCGATCACGGGCGCATCGAGATTGCGCGCAACGTCCACCGCGAGGGCCTTGAGCGGCGAGATGTAGAGCGTATGCACGCCGCCGGCGCGTTCGCGCCGTTTCGTAGCCGCAAGATCAACGAGGCTCGGCAGGAAGCCGGCGAGCGTCTTGCCCGCGCCGGTGGGCGCGACAAGCAACGCGCTCTCGCCTTTCTGCGCCAACGCAAGCAATTCGATCTGATGGCCCCGCGGCGTCCATCCGCGCGCGGCGAACCAGTCGCTGAACAGGCCGGGCAGGCTCGGCGCGGTCAGGAGTTTCTTGCGCGGGCGGTTGGTCACAACGGCAATTTACGTCCGCGACAGAACCACGACCAGACCCGGGACATCGCGGCCCGCGTCCTTTCGCGTGGACGTCTCGTCCAGAACGATGACGGCAAAACCATGCGCCGCCGAGAGGCGTTCGATGTAGGCGCGCGAATGGGCGTAGCGAAGATCCGCGCCCACCGCCCAGCCGTCTCCCGCCGCCCGCTGCGCAGTGAACGCGAACAGTCCGCCGGGCTCCACGACGCGTTCGGCCTGCGCGAACAAGGGCTCCAGATCGCCGATGTATACGAACACGTCCGCGGCGACGACGAGATCGGAGCTGTCGTCGCCCTGGTCGGCCAGATAGTCCACCGCGTCCGCCACCTCGACGTGCGAATACTTGCCCGAGAGCAGCGCGCCTTCGATCATCACGGGCGACAGGTCGCAACCGTTCATGGAGTCGACGCGCTTCCACAGTTCCGCGGCCATGAGGCCTGTGCCGCAGCCCAGATCGAGCGCGCGGTCGAACCAGAATTCGCGTCCCGTGACCGCACAGGCGCGTTCGATGGCAGCCAGCAGCAGTTCCGGCCCGCGATAGGCGAGCTTGTCACGCAGATGAGAGTCGAAACGCGGGGCGTATTCGTCGAACAGCGCCCGAACGTACTCCCGCGGCGCGGCGGGCGGAGCGGCCGATCCGCCAAAGGCTGCGATCTTCATTTGCGCGCCCAACACGTCTTCGTGATCGAGGCGCGCCGCCTCGCGCCAAGCGGCGAGTGCGCCCGCAGCGTCGCCGAGGCCCGCCAGCGCATCGCCCAGGGAAAGATGCGCCGGCGCCCAATCAGGCGCGATTTCAATGGTTTGCCTGAAGAGATCCACCGCAGCCGCGTAATCGCGCGCCTTCAGCGCGCCAGCGCCCCATTGGTAGCGGCGGTCGGCGAGGAGATCGCCCGAAGAGGCGCTCATCGGCGGCGCCCGCGGCGAAACGAAACCATTGGCGACCTTCAGCGTTGACTGCGGGCCGTGTGCGAAGGCGCACAGCGGAAATGACGAAACCGCCTTACATATAAGCTATCGACCCGCGCAAGTGTGTGGCCGGATCGTGAGTAGAACAGGAGCATCGCCATGGAGCGGAAGTTTCTGACAGTCCTGGTCATCGCCCTCGTCGTGGGTCCACTGGCCGCCCTCGCCGTTGCCGTCGGCGCGCGCAGCTCCGAGCCCAATTTCGACAAGGCGCCGCCCCTCACGATCACCTCCCGCGCGGCGGACGGCCTGAGCGCCGCGCCCGGCCTGCGCTTTACGGATTTCGACGCCGATGGCTGCGCTTTCGTGTCGCGCGCCGTCATCGATGAGCGCGGCAGCGTCCGTACGGTCAACGACCTGTTCTGCAAGCACTGAGGCTCCGGAGCTTCGCTCCTCGCCCTTTGCTTCTCCGGCCGGACGCTTATCTTCAGCCGATGGCGGAATCGCTTCTCCTCACCCCCACGCCCGCCGGCCTCTACTGCCCGGCGGGCGATTTCTTTATCGATCCCGTGCGCGCAACGCCGCGCGCCCTCATCACCCACGGCCATTCGGATCACGCGCGCGCAGGGCATGGCGCCGTCATGGCCACCCGGCAGACGCTCGACATCATGGCGCTGCGCTACGGAGAGAATTTTTGCGGCGCGCGCCAGCCCGCAATCTATGGCGAGACGGTGGACGTGAACGGCGTCGAGGTGACGTTTCATCCGGCGGGCCACGTTCTTGGTTCGGCGCAAATCTGCGTGTGCGACGGCAAGACGCGCATCGTGGTCTCTGGCGACTACAAGCGCGAGCATGACCCGACATGCGCGCCGTTCGAGCCAATCCGCTGTGATGTCTTCATCACCGAAGCGACGTTCGGACTGCCCGTGTTCCGGCATCCCGACTCGCGCCGGGAGGCAGGCAAGCTCCTTTCGTCGCTCAAGCTGTTCCCCGAACGCGCGCATCTCGTCGGCGCCTATTCGCTCGGCAAGGCGCAGCGCATGATGGCGCTGGCGCGTGAAGCCGGATGGGACAGGCCGATCTGGATTCACGGCGCGCTCGAAAAGATCACGGACTATTACATCCGCGAGGGCGTCGAACTGGGAGACGTGCGCAAGGTGACGGCGGCCGACCGTCCGAAGGTCGCAGGCGAGATGGTGGTGTGCCCGCCCGGCTCAATCCAGGATTTGTGGTCGCGCAAGTTTCCAGATCCCGTCGCCGCCTTCGCCTCGGGGTGGATGCGCGTGCGCGCCCGCGCGCGTCAGCGCGGCGTCGAACTGCCGCTCATCGTGTCGGATCATGCGGACTGGAACGATCTCTGCGACACCGTTCGCGAGACGCAATGCAGCGAATTGTGGGTGACGCACGGCGAGCCGGATGCGCTGGCGCATTGGGCGTCGACCATTGGGCTGCGCGCGCGCCCCCTCCATCTCGTCGGCTACGGCGATGAGGATGAGGCCGGGAGCGGCGAGGCGGCGGCGTGAACAATTTCGCCGAACTTCTCGATCGCGTCGCGTTCGAACATTCGCGCAACGGCAAGCTGCGGCTGATGGCCGACTTCTTTCGCCACACGCAGGACCCTGATCGCGGATGGGCGCTTGCGGCGCTCACCGGCGCGCTGACATTCCGCCACGCGAAGCCCGCAGTCATCCGGCAGCTCATCGCCGAACGCACCGACCCGGCGCTGTTCGCGATGAGCTATGATTATGTCGGCGATCTCTCCGAGACCGTCGCGCTGCTGTGGCCCGCGCCGGAGAGCGCGAGCGCCGGCCATAACAGACCGCCGCCGCCGACACTGTCGGAGATCGTCGGGATTCTGCACGAAACGCCGAAGGCGGGCCTGCCTGCCGCCCTTGCGCGGCTTCTCGACCAACTTGACGAAACCGGGCGATGGGCGCTTCTCAAGCTCATCACTGGAAGCCTGCGCGTGGGCGCATCCGCGCGGCTCGCCAAGACCGCGCTCGCCATGCTCGGGGAACTGGAGCCCAACGCCATCGAGGAAGTCTGGCCCGGCCTGGCGCCGCCCTATCTCGATCTTTTCGCGTGGGCGGAAGGCCGCGCCGGGCGGCCCGTCACCAGCGATCCCGCGCCATTCCATGCGCCGATGCTGGCCCACGCCATCGAAGAGGCGGACCTGGCCTCGCTCGATCCGAAGGACTTCGTTGCGGAATGGAAGTGGGACGGCATTCGCGTCCAGGCGGTCGCCGGTCGCGATGCGGAGGGACGCCGCGTCGGGCGGCTCTACTCGCGCACGGGCGAGGATATCTCGTCGGCCTTTCCCGACCTCATGGACTCGATCTGCGCTGAAGGTTTCGGCGCAGCCGCCATCGACGGCGAACTGCTCGTGGTGCGCGGCGGCAAGGTCGAGTCCTTCGGCGCCTTGCAGCAACGGCTCAACCGCAAGAAGGTCGATGCGAAACTGATCGCGGAATTTCCCGCGCACATCCGCGCCTACGATCTCCTCAGCGAAGCCGGCGAAGACCTTCGCACGCTCGGCTTCGCGGAGCGGCGCGCGCGGCTTGAAGCCTTCATCACGGCGCGGCAGCCCGCACGTTTCGATCTTTCGCCGCTGGCGCCCTTCGCGTCATGGGACGACATCGCGCTCTTTCGCCGCGATCCTGCGAGCGCGGGCGCGCAGGAGGAGGCGCCAGCCATAGAGGGCGTGATGCTGAAGCGCGCCGATTCCATCTACACGCCGGGGCGTCCGAAAGGCCCGTGGTGGAAATGGAAGCGCGATCCGTTCACGATCGACGCGGTGCTGATGTATGCGCAGCGCGGCCACGGCAAGCGATCGTCCTTCTATTCCGATTACACGTTCGGCTGCTGGCGCGAAGGCGCGCATGGCGACGAACTTGTGCCCGTCGGCAAGGCCTATTTCGGATTCACCGACGCGGAGCTGAAACAGCTCGACAAATGGGTGCGCGAGCACACGACCAATCGCTTCGGCCCGGTGCGCGAGGTCGAGGCCAACCGCAAGACGGGTCTCGTCCTGGAAATCGCGTTCGAAGGCGTGCAGCGATCGGCGCGTCACAAGTCCGGCGTGGCGATGCGCTTTCCTCGCGTCGCGCGCATCCGCTGGGACAAGCCCGCACGCGAAGCTGACCGGCTGGAGTCGCTCGAAGCTCTCATCGGGGAACGCAAACAGCCTGCGGCGGATTAGATGCGATCGGCGCCCATCACCTCGCCGTCGCCGTAGAGCAGGCCTTCGACGAAAATTCGGCCGGGCCGGGTTTCGCTTTCCTTGCGGCGCAGGCTCGTTGCATAGCCGGCAAGGCTTGCGACCGCGAATCCGGCAAGCGCGCCGGAAGCCATGACCGGCGTGACGAAAGCGTGATCGCGCCAGGCGAGCGCCGCCGTGGCGGCCGCGGCGCAGACCCCGGCCGCGAACGTCAGCGCCGCGTCGGCGGCCGTCGCGCGCGACCATGCGGTCAACAGGAGCAATGGCGCGAGGGCGGAGGCTGCGATGAGGACCGCGAGCGCCAGCAAGTTCTGCGGCGTGTGGAGCGAACCGGACGCCAGGTATGCAAGGGCCAGGCACAATCCGATCATCACGAGGCGCGATGCGGCGAGGCGGCGGCTTGTCAGCGCAGGCCGCCCCCGCGCCGCCGAGACAAGATCGTGACCAAGCGCGGTCGCGCAAGCCTGAACGCCGGCGGCGGCGAGAGCCAGCGCAGCGGCGAGATAGCCCGCGCTCACCAGGGCCGACATCGCCAGACTGAACCGGCCGAGTTCCGGCAGGCCCGTCAGGAAGTAGCGCCCGGACGCCCACAGGTTTTCGACGTCGAGCTGGCCCGGGAATCCCTCCACCGCCGAGCAGGCGACCGCCGCCGCGCGCGGGGCGCCCACAAACTGTCCGCAAATCGAGAGGAGGCCCTTGTCGCTGGCGAGATAGATGAAGGGTGGCAGGGCGTCCGGCCGTTTGCCGACCACGAGGGCATCCAACGACAACACGGAAATCGCCATGCCGGTCAGCATGGCGGCGGCGAGCACCAGAAACCACCCGAGCCCGACGACCCCGGCGCGGCTGGAGGTTCGCGCGGTTCGGCAGGCGATCATCGGCGACAACAGGGGGGACAGCGCCGCAACGCCAATAGCCACGGCGACAGCGACGGCGACAGCCGCGACGGGCGGCTGGTTCGGAGACGGATTCCAGAGAGCCATGTGCGAAAGGGCTTCCGCCCACAAATCGGCGCGTCCGGCATAGGGCGCCGGCAGCGGCGATCCTCCGGCGAGGAGCATGACGATCGGCATCAGAAGCGCAAGCGACAGGACAAAAGCAGCGACAGCCGCCGCCCAGGCGCTCCCGGCCAGGCCGCCGGGCGCCACGACAGCCAGGACGATGAAGCCGACAAGCGCGGCGGACGAAAATCGCTCCAGGCCCAGCGCCTCCTGCAACGAGCGCACGGCGCCGTCAAAACCCGCGAGCGCCACGAGCCCGCATGCGGCAGCCACGACAACCGCGCTCGCCGAGCGCAGCGCGGGGCTTTCGAAGCGCACGCCGAACAGGTCCGGCAGCGAGAAGGCTCCCGACTTGCGCAACAGCGGACCGGAGCCGAAGCCGGCGAGCGCAACGCCCGCGGCGAGACCGGCAAGCATCGCTGCATGCAGGCCGCCGGGCGGTCCAGGCGGCAGCATGGGCGGGATCAGGGCGGCCGCAAGCCCCGCCAGCGCAAGCCCGACGTATTTCGCCGGCATGATGCGTCCTGCGGCGTAAAAATTCGCGATTCGCATCGCCTGGACGAGAAAGCCCAGCGCGACGAGGCCGCCCATTGCGATCGCCGGACCGAGCGTCGCTACAAGACGCGCGGGCGCGCCGACGCGGTCGATCACCACCAGAAGCGAGCCCGAGAGGAACAGGGCGGCGGCGACGAAAGCGACCCGGCCCTCGATGCCGGCGCGCGCCAGGCGCTCGTCTTCTGTCAGCGGGTCTCTCACATGGCCTCCGGGCGGAAACTGGCGGGCTATGCGCTTGCGCAGCCGGGTGGGACGGAGGACAATAGAGAAACGTGCGGGAAATCAAAAGGCGACGCAACGGTGCGTTCGCCTGGAGTGGGGGCTCCATTGAACCAGACAGCAGCAACGAAGATCGTGATCGCGGACGACCACCCGCTGGTGCGCGGCGCCCTGCGCGAAGCGGTGGCGGGCGCGGTGGAGGGAGCGGACATCTCCGAGTGCGGCGACCTCGAACAACTGGGCGCGACGCTCGGCAAGAGCGGCGGCGCGGACCTCGTCCTGCTCGATCTGTCAATGCCGGGCGTGCGGGGATTTTCCGGACTCATGTACCTCAGGGCGCAGCATCCCGACACGCCGGTCGTGGTGGTCTCAGGCAACGAGGACCGCTCGGTCATGCGCCGCTGCATCGATTTCGGCGCTTCGGGATACATTCCGAAGACCACCGACATCGAGGAAATGCGCGCGGCGATTCGCGCCGTCCTGGCTGGCGAAACGTGGACGCCGCCGGACGTCGACCTTGCCGCGCCCGCAGACAAGGAGACCGCCGATCTGGTGCGCCGCCTCGCCTCGCTGACTCCGCAGCAGGTGCGCGTTCTGATGATGCTGTCGGAAGGCCTGCTCAACAAGCAGATCGCCTACGAGCTGACGGTGTCTGAGGCGACGGTGAAGGCGCACGTCTCCGCAATCCTCCAGAAGCTCGGCGTCGACAGCCGGACGCAGGCCGTGATCGTCGCTTCGAAAATCGAAGCAGGACAATGGCAGGGCGGCGGCGCCTGAACACGCGGGCCGGCGCGCCGCCTTTTCGCCCCCTCGCGCCTATATAGGGAGGACGAGCGGAGGCCCTCTGCCATGACGCGCATTCATCTTTCCCTGACCGCAACAGCCGCTCTTGCGGCTGCGAGCGCCGCAGCGCAGCCGGCGCCGTCCACGCCCCCTGCTCCCCAGGAGCGCGATGGACGCTATTCCATGACGCCCGCGCCTGACGGGGGCTTTCTGCGCCTCGATACGCGCACGGGGGCGGTCTCGCACTGCCGGATCGTGAACGCGGACCTGCAATGCCGCAGCGGCGCGGACGAGCGCGCCGCGCTTCAAAGCGAGATCGACCGGCTGGCCCGGGAAAACGAGGATCTAAAAAGCAAGCTCGCGCAGAACAGACCTGGCGACCGCCTGCGAAACGCGCTGCCCAGCGATCAGGAAATCGACACGGCCGTCAACTTTATGCAGCGGCTGATGCGGCGTATGATGAACCTGTTCCGCGAAGACCCGACTCAGGACCGGATCTGAGCGAAGGCAACAGGAAAGCGCCGCGCCATGTCTGACCAGAACGCCACGCCCCGCCCGCCCGGTTGGGAGAACGCCAGTTGGCCCGGGAAGCAGCCGGCGCCGGCGAGCGGCGCGCAGCCCGTTTCCGGTTTCGAGCGTTTCATCGGCGGCAGCCCCGGCATGGTGGCGGTGCGCCTGCTGGTCGTATCCCTCGTCGTCGGCGCGATCCTCATGTGGCTCGACATCAGGCCCCAGGACGTCTTCTTCGCCATCGAGCGGTTCTTCCAACGCATCTGGCGGATGGGCTTCTCCGCCATTCGCGAGATCATCAACTACGTCATCGTCGGCGCGCTGATCGTCGTGCCCGTGTGGTTCGTGCTGCGCCTCGTCAACATGCGCCGCTGACTGCGGGAAACCGCATGCGCAGACTAGGCCGCGCCCTGCGCCCATTCCTGCGCCTTGCGGCCAACGACCGCCGACAGCGACGGCAGACGCTCCGCCGACAACCTGTCGGCGAGGCCGGCGCGAATGTCGGCCACGAGCGCAGGGCCTGCGAACACCAGCGCGGAATAGAGCTGGATCAGCGTCGCGCCAGCCTCGAACTTCGCGAAGGCGCTCGCCACGTCATGCACGCCGCCTGCGCCGACGATGGGGAAACGGCCGCCGGCGCGCAGATAAAGCTGCGCCAGCATCCGCGTTGATTTGTCAAACAGCGGCTTGCCCGAAAGTCCGCCCGCCTCGGGCGCATCCCTTGACCGCAAATACGCGGGGCGGTCGACGGTGGTGTTGCCGAGGATCATGCCATCGACGCCGCGCGCGACGCACACGCGCACGATGTCGTCGAGATCCTCCAGCGCAAGGTCCGGTGCGATCTTCAGGAGCACAGGCTTGCGGCCATGACGCGCAATCGCTTCGTCGCGCGCGCCAAGCACGCGCGCAAGCAGATCGTCGAGCACGCTCGCCTGTTGCAGGTCGCGCAGGCCCGGCGTGTTCGGCGAGGAGATGTTCACGGTGAAGTACGTCGCGACGTCCGCGAAAGCCTTCACGCCGTCGACATAATCGGCGACGCGGTCCGCCGATTCCTTGTTGGCTCCGACGTTGACGCCGAGAACGCCGGCCCGGCCGGCGCGCGCCTTCAGTCGTTCGTGGACGGCTGCGTGGCCCTCGCTGTTGAAACCGAAGCGGTTGATGACGCCTTCGTCCTCGACGAGACGGAACAGGCGCGGCCTGGGATTGCCCGGTTGCGGGCGCGGTGTGACCGTGCCGATCTCGACGAAGCCGAAGCCCGCGCGCAGCAGGGCGTCCGGGACCTCCGCGCCCTTGTCGAAGCCCGCCGCCATGCCAAGCGGATTGGGAAAGTCGAGACCGAAGGCCTGCGTGCGCAGCCGTGCGTCATCAGCGCCCGCCGACGGCATGGGCGCATAGCGCAGGGCGGCGATGGTGGCCCTGTGCGCCGTTTCGGGGTCCAGCGCGAACAGCAGCGGACGCGACAGGGCTCCTAGGAGGCGCATCATGGCAGCAATCCTGCGAAGTCGTGCGATCCGTCGGTATTGAGAGGCAAGGCGCGCGCCCAAAGCGCCTCGGTCACGAGGAATGAGCGGTAAAGATGCGGGAACAATTGGCCGCCGCGGGAGGCCTCCCACTTGAGCTTGTCTCCCAACGCCCCTGACTCGAGCGCAACCAGAACGAGCCCGTCCCTGCCGGCGAAGTGCTTCGCGGCAGTCTCACGCGCCTGTTCGGCCGTTGAAAAATGAATATAGCCGTCGGCGAGGTCGACGGGCGCGCCCTCGAACCGGCCGCTCGCCTGGGCCGCCCGCCATTCATCCGAAGTCGCAATCTTATAGATCAGGGTCAATGCAGCTACTCCAAAGCCGGGCAAACCTACTCAGATGGGGAGGACCGGGCAATGGTGCGGCCATCTTCGTCCGCAACCTTGACCTCGGGTCACGCCGTTGCAACTAGAGCGAACCGAGTCTCCGGGGTCCCGCATATGCTTACCGCCATAGTCTTCGCCGCCGCGCTCATCGTCGCCAGCGTGCTTGTCCACTACGAAGCCCTGCGGCTGACCTCCGAGCTGATCCCGCGGCTGCTCTACCGGCCCCAGCAGCGCATCCTGATGGTCATCATGACGATCATGGTGGTCCACATCCTCGTAATCGCGCTTTTTGCGTTCAGCTATTACATCATGAGCCAGCTGCTCGGGATCGGCTCGATGCACGGCGAGTTCAAGGGCGAGGCGCTCGACTATTTCTATTATTCGGCGACAACCTACACGACGCTCGGCATCGGCGACGTCTATGCGCAGGGCCCCATGCGCATCGTCTCGGGAATCGAATCGCTTGCCGGCCTCGTCCTGATTTCGTGGTCGGCCACGTTCACCTATCTGCACATGGAGCGGTTCTGGACCCTCCACCACAAATGAAACGGGCGGCCCGGAGGCCGCCTCGCGAAAGCATGGAAACCGGACCTACTTCGCGTGCGAGCCGATAATGTCCTTGGCGCGCGCGATGACCTTGGGATCGGCCTCGATGATGGAGGTGGCTATCTTGTGGCTGTCCTCTCCACTGAGCCATGCGAGATCCATCTGCAGCTTGTTGGCCTCCTCGACCAGCGCAGGCAACTTCATGGATTCGTCAAACGCCTTGCGCAGCGCGGCGAGCCGGTCGGCAGGGACGCCCGGCGTCGTCACCATGGCGCGCGCGATCGCGGTGTCGGCGGAGAGGAAGCGCAGCACCGCGCGGTCGAAGTCGTTTTGCGCCAGCTCCATCATCAGCGGCACGTCCTGAAGATCGGGCGCGCGCTTCAGGGCGATCTGCACAAGGTTGTAGATCTTTTTCTCCGCCACCCATTCCGGCCGCGTCGACTTCCACGATGACCACGAGTTCGAGCCGCGGCCCTGCACCTCGCCGCTCTCCATGGCCAGATTGATCTGGTTCCCGCCGGGATAACCGGTGACCACCTTGAATTTCGTGCCGACGAGATCGTTCAGCACGTTGGGGTAGATGACGGACGCCGTGCCAACCGTGCCGCCGAGCACGATCTGCTTCGTCTTGGCGTCCTCGATGGTCTTCGCGCCGGCAGTATGCCACACGGTGACGACGCTCGGCGTGTCCGAGGTGTTGCCGATCCAGCCAAGTTCGCGCACGTCATACTGAATCTGACCCATGCCAAGCGCCTGATTCACGCTGGCTGTCTGCATGATCATCGAAATGACGCTGCCGTCGCGCGGCGCCACCTTGGCGAGCCAGTTGGACGCGACGACGCCGCCGCCGCCGGGCATGTTGCGCGCGACGATGGCCGGCTTGCCCGGCAGCAGGTCGCCCATATAACGGGCGAACAGCCGGCCGCGATTGTCGTAGTCGTTCCCTGTCGTCGTCTGGACGACCATGGACAAGGTCTTGCCCTTGTAGAATTCCGCCGCCGTTTCGGCGCGCACGGGCTCGACAGTCGCCGCGAGGCCCGCAGTGGCGAACACGCCCAAGGCGGCCTTCGCGCCGCGGCCAGCAATCCGTGTCGTTCTCATATCTCTCCCTCCCGATGCGCAACCTCGCGCTGGCGCAAGCGCGACCGAGGCGTTTCCCTCTATTTCGCCTTGCGTGACGCGAGCCTTTGCAATTCACAAGGCTCGCGTCAAGTGCAGATCATGTGTCAAGCGTGGACGGAACGAAAAGCCGTTCGGCGGCGTAGCGTTCGCTGATCAGTCCCTGATCATGCGAATACATGATGAACTGCTCGAGGTTGGCCTTGTTCTTCTTGAAACCGTTGACCCAGGGATCGCCGAAGGCCTTCCGCGACTGCTCGTAGGCGTAGCGGATCCACGGCAGGCGCGACCAGTTAGGGTCGGTATAATAGTCGTCGCAGATTTCGTGCGCCTGCTCGAACATCTCCATCAACGCGTGGGGCAGCCGCGGCTCCCTTGCGACAAGATCGGGATGCATGGCGACGATGTGCATGATCGGCCACCAGCCGTACTTGTTGAAGTATCGCTGCTCCTCCGCGTTCGGGTCCTTGAACAGGCGGCGCGTCGCCACATGCCCCCTCATCACCGAATGGGGCGGATGGGGCATGAAGATCGCATCGATTTCGCCTCGGCCAAGCAATTCCCCGAGGTCGGTCCCCTTCGGCGCGCGGTCGATCACGACGCCGGGCTTGGGCTGGAATTTCACCTTCTCGTCGGTGGTGAGCAGCCATTTGATCTGCTCCCATTCAACGCCATACTCGAACTTGAGATCGCCCTTGGCGAGCAATGACAGCGTCGTCTGGAACGAGGAGAGGCCGACGCGCCGGCCGATCAGGTCGCGCGGATGTTCGATGTCGCTGTCGGCGCGAACGAACATGCAGCTTTGCGAAAACAGGCGGCGCGGGAAGATCGGAACGCCGACCAGCGGGAGGCCCCGGTCGATCGCCATGAGGAATGTCGACATGGAGAATTCGGCGACGTCGAACGCCTTGTTGTGGATCATCTGGCCGTGACGGTCGGTACCGTCGCGCAGCTGATCGGACTGGCCCACCTGAAGCGCCTTGTACCGGATGCCCTCGGGCGCCTTCACTGTGCCGTCGAAGAAAGGAAAGTGGCGATCGTAACGATCCATCGCGATGGTGATGTCAATGCTGCCGGCCAAGACGATTTCCCCCGATTTTCGTGACGCCGCTTGCCGCGGCCCGGCGCCATCCTAGCACCGCCCGCCTCGCAAATGAAAAGCGGGGCCGCAGCCCCGCTTTCATTTCGGCGGCCTCTCGCGCTCAGCGAATCCACCAGCACCGGCGCACGACGCGGCCCCAGCGGTCGCGGACGAGGCGGCAAACACGGCGCCGGCGCCGGTAATACCGGTATTGCGGACCCCGATAATAGCCGTAGGCCCTGCCCCTTGGACGCCGGTGGACCCGGCGGCGTCCGGCAGAGCGATAATGTTGTCTGCGGCGGCGCGAATGGCGGCTCTGGACTTCAGAAGCGCCCTCGGCCGGAAGGTCCTCGTCGAGGGCCGCCGCAGCGTCCAGATTTTGCAGTTCATCCCAAAGGCCGCGGGCCGGCGCGGCGCGGGCCTGCGACGTGATCGCGGCGCCGCCGGTCGCCGCGACAATAAAGCCAAGAAGGAAACTGCGCCTGTTCATGATGTCCTCCGCGTCCCCCCGGGAGGCGCGAAACGATGAAGCTGCGGGATTGTTCCGTACAAGGGCGCGGCCAAGAAAAACGCGAGTGCTGTCGCATTCGATGGACAATGGTGAACGAAGCGTGACGCGGACTGCGCAGCAATCGCAAAGATCGAAATGCGTCATGCTCCAGCATCATCGCGAGCGCGCCGCGTACGCGCCGCCAAAGCTGTCCATGGATCCTCCGACGCAACGTCAGCCCGCATTCGCACACGATCCAAATCAGGTTTCGTTAAGCCGCCCGGGCGCAAGCCAGAAGGCTCTTGAACAATGTCGTGCGGCCGCCGGTTCATGCGGCCGGCCGCTTTCACATTCCAGGGCTTGCGGGGATGGTGCGCTCAAGCGTCAGAAAAATCATCGGCAGCGAAAGCGGCGCCACCGCCGTCGAGTTCGGCATGATCGCCGCGCCGTTTCTCGCGATTGTGCTAGCGATCCTGCAGACCTCGACGAGCCTTTTCGTCAGCCAGGGCCTCGACACCGCCGTCCAGGAAGCGGGCCGCATGGTGATGACCGGCCAGGTGCACGATAGCGGCGGCGTAAGTTCGGCCGCTGACTTCCGCGACCGTTACATCTGCAATCCGGCGCCTCCGAATGTGCGCACGCTGCCGGGATTCATCGACTGCGCGAAGCTGGTCGTCGACCTGCGCAAGGCGACGCAGTTCACCACAGGCGTCGGCGTATTCGACACGCAGAATCCGCAATCGTGCATTGGCGGCGCGGGCGATATCATCGTCGTGCGCGTCATGTACTACGCGCCGGTCTTCGCGCCCTTCGTCGCGCTCAACGGCTTCATCGCCAACGGGGCGATCACCAGCGGGCAGGTGACGGTCGACGGCGAAAAGCGTTACGCGATGATGGCGGCGACAGCCTTTCGCAACGAACCTTTCGGAGGCGCGGCGCCATGCTGATGTCCCTTCGGAAGCCGCGGCGAATTCTGTTGCGGGCCACGAAGAACGAGGGCGGCGCGACGGCGATCGAGTTCGCGATCATCGCGCCGTTGCTGCTTGCCACACTGATCGGCGGTCTCGAGGTGACGCAGGCGGTCATGGCGGCGCGCAAGGTCGCCACCGCCACGCGCACGATGGCGGACCTGATGGCGCAGGTTCGCGGCGCGACCGGAGTGACGGGCGGCGCGATCGACGAAGTGTACGCCGCCGGCAAGATGATCCTGGCGCCCTACCCGGACGGCAGCCTCAAGGTCACGATCTCACGCGTCGACGTGACGAGCGTCAACAATGCGCTCACAGCGCGCACCGTGTGGTCCGTGTCGCGCAACGGGGGCGCGGTGCGGCCGTGCGCGGCGCTGAACAAGATTTCAAACAGCGCCAGTCCTGCGCCGGATTCGTTTCCGGCGGGAATGTATTACGCGGCCCGCTTCATCGTGGTGGACGTCGTCTACACGTTCAGCGCGCCGCTCACGACGAATTTTGCGCCAGCGTCCATGGGCTTCAGCGGCTGGACGAACACCGGGAACGGTATGGAGATCAGGAACACCGCGTACATGCAGACGCGCATTGACGGCAATCCGGCCATGTCGGGCATGGGGGCGTGCCCGAACGTCTAGACGCGAGCCGATATCACAGGCGCCTGACGGCGCGGGAGGTGCAGCATGTTGAAGAGTTTTGCTCGAAACAAATCGGGCAACGTCATGACGGTGTTCGGACTGAGCGCGACGACGCTGCTTGGCGCTGTCGCAGCAGGCCTTGACTACACGCGCATGACGAACACGCGCGCCGCGATCAGCGCGGCGGCCGACGCCGCGGCGCTCGCCGCCGCGCAGGCGCCCGCCGACCAGGCGGCCGGGCTCGCGCGACAGGTGTTCGACGCCAACTTTCACGGCGCCGCGCCCGTCACAGCGTTCACGGCCGAGCCCTTCACAAAGGGAAGCGACAAAGCCTATCGCGTCGATGTGACCGCCGATGTTCCCATGTCGCTGACGCGCATCATCGGCGCCAATTCCAAGCCCGTCCGCTCCATCAGCGAAGTGCTCATGGGCAACGACCAGGATATACAGATCGCCCTGGTTCTCGACGTCACCGGCTCCATGCAGGGAGCAAAGCTTGCAAGCCTGAAATCGTCGGCGTCGAGCATGGTCAACACGCTTCACACGAAGCTGAACAAGCCCGATCAGGTCAAGATCGCGGTCGTTCCCTTCGCGGAATATGTAAATGTCGGCCTGACGAACCGCGACAAGCCCTGGCTTTCGGTTCCGCCCGACTCGTCCACGACCCAGAACGTCTGCTGGAAGACGCGGGACATAACCTCCAGCACCAACTGCCGGAACGAGCTGCGCACATGGCAATCGTGCAACGATGGCGTCTGCACGACCCATTCCGGTTATCAGTGGGTTTGCGACCATACGTACGGTCCCGAATATCAGGTCTGCGGGACGCAAACGAACAATACGAAGTGGTACGGATGCGTGGGATCGCGCAACTATCCTCTCAACGTGCGCGACCAGGATTATGCGTTGAAGCCGGCGCCCGGCCTCATGAATACTTGGTGCAACGCGCCGCTGACGCCGCTTACCGCGAACAGATCCGTCGTCCTGAACGCAATCAGCAGTCTGTCGGCGTCGGGTGAAACCTATATTCCGGCGGGCCTGATGTGGGGTTGGGCCGCCCTGTCCCCTCTCGATCCATTCAACGAGCCGGTGAACCCGGCCCGCACGACCCGGCGCCATCTCGTTCTCATGACGGACGGCGAGAATACGCGGTCGCCCAACTACCCAAGGCATGACGGCTGGAACTCGGCGATCGCCGACAACCTGACCTCGGAACTCTGCGCGAACATCAAGGCGGCGGACATCGAGGTTTTCACCATCGCCTTCGAGGTCACGGCGGCGCCGATCAAGAACCGGCTGCGCAGCTGCGCATCCTCCCCCGACAAGTATTTCGACGCCGCCAATTCGATGCAGCTTGCCTCCGCGTTCGACGCCATCGCGCAGCAGATGAGCCAGTTGCGCATCTCGCGCTGAGAGCCGCCGAAACGCAGGGGCCGGCGCAGGAGGAGGGTTGTTCCTGCGCCGGCCCGGAAGTTGCGCGGTGGGGCGCCGCGTTGACCTTCTTCTCGCACGCGCAGGCGCCGGACGCTGTGCGCCAGCGCACGTGGCCAGCGCAGCTGGGGCGACGCGCGCAAGCCCCAGTTCAACCGGCCAAAGAAAAAGCCGACACAGGGGCTTTCCTGCGCCGGCTGGAGGGTGCGCGGTGGGGCAACCGCGCGTTGTCATCCTTGTCGCATGAAGCCGGCCGGGGCGATGTGCGCTGGCGCACATGAGCGGCTTGCGCGGCGAGGCGGCATCGGCCAAGGTTGCCTTATGCTCCATGGAGGGTTCCGTGCGCCTGTCCCGCCGAACGCTTTTGTGCGCTCTGCCGCTGCTCTGCACAGCATGGGTTCCGGCCGGCGCAATGGAAATCACGCCCGATCCGGTGCGGCACTTGCCCGGCGCCCGGCAGTTCACCGTCTCGGCCGGAAAGGCAAAGACCGTCTGGAACGTGTTCGAGGCCAATCCCGCCCACTACAAGGGCGAGGGGCGCATCATCTGGACGGTTTCGCCGCTGCGTAACCCCATTCCCCGCAGCGCGTCCGCCGAGGAGGATTGGTTCCGCGGACAGGTCAGGGGCATCGTCAAGGCGCTCGGCATGCCGGAGCCTAAGTCCATCATGGTCAGCACCGACATGTCGGGATCGAGCGTTGTGGACGACATGACGCCCTTCCACGCCAATCTCAATGTCTATTTCGCGGACGGCTCCCAGATCATCGACGTCATTTACGTCGAGAAGATCACGCGCGGCGCGGGCCGCCTGATCGTCATGCTGTTCTCGACACAGGAACGCCCGCCCCTGAACGCCAGCGCCGAATTCGCGAGCCAATGGGGCGCGCGGCTCAAGAACCTAACGGCGAAAGACTGGAAGTAAGGCGCTATCTGCGGATCGCGTCCTTCGCACGTTCGACGATGCGCGCCGGCGCCCCGTAGATTTTCTGCACGCCCTCCTGCACGCGCTCGCCACCGGCCGGCGCAATGTCGATCTGCGATCGCTCCGCGTCCGAAAGCAGGGCCGGGTCCCTGAGCGCCGCGAGGAACGCCGCCCGCAGAATTTTAACGGCTTCCGGAGCGGCGCCGGGGGGAGCGATATATGGGCGGCCGAACAATTGCTGCGCGATCACGAGTTCCGCCACCGCGCGATCTTCGTCGTTGTCGAAGAAGCTCCAGATCTGCGGCACGCCCATCCGGGTGAGTTCGTCATTGGGCTCCAGACCGGTCTGCACGAGGATGTTGAGCTTGCCGTCGCGAATGTAATCGCCCTTCTGGGCGCGAAGGCTCGACCAGTCGAGCCCGCAGATTCCTTCCACCTCGCCGCGCTCCATCGCGAGCAGCACGTCGGGCGTGCCCTTGTAGCCCGCGATGATGCGGAACTTCGCTTTCGACGTGTTCTTGTGAAGGTAGGCGTAGTCGCGTGTGGAGCCGCCTTCGGCCACCGAGCCGATGATCGTCTCCCGCTTGAGCGCATCCGCGAAAGTCCGTGTCCCGGATGTTCCGAACGTCGCGCAGACGCGGGCCGAATTATTGGCCGTGGCGAGGAAGTGAAACTTTGTCGGATCGTAAAGCGCATCCGACTTGCCTTCCAGCAGCGGTCCCACCACCGCCCCCGGCGAGATTGCCCCGATCACCGTGCCGTCCTTCGGCGCGACGTTGTAGATGTAGCCTGCCGCGCGCATGGAGCTTGCGCCGTTCATGTTCTGCACGACGATGACAGGCGCGCCGGGAATGTGCCTTGGAAGATGGCGCGCCACCGTGCGCCCGTAGATGTCGAATCCGCCGCCGGGCGATGTCCCGATGATGAAAGTGATCTGCTTGCCGGCGTAGTAATCACTTGCCAGGGCCGGCGCTGAGATCGCGGCTGCCAGAGCCAGCGCAAGAACGGGCGCAACGCGCCTGCGGGCCGTCGACATGGGCGAAACCTCCCCGTTTCATTCCTTTGCGGAATGTCTTGTCGGGCGCAGTCTAACGCATGAATTGCGGCGCCGTCGACGGCCGGATGCGTCGGGGGCCGTTTTTCCGGAAGGGTGCTACGGCTTGGCGGGAGACGGCGGCGCAAGGATTTCCTTCACGCGCTGCACGACCGGCCCGGGCGCATTGACGATGGAGTTCACGATTTCCTGAACCTCCTCGCCGGTTGCGGGGCTGATGTCGAAGCCCAGCCGGTCGGCCTCGCCGAGGAATTCCTTGTCTCGCATCGTCGCGGTGAACGCCTTGCGCAGCGCAGCGACGCGGTCCGCCGGAATGTCGGCGGTGGCGGCGACAGCGCGCGCCATGGCGGTTTCCGCCGCGATCAGCTGCATCGCCTGACGGTCGATGTCGGTGGTGGCGAGATCGCTCAAAAGAGGCACGTCCGGCAGTTCCGGGTGGCGCTTGAGCGCGATCTGCACGAGATGAATGAGCTTGCCTTCCGCGATCCAGTGCGGCCGGGTGGATTTCCATGCGGCGAACGAGTTCGAGCCGCGGCCGTCCACCTCGCCGCGCTCCATGGCGATGTTGATGTCGTTGCCGCCGGGATAACCCGTGACGATCTTGAAGCGCGTCTTGCCGACGACATTGGCGGCGTATGGATAGTAATAGCTTCCCGAACCGACTCCCGAAGCGCCGACCGCGACCACGCGCTTGCGCGCATCGTCGATGGTCGCCACGCCGCGGCCCGCCCACACGCTGATCAGGTTGGGCGAGTTCGTTGTGTTTCCGAGCCAGTTGAACTGGCGCGCGTCGAACTCGACGCCCGGCGTGCCCAACGCCTGGATGAGCGGCGTGTTCTGCGAGGCCATCAACCATGACGTGCCGTCGCGCGGCGCAAGTGTCGCAAGCCAGTTGGTCGCCGAAACGCCGCCGGCGCCAGGCATGTTGCGCGCCAAGATCGTCGGCGCGCCGGGGATGTGCCGATCCATGTGGCGCGACAGCAGGCGCGCGCGCAAGTCGTAGTCGCCGCCCGCCGAGAAGCCGATGACGATGGTGATCGTCTTGCCCTTGTAGAACTCATCGACGGAAGCCGTCTGCGCTGCGACAACAGACGTCAACGCGGCAAGCATGAAAACCGAAGAAATGGCGCGCATGGCAACCCCCGCTGTGTTCATTCGTGGAGGACGAGCTTAGTTTTTCTTTTGATCCGGCAGCGCGATGATCTTCGCGAGCCGCTCCGTCACTTCTTTCGGCGTCCTGACGATTTCCTCGACGATGCGCTGAAGTTCGGCGCCCGGCACCGGTTCGATATCCAGCCCGCTCTTTGCGGCCGCCTCCAAGAACGCCGGATCCTTCACCGTAATGTCGAAAGCGCGCCGCAGCGCCGCGACCCGCTCGGGCGGCACGTCGGGCGTGGAGAACAGCGGCCGGCCGATCGTCGCGGCAGCCGAAAACAAGCGCAGTGCGGCCCGGTCGAGGTCGTTCTGGGCGTAGTCCATGAACAGCGGCACGTCGGGCAGTTCTCGCGAAGGCTTCAGGCCGACCTGAAAAATGATGTTGATCTTCTTGTCCCGCACCCAGTCGGGCCGGTTCGCCTTCCACGCGGCCCAGGGCGCCGTATGCGACATCACCTCTCCGCGCTCCATGGCGAGGCCCATTTCCGCGGCGCCGGGATAGCCGAGAACGATCTTGAAACGGGCGCCTGCAATCGAATTGAGCGCCTGCGCGTATTGCGAGGAGGTGTTGATGCCGGTGGAGGCGATCACGACTTCCTTCTTCCGGATATCGTCGAGCGTGCGCACGCCAGCCGTGTGCCAGACGACGAGGAGATTGTTGTCGGCGGTGGGGTTGCCGATCCAGTTGAAGCGGCTGGTGTCGAACTTGATGTCCGGATCGCCGACGGCCTGCTGGACAGGCATCGCCTGATCGGCCGTCGCCATGACCGTGCCGTCGCGCGGCGCGATGTTGTAGACGTGATTTGCGGCGATGCGGCTGCCGCCGCCAGCCATCTGCCGCATCACGATGCGCGGCTGGCCGGGAATGTGGTTGCCTATGAAGCGGCCGACGATGCGTGCGTAGGCGTCATAGCTTCCGCCAGCGGAATAACCGATGAAAATGTCGATATTCTTGCCGCGGTAGAATGCGGCGAGCGCGTCCTGATCCTGTGCTGTAGCCGTATCGGTATGGAATGCGGCGCCGGCGAGCGCGAGGGAGAGACAGGCGGCGAACGAGACGGAGCGCTTTCCCATCGAATGACATCTCCCGTTACAAGAAGGCTTCTCCAGAACTCCCAACCGGAAAGGCCGCAGTAAACGGCCTTTCCCGCTTGCCTTGCCAGGGCGCTCAGTCGCGCAGGCCGTAGTACCATTCGCGCAGCTTGCGGTAGGTGATGGGCGGATGCCGCGCCGGCCTGTCATCCGACACGCAGGTCGGGATGCATTCGATCAGCGCGTCGCCGCTCGGACCGAAGAAGACCGGGATCGAATAGCGGTCCACGTCCGCCGTATTGATGACGCGATGCTTGGTGGAAAGATAAAGATCGTTGGTCCAGCGCGTCATCACGTTGCCCGTGTTGACGAGGAACGTTCCAGGAATGCTCTCCACAAGGCGCCAGTGTCCCGAGGGCATCCGCACGGCGAGTCCCGGAACGTTGGACTGCGCAAGAAACGTCATGAAGCTGTTGTCGTGATGCGGAGCGATGCCGTATTGCCGGTCGCCAACCACCTTCTGCGGCGGATAGTTCAACAGCGACAGCGTCAGGTGCGGGTGCCCGAAATACTGGTCGAAGTAATCCTTCGGCATTCCAAGCGACGTCGCCCAGATCGGCAGGAAAGACCGCCCGAGTTTGAGGATCGCGGCGTGATACTCCGATACCGTCTCCTTGAAACCGGGCAGATTCTCCGGCCAGACGTTCATCGGCTTGTATTCGGGATGGCCGGGAGGCCGCTCGAGCGTCACCAGATATTTGGCGAGCAGGTTGGGTTTGGCCTTCTGGATGATGTCGACGTTCGCGCCGGCGTTGCGCGGCGTCGCGGGCGGCACGTAGCCGCTCTGGAAAGAATCCGTGAAGCGATGCGCGACCTTGGCCTTTTCTTCCGCAGGCAGCGCATGAAAACGGCGCGACTGCGCGAAGACCCTGTCGACAAGGTCGTCGGGCACGCCATGGCCCTTGAGATAGAAGAAGCCGATGGTGCGCGTGATCTCGCCAAGCTCGCGCGCGACGGCTTCGAGGCCGGCGGGATCGCCGGACAGCGCCGGCGCGATGTCGAGAACAGGGATTTCCTCCGTCGAATCCGGATGATCCATCAGCCAGGTTTCGTCGAGGGCCGCTTCCGGCGCGACGGTTTCGCCTCTGTTATCCATCGTCTCCTCCTGCGTTGCGTGCGCGCGACTGCGACGGTCTCGCGCCGTTTGCGTCAGGTTGCGGCATTTGCGGCGGGGGGGCAACAGCAAACGCCCTGCCGCGCTTTGCGCGCGGGGCGCGCAGGTCGGTGCAAGGTCCGGGCCAGGGAAGCGCGAGCGGAAGCCGGAGCGGGCGAAGGGAATCGAACCCAAATTTCCGCTGATCGCCTCCGGCCAAAGGCCAACCGGCGATCAGACAAGATACGAGGGTTCGGAGGCCGGGCTGGAGATGGAGCGGGCGAAGGGAATCGAACCCTCGTATGCAGCTTGGGAAGCTGCCGTTCTACCATTGAACTACGCCCGCGGCGGCGGCGACCATAGCCACAATCGCGGCTTCGGGGCAAGCACATTCGCGGGCTGGCAAAGCAAACAGACGCCCGTGCGGCTTAGGCGCCCGGCTAATAGCTCACATCAAATGCCGTCGTCGGCATTCGGAAGCCCGGGATCCTTATGACCTCTACGAGAACTGCGGATGCGGCAGATTTTCAATGACCCTGTAGACTCTTGTGACGATAAACGAGTTCACGTCGTTCACGTACACACCAATCGCAGGATCGAACACCTGCTTGAACATCAGATCAACGTCGAGCGCGTCCCCAGAACCGAGTAGATAACCACGATTAGCGATTAGTCCTACAAACTCAAGATCAGCTATACGAGCAGAAATTGGAACTCCGTTCCACTCAAAAGACCATTTCCGCTTACTGCCATTCAACCAAGCCTTCCTTATCACGAGGGTCGCTCGCCTGCTTTGAACTCGAACGATGTGTGTTGGCTCTGTGGCGATGACATCTAATGTACTTACTGGAAACTCTGAACGAGGTATCTGAATAAGCGGCTTTTTATCGCTCATCTTCGGAGTAAGTCCGAAGTCGGTTACCTTTTTGTCTGCTGCAAGAGCGTCAAAAGTTTGCGTAAGAGCATCCTGCACTTTTGGCGCTTTTGATGCATTTGATGCGTCGTTATGAACATTTCGCGGGACGATGTATTTCTTCCCTTCGTGTTCAATTATAACTTCGTTTGAATTAATTATGATGTTTGGCTTTTCGGGGGTGCCGATTGTCGCATTGAACAGTATTGTCGCAACGACGCTCCAAAAGACAGTTTCCGCGCCTCTGGTGAGAAAGCCCCCTAAGCGGCGTCGGATTCTTCGGATTAGTATTCTGTAACTGCCGGACCCATCCGAAACAACTACAAAGTCTACGATACTTTCTGGATCGATTATTTCTACTACGCTGTAGGACAATAATGAAAAAGATTTCAGTACGTTCGCTAACGTGTCCGCTTCGATTTCGGAGCGCGGCCCGCCGAAATGCAACACGACAAAATCACTGTCGAAGGATCCCAAGCGGATGTCCACCAAGCTTTGCCCTCCAAAAACAAACTCGATAAATTAGCATCCTTACTTGAAATGCTTCGACAGCTTCAGGCCCTGCGCCTGATAGTTCGAGGCGATGCCCGCCCCGTAAAGCGTGCGCGGGATTTCCGCCATGCGCTCGTATACGAGACGGCCGACGATCTGCCCGTCCTCAAGAATGAACGGCACGTCGTGGGAGCGCACTTCCAGCACGGCGCGCGAGCCTGCGCCGCCCGCCTCCGCCGCGCCGAAGCCCGGATCGAAAAAGCCCGCGTAATGCACTCGGAACTCGCCCACCAGCGGATCGAACGGCGTCATCTCCGCCGCATGGTCCGGCGGCACGCGCACGGCTTCCTTGGACGCGAGGATGTAGAACTCGCCGGGATCGAGCACGAGGTCGCGCCGTCCACGGTCGTGGATCGGCTCCCAGAAATCGAGCGTCGCGTGCGCGCCGGGGCGATCCACATCAATCAGGCCGGTGTGCCGCTTTGCGCGATAGCCGACCAGCCCCGAGGCGTCGAAGCCGGCCAGATCGACGGAGACCGCGACCCCGCCCGCGATGTTGGGCTCGGCTGATGTCACGAGCTTTTCGCGCGCGTGCAGGTCGCGGTGGCCGGCGTCGTCGAGCCGCGCGTGTCCTTGCCGGAAGCGCACCTGCGACAGGCGCGAACCGGCGCGCACGAGCACCGGAAAAGTGCGCGGCGAAATCTCGGCGTAGAGCGGACCGGTGTAGCCCTGCTCGATCATGTCGAACTCGCGGGCGCGGTCGGTGATCACGCGCGTGAAGACGTCAATGCGGCCCGTCGAGCTTTTGGGGTTTGCCGCGGCGGCGACGGAGGGCGGGAGAGCCAGGCTTTCCTGAAGCTCCGCCACATAGACGCAGCCCGTCTCCAGCACGGCGCCCCTTTCGAGGTCGATCTCGTGCAAGGCGAGATTCTGGATGCAGGCCATCACGGGCCGGCCGGGACCCGGCAGGAAGCTCGCGCGCATCCGCCAGGCGCGCACGCCAAGGCGCAGGTCGAGGCTCGCGGGCTGGACCTGCCCTTCCGCGAAGGGCGCGGCGAGCCGCAGCGCGCCCGCCTCTGCGAGGGCCGTGATGCGGTGAGCGGGCAGGATGCCGGCAAGGTCCGGGGGCAGGATGCTCATGGGAAAGGACTAGCCAATCGGCGGGCGGGGGCCAAGTGCGGGCCGGGCGAATCGCCGCCGCCGGCCTGCGTTTTCGGTGAATAGCGCGCCCGCGCTTGCCCCTGCCCGTTGGGGCGGACTAAATGGCCGCCCATTCAGTGCCGCGCCCCGCGCGACGAGGACGAGATGACCGAGAAGAAGAAAGCCATGAAGGACCTGCGCCCCGCCACCCGTCTCGTGCATGGGGGCACGATGCGCTCGCAGTTCGGCGAAATGTCCGAGGCGCTCTTCCTGACGCAGGGTTTTGCCTACGAAAGCATGGAGCAGGCGGAAGCGCGCTTCCTGGGCACGTCGCCGGGCTTCCAGTATTCGCGCTTCGGAAACCCGACGGTCGCGATGTTCGAACAGCGCATGGCGCTCCTGGAAGGCGCCGAAGCGGCGCGCGCCACCGCCACCGGCATGGCCGCCGTCACCGCCGCCATGCTCGGCCAGGTGCGCGCGGGAGACCATGTGGTCGCGGCCAAGGCGCTGTTCGGCTCCTGCCGCTTCATCGTGGAAGATCTGCTGCCGGTCTATGGCGTCGAATGCACGCTCGTGGATGGAACGGACCTCGCGCAGTGGAAGGCGGCCGTGCGGCCGAACACCCGGACGTTCTTCCTCGAAAGCCCGACCAACCCGCAGCTCGAAATCATCGACATCCGCGCTGTGGCGGACATCGCCCATGCGGCGGGCGCCACGCTGGTCGTCGACAACGTGTTCGCGACGCCCATGCTCCAGAGCCCGCTGAAACTGGGCGCGGACTGCGTCGTCTATTCCGCGACCAAGCATGTGGACGGACAGGGCCGAGTGCTCGGCGGCTGCGTGCTCGGCTCGGAAGAATTCATCATGAAGCACATCCACAATTTCCTGCGCCAGACCGGCCCCGCCATGTCGCCGTTCAACGCGTGGGTGATGCTGAAGTCGCTGGAAACGCTGCCGCTGCGCGTCGCCCAGCAGGTGCGCAACGCAACCGCCGTCGCCGACTTCCTCGCCGAACAGGGCGTGGTGACGCGCGTCCTTTACCCCTTCCGCAAGGATCATCCCCAGCATGATCTCGCAAAGCGCCAGATGAGCGGCGGCGGCACGATCGTCGTGCTGGAGGTGAAGGACGGCAAGGCCGGCGCGTTCCGCTTCGGCAACGCGCTACAGGTCGTCAAGATCTCGAACAACCTCGGCGACGCCAAGAGCATCATCACGCATCCGGCGACGACGACGCATCAGCGCATCCCGCAGGCCCAGCGCGAGGCCACCGGCATCACGGAAGGCATGTTGCGCCTGTCGGTCGGTCTCGAGGACATCGAGGACCTGATCGACGATCTCAAGGGCGCCTGCGCCGCCGTGTAAGGCTTTGCGGGGCGGCGCCGAGGGGCTAAACCTTGAAGCCATGACCGCTCCGCTGCGCAAAGCGATTCTCCACCAAGACGGCCTCGCCCGCTGCCCATGGCCCGGCGAGGACGCGCTTTACGTGGCCTACCATGACGGGGAGTGGGGCGTTCCCGAATGGGACTCGCGCGCGCTGTTCGAGAAGCTTCTGCTCGATGGTTTCCAGGCGGGGCTGTCGTGGATCACGATCCTGCGCAAGCGCGAAGCGTTCCGCAAAGCCTTCGACGGGTTCGACCCGCAGAAGATCGCCCGGTACACGCCCCGGAAGGTGGAACGCCTGATGGGCGACGCCGGCATCGTGCGCAACCGCGCCAAGATCGAAAGCGCCATCAGGTCCGCGCAGGTCTATCTGGACATCGAGGCCGCGCAGGGCTTTTCCAGTTACATCTGGGATTTCGTGGACGGGCGGCCGGTGCAGAGCAAGCTGAAGCACATGGGCCAGATGCCGACCGAGTCCGAGATGTCGCGCAAGCTCTCGAAGGACCTCAAGACGCGCGGCTTCAACTTCTGCGGACCCACCATCGTCTACGCCTTCGCGCAGGCGGTGGGCATGGTGAACGATCATCTCGTCGATTGTCATCGGCATGAGGAATGCGCGGCGCTGGCGTGGGAGGGCCGGCCCTGATGGCCCGCGCAGTCAAGGCCCCGCGCGCGTTCCAGCGCATGCTGTCCGGCCGCAGGCTCGACCTGCTCGATCCCTCGCCGCTCGATGTGGAGATCGAGGACATCGCGCACGGACTTGCGCGCGTTGCGCGCTGGAACGGGCAGACCAGCGGGCCGCACATCTTCTCCGTCGCGCAACACTCCGTTCTCGTCGAGCGCATCGTCGGCTCGATCGACCCCGGCGTGCCGGCGCGCTGGCGGCTCGCCGCGCTTTTGCACGATGCGCCGGAATATGTGATCGGCGACATGATCTCGCCGTTCAAGGCGGTGATCGGCGAAAGCTACAAGAGCGTCGAGGCGCGCATTCTCTCCGCGATCCACATGCGTTTCGCGCTGCCGGCCGCCGCGCCGGCGGCGCTTCATCGCCTCATCAAGCAGGCCGACAGCGTCGCCGCTTTCATCGAAGCGACACGGATCGCCGGTTTCAACATCGCGGAGGCCGAGCAATTCTTCGGCCGCCCCAAGGTCGCCATGCGCAACATCGAACCGCTGATGGCGCCCATGGATTCAGCGCACGCGGAAACGATGTTCCTCGCGCGCTTCCGCGAACTCGAAGACGAAATGAACGCGAACGGAAACTGACGGGACGAAAGATGCCGCGCATTCATGTCTGCTCGCTCACCCGCATCGCGGACACCGTCCGCGAAACCGGCGCGCGCAGCATGGTGACGCTGATCAACCCGCTTTATCCCGTCACGCGGCCGGCGGAGATCGAACCGGCCCTCCATCTGCACATTTCCGTGTCCGACATCATCGAACACCTCGACGGGCACGTCGCGCCCGACGTGGCGCACGTGCAGGATTTGCTGCGCTTCGTGCGCGCGTGGGACCGTGCGCATCCGCTGCTCATCCATTGCTATGCGGGCGTGAGCCGGTCGACGGCGGCCGCGTACGTCTCCGCCTGCGCGCTGCGGCCGGACTTCTGCGAATTCCAGACGGCGCGGAAGCTGCGGATGCTGTCGCCCACCGCCACGCCGAACGCGCGAATCGTGGCCATCGCGGACAATCTTCTCGGTCGCGGCGGACGCATGACGGCGGCCATCGGTGAAATCGGGCGCGGCGAGGACTGCTTCGAGGGCGCGCCGTTCGCGCTGGAGATCGGCGCATGACGCTCGCCAACCAGCATCAGGCGGCCCCGCCGGTCGAGGTCAACCTGACGGCGGCCATCGTGGCGCTCGCCGACGACGAGCCGCTGATCCTTGCGGCGGAAGCGCGCGGCGCGCGTGAAACGGCGTTGCCATCCGGCCCGTTCAATCCACTGGCGCATCGCACGTTCGAGATCGGCCTTCGCGAATGGGTGCGCGAACAGGCGGGCGCGCGGCTCGGCTATGTCGAACAGCTCTACACGTTCGGAGATCGCGGACGCAGCGCGCAGGCGGGCGATCTGGGACCGCACGTCGTGTCGGTCGGCTATCTCGCGCTCACGCGCATCGGCGGCGCAGAGCAAGTGGACCGCGCGCGTTTTCGCGACTGGTACGCGTTCTTTCCCTGGGAGGACTGGCGCGAGCGCAAGCCGCCGATCATCGACGGGAAAATCGTTCCCGCGCTGACGAAATGGGCAGCGCGCGATCCCGACCGGCCCAACGCCTACGGCCTCACGCGGCCCGAGCGCGTGCGCATGCTGTTCACGGATTCATTCAACGACGAGAACGCGCTCGACCGCTATCAGCTCTTGTACGAAGCGGGCCTTGTGGAGGAAGCGCGCCGCGACGGGCGCGCGAGCCCGCTCATCGGCGAAGCGGGGCCGCTGGGCGAAGCCATGCAACACGACCATCGGCGCATTCTGGCGACCGCGATGGCGCGGCTGCGCGCGAAGATGAAATATCGCCCGGTGATCTTCGAACTGATGCCGCCGACCTTCACGCTGACCGCCCTGCAACGCGCGGCGGAAGCCATCAGCGGACGCAGGCTGCACAAGCAGAACTTCCGGCGTTTCGTGGAAACGGCGGCGGTCGTCGAGCCGACCGGCGAATTCACGCACAACACGGGCGGGCGGCCCGCAGCGCTGTTCCGTTTCCGGCGCGAAGTGCTGAACGAGCGGCCCGCCGCGGGGCTGCGCGTGGGGGTGAGGGGCTAGGCCTCCCCGTCCAATGGCTCCACATAGATCACCAGCCGGTGGTCGTGAATCTTGTAGCCGTGGCGGCGGGCGATCTCGGCCTGCAATTCCTCGATCTCGGGCGCGTGGAACTCGATCACCTCGCCCGTGCGCACGTTCACGAAATGGTCGTGATGCTCCTCGCCCGGTTGCTCGTAGCGGGCGCGGCCGGCGCTGAAGGCGTGGCGCTCGACGATGCCCAATTGCTCGAACAGGCGCACCGTGCGGTAGACGGTGGCGAGCGAAATCCCCGAATCGATCTCCTGCGCCCGGCGGTGCAATTCCTCCACATCCGGATGGTCCGTGGCGGAGCCCAGGACGCGGGCGAGCACCCGGCGCGGCGCCGTCATGCGCACGCCTGTGCGGGCGAGCTTGTCCTCAAGAGTGAACGCCTTGGCGTCGGTCATGTCGTTCCGGCCCCGTTGTTATCTGAGCCCATCTAGACACAAGACGTGGCCGGGTCGATTGAAGCAGGTCAATGTTTGAGAACGATTTCCGCTGGCGTCAGCTCCAGGCCCAGCGCCTGGGCGACCGGCGCGCAGACGATTCGCCCGTCATGCACGTTGAGGCCGGCCCGCAGATGCGGGTCGGCGCGCATCGCCTCCCGCCAGCCCCGGTCCGCCAGCGCCAGCACGAAAGGCAGCGTCGCGTTGTTCAGAGCGAAGGTCGAGGTGCGCGGCACGGCGCCGGGCATGTTGGTGACGCAATAGTGCACCACGCCCTCCTCCACATAGGTCGGTTGCGCATGGGTGGTCGGGCGCGAGGTCTCGCAGCAGCCGCCCTGATCGATGCAGACGTCGACGACCACGGCCCCCTGCTTCATCGACGCCACCATGTCCCGCGAGACGAGCTTGGGCGCCTGGGCGCCGGGCACCAGAACCGTGCCGATGAGCACGTCGGCGCGGCGCACCACGGCCTCGATGGCCGAGCGGGTCGAGAAGATGGTGCGGACCTGCGTGCCGAAGCGGAAGTCGAGGCGCCGCAGCGCCTCCGGGTTGCGATCGACCACGGTGACGTTGGCCCCCATGCCGATGGCGATGGTTGCGGCGTGGGTTCCGGCGACGCCGCCGCCCAGCACCACGACCTCCGCCGGAGGCACCCCCGGCACGCCGCCAAGCAGCACGCCGCGGCCGCCCGCCCATTTCTGCAGGTAATTGGCGCCGACCTGCGTGGCGAGGCGGCCGGCCACCTCCGACATCGGCGTGAGCAACGGCAGGCCCCCTGACGGCGAGGTCACCGTCTCGTAGGCGATGCAGGTCGCGCCGGACGCCATGAGATCGCGCGCCTGCTGGAGGTCCGGCGCGAGATGCAGATAGGTGAACAGGACCTGCCCCTTGCGCAACATTCTGCGTTCGGGGCTTTGAGGCTCCTTCACCTTCACGATCAGTTCGGCCGACCCGAAAACGTCCCGCGCGGAGGCGACGATGCGGGCGCCCGCCGCCTCGTACTCGGCGTCGCCCAGGCCGCTGCCGGCGCCCGCGCCCGTCTCCACGATCACCTCGTGGCCGGAGGCCGCAAGCTCGACTACGGAAGACGGCGTCAGGCCGACGCGAAATTCGCTTTCCTTGATTTCCTTCGGCACGCCGACGCGCATGAATGTCTCCCTTGTCGCCAGAGAATGTGGGCCGCGCGGCGCAGCCCGCCAAGGGCGGCGGCGGCGCGCGCGTGCGGGCAGGCGCGTGCGGGCGCACACTTCCGGAACCGAGCAGGCAGGCGACGAAGGGGCGCGTTCGTTCTACACTGCTCATGAGGATTGGGCGGGGTCGCCATGGAATCTCTATTCGTTCTGCTGGCGCTGATCGGCTTCAGCGCTCTCTGCCTCGGACCGCTGGGGTTCTTCATCGCCCTCAGGGCGCGAGACAGGGCGGCCAACGCCGAGATGCGGCTCGCCGACGCCGAGTCGCGGATCGCGGCGCTCGAGGCGCGGCCCGCAATCGGCGCGGCCAGCCTTGCCCCCGAGCCGATCGTCGCGCCTGAGCCGGAAGCGGCGGCCGACGCCGAAGCCGCGCGTGCGGCGGAGACGGAAACGCCGGCCGAGGCGGTCATTCCGCAGGAACGGGCGCCGGCCCGCCCGCCGCGCCGCAGCCTGGAGGAGGCGCTCGGCGCGCGCTGGTCGGTCATCGTCGGCGGCGTCGCGCTGGCGCTCGGCGGCCTGCTGCTCGTGCGCTATTCCATAGAGCAAGGTTTCTTCGGACCCGGAATGCGCGTCGCGCTCGGCTTCGGGCTGGCGCTTGCGCTGATCGGCGCCGGCGAATTCATGCGGCGGCGCGAACGGGCGGCCGGGACGTTCAGCCCGGATACCGGGCGCCCCGACATTCCCGCGATCCTCACCGCGACGGGCACCGTCGCTGCGTTCGGCTCGACCTACGCCGCGCATGCGCTTTACGGCTTCATCGGCCCGGCGACGGCGTTCGTCGCGCTGGCGGCGGCGGGCGTCGCCTGCATGTTCGCTTCCGCGTTGCACGGGCCGGCGCTCGCCGCGCTTGGACTTGTGGGCGCGCTCGCCTCGCCCTTCCTCGTCGAATCGGGCGATCCGTCGCCATGGCCCATCGCCGCACTGAGCGCGGTTGTCGCGGCTTGCGCCTACTGGCTCGCGCTGATGCGCCGCTGGCTCTGGCTCGCAGGCTCCGCCGCATTCGGCGGCGGTCTCTGGGGCCTCGCGTTTCTGGAAGGCGTCGCGCACAGGGCTCCGGTCTTCTTCGCCGGATCGCTGTCCCATCTCCTCGTCCAGACGGCGCTCGCGGCGGGCGTCTTCGCCTGGCCGCTGCGCTTCACGGCGGAAGAGGACGCGCGGCCGGAGCCCTATTCGGGCTACGCCGCCGCCGGCTTCGCTGCGCTCGCCGCCGCGACGCTGATCGCCGCCACGGAGGGACACGCCTACGGCTCGCTGTGGCTCCTAGGCGCCGCCGCCGCCTTCCTCATTCCCGCCGCCACCGGGTTCGTGATCGCCCCCGCCGCTTCGGCTCTCGCCATTGCCGGCGCCTTCGCGGTCCTGACACTGCGCATCTGGCCCGATCCAGCCTATGCCGAGGCCAGCCAGCACTGGTCGCCGTCATTCGCATACGATCATTGGCCTCGCGCCGTTGACGGGCACATGTATGCGCTGTTCGGCGCGGCGGCGGCGGGCCTTGTCGCTGTAGCGGGCGGCTGGCGCATCGCAATTTCGCGCGCGCTGCCGTTCCCGACGCTTGCGATCTACGCCGGCGCGGCGGCGCTGACTCCTCTCGCCATTCTCGCCATTGCATTCGTTCGATTGACGGACCGCTCTCCGAGCATCCTCTTCGCGATCATCGGCGCCGCGCTCGCCGTCGCCTTCGCGCTGGGCTCCGCCGTCTTCCGAAGCCTGGAAGGGCAGGACGACGAAGCGGCGCAGACGCCGAACGCGCGCTTCGGCGCGGGCGCGTTTGCGTCGGCCGCCATAGGCGCCCTGTCGCTCGCCTTCGTCTTTTTCCTGCAGGGCGCCACGCTCACCGTGGCGCTTTCTCTGGCGGCGCTTGGAGCGGCGTTCGTCAGCGCGCAGTTGCGCATCAGCGCGCTGCGCTGGTGCGTCGCGGGCCTTGGCGTCGTCGTCGCGGCGCGCCTGGCGCTCGATCCGCGCCTGCTCAGCAGCGCCGGTTCATGGCCAATCCTCAACTGGCTCCTGTTCGCTTACGGCGTCCCCGCCCTCGCTTTTGGCGCGGCGGCGTGGGTCATGCGCCGCGCCCTGGTCGAAGATACGCCCGTGCGCGTCGCGCAATCGCTTTGCGTCCTGTTCAGCGCGTTTCTCATATTCTTCGAAATTCGTCATTTCATCAACGACGGCGATGCGTTCGCACGGCGCACGAATCTTGTGGAACAGGGCCTGTTCGCCGTCTCCGCGCTCACCTTCGCCATCGTGCTGACCCGGCTCGACGCGCGTCGTGCGTCGATCGTATTCCACTGGGCTTCGCTGGTCGCGGGGGCGCTTGCGTTCGCCGGGATCATGGTCGGCCTCGGCTTCTTCAGCAATCCGCTGTTCTCGTTCACAGGCGTAGAGGGCGGGACGTTCTTCAACGCCCTGCTGATCGCCTACCTGCTCCCGGCCATTCTTGCGCTGGCGCTCGCGCACTTCAGCGAGGGCGTGCGCCCGTACTGGTATTGCATGATGGCGAAGGCTTCGGCCATCGCGCTGACCTTCGGCTACGTCACGTTGCAAACGAGGCGTTTCTTCCACGACGAACGGATAGGATTCCTCCGCACGACCACCGATGCGGAATGGTACGCCTATTCCGCCGTATGGCTGGCGCTCGGCATCGCGCTTCTCGCCTGGGGCGTGGCGCGCGGCTCGAAGGAGGCGCGCATCGGCTCCGCGATCTTCGTGAGCGCAAGCGTGCTGAAGGTTTTCCTGTTCGATCTGGCGGGACTGGAAGGCGCGCTCAGGGCGCTGTCCTTCATCGGACTCGGCGCGACGCTGATCGCCATCGGCCTCGTCTACCAGAAACTGGTGTTCGCCCGGCCGCCCTCGCCGTTGGCGCAGCCGCCCGGCGCCGGGGACGCCCCGAGCCCGGCCTGACGTGCTATATGACCCTTCGAAGGATACGGAGAATCGACCTTGGCCGACGCGAAGCCCGACCCCGCCGCGCTCAATTTCGAGGACGCCCTGAAGGAGCTTGAGAGCATCGTCACGCGGCTCGAAGGCGGGCAGGTTTCGCTCGAGGAATCGATTTCGCTCTACGAGCGCGGCGAAAAGCTCAAGCAGCGTTGCGAGACGCTGCTCAAGGACGCCGAAATGCGCATCGAGAAGATTACGCTGTCGGCGGACGGAACGCCAAAGGGGACCGAGCCGCTCGACGTCGACCGGTGAAGCGCGCCGTCAGGCGAGCTCCTTGCGCATTTCGCGGCCCTCGTCGTCGGAGTCGAAGATATCGGTCGCCTGTTCCTCGATTTCGTAGCCGCGGTCGAGGAAAAAGCGCCGGGCGGTGAGGCTCGAGGTCAGGACCAGACGCGGCACGCGCATCTCCTTCGCGCGCTTTTCGCATTCCGCGAGCAGCGCCTTGCTGACGCCCTGGAAACGGTCTTCGGGGTTCACGTAAAGCAGGATCACGTCTCCGGCGGCGGTGAAGGCGCCGACGCCGGCCAGCCTGCCCTCCCGCTCGGCCAGCACGACGACGGACCCCGGCCGCGTGATCCACGCCTCCATGTTCCTGAGCGTCTTGTTGGCGAGCCAGCCTTCCAGGGTCAGGCGGTCGCCCTGATGGTCTTCCCTGCACAATTCGACGATGGAGCGGCGCACGAGCGCGAGCGCCGCTTCCGCATCCTCCGGCTTCGCCTGGCGAATTTCCATTTCAACTCCCTCGTGTCGCTTCCGCGCGGTTCGGGCTCGACGGGCGCGCGGGGTTTGGGCATTGTTGCCCCATGTACTCCGAAACCACACTGGGAATCGAGATCAACGTCGAGCCTGAATTCATGGCCGACCGCTCCGAGCCGGATGCGGGCCGCTGGTTCTGGGCCTATACGATTCGCATCCGGAACAACGGATCGCGGACGGTTCAACTCATGCATCGTCACTGGCGCATCACGGACGCCAACGGCCGCGTGGAAGAAGTAAAAGGCCCCGGCGTGGTCGGAGAACAGCCGATCATCCCGCCGGGCGAATCCTTCACCTACACGTCCGGCTGTCCGCTGCCGACGCCGTCGGGCATCATGGTCGGCTCATACCGGTTCGTGGATGACCGTGGCGAAGGCTTCGACGTGGCGATCCCGGCGTTCTCGCTCGACTCGCCGCAGGCCCGGCGCGTCATCAACTGAGAGAAGGCGAGGGCTTCGTGCCGCAGGACGCCGATTCCCGACTGAACGCCGCCATCGAGATTCTCGACCGGCTGATCGCGTTCGACACGGAAAGCTCCAAGAGCAATCTCGAACTCGTCGCGTTTGTCGAGGATCTCCTGCGCGCCCACGAGGTTCCCTTCGTGATCGTGCCGAATGCGACAGGCGACAAGGCCGCGATCTTCGTCACCATTGGCCCGATGATCGACGGCGGCGTCGTGCTTTCAGGCCACACGGACGTCGTTCCCGTGACAGGGCAAGCATGGACGGGCGATCCGTTCAAGCTGCGGCGCGAAGGCTCGCGGCTGTACGGCCGCGGCGCGACGGACATGAAGGGCTTCGACGCGGTCTGCCTTGCGATGATCGAGGAGTTCAAGCGCGCGCCGCTCAGGAAGCCAATTCACATTCTCCTGAGCTACGACGAGGAGACGACCTGCGCCGGTCCGCTCGACACGATCGCGCGGTTCGGCCTCGACCTGCCGCGACCCGGCGCGGTCGTCGTCGGCGAACCGACGCTGATGGAGGTGGCCGACGCGCACAAGAGCATCGCGACCTTCTACACGACCGTTCGCGGGCTCGAGGCGCATTCCTCGAAACCGAATCTCGGCGCCAACGCCATCGAGGGCGCGGCGGCGCTCGTCGCGGACCTCTATCGATTCGCCGACGAACTGGCCGCCAGCGGCGGAGACGATCGTTTCGATCCGCCGACCTCGACGCTCAGCGTCGGAACCATCTGCGGCGGCACGGCGCGCAACATTCTCGCAAAGGAATGTTCTTTCCATTGGGAGTTTCGCGGCCTGCCCGGCGAGCCGCAGGACATCGCCCTCCGCCGGCTCGAACACTGCGCGAGCGAAACAGTCCTGCCGCGCATGCGCCGCCACGCGCCCGAGGCGAGCGTCGAGACCGTCGTCGAGGTCGAGGTGCCTGGCCTCTCGGCGGACCATGGATCGCTCGCCGAAACGCTCGCCCTGAAGCTCACGCGCTCCAACCGCACGATCGCCGTGCCCTACGCTACGGAAGCTGGGCGCTTCCAGAACGCGGGCATACCCACCGTCGTCTGCGGGCCGGGCTCCATAGATCAGGCTCACCAGCCGGACGAGTTCATCGAGGTCGCTGAACTGTCCCGCTGCATCGCCTTCCTGCGCGCGCTCGCGTCCGAGCTGAGCTAGGCCGCGCGCACCCGTCGCAGGCCGGAGGGATGCGCGCCTCCGGGTGAAGGGCTATATTGATGACATCGCCCCGGTGGGGCCGGGAAACGGGCATGGCCGACACGGCGCAGCATGGAGAGGTCGAGGACACGGCGCGGGAAGACGCCGCCGTGACGCGGCTCGCCGTGCGCATGGCGCTCGGCGGCTTTGGCATGATGTTCGCCGCCGGCGCCTTCATGTGGCTGAAGTTCGGCCCGGCCATCTTCGTCGATCTCGCGACCGCCGTCGTGAACTGCTTCTGATCGGCCTGCTGGAGACGCATCCTTGAATCGCCGCCTGATCGTTCCGCTTGTCTGCCTCGTGCTCGGCGTCGCCATGCTCGGGGCGACCGCCTTCATCTCGCTGCGCCAGCAGACGCCCGGCGCGCCGGCGCCGTCCGCCATCGGCGGCTCGTTCGCGCTCATCGATGAGGACGGCAAGGCGATCACTCACCGCGACATGCTGGGCCGGCCCTATCTTGTCTTCTTCGGTTTCACGCATTGCCCGGACATCTGCCCGACGGCGGCGATGGAAATTTCACAGGTTTTCGAAGCCCTCGGCAAGAACGCGAAAATCAGCGCGCTTTTCGTCACCGTCGACCCCGAACGCGACACGGCCTCCATTCTCAAGGATTATCTTTCGAGCTTCGACGAGCGCATCGTCGGTGTGACGGGGCCTCGCGAAAGCATCGACGCTGCAATGAAGAGCTTCCGCGTCTATGCACGCAAGGTGCCCGGCGACAATCCCGACAGCTACTCGATGGACCACACGGCGCTGATCTACCTGATGGACAAGCAGGGACGTTTCGTCTCGGGCTTCAACCTCAAGCGGCCGCCGGACGAAGCCGCAAAGGAATTGCGGCGATATCTGTAAGGCCTTCGCGCGCCGTCTTCAGAAAAAACCGACCGGAAAATACTTCAGATACAATTCCGTGTAGACGCCCTGCTCAGCGATGCGGCCGAAGGCGAAGTCGAGCGCGCGGCGCAGGACCGCGTTGTCCTTGCGCACCGCGACGCCGACGCCCTCGCCGAAGAAAGCCGGATCGAGAAACGGCCCGCCGCGAAACGCGCAGCACGCAGCGCCTTCCTCTCCGTTCAGCCAGATCGCAAGCGTGACGCCGTCGGCGAAGGCGGCGGGCGTCTCGCCCGCGCGCAACGCCTTCAGCAGCGATGGCAAATCGGGGAACGTCTGGCGCTCGACGCCGGGAAAGCGCGCTTCGAGGAAGGCCGCATGAGCCGTGCCCTCGACGACGCCGGTCCGCTGGCCGGCCATCGTCTCCGGCCGCGCATCGGGAAGCGGGGCGGTCTTCAGCGCGACGAACCGCCCCGGCGTCTTGTAGTATGGCGCGGTGAAATCGACCCGCGCGCGGGTGGCCGGCGTGGCGGCCATGGAGGCGATGGCTGCGTCCGCCTGCCCCTGCTCGATTGCGCCGAGGATCGTGTCGAACCTGCGCGCCTGGATGGTGCAGGGAATTTTCAGCTCCTCGCACAGGGCGCGGGCCAGATCGACGTTGAAGCCCGCCAGCGCCCCGTCGGGGCCCGCGAAGCCGAAGGGCGGATACTCGTCGTCCGTGACGAAGCGGATCGTGCGCAGGCTGGCGAGGTCAGGCCGCTCAAGCCGGCGCTGAGGGTCCCAGAAGTTCGGGACGAACACCGCGCCCGGGGCCGGCTGCTGGGCGAGAACCGACAAGCTGCCGATAGATACGTAGAACGAGAAAATTATTAGCCGAATCAACATTAACGACCCACGGATCTTTGCGACGCGGCTTGTTTCGAGTTTTCTACCCGCGTCGAAACAAGTTGTGACGCGCGCTGCAACATAGAGAGGTGCTCCAGCGTCGCCGCACGACATTCAAGCGCCATGTCACCACATCGATCATTGCCAAGGTACCTCAATTCTTCCGCTATATATTGCAGCATGTTCGCCAAAGCCTTCAAGTCAGAAGTGGGATCGCCGTCATACTCGCGGGAACAACTTTCGTTCATCACCTGCACTGCCATAATCGCCTCCCAAGAAGGTGAAGAAACAATTAGGAAGCCCCGTCCATGGCGGCTATATCGTCTCATCAGCCGATGATTTTTTGACCCGTCATATTTGACGTGGCAGGATTGTCGCGAAGATTTCGGCGAAATTGATATGGCATTGAGGGGGTAAGCGGCAATGGAGGTGAAGGCCGCAAACGCGCTTGATTATCTCACCGCGCTTACCGCGGAGCTCGGACTCACGAATGCCGCGTATTTCGCACACACCATACCTGGCTTATCCGCTGATCAAACCGTCGTGTGGACAACATATTCCCGCGAATGGGAAGCTCATTATTTTCAAAACTCGTATCATCGTATCGATCCAGTGGTAGCAATCGACCGTTCGAGTTTGTTGCCAGTGGACTGGAGTCTAGTGGCCCGAGACTCGAAAATCGTTAAGCGCTTCTTCGGGGAAGCTGCCGAATTCAAGGTGGGAGACCAAGGTGTAGCGATACCAGTGCGCGGCCCACTCGGTGATCGAGCCATCTTTGCAGTGAGTTCCGATCTCAAACGCACTGAATGGGAAAAGCTAAGAGAGGAAATCCTGCCCAAACTCGTTGTCGCCGCGCATTTCGTGCATCATTCTGCGATGCAAGAGGTCGGCGTGTACAAAGGTACTGAGGAGACCGTTCGACTTGCTCCGCGAGAGACCGCATGCCTTCGCTGGGCGGCTGCAGGCAAAAGTTTCAAAGACATATCGTGCATTCTCGGTATATCTGAAAGAGTTACCCGTGCATATCTCGATACAGCGCGGCACAAATTAAATGCATTGAACATTACGCACGCGGTATCCAAGGCAGTTAGCTTTGGCCTCATACCGCCTGGATGATGGCGTCAATTCGTCAAATTCGACGTCTGTTCTCGTGCCTATAAGCATCGGAAACATTTCTCCGTTAGCTACCGGGGAATTAATTCGATGCTCTCAATCATTACGCCAGAGAACAGAGACGATAACAAAATCCTTCTGCAGGACGTCTTTCGGCTACGCAAAAAGGTTTTTGCTGATCAATTAAAGTGGGAGGTTCCGGTCAAGGGTGATCTCGAGTTCGATCTCTACGATGATCTCGACTGCGTCTATCTCGCCACTCAATGTCCAACGACCGGCCGCGTCAGCGGCGCCCTTCGCCTGATGCCAACCACGGGTCCCCACCTCATGCGAGATGTTTTCGCCCACTGGTTTGACGACCCCATCGTTCTAGAGTCGTCAACTATCTGGGAAGTTACACGCTTTTGCATAGACCCTGACTTTCAGAAGGGACCTTACTCACCTCGAGGCCTGAATCTAGTGAGTTCCCAACTGCTCGTCGGATTGGCGGAAATTAGCTTGCGAGCCGGCCTGACCCAGGTCACTGGCCTATGTCATCGCGCTATGATCAACGTTCTAAAAAGAACTAGATGGGCGCCTGAAATCATCGCCGTGTCTAAAGTGCCCCAAACAGGACCGGTTTATCTCGGCTTATGGGACGTGAACGCTGATGTGGTCACGACACTAAAGACTGCATCCGGCCTCGGATCCCAAATCGGCCCGCAGACTGATCTGTCGGTGGCACCTCTCGCTGCATAGCCGATTTAGCGCGGGCCGCGACGTTGGCCCGCGCCAGAAGCCGCCCGACGATTCCGCTTGCTTTCTTTATTCTCAAGCTCAAGTATCCCCCTTAACGTTGCGTCAAGTCGTCGAGTTTTCCGAAATGGGCGGCAGCCTTGTCCATCTGCTTCCGCAAGCGCCGCCCCGCAGGATGCACGACGGGGCGGGCGACGCAACCAATCGCGCCGCGCACCGGCCTCTTCGCAGGGGAGGCGCGCCGCTTCCACCCTCCCTCGTCTGCCTGCAGCAGTCCGGCGCCCCGCCCGACCGCCTGCTGGCTGCTACGCGCATCGGCGCCGGGCTGAACATTCCGCCCGAACAGGTGATCATGCGCGAAGGCTGGATCAGCGAAGGCGCGTATTACCGGGCCCTCGCGCGCTGGCTCGGCCTGCCTTTCGTCGATGAGCCGTTCGAGGTCGGCAAGGGCGCGCATTACCCGCAAAGCATCATGGCGGGCGTCGCGCAGCGCGCGGACGGGATGTGGATTTCGGCGCCAGAAGGGCGGCGGATCGAGACGCTCGCCTTCTTCCGGCGCCGCGCGGCCCGCATCCGCGTTCACCTCACCACGCCGACCAATCTGCGGCTGACGATCGAGCGGGCCTTTGCGGACGACGCCGCCCGCGAGGCGAGCCGCGAGCTCGCGCGCCGGGACGCGCAGGCATGTGCGCGCGGCAAACCGTCGTTGACGCAATTCGCATGGCTGGGGGCGCTGATGGCGCTGATCGGCATCATGCTCGCCGGATCGGGTCCGCTTCAAATCGCAGCATCATGCGCGGTTTCCGGATTGGTGGGCTCGGCTATCCTGCTGCGTTTGCTAGCGACCGCCGAAAGCCCTGGCGCGCCGCACGTTTCCGCGCCGCTGCGCGACGAGGATCTGCCCCTCTACACAATCATCGTCGCCCTGCACCGGGAGGCGCGCGTCGCGCGCAAACTGGTGAACGCGCTCGACGCGCTCGACTATCCGCGCGCGAAACTCGACATCAAGCTTGTGATCGAGGAAGACGATCGAGAGACGCGCGCGGCGCTTGAGGCGCTTGACCTTCCCCCGCGCTACCAGATTGTCGTCGCCCCTGACGGAAAGCCGCGCACGAAACCGCGCGCGCTGAACGTCGCCCTGTCGCAGGCGCGCGGCGAACTCGTCGCCGTCTACGACGCGGAAGACGAACCCGACGCCCGCCAGTTGCGCAAGGCGGCGGCGGCGTTCGCGACGCTGCCCGCGCATGTCGGCTGCCTGCAGGGCCGGCTCGCCATCGACAACTTTCGCGACGGATGGATTTCCACACTGTTCGCCATCGAGTACGCCGCGCTGTTCGAGGTCGTGAATCCAGGACTATCCGCAATCGACGCGCCTGTCGCGCTCGGCGGCACGTCGAACCATTTCCGCGCGCGCGCGCTGCGCGACGCCGGCGGCTGGGACGCATGGAATGTAACCGAGGACATCGACCTCGGCTTCCGTCTCGCGCGTCACGGCTATTCGGTCGGCGCGCTGCAGTCGACAACGCACGAGGAAGCGCCCGCCAGTCTGCGCGCATGGATCGGCCAGCGGCGGCGCTGGTTCAAGGGCTGGATGCAAACCCTCGTCACGCACACGCGTGCGCCTTCGCGCCTCTTGCGCGAAGCAGGACCCGCCCGCGCCGCGGCCGCGCTGCTGCTCGTCGCCGGCGCGCTGATTGGACCCATGTTCGGTCCCGCGTTTGCGCTGGGCTTTGGACGAGCGGCGCTCTCGGGCGGCCTGTTCGCGCCGCAGGGACCGGCGGGCGCCGCCGCATCGGCGCTGTGGTGCGCAGTCCTTCTCGGGGGGCTCGCCAGCGCGATGTGGCCTGCGCTGCTCGGGTTGAAACGGCGCGGCCTGTTGCGGCTTGCGATCTGGCTGCCGCTGCTGCCGGTCTACTGGGCGCTGCTGTCCATAGCGGCATGGTGGGCCCTGATCGACTTCATCCGCGACCCGTACTACTGGGCGAAGACGGAACACGGCCACGCGCGAACATCGTGGCTCAGGGACCGGGCCGCGCCGCGAGCCGCCATCATTGACGCGGGTTTCCACGCTACCTAGTGTGCGCGCACATTTTCCCCGCCCTTCGCGCCGGGGACTTACCAGGGTTCGCCAATGTCTTCCCACGCAGGGCCGTCCGCAGCGGCCGCCGCTCCGCTTTCGCTTGAAGCCGCCGCCGCGACGTCGGCAGCCTGGCCGTTCGAGGAAGCGCGCAAGCTGATCGCGCGCATCGAGCGCACGGGTCAGAAGGATGTGCTCTTCGAAACGGGATACGGCCCCTCGGGCCTGCCGCATATCGGAACGTTCGGCGAGGTCGCGCGCACGAGCATGGTGCGCCATGCGTTCGAAACGCTCACCGGCGGGAAGATCAAGACGCGGCTGCTTGCGTTTTCCGACGACATGGACGGCCTGCGCAAGGTGCCGGACAACGTGCCCAACAAGGAGATGCTGACGCAGCATCTCGGCAAGCCGCTCACGAAGATCCCCGATCCGTTCAACAAGTTCGAGAGCTTCGCGCACCACAACAATGCGATGCTGCGCGACTTCCTCGACAGGTTCGGCTTTTCCTACGAGTTCGCGTCCTCGACGGACTATTACACGTCGGGCCGTTTCGACGCCGCGCTCCTGCACATGCTCGCGCATTTCGACGCGGTGCAGAAGATCATGCTGCCGTCGCTGCGCGAGGAGCGCGCCGCGACCTATTCGCCGTTCCTCCCCATTCACCCGAAGACGGGCGTCGTGATGCAGGTTCCCGTCGACGAGATGAACGTCGAGGCGGGCACGATCGTGTGGCGCGATCCCGGCACCGGCGAACGTTTCGAAACGCCCGTCACCGGCGGCCATTGCAAGCTGCAATGGAAGCCCGACTGGGCGATGCGCTGGTATGCGCTGAACGTCGACTACGAAATGGCCGGCAAGGACCTCATCGACTCCGTTAAACTGTCCGCGGGCATTGTGCGCGCGCTCGGCGGAACGCCCCCGGAAGGTTTCAACTACGAATTGTTTCTGGACGAGAAGGGCCAGAAGATTTCAAAGTCGAAAGGCAACGGCCTCACCATCGAGGAATGGCTCACCTACGCGAGCCCGGAATCTCTGTCGCTCTTCATGTTCCAGAAACCGCGCGAGGCCAAGCGCCTGTTCTTCGACGTGATCCCGCGCGCGGTCGACGAATACCTGCAATTCCTCGGCTCCTATCCGCGTCAGGACTGGAAGCTGCGGCTCGGAAATCCGGTGTGGCACATCCATGCCGGCGAGCCGCCGGCGGCTGAAGAACTCAAGACGGGCGCCGACGGCGCGGGAACCGCCGTGTCGTTTGCAATGCTGCTCAACCTCGCCGCCGTCGCGAACAGCGAGGACCCGCAGGTGCTGTGGGGCTTCCTGCGCCGCTATGCGCCCTCCGCCTCGCCGCAGACGCATCCGCGCCTCGACAAGCTCGTCGGCTACGCCGTCGCCTACTTCCGTGACTTCGTGCGGCCGTCGAAGACCTATCGCCTGCCCGACGATGTGGAGCATGACGCGCTCGCGAAGCTCGACGCCATGCTGGCGGGCCTGCCGAAGGGCGCGAGCGCGGAGGACATCCAGACCGCGCTCTACGACGTTGCGCGGCCCATCCCGCGCTACCAGGACATGAAGGCGAAGGGCGCGACACCCGAACGGCCGGGCGTATCGAACGACTGGTTCAACATGCTCTATCAGGTCCTGCTCGGCGAAAATCGCGGGCCGCGCTTTGGCTCCTTCGTCGCGCTTTACGGCGTGGCGGAAACGCGCGCGCTGATCGCGAAGGCGCTTGCGGGCGATCTCGCCGCGGAGCACGACGCATTCTTGAAGGCGCGCGGGAGCTAGGCGCCGTGGAAGGAAACGCCGCCTTCGCAGGTTCGGGCGCGAGCGGCGCAAGGGTTGGAAGCACGCACTGAATGCTGTCTCTGTTCGCCAGTCTGAGCATTGCCGCCGCGTCCTTCTCGGGCGCTTTCCTGTCGGGCATTTTCGGCATGGCGGGCGGGCAGATCGTGCTCGCCGTCCTGCTCTACTTCCTGCCCGTCAGCGCGGCGATGACGATGTTTTCGGCGCTGATGTTTTCGTCCGGCGCTTGGCGCGCGTTCCTGTGGCGCAGTCACATCGACTGGAGCATCGCCGCCCGCTACATCGCGGGTTCGGTCGCCGGCATGGGCCTCATGCTGATGATCCTGTTCGTGCCCTCAAAGCCGGTCGTCTATCTCGGGCTGGGCCTCACGCCCTTCATCGGCGACATGCTGCCAAAGAAGTGGCGGCCGGACATCACGAAGCGGGGCATGGGGCTGCTGTGCGGCTTCATCGCGATGATCCTGCAGATCGCAGTCGGCGGCGCAGGCAATGTGCTCGACATGTTCTTCCAGAACTCGCCGCTGAACCGCCACGCCATCGTCGCCACGAAAGCCTTCACGCTTCTTTTCTCGCAACTGATGCGGTTTCTGTATTTCGGCGTGGCGGCGCTCGACGGCGGCGAACACCTGCCGGTGCAGCTCTTCTTCATCTGCATGTTGCTGACGCTCGCCGGCGGATCGGCGGCGGTGAGCCTGCTCAACCGTCTCACGGATGACAGCTTCCGCAAATGGACGCGCGCGCTCATCTACGGGATGAGCATCATCTATGTCGCACGCGGCCTCTGGCTGCTGTGGACCGGCGAGTACTAGTCTTCGCCTGGCGGAGTTACTGCGCCGCCCACACGATGCGCGCGATCCACTGGACGTCGTCCGCGTCGAACGTGCGGTCCTGATGTTCGGGGTTGATCGAACGCAGTTCGATGGTCCTGGCGGTGCGCCGCTTCAATTCCTTGGCGAGCACCTCGCCCTCGCGCGTCTTCACCACCACGCGGTCGCCGCGCCGGACCGGCGAATTCGGCGACACGATCACCACGTCGCCGTCGCGATAGGCCGGCAGCATGGAATCGCCGGAAATTTCGAGCGCATAGGCGTTCTCGTCGGCGATGTTGGGAAAGACGATCTCGTCCCATCCCGCCCCGGCCGGAAATCCCGCGTCGTCGAAGAAGCCGCCATCGCCCGCCTGCGCCATTCCGATGAGCGGAATGCGGCGCGCGGCCTCGGCGCGGGACGTCAGAAGCCCCATGAACTCGTCGAGCGTCGCGCCTGTGGCGTGGAGGATTTTCGCCAGCGATTCGGTGGAGGGCCAGCGCAGGCGCCCGTCCGGCCCTTGGCGTTTCGACCGGTTGAACGTCGTGGGGTCGAGGCCCGCCTTGCGGGCGAGGCCCGAGGCGGTCAGTCCGTGGCGCGAGGCAAGCGTGTCGATTGCGCCCCAGATCTGGGAATGCGTGAGCATGGAAAAGCCCCTCCGCCCCGGACGAAGCTCAAAGCCGGAAAGATAAAGTTCCTGATATTGGGTATTTATACCTTTTACCCGGTTTCCGCAAGGCGGAGGTCAGCGTCCGAGCTGGATGTTGAACGCTTCCATCATGCCCCAGATGATCAGCCCGCAGAGAACGGGCAGGATGGCGGAGGCCGCGAGCCGGACGAGAACGAACCGCGCTCCCATGAGCGGGATCTCGTAGATGATGACCCGATGGAAGGCGAAGACAGACCAGGCCGTGAGGTAGGCCATCACCTGCGGGAAGCCCGCCCCTGCCGCCATCAGCACAAGGACGATCGGAAACGAGACGATGGGGCCTGCCGGCGTGAGGCCTCCAACCGCCGCGCCGATGAGGATGCCGCGCAGCCCGCTCTCGTAGCCGATGAGGTGGCCGATCGTATCCGCAGGAACCACCTGCGAAATGAATCCCGCGGTCAGCAGCGCAAATCCGATGCGCGGCAGTATTTCCAGGAACCGGAGCGTCGCATTCCGGAAGGCGCCGCGCACCAGCGTCGGCGAGCGCCGCCACGCGATCACGCAGAGGATGAGCGAGGCGACTCCAAAGAATGCAACCGATCCCATCAGCCCGCCTTCTTCTCGGCCTCTGTCTTCGGCAGGCGTTCGGACAGAAGCGCAGCGATGAACGGCAGCGGAATCGAGGAGATGAAGCGCATGGCGGTCAGTTCCGGCCCAAGCAGCGGAATTTCCCACACCATGATGCGCTGGAAGCCCAGCGTCTCCCACGAGGTGAGATAGGCGATGAGCGAAGCGCGGCCGGCGCCCGCCTTGGCGAGCGAAGCGACCAGCGGAAACGACATCATGGGTCCGCCGGGCGTCACGGCGCCGACGGCGGTCGCCAGCGCGACGCCCTGCACGCCGGACTTTTCACCGAGCCATTTAGCGATGGTCGCGCGCGACACGAGCGACGTGACGAGCGCGGCGAGCAGAAACGCCAGCGCCATCTTCGGCACGAGCTGCAGAAACGTCTCGACGTCCGCGTGCAAGCTCTCAAAGACCGCGTCGAGGCCCTTCAACCAATAGCAAAGAAGACCGGACGCCGTCGCAAGGCCCGCGAGGACGAGCACCGACTTGTCAAAGAACGCCGCCTTGAAGTCGAAGTGATCACGGCGGAATGTTTTTGTCTCGACGGCCATTCGCCCCCCGCGCCTCCGGTCAGGCGCGCAGCGCCGTCAGCATCGCCGTGATGTAATCTGCGTCGTGCGCGATCACGAGCATACGGGCAAAGGGGCGAAGGTGAGCCATCGAGGCGGACACATCGTCATCGGTCGCGCCGTCGCGCGGAACGACCAGGGCGACCATCGTCTTGTGATGCGCGTTGCAGGCGTCGGCGATGACGGAGACGGAGCGCGCGTCCTCGCCCGCGGCCGAGATGACGACGACGAAATCAGCGGTTGCGACTTCGCTGACGAGATCGAGCGCGCGCCCCGCGAGGTCGTTCAGCCAGGCGCTGAGACCCGCCTCGGTCGTGCCCGGCTCCGCTTTCGTTGCGAACGACAGCGCGCGGAAAAACGTGGCGCCGTTCCATTCCTTCTTGGCCAGCACGTCGATCATGTCGGCGCTCGGCGCGTCGAGCGCGATAACCTTCACCGCCCGGCGCTTCGAATTCGGATATTGGATCCGGTACTTTGCTTCCTGCGCCGTGGTGACCCGAGCGGATTCGCTTTGCATCTCATTGCCTCCAGAAGCTGACCGGCGGCCCGCCCGCGAGCCGAATGCACATCAAGCAAGCGGCGGGCCGATCAGCCCGCCGCGATTTTCGCCACGTCAGACCGAGGTCTGGCGCACGCCCTTCTTCGCCTTGAGCGCCTCCTTGGCGCCCTCCTTGTACTGGACGTCGCGCGGCAGAAGCAGCGCGGCCTGGCGCACCTTGTGGTGCTCCGGATCAACGCCCGGCGGCACGACGCCCTTGTCGGCCAGCGCCTTGGCGGCGCGCATCAGGCGGTGACGCGCCATGATGATGCCGTTGTCGGTGCCGACGAGGTTTTCCTTGGTGCGATCGCAGATCGGACCCATGCTTTCCTGCAACGAAGCGTCCTGCATACCGATGCCCTCGACGCCCGAGAACGTCTTGCCGGCTTTCTGGGCAGCGCGATCCATCAGGTAATCGTTGTCCTTGTTCGCGAGCGGGCGGTAGGTGCCCGGCACGTAACGGACGTGGATCCCCTTGCCGGCCTTCATCGCGGCGACTTCCTCTTCCGTCAGCGGACGGGTCGGGTGGTAGTCGTAGCTCCAGGCCCAGCAATTGTGGTCGTCGATCGGCACCCAGAAGTGGCCATGCATCGGATGGTCGCCGCGCGGCGGGACGCCCGTGTAGCAGGGCATGACCCACGGCGTGATGCGCCAGTAGTACTGGTCGTTCTCCGCGTTGCGGCGGGCGCCGATCAGCAGGCCGCCCTCGCTCTCGACAACCTCGAAGACCGGCGACAGGTCCTGCATGTTGTACTTGTTGCCGGCCGCGCCCTTGAACAGCGGATCGTTCGAAAGGTCGCCGCGATGCAGCCAGGAAACATGCGACGAATCGATCCCGCCTTCCATCGCCTGCAGCCAGTTGCACTCCTGCAGCCGCTTCGTCATGAAAGTCTGGTTGAGCGGCACGGTGCAGAATTCGTATTCCGGCTCCGGCGGCTGCTTCTCCGGCGGGCCCATGTACGTCCACAGGACGCCGCCCTTCTCGATCAGCGGATAGGACTTCAGCTTGATCTTCTGCGCATAGCCGGACTCAGCCGGCTCGGAGGGCACGTCCACGCATTGGCCGGTCGTGTCGAACTTCCAGCCGTGATAGGGGCAGCGAAGCCCGCACTCCTCGTTGCGGCCGAACCAAAGCGACACGCCGCGGTGAGCGCAGAACTCGTCGATGAGACCGAGCTTGCCTTCCGAGTCGCGGAAGGCGACCAGGCGCTCGCCGAGCAGCTTCACGCGCACGGGCGGGCAATCGGGCTCCGGCAGCTCCTCGCTGAGCAGGGCCGGCATCCAGTAGCAGCGGAACAGGTTGCCCATCGGCGTGCCCGGGTCCGTCTGCGTCAAATAGTCGTTCTGTTCCTTGCGAAGCATGAAACCTCTCCCCTAACGCCGCTCCCCTGCTCTCTTTCGCAGGGTGAGGGGCAATGCGCTTCCGGGCGCGCTAGATCACTGCTCCCGGCTGTTCTCTTGATCGTTGACCGGACGCTTCAGTCTTGCTATCCACGCCCCGGTTCCTGTATGCGGAACGTTGTTCCGCATATTGATCACAGGTAGCGTTTATCACCGGTCCGCAAAGGGCGTCAACGAGAAGAGGAGATTGACGGTGTCCGCGCAGAAGATTGAGTTGTGCAAGACCTCGGACGTGGCGGAAGGCTCCGCCATAAAGGTCGAAACCGGAGACCTGATCCTCGCCGTTTTCAATCTCAACGGCGCCTTCTACGTGATGGACGACACGTGCAGCCACGGACCCGGCTCGCTCTCTGAAGGACCCATCTGCGGCGACGTCGTGGAATGCGATTTCCACAACGGCAGCTTCAACATCAAGACCGGCGAAGTGGTCGAGCCGCCCTGCATGATTCCGCAAAAGACCTACAAGGTCGCCGTCGAGAACGACGCCGTCTTCATCGAGGTCTAAATGGCGGCGCGCGCGCTGGTTCCCCTTTTGCCGCCGACGGAACGCTCCGGACGCGCAATGTCGGATCCTCGCGCGCGCGCGTTTCATCGCGCCTTGTCCCGCTTCCCGGGAGCGCGCGCATGAGGCGCGAAATGAAGACCGCGAAAGCCTCCGGCGGCGGGAGCGCGCGCGCCGCCGCTCCGGCGCCCGCGGCGAAAAGCGCGTCGAAGGCGAAAGCGCAGCGGCTGTCCTCGGTCGCGACGGCCGTGCGGCTCCTGAAATCCTTCAGCGAGGGCGAGGCGGAAATCGGCGTCACAACGCTGTCCAAGCGACTCGGAGTCGCCAAAAGCACGGTTTACCGGCTGGCTTCCACCCTCGTCTCCGAGGGCATGCTCGAGCAGAACCGCGAGAACGACAAATACCGTCTGGGCCTCGCCCTATTCGGTCTGGGCGCGCTGGTGCGCCAGCGCATGAACGTATCGACGGAAGCGCGCCCGCACATTTTCGCCCTGCGCGAGGCGACGAACGAGACGGTGCATCTCGCGGTGCCTGAAGGCGGGCAGATCATCTACGTTTACGACCTGGAAAGCACGCAGGCGATTCGCCAGCGCGCGAACCTCGGCGAACGCAAGCCCGCGTTCTGCTCGGCGGAGGGGCGGGCCATGCTCGCCTTCGCGGAGCCCGAGGCCGTGGAGGCCATCATTGCGGCGGGGCTGCAACCGCGCACCCCGTTTACGGACATCAACCCGAAACACTTGAAAGCCGCTCTGGAGGACGTGCGCCAGAAAGGCTATGCACGCGAGGATGAGCAGTGCGAAATCGGCATGCGCTCGCTTGCGGCGCCGATCCGCGACGCCGAAGGGCGCGTGGTGGCGGCCGTGGGCATCGCAGGACCGACGCAACGGCTTTCCGAGGACGTTCTGGCGCGCTTCGCGCCGCTCGTCGTAAACACGGCGCACCTTATATCGGCGCGGCTGGGCTATCGCTCGGTCGCGGGCTTCTGAAACGACAACACCAACGGCAGGAAACATGGCGAAGATCACCATTCCGGCGGCGAACATCGAATTCGATTGCACCGACGACACGATCATGCGCGCGGCGGCCCGCGCCGGGCTCGGCTTTCCCTATGAGTGCAACGTGGGCGAATGCGGCAATTGCCGTTTCGAACTGATCGAGGGCGAAGTGTCGTACCTGCGCCCGAATCCGCCGGGGGTGACCGAGCGCGACGCCCAGCGCAAACGCTATCTCGGCTGCCAGGCGGTGCCTAACGGCGATTGCACGATCAAGGTGCCGCTGCGCGATCACTACAAGAGCAGGCATCTGCCGAAGAAGACGGCCGGCGAACTTGTCGAGACGATCGACGTGACGCACGACATCAGGGAGTTCCGCTTTCGCCTGTCGGAGCCCGTGAAATTTCTTGCGGGCCAGTACGGACTGATCGGCGCGCCGGGCGTGGAAGGCGCGCGCGCCTATTCGATGTGCAACACGGGTGAAGACGGCGCCGAATGGCACTTCCAGATTCGCCGCGTCCCGAACGGGGCCGCGACGACTTCGCTGTTCGACCATCTGAAGGTCGGCGACAAGGTAGGCCTCGACGGTCCGTTCGGCATGGCCTACCTGCGCGAGGACGCGCCGCGCGACATCCTCTGCCTGGCCGGCGGCTCCGGCCTTTCGCCCATGGTGTCCATCTCGCGCGCCGCGGCGAAGAGCCCGGCGCTGAAGGACCGCAACATCCACTTCATCTACGGAGGGCGCACCCCGCGCGACGTGTGCGGCGAAGCGATGCTCAAGGAGCTCGAAGGCTTCGGCACGCGCATCCATTACATCGGCGCAATCTCGATGCCCGACGACCCGTCCTCGGCCGGCTGGACCGGCAAGGTCGGCTTCGTGCACGACATCGCGGAGCAGGTTTTCGGCGAGAAGCTCGGCGAGATGGAGGTTTATTTCGCGGGCCCGCCCATGATGTCCCAGGCCGTGATGAAGACGCTCATCAAGCACAAGGTGCCTGCCTCGCAGATGCACTTCGACCAGTTCTATTGAGAGGGCGCGCACGCGCGCGTCCAATCGCCCCAAACGACAATCTTTCAGGAAATGCCCAGGGAAGCGCCATGTCCAAATTGAAGCTCACGTTCGGCTGCTGGAACTACGATCGCACGCGCGCGATCATGGACGGCTCCGTCCAGCCCGATGGAATCGACATCAATTACCTGAACATGCCGGTGGAGGAGACGTTCTTCCGCATGGCCAGGCACCGCGAATTCGACGTCTCGGAAATGTCGTTCTCGTCCTATTGCGTATCGCTGCACAAGGACCCCAAGCCCTTCATCGCGATCCCGGTGTTCCCGTCGAAATTCTTCCGGCATTCCTGCATCTACATCAACGCGAAATCGGGCATCAGGGAGCCGAAGGACCTCATCGGCAAGAAGGTCGGCGTGCCCGAATACCAGATGACGTCTCCGGTCTGGATTCGCGGCATCCTGTCGGACTTCTACGGCGTGCCGGTCGACTCCTGCGAATATCTCACCGGCGGCGAGGAAGAGCCGGGACGGCCTGAAAAGATCAAGCTCGACCTGCCCGCCAACATCAAGGTGACCCCGATCCCCGAGGACAAGACGCTCGCGCAGATGCTGGGCGACGGCGAGATCGACGCGTTCCACACCGCGCGCAAACCCTCAACCTACGACGGGGTGAACGTGAAGCGGCTGTTCCCGAACTACCGGGAGGTGGAGCTCGATTACTACCGCAAGACGAAGATCTTCCCGATCATGCACACGGTCGCGATCCGCCGCGAAGTCTACGAGGCGAACCGCTGGATCGCGCAGTCGCTGTTCAAGGCGTTCCAGGAGGCCCAGCGCCGCACCTACGAAGACTTGCAGGAATCCGCCGCGTTGAAGGCCATGGTCCCTTGGCTCATGCACGACGTCGAGGAAGCGCGCGAGGTGATGGGCGAAGACTACTGGGCCTACGGCTACGAGCAGAACATGGAAACCTTCAGGGTTTTCCTGCGCTACCATTACGAGAGCGGACTCTCGAAGCGCCTTCTGAAGCCGGAAGAACTGTTCGCGCCCGAGACGCTCGAAGCCTTCAAGATCTGAGCGTCAAGGCGCTGTTCCGCAGCACGCCGGCAGGCGTAAAAGCGCCGTCCCCGCGCCGCCGGGCGATCCATGATCCGCCCCGGCGGCGAAGCCGCCAGCCCGAAAGACGGCGAATGGCCAGTCTCACGCAAGCATAGGGCGATACACTGAGCTTCCAGTGTATTTCTCGTGCAGGCGCCATTATGCGTTTTGGAATTTTCCCCATCCGGTCCGAAGCAAAGCTTACCCTGGAGGCGCTCGGCCGCTCCCTGGCCATCGTTGAATTCGCGCCCTCAGGACACATCCTTTCCGCCAACGAAAACTTCTGCGAGGCGATGGGATACGAGCCTTCCGAAATCATCGGCCGCCACCACAGCATCTTTGTGCCGGAAGGGTTCGCAAAGAGCGAGGAATACGAGGAACTCTGGAACAAGTTGCGCAGCGGCGGCTTCGACGAACGCGAGTACCTGCGGATTGGCAAGGGCGGCAGGGAGGTTTGGATCCGCGCATCCTACAATCCGATCCTCAACGCCTCGGGCAAGCTCATCAAGATCGTCAAGCTCGCCACCGACATTACCATCCAGAAGCAGAAGGCGATCGAGGACGCGAGCCGGCTCGACGCCATCTTCCGGAGCCAGGCCGTCATCGAATTCACGCCCGAAGGCGAGATATTGTCGGCGAACGACAACTTTCTGAAGGCGGTCGGTTACACGATTGGGGAAATCCGGGGCAAGCACCATCGGATGTTCGTCGGCGAGGAGCTGGCCGCCAGACCGGCATACGCCGAGTTCTGGTCGCGGCTCCGGCGTGGCGAGTTCATCACCGACGAGTTCAAGCGCATCGGCAAGGGCGGCAGGGAGGTGTGGATCCAGGCGTCCTACAATCCGATCTTCGACACAAATAACCAGGTCGTAAAGGTCATAAAGATCGCCTCGGACCTCACCGAGCGGGTGATGGCCGTCCAGAAGATTGGCGCGGGCCTTGATCGGCTCGCACATGGCGACCTCACGCAATCAATCGATGACAAGTTCACGATCGAACTCGACGCCCTGCGCAGGAATTTCAACACGACGAACAATCAGCTGGGCGAGACGCTGGCGCAGCTGATCGACGGCTTCCGCTCCATAAATTCGGCGGCGCTCGAAACGGCCGTCGCGAACAACGACCTGTCGCGCAGGACGGAGCAACAGGCCGCCAGCATCGAGGAAACCGCTGCGGCCGTTCGTGAAGTGACGGACAGCGTCTCGTCTGTCGCGCAGAGCGCCAAGAAGGCGAATTCCGTCGCCGTTTCCGCGCAGGCGGGCGCGGAGAACGGCGGCGCAATTGTAAAGGAAGCGATCGACGCGATGGAGCGAATCCAGAAGTCGTCGCAAAGCATCGAGCAAATCACGACGTCGATCGACGAGATCGCGTTCCAGACGAACCTGCTGGCGTTGAACGCCGGCGTCGAAGCTGCGCGTGCGGGCGACGCCGGCCGCGGCTTTGCGGTGGTCGCCTCCGAGGTGCGGGCGCTGGCCCAGCATTCGGCGGACGCCGCGAAACAGATCAAGACGCTGATCGAGTCGTCCGTCGAGCAGGTGGCCGACGGCGTCGACCGCGTCACGCGAACGGGCGCCGCGCTTCTGGGTATCGTCGATCAGGTCTCCGAATTGAAGAAGCTCGTATCGGAAATCGCGGAAGTCGCCCTGACCCAGGCGCAATCGCTGCGGCAGATCAACGGCGCCGTCAGCGAGATGGACCAGAATACGCAGAAGAACGCCGCGATGGTCGAGCAGACGTCAGCCGCCAGCGAACAACTGCGCCAGCAAACGGAAGCGCTGATGAAGTCGCTGGCGAGGTTCCGGATCCCGAACCGGGAGACCGGCGCAACGCGGCTTATCGCCTGACGGGGACGCGGCTCCGGCGGAGGCTAGTGCGAATGTCCGAAATGGCCGAACGACCCGTCATGGTCGTGATCGTGGCCATGATCGGGCTCAAGCGAATCGGCCTCCGCGTAGCCGTGCATCATCGCTTCCATCACGCGGCGCAGCGGATCCTCGCCAAGCGAGAGATGCCCCGCCAACATGCCCGCCAGACGCGCGAAGACAAGCGGCTGCATGGAAAGCATGTCGTAGCGCCGCGAGGGATCGGCGCCTTCGCAGTCGCGCATGGCGCGCGACAGGGCGTCAGCGAACAATTGATCAATGGCGTTGACGACCGCGTCATCCGAGACGGCCGCCGCCTTCTCCCGCTTGCCGAGGATCGCCTTCGCGTGAAGCAAGAAGCGGTTGTAATGGGCTTCCTGCAGGCTGGTCGGGCCTTCGTCGTCCAGTTCGCCGCACATGTGTCCTGCTCCTTGAGTTTTGCTCGGCGCGCTTTCTCACGCGACCCGGCGCCCGCTTTGCCCGGAAACGGCGTGGCGACCGGGCGCGCTGCTCAAGCCAAGAGGCCGCTTCAAACAAATGGGCGCGCCAGCGTGAACCGGCGCGCCACATCACGTATCGCAAGCGTTGAACCGATCAATAGCCTTCGGCGTTTTCGAGCTGCTCGAACCAGTCGAAGCCCATCGCCTTCACGATCCTGCTCGTGACCGAAATGATGCGCGCCTGGTTGTTCGGGTCCGCGTTGAAGTGCTGGTGGGCGCAATAGGGCGGAATGTAGATGAAGTCGCCCGCGCTCCACTCGAACTTCTTGGGCTCGCTCTCCCACTCGAACTCCATCACGTCCTTGCAGTCGAACTTCACGTCCCAGTGCAGGTCGTAGCCGGAGCCCTCGACGACATAAAGCACTTCTTCCGAAAGGTGACGGTGCTTGCCGGAGGCTTTGCCCGGCGGAAGGAACTGCATGTAAATGTCGAGGCAGTATTCCTTCGTGTTCATCTTTTCATGGATGATGTGCTTGATGAGGCCGTGGGGCGAGCGCTCGAGCGGCATCTCGTTCCACTTCACCACGCCGACCATGCCGTCGTAGTCCTTGCGGAACTGCTCGGAGGCCTTCAGCGCTTCCTGATAAAAATTCACTTCCGGCGCATGGCCCTGCGCGCGTTCGCGTTCGCGGGGATCGACAATGCCCATCACAATCTCCTGTAGCGGACAGGCGCGCGCAAAGTGGCGCGCGCCGTTCTGGTCTTACGCAACCTTCGGCGGCAGCGTTTCGAGTTCCTGCTTGTAGGCCTCGTCCATGCGCGGCTCCAGGCCGTTCTTGGCGAGCTCCGACTTGAACAGGTCGCGCACCACTGGCTTCTCGTCGGCGTAATCGATCTGGTCGCCGCCGATGCGGCGGCTGATCCACGCCTTCGGCACGCCCTGCGCGTTGCGGATCGAGACGACCTCGTGCTTGAACGCCAGGTAGCGGGCCGGCGTGGTGCCGGTGTTGAAGTGCTGGTGGAACCACATGTTCGGCGGCACGATCATGGTGCCGACTTCCCAGTCGTAACGCTTCGGCTCGTCGCCTTCCGGCCACATCAGCGAATAGCCCTCGCCCGACAGGATGATGACGTGCGCGCCCGGACCGTGGCAGTGGCCCTTCTTGTAGGTGCCGATCGGAAACTGCGAAATGTGCGAGTTCATCGAGCCCTTGGCCATGTTGAAGCGGATGTGGCCGCCGCCCGCGCCGCGCTCCTTGGCCGAGATGAGCGGCAGGTTCACCGCGTCCGGCACGAAGTTCGTCTCGAGGAGAAGGCCCTTCTGCTCGCCCTTGGCGGAGAAGTAATCGGGCTCGCCGGCGAAGCGCGACTTGAAGTCGTGCGGCGTGTTGAAGATGAAGTCGATGTCTTCGTAGAGGTTGATCACCGGCGGAGCGTTCGTCACGGAGACGAAGCGGGCGGGCTCCGAGCCCGAGCCGTTGAAGTGCTGGTGCCACGCGTTCAGCGGAATCGCGAACAGCGCGCCGGCCTTCCACTCGAAGGTGATCTTCTGGCCCGCGTCGTTCCACACGGACGTCGAGCCGCGGCCGTCGAGCACCAGGATCATTTCCTCGAAGAGCTGGCGCTGCGGCGCGAGCTTCTTGCCGGGCCCGATTTCGCAGACGTAGCAGTCATTCGACGTGCGGGAGGCTTCGTGATTGATGTAAATGCCCTTGCCGCCGCGGCGAGCCCAGTCCTTCAGCTCCACCGTGCGCAGGTTCTGCACGTAATGGGCCGAGATGATGTCGAGGCCCTCGTTGCGCACCCAGCGCAGGTAAGGCGTATCCTTTTCGGTCGCGAATTTCTTGGCAAGATCGTCGGAAACAATTGCGTCCTTCGCCATATTTTCCTCCTTGGACTGGCGGGACGGCGCACGCAAATACGGCGCCGCCCGGTCGGATTGGGCCCTATAGATCAGATTGGAGGGCCCGGATCAATCTGCCGCTCAGCCGTTCTTGCCCGCCGCCGGCGCGTGGCTGTGGCCGTGCGCATGCGCGTGGTCGTGGCTGTGGCTGTGGTGCTCGTCGTGCCCGTGATGGTGGTGGTGATGCCAGTGCGCGTGGGCGCCGGCTTCCTGCTCGCGATGATGAATGATTTCCTTCGCGCGCGGACCACGGGGATCTTCGCTGAACACCAGCGACTTGATGGTCACCGGCACCGTGTATGAGGGGATGCGCACCTTGCCGAGGTCGATGTAGTCGAAGTCCATCAGCATGACGCCGTCGATGACGAGGATTTCGCTTTCCACGCCGCAATCCTCGCGGATCACGGCGCCCAGCGTCTGCGCGACGTCGCCGTCGAGCATCACGTAAATGGGCTTGCCGGCGGCGATCTTGTCGGCCAGCCCCTCGACGATGCCCTTCGCAAACGCGTGGATGCGCTCGTAGGCGGGCGCGCCCGTCCACCGCAGCGCCAGCGCGATCTCCGACTCCGCGTCCTCCAGTTCGAACGCCTTGCGGTGATTGTGGATCGCCTTCGCGAGCGCGGCCGCGTCGACCTCGTCGCCCGCTTCGAACGGCGGCGAAAGCACCTGCAGGTTGCGGCGCGGCAGGAGCGTGCCGGGATTGGAGATGAAGCTCGTGTTGCCGGACAGCTGCACCGAATATTCCGACGCGCCGAGCGCGGTGGCGCGGATGCACTCACGCGCGGGCAGGAGCGGCCACGGGAAGCGGCCCTGCTCGACCTTGCGGCGGATCGCGGCGCCGAGGCGCTTGCCCATGTCGCCGAAGTCGCGCTGTTCGCGGTCGTAAACGTATTCGGCCACGCCGCCTGAGAACATCATGCCGCCCACGTCGCCGAAATCGAGGATGGGGTCAGTGAGGTAGAGGTGCTCCACATCGTGCGGGATGGGCCGCGCGACGAGAGCTGAAACGAGCGTTTCCGCCATGACGTCGGCGACCTTGTCGAGATCGCCGGGGTTGATCGTGTCGCCCAGATTCCAGTCGAAACCGGCGCGGCGGGCGTGGGTGCGGCCGGCGGGGTCGAGGCGCACGATCTTGCCATCCTCGGTGACCTGGAGGCGGCCGCCGATATGAACGGCCGCCGTCACGAGCACCTTGCCGCCTTCGAGCAGGCCAAGCTTCGTCGTTCCGCCGCCGATGTCGATGTTCAGGACGCGGCGGCCCAGATCGAGGGAAGCCTGCGCAGCGCCCGAACCGTAGGCGGCGAGCATCGATTCCATGTGGTGCCCGGCGGTGGCGCAGACGAATTCGCCGCCCGCTTCGGAAAGCATGGCCGAAATCGCCTGCGCGTTCTCGCGGCGCAGCGCCTCGCCGGTGAGGATCACCGCGCCTGTGTCGACATCGTCCTTCGCGAGGCCCGCGCCCTTGTAGGCGTCGAGGACGATCTCGCGCAGCTTGTCCTCGTCGATGCGGGTGACGCTGGCGTAAGGCGTGAGCGAAACGGGGGAGAGATAGAGCTGGTCGCGGGAAACGACGTAATAACGGCTGGTAAGATCTTCGGAGAGACGGCGCAGGTGAATGCGCGAGAAGATGACCTGGGTGCCGGACGAGCCGATGTCGATGCCGACGCTGGTCAGATGGACATTGTCCTGGATCCAGAGCGGGTTTTCCTCGATGGGCCCGTCATACTGGAACTCGTCGTGCTCGTGGTCGGCCTCTTCGCCATGCTCGTGATAGAAATACTGGCCGACGTCGTGTTCCTGCATCGTGTGGCCGGCGACCTGCTTGATCGCGTCTTCGACTTTGCGGCCGGATTTGTCGTTTTCGTTCGCCATCGAACTCCCTGCGCGCAAGGGGCTCCCGCTTCCTCCAACGCTTGAGGCGCGTCCCGCGGTCTTGTCGCTATGCGGGTTCCGTCGCCCGAACGCGCCTTGCTGTCAACCCCGCGCCGGCGCTTCACGAACGCGGACGCAACCAGTCCGCAACATAGTCAAGCGCGCGGGCGAGCGTGTCGCCGTAGCGGCGCCCCGACCCGCCCGAGCAGGCCAGGCAGGGCGTCAGCGAATGGGTCGCGCCTTCCACGCCGACCAGTTCCCGATCCTGCGACCGCGCGGCGTCGAGGATCATTTCGGCCGGCCTTACCCCAAAGTGCCCGGTGTTCGCCATGATCAGCAGCGGCTCCGTCACGCCTGCGACGTTCGCGATCGTGCTGGTGGCCGAGGACGGCCAGACCACCCCCAGAACGTCATCCGCCGTGACGTCGTAGTCGGGCGTCGTCTCGAGCGTGTGACCGGCGAGGAAGCCGCGCGCGGAGAAAGCCGCCGCAGCCCTGAAGTTTGTCGCCTCCCGTGGCGATCCCATAGGCGGAGCGAGCGTTGCCAGGACGCGGGAGGCAGTCGAGCCGTCGGCCGCCAGCAGCCTGTGCGCCCGCTTGGTGCGGGCAAGCAGACGCGCGTCCACCTGCCAGATCGGGGTTATCAGCGCGCCTGCGACGAACATTGGCATGTCGTCGGCGAACGCGCCGCGCTCGCGCGCCGCCACGGCCGACACGAGCTTGCGGGCCTCGGCTGCGAGGCGGGCGGAACGATCGGCCTGCGCGGCGAACCACGCCTTGCGGAAAGCTGCGCCGTAGCGCCCGGCGTTCTGGCCGGGGTCGAAACCGTTGCGCGGATCGTACAGGTCGAGGCCCGGGTAACGCTGGGTCGGCGCGCTCTCCACGGCGATGGCGGGATCCAGCCCGGACAGTGTTGCGAAGGCCTGTCCGAGTTCCGGATCCACGAGGACGAGCCCCGCTGCTGGAGGCAGACCAGCCAATCTGCTTGCGTCGCAGGGCGCCGCCTTTTCGGGCCCCTGGCAGGCCGCGGGACCGTTGTTCGCCACGTTCTGATAGAAGGCGGCCAGCGCGCCGCCCTCGCCATGGCCGGCAAGCCAGACGCTCCGCACGCCGGGCTCCGCGCGCGCGCGCGCTATCGCGGCCCCGACCGTCAGGGCCTGCGCGTCATAGCCGCCCGTCCGGAACGAGCGCGCCGCGTTCGGCGGATCGGCGCAGAGAACCAGGAAGCCGCGCGCGGCGAGCCCGCCGCACAGGGGATTGCCCAGGGACGTGGCGTGGGGATGAACAAGCACGACCGCCGCGCGCGGGGGCTCGCTGCCCTCCGGCGGCGCCCAAAGAAGGCCCTGCCCGAAACCGCCAAGCGGCACAAACGCCGTCCGGACGGCGCGCGGCTCGCCCGCCCGCCCGCCGGGCGGGACCTGCGCCTCCTGCGCCAGCGCTGGCGCGCAGGCGAGCGCCAGCGCGAGGACGCATTCCGCCAGCAGCGATCGACCGATCATTCGCCTTCCTCCGCCGCAGACGGCTCAAAACTCCCGGCGGCCCACTCATCTTTCAGATGCGCAAGCACAGGCGCAAGTGACTGAAACGCGAAGAAGGCGGCATGTTGGCGCGCGGCGGCGATTTCCGCCGTCAAAGTTGACACGCTCCGGCGTTTGCCTGATTACCCCCTGCGAGAGCGCCCCGCTGCGGCGCGCTGCGACGGCGCCCATGTCGCGCCCGCCAAAACGGAGGATCAACATGCCCCATGATGCGAAGGACGGCGTCCACTGGCACGAGCCGGCCGGCACCAAGAAAGCAGGCTTCGGCGAGTTCAAGAAGCAGCCGACACCCTACGACGCGTTCATGGAATCGGAGGGCATTCCCGTCTTCCGCGATATCGGCATCTCAAGCGTCGCGAACCTTCCGCTGCACAACTGGAAGCGCAAGGGCGGCAAGGGCCACTACATCCAGCTCTACGGGACGGAGACGAAGTGGGGCTGCTACGTGGTCGAGGTGCCGCCCGGCGGCGCGCTCAACCCCGAGAAGCACATGTTCGAGGAAATCTACCTCGTCGTGGAAGGCCGCGGCACGACGGAAGTCTGGCAGGAAGGCGACACGAAGAAGCATGTCTTCGAGTGGCAGAAGGGCTCGATGTTCTCGATCCCCATGAACGCCTGGTTCCGCATCGTGAACGCGACGTCGGGCGGCGCGCTCCTGCTGGCCGGCAACACCGCGCCGAACGTCATGAACATGATCAACAACGTCGACGCGGTGTTCAACAACCCCTTCGTGTTCCGCGATCGCTTCTCCGGCGCGGACGACTTCTTCAAGCCGAAGGACGACATCGAGCCCGATCCGGTGCGCGGCCTCGCCATGCGCAAGACGAACTTCATCCCCGACGTCGTCAACTGCGAACTGCCGCTCGATAACCGCCGCTCGGTCGGCTACCGCCGCGTCGAGCCGTTCATGACCAACAACCAGTTCTATTACTGGATCGCGCAGCACGAGAACGGCCGCTACTCCAAGGCGCACGCGCACACCTCCGCCGCCGTGCTGATCTGCCTGAAGGGCAAGGGCTACACCTACTCGTGGCCGGAGCGCTGCGGCCCGACGCCGTGGAAGGACGGCTTCGGCCACGAAGTCCGGCGTCTTGACTACGGTCCGTTCGGCATGGTGACGGCGGCGCCCGGCGGCGCGCGCTGGTATCACCAGCACTTCTCGGTCTCGAAGGACGACTTCCGCCTCTCCGCCTGGTTCGGTCCTCACAATCCGGGCCGCGACCCGGGCGCGCCGGGCGAGAAGCACACCGACTACACCGCGATCGATCTCGACAAGGGCGGCACGGCGATCCCCTACTGGATGGAAGATCCGTACCTTCGCAAGGAGTTCGAGGAGACGCTGAAGCGCAACGGCGTCACCTGCCGCATGGACCCGTCCTGGTACGTGCCGCCGAACGAGGACGCCGCGAAGCGCGACACCGTGGTCTGACTTGAAACGACAACAACGCCCTCCCCCTCGCAAAGGGGAGGGCTTTTCTTGTGTTCGGGGATGAAGCCGACAAGGGTGATGGCGAGATGAGCGACGACGAAGAATTTCAGGGTGGGCGCGTTTTCTTTTCCAACGTTCGCCGCAGCCTTGAGGAAGAAGACGAAATTCGCCTCGTGAGCGTCGGCGTCGACATCGGTTCCTCAACGTCGCATCTCGTGTTTTCCCGCTTGCTGCTCGAGCGCCTCGACAACCGCTACATCGTGACGGAGCGCGAGGTCTTTCACGAATCCGACGTGCTGCTGACGCCTTACGCGGACGACATGACGATCGACGCGAAAAAGCTCGGCGCCTTCATCGACCTTCAATACGAAGCCGCCGGCGTCGATCCCTCCGCCATCGACACCGGCGCGCTGATCCTCACCGGCGTCGCCGTGCGCCGCGCCAACGCCCGCTCGATCGGCGAGCTCTTCGCCGCGCAGGCCGGCAAGTTCGTTTCCGTCTCGGCCGGCGATGGCCTCGAGACGACGCTCGCCGCGTTCGGCTCGGGCGCGGCGGCGCGCTCCGTGCGCGACGCCAGGCGCGTGATGAACATCGACATCGGCGGCGGCACGTCGAAGATCGCGGTCTGCGAGAACGGCGAAGTCGTCGACATGACGGCCGTGGACGTGGGCGCGCGCATCGTCTCCTTCGACGCCGACGGCACGGTGACGCGCGTGGAGGAGGCCGGACGGCGCTTCGCCAGGGAAGCCGGCTTCGATCTCGTGCTCGGCGGCAAGATCACCGAAGAGCAGCGCAGCGCGATGGTCGAGCGCATGGCCGACCGCCTGTTCGAAGCGATGACGCAGCAGCGGCTTCGTCCCGAAACGGCCGAACTCCTGCGCCTCGACCCGCTCAGGAACGACCGCAAGCCTGACGTCGTGCAATTCTCGGGCGGCGTTTCAGAATACGTCTATTCGCTGCAGTCCAGGGGCTTCGGCGATCTTGGGCCCCGCCTCGCGAAGGCCATGCTGAAGCGCGTGCAGGAATGGGGCGTCACGCTCGAGAAGCCCGACCAGAGCATCCGCGCGACCGTCGTCGGCGCCTCGCAGTACACCGTGCAGGTCAGCGGTTCCACGATCTTCGTTGCGCCGATGAACATCCTTCCGCTGCGCAACATGCCGGTGGTGGTGCCGGACCTGCCGCTTTCAGGCGACGAACTCGACCAGAAGGCGATCGCGGACTCGGTGCGCCAGGCCCTGCGCCGGCTCGACCTGCACGAAGGCGAGCAGCCTGTCGCGCTGTGTTACCGATGGGAAGGCTCGGCAATGTTCCGGCGGCTCGACGACTTCTGCAAGGGCATCCACGCAGGCCTCGCGAAGCAGATGGAGAACGGGCATCCGCTCGTTCTCGTCGGCGATGGCGACATCGGCGGCCTGATTGGCATCCACATGCGCGAGGAAGCAAAATTCACCAACCCGGTCGTCTCCATCGACGGCATCGAGCTCAAGGAATTCGACTTCATCGACATCGGCGCGCTGCTGGAAACATCCGGCGCGGTGCCGGTGGTCATCAAGTCGCTCGTCTTCCCGACGACCGCCGCGCTCGGTAAGGTGGACGCAGCAGTCGTCTGACGGACACGATAGCATGGGACTGGACGAACACGGCCGGCCTGCCGGGACGCTTTACCCGCCAATCCAGCCGTTCGCCTCCGGCCATCTCGACGTCGGCGACAATCACCGCATCTGGTGGGAGACGGCGGGCAATCCGGAAGGAAAGCCCGCGCTCTTCCTGCACGGCGGACCCGGTGGCGGCTACCATCCCGACCACCGCCGCCTGTTCGATCCCGATCACTACATGATCGTCCTGTTCGACCAGCGCGGCTGCGGCCGCTCGCTGCCGCACGCCGAATTGCAGGCGAACACGACGCAGCACCTCGTCCATGACATCGAACGCCTGCGTGAACACCTTGGCGTGAACCGCTGGCTCGTGCTTGGCGGATCGTGGGGCGCGACTCTGGCGCTGGCCTATGCGCAGGCCCACGTGGAGCGCGTGACGGGGCTCATCCTGCGCGGCGTTTTCACAGGACGCCAGTGCGAGGTCGACTGGCTCTACCGGCACGGCGCCTCAAGCGTTTATCCCGACGCCTGGGAGCAGTTCGTCGAAATGATTCCCCAGAGCGAACGCGACGATCTCGTGGGCGCCTACTACCGGCGGCTGACCGGCGCGGACATCGCGTTGCGCATGGCGGCCGCGCGCGCATGGTGCGCATGGGAGGCGGAACTGCTGACGCTGCGGCCGCGCGGGCGCTCCAGCGGCGTGACGACAGCCGCCGAAATGGCGCTTGCGCGCATCGAGGCGCATTACTTCGTCAATGCGTCCTTCCTCAAGGAAGGGCAGCTGATCGCCAACGCCCACCGCCTCGCGGGCCTGCCGGGCGTCATCGTGCAGGGCCGGTACGATATGGTGACGCCGGCGCGCAGCTCCTGGGAGCTGGCGCAAAACTGGCCCGACGCCGATCTGCGCATCATCCCCGCCGCGGGCCATGCCACGAGCGAGCCGGGCATCCTCGCCGCGCTCGTGGCGGCGACCGACGAGATGCGCGGCCTGCGCTGACCGCCTTCACTGCACGAGCTTGTCGCGCTTGGCGAGTTCGGGGAAGAGCTTCGCCCATGCGGCCGCGAAGAACATCGTGCACAGGCCGCCGATGACGATGGCGTTGCCGACGCCGAACAGCGCGGCGCTCATGCCGGCGCGAAACTCGCCGAGGTCGGCGGAGCCGGACACGAAGATGGAGTTCACGGCGGCGACGCGGCCGCGCATCTCGTCTGGCGTGTCGCTCTGCACCATGGTGTGACGGATGACGACGCTCACCTGGTCGGCCGCGCCCATCACGATCAGGCAGGCGAGCGACAGGAGGAACCAGGGCGAGAAGCCGACCATGATGGCGGCGAGCCCGTAAATGCCGACGGCGACGAGCATCTTGCGGCCTGCCCTGCTCTCCACCGGCATTCGCGCGATCAGGAAGCCCATGAGCACGGCGCCGATGGCGGGTCCCGCGCGAAGAATTCCGAGGCCCTCCGGCCCAACCTCGAGCACGTCCTTGGCGAGGATCGGCAGCAGCGCCGTCACGCCGCCAAACATGACCGCGACGAGATCAAGCGCGATGGCGCCGAATATCACCTGCCGCGACCACATGAAGCGCAGACCGGCGCTGAGCGTCGCCCAGCTGATCGGCCCGCGCCCGGCCTTCGAAGGATCGAGCGGCGTCTTCAGCATGGCGGCGCACAGGACGCAAAGGACGAATGCGGCGCTCGACACGAAGAAGATCGCATACGATCCGAAAAAATAGAGGAGCCCGCCGATGGCGGGGCCGGTCACAACGGCCAGTTGCCAGACGGAGGAGTACCATGTGACCGCGTTGGCGAAGTGCTCCTTGGGGACCAGGTTCGGGGTGATCGCCTGCGAGGCGGGGTTTCCGAAGGCGCGCCCTGCGCCGATCACAGCGACGCTGAGATAGATGAACCAGAGCGGCGGCGTGGTCGTCGCAACGGCGACAGTCAGGGCGATCATCGCGGCGGCGCAGACGCCGAACGACACGACGACCACGTTCCTGCGGTTGCGGGTGTCCGCCACGTGTCCCGTGAACAGGGCGAAAATCAGCGACGGCACGAAGGTCGCAAGCCCGGCGATCCCCAGAGCCACCGCGCTGCCGGTGCGCTCGTAAAGATACCATCCGACCGCAACAGCGCGCATCTGAAGCGCAACGCCGGATAGATATCGGTAGGCGATCCAGTACGGGAAGTCCCTGAACGCGAACGCGGAATAGGGGCCGCTCGCCACCGCCGTTCCCTCGACCGCCATTCGCTTCCGACGCGCCTCCCCGGACTTGCAAAGCTTCCGATTACCGCGCCTGCTTCCAGGGCACAAGGTAGCGTTCGACCTCGTTCAGGATCAGCGTGAAGATCACGCCGAGCGCCGCGATGACGACGAGGCCGACGTACATGGTCTCGACCGAGAGTATTTCCCACGCGTTCCACATCATGTAGCCGAGCCCGGACTTGGCGCCGATCATTTCGGCCAAAGCGATCAGGATGAGCCCCATGCCGACGCCCAGCTTCACCCCGGTCATGATGAGCGGCATCGCGCCGGGCAGCGCCACCGTCATGAAGGTCTGCAGGCGGCTCGCCCCGAAATTCCGCGCCACGTCGAAGTGGATCTTCGGGATCTCGAGCACGCCCGCCATCGCGTTGATGAGGATCGGATAGAAAAGGCCGATGGCGACCATCGCGATCTTGGAGGCTTCGCCGAGCCCGAAGATGAGCAGGATCAGCGGCAAGATCGCGCTCTTGGGGATGGGATAGGTCGCGGCCACCAGCGGTTCGACGACGGAGCGCAGCGGGCGGCTCAACCCCATGCTGATGCCTAGCACCAGCGCGGGCGCTCCGCCGATGACGAAGCCCCAGAACAGCCGATACAGACTGGCGGTGAGATTGGTCCAGAGCTGGCCATTCTCGATCAGCCGCATCATTTCGGCGAAGATCTTCGAGGGCGCGGGAAAGAAGCGGACGTCTATCCAGCCGAAGCGCGCAGCAATCTCCCAGAGCAGCAGCAGCGCCATCGGCGAGGCGATATTCATCAGCCGGTCGACATTGCCGCGGCTGATGGCGAAACGCGGACGCGACGAGCGGGCGGCGAACGCGCGGGTCGAAGCCTTTTCGATGGTGTCGGTCATTGGGCTCCAGCCTCGTCCTGTGCGCGGGCGCGATGCACCTCCTCGCGCAGATAGCTCCAGATGTTGAACACGAACTCGCCGTACTCCGGCCGCGCGCGCAGTTCGAGCACCTGACGCGGACGTTCAAACGGCACGAGAAGATCGGCCTTGGCGCGGCCGGGATGCGCGGTCATCACCATGATGCGGTCGCCGAGCGTCACCGCCTCGTCCACGCTGTGCGTGATGAAGAGCACGGTCTTGCGCGTCTCCTCCCAGATTTTCAGCAGCTCCTCCTGCAGCAGGAGCTTGTTCTGCTCGTCAAGCGCGGAGAACGGCTCGTCCATCAGAAGGATGTCGGGATCGTTGGCGAAGGCGCGCGCGATGGAGACGCGCTGGCGCATGCCCCCCGACAACTGGTGCGGGTATAGATCGGCGAAGCGCGAAAGGCCGGTGCGATTGAGATAGTGGCCGACGCGCTCCCTGATCTGCGATTTCGGCAGCCGGCGCATGGCGAGCCCGTAAGCCGCATTGTCCCACACCGTCATCCAGGGAAACAGCGAGTCGCCCTGGAAGATCATCGAATTCGACGGGCGTCCGTCCGCCGGCGCGGCGATCTCGATCGAGCCCTCGGTGTGCGTTTCAAGTCCCGCGAGGATGCGCAGCAGCGTCGTCTTCCCGCAGCCCGAAGGGCCGACGATCATGAAGAAACAGCCGGTCGGAATATCGAGATTAAGGGAGTCCAGCGCGACGAACGGGCCCCGTTTCGTCTCGAATATCTTGCGCAGGCCGCGCAGTTTGATCTTCACGTCCGGCTTTTCGGCGTTCGCCAGGCCGCCGGCGTCGTGAGACATGAGAGTCATTCAGAGCCTTCCCGCGCTTCCTCTGGAGGGCCGTGCTCCGGCCGCTGCTTGTCAGGGAATCCTTCGCGCGGACGACGCAGGAAATCAAGCCGAAGCGGAAAGGGGCGGGGTCATTCGCTTTCGACTTCGGCCAGATCGAAGTCGCGCTTCACGCCGCAGAATTCACAAGTCACGCCGATGCGCCCGTCTTCGCCCACCATGTCGCGGCGTTCATCGGGGGTGAAGCGGCGCAGCATGGTCTGGATTCCTTCGCGCGAGCAGCGGCAGGCGTGGCGCAAGGCGGCGGCCTCGAAAACAGTGACGCCGCGCTCGTGGAACAGCCTGTAGAGAAGGCGTTCGCTCGAAAGATTCGGGTCGACGAGTTCGTGATCCTCCACCGTGGCCGCAAGCGCCCGCGCTTCCGACCAGGATTCATCCTCGCGGAATGGGTCCACCGCCGCGCCTTCCGGAGCGTCGCCGGGCGGCAGATCGCCCATGCGTCTGCGCTCCGGGGAGTCGGGGAGGAATTGCACGATCAGTCCGCCCGCGCGCCAGCGGCCCGCCCCGCCCACGATTTCGGCGACAGCCAGCCGGACAAGCGTCGGGATCTGCTCGGAACGCAGGAAATACTCGTGCGCGGCGGCCTCGAGCCCCTGCCCTTCCAGCGCGACCACGCCCTGGTAGCGGGACATGTCCGATCCCTGGTCGATGGTGAAGGCGAGGTGCCCCTTGCCAAGCAGCGCGGCGGGGCTTGCGTCGCCCGCCGCGCGCGCGGCCAGCAGCCGGTCCCCGTCGAAGCGAGCGAAGGCGCGCAGCCGGTCAGGCGCGTCGAAATCAACGACGAGCATGTCGATCACGCCGTCGCTGCGGGTCTGTAGCTGGAAGCGCCCCTCGAACTTGAGGGCCGTGCCGAGAAGCGCCGTGAGCGCCGCAGCTTCGCCGACGGCGCGCGCGACCTCCTCCGGATAGCCGTGATTCGTCAGCAGAACGTCGAGCGCGGGGCCGAGGCGCACGAGGCGCCCGCGCACGTCGAGCGGCGTGACGGCGAACGGAATGACCACGTCATCTTCGCTCGTGTCCGAGACCGGACGCGAGGCGGGCTCCGATCCGCTCATCAGCCCTCGGTCCCGTCGGCGCCCAGCGCCCAGAGCATGACGCCCTTCTGCGCGTGCAGCCGGTTCTCGGCTTCGTCGAACACCACGGAGTTCGGTCCGTCCATCACCTCGTCCGTCACTTCCTCGCCGCGGTGGGCTGGCAGGCAGTGCATGAAGAGCGCGTCCCGGGCGGCCGCCTTCATCAGCTTCGCGTTCACCTGATAGGGCGAAAGAAGATTGTGCCGGCGCCGCGCCTCCTCCTCGTCGCCCATGGAGACCCAGCAATCGGTGACGACGCAATCGGCGCCGTTGACGGCCTCGAAGGGGTCGCTGGTGAGCGTGAGGCGAACGCCGTTCGACTTCGCCCAGTCGACGAGCGCGCGGCCGGGCGCAAGCTCCGCCGGGGTCGCCACGCGGATCGCGAAATCGAAACGCTGCGCCGCATGGACCCAGCTTGCGAGCACGTTGTTGGCGTCGCCGGTCCACGCCACCGTGCGGCCCTTGATGGGCCCGCGATGCTCCTCGAACGTCATCACGTCGGCCATGATCTGGCAGGGATGCGTGCGCTTCGTGAGTCCGTTGATGACGGGCACGCTGGCGTGCGCGGCGAGTTCGCGCAGGTCCTCATGGTCGAGGATGCGGATCATGATCGCGTCGACGTAACGCGAAAGAACGCGCGCCGTGTCTGCGATGGTTTCGCCGCGGCCGAGCTGCATTTCGGTCCCCGTCAGCATGATCGTTTCGCCGCCGAGTTCGCGGAAGCCGATGTCGAACGACACGCGCGTGCGCGTCGACGGCCGGTCGAAGATCATCGCCAGCACCTTGCCCTCGAAGGGGCGGAAGGCCGAACGTTCTCCCTTGCGCCGCGAGGTCTTGACGTTGCGCGCGATGGTCAGAATGCGCCGCAACTCTTCGGACGAGAGCTCCGGCAAGTCGAGGAAGTGGCGCGGCGCCATGTGCGCGTTCATGCCGCCGCTCCCGACACGCGCCGGCATGTCTTCTCGAGGCGCGTGATCGCTTCGTTCATTTCGGCTTCCTCAATGATGAGCGGGGGCAGCAAGCGCACGACATTCTCGCCCGCGGGTATGACGAGCATATGTTCTGCGCGCGCGGCGACGGTGAAATCGGTGTTGGGCACGTTGAGGCGCAGGCCGAGGAGCAAGCCTTCGCCGCGCACCTCGGCGATGACGCCCGGATACTGATCCTTCAGCGCGGCGAGCTTCTGCTTCAGGAGAAGGCCCTTGCGCGCGACGCCGTCGAGAAAGCCGGGCGAGAGAATGACGTCGAGCACCGCGCCGCCGACGGCGGTCGCGAGCGGATTGCCGCCATAGGTCGTGCCATGCGTGCCGACCGTCATGCCCTTGCCGGCCTCCTTCGTCGCGAAGAAGGCGCCAAGCGGGAAGCCGCCGCCGATGCCTTTCGCCACCGCCATGACATCAGGCTTCACGCCCGCGAGTTCGTGCGCGAACAGCTTGCCCGTGCGGCCCATGCCGCTTTGCACTTCGTCGAGGACGAGGAGAATGCCGCGCTCGTCGCACAGGTCGCGCAACTGGCGCAGAAAAACGGCGGGGGGAACGCGCACGCCGCCCTCGCCCTGGATCGGCTCGACAAGGACGCCCGCCGTCTGCGGCCCGATGGCGGCCTTCACCGCATCGATGTCGCCGAACGGAACGGGGTCGAAGCCTTCAACCTTGGGGCCGAAGCCCTCGATATATTTTGGGTTGCCGCCGGCCGCGATCGTAGCCAGCGTGCGGCCGTGGAACGCGCCCTCCATGGTGATGAGCCGGAAGCGTTCCGGATGACCGTTCGCCGCGTGATATTTGCGCGCGGTCTTGATGGCGCCCTCGACCGCTTCGGCGCCCGAGTTCGTGAAGAAGACATAGTCCGCGAATGTCGCGTCGACGAGACGCTGGCCGAGCGCCTCCGCCTCGGGAATGCGGAAGAGGTTGGACACGTGCCAGAGCTTTTCGCCCTGCCGCGTCAGCGCCTCGACGAGTTTGGGATGCGAATGGCCGAGCGCGCACACGGCGATGCCCGCGCCGAAGTCCAGATATCGCGCGCCGTCGGTCGCCTCGAGCCAGGCGCCCTCGCCTCGGACGAAGGCGACGTCGGCGCGGGCGTAGGTTGGAAGAAGCGGCGACTGGTTTGCGTTCTGCTGCGCGTCAGACATGGCGTTCGCTATCCGGAACGGGTGGCTGAAAAATCAAACTGCCGCCCCCAAAGGGCGGCAGTTAAGAGCACGTAATCTACTGTTTTGCGGGCTATCCGTCAAATTTAGAACCGCTTTGACAGGCTTGCGGGCCGCTGCCTGGAAAGCTTTGCCGCTGCTCAGGCGGAGTCATTTCGACGCATCCCGCGGCCATAACTGGCGTCAGATCGAATGATCCTTGGGGAAAACACGCCCGCCGCCGCACTGACTCTTGCGCCGGATTCAACGGCTAGTGTAGTTTCCCGCTCGTCGGCTACGACATTTCGTGCGGCGGACCTTCATTACGAGTGCCCCTTGCGTTCAACGACGCCGGTTGCTCCCGGCGCTGCGGCGTAATCGGATTCTCGCCACGGACCCAGAGGAGGACGTATGTCCTGGACCGATGAACGAGTCGAACTCCTGCGGAAATTGTGGATGGATGGTTTGAGCGCCAGCCAGATCGCCGCGGAGCTCGCTAACGGGATCACGCGCAACGCCGTGATCGGCAAGGTGCACCGCCTGGGCCTCTCCGGCCGGGTGAAGTGCGCCGCGCCTTCGACTGCGCCGCGTCCGCGCCCCGCCGCGCCGCGCCCGCAAAGGCCGGCCGCGCCGAGGCCCGCCAGCGTCATCGCGCGCGGCTCTGCCGCCCTTGCGTTGCAGCCCGAGGCGTTCGCCACGCCCGCCCCCCGTCCGGTGGAAGAGGTTGTGGTTCCGATCTCCGAATGCGTGACGATCATGGAGCTGCGCGAAGGCATGTGCCGGTGGCCGCTCGGCGACCCGGCGACGGCCGACTTCCGCTACTGCGGCGGACGTTCGGACATCGGCGTCCCCTACTGCGCCGCGCATTCGCGGATGGCCTATCAGCCAGCCCAGGATCGCCGCCGCGAACGTGAGCGCGAGCGCCGTCAGGCGCAGCGGATCGGCTGACCCATCACCCTTCCGGCAGAAGGGCGCGGAACAGCGCGCCCTCCCCGGGCTTGCTTTCGATGACAAGCCGGCCGCGATGGCGCGCCAGGATGTGCTTCACGATCGCAAGCCCGAGTCCCGTGCCGCCTTTGGCCCGGCTGGCTCCTGCGTCCGTCCTGAAGAAACGCTCCGTCAGGCGCGGAATATGCTCCGGCGCTATGCCCGCGCCGTTATCGCGCACCGACAAGGCCCATTGTCCCCCCTCGCGCGCGAGCGTCACGTCGACCTGCGTCGTTGCGCCGTCATGGCCGCCATACTTGATGGCGTTCTCGATCAGGTTCTCGGCCAGACGGATGAGTTCGTCACGGTCTCCCGGCACGATGGCTTCCGGCGGGGCGTCGACGCGCACACGGGCGCCGTTTTCCTGCGCGAGCGGCGCCAGCGTGTCGACGACATGCCGCACGATGGCGACGAGATCGACGCTGCCCTGCGGGCGCATGTGCTGCGTCTGCTCGATGCGAGACAGCGAGAGCAAGTCGTCGATCAGGCGCGACATGCGCCGCGCCTGATCGCGCATGATCCCGAGAAATCGCTCCCGCGCGCTGGCGTCTTCGCGCGCCGGTCCCTGAAGCGTTTCAATAAATCCCAGAAGCGAAGCCAGCGGCGTGCGCAATTCATGGCTGGCGTTGGCCACGAAGTCGGTTCGCATGCGTTCGGCGCGGATGGCGTCCGTGAGATCGCGCATGGCGATCGCCACCGCGAAGAGGCCGCCGAGATCGAGCGGCGCGATGGACACGTCAAACACCTGCTCGACGGGCACGCGCTCGATCCAGCGCACGCTTTCAGCCGCCCCGCCGGCGCAAACGCGCCGCACCGCATCGAGCACGTCCGGCGCCCGCAGGCCCATCGGCAGCGGCTCGCCCGGGCGAAGGGCCGGCAACAGCGCCCGCGCGGCGGAATTGCCCGCAATCAGGCGCACGCCCGCGTCAACGAGCAGAACCGGGTGCGGCATCGCTTCCGCGAACGCAGCGACAAGCGCCCTTTCAATGTCGTTCAATGCGCGCGCGCCGTTCATCTGCGCTCAACCCCGGCCGAGGAAGGGCTGCGCGATGGGAAGGATCGTTGCTTCCAGCAGATTGGTTTCGTCGGGCAGCGCGGCCATAAGCGCCACGACAGAAGCCACTTCGCTCGCCTGCATGGATTCAGCGGCCGGGCGGCCGCTCATGTTCGGAACGAGCTCCGTGACCGTCGATCCCGGATGGACGACTGACGCAGTGATCCCGAACGGTCGTCCGTCGAGCGCCAGCGAACGGGTCATGCCCTCGAGCGCAAATTTAGTCGCGGTGTAGGCGATCGAATTCTCCCGCGGCATTTTCGCGCTGATGCTCGCGACGTTGATGATGCGCCCGCGCTTCTGCAGTTTCATGACGCGCATGGCTTCTCGCGAACACAAAAAGGCGGACGTCAGGTTGGTGTCCACCATTTCCCGCCAGCGCGCGAGGGACAGCTGATCGGTCGGGGTGGCGTCGGCGATACCCGCGCAATTGACGAGAACATCGAGCCGCGCGAACTCGTTGTTCGCGGCGTGGAACAGGCAGATCACGTCGTCTTCGTTCGTCACGTCCGTCGCGCACGCACGGGCGCGCCCGCCGGACGCCGAGATCTTCGCGACGATCCCGTCGAGCCGATCCTTGCGGCGCGCGGCGAGCAACACCGCCATGCCTTCCGCCGCGAGCGCCTCGGCGATGGCTTCGCCGATGCCCGAACTCGCGCCCGTGACTATCCCCACGCGTCCGTCAAGCCTGCCCATGATCCATCCATTCGCGCCCTGCGCGCCTCCCGATGCGGTTGGCGCACAATGACCCGATCGGGCGCAAGCCTCAATGGAGCGCGGCTGACTTTTTCGGCTCCCCCCAGGCGCGCAACACGGCGCGCTCGGCCTCCGTCATCTCGGTGAGATTATTGGGGGGCATCGCGCGCGTCAGGGCGGCCTGCATCTGCACTTCGCTCTTCCAGCGCTGAATGTGCTCGGGCGTGTCGAGCAGCACGCCTTTCGGCGCGATCGGGATGCCGGGCCACACCGGCAGGGCCGCGTGACACATGGAGCATCGCGAGGTGACGATTTCTGCGACCTCCTGGGGAGCGGCCGCGAGCGCGATCCTCGCCTCGCGGGCGGGCTGTTCCGTCATGCCGAGGCGATCTCGCGCCACCGGGCTCGCCGGGATGCTGATGGCGACGGCGGCCAGCAGGGCGAGCGCGGCCAGCGCCCACAGCCACCAGCGGTCGCCCTGGCGCGAATGGCGAAGGTTGTAGAAGTGACGGACCGCCGCCCCGGACACCAGGATGAGGCCCACGACCACGAACGCCCAGTCGCTCGAGTACGTGAGCGGGTAGTGACCGGAGATCATCAGGAAGATGACGGGCAGCGTGAGGTAATTGTTGTGCGTCGACCGGACCTTGCCGATCTTGCCGTACTTCGGGTCGGGCGCCTCGCCTGCGATGAGGGAGGCGATCACCTTGCGCTGGTTTGGGATGATGACCATCAGCACGTTGCCCGCCATGATGGTCGCCATCAGCGCGCCGGTATGGATGAACGCGCCGCGCGCCGAGAATACCTGCTGGAACAGGAAGGCCATGCCGATGATGAAGGCGAAGCCGACCGCCGTCAGCGCAGCCGGCCTGTCGCCCAGCGAGGAGCGGCAGAGACCATCGTAGACGGCCCAGCCGACGACGAGCCCGCCGACGCCGATCGCAGCGGCGACGGGGGTCGAGATCACCCGGACTGCAGGGTCGATCAGATAGATCTCGGCCGCGATATAGTAGATCCAGACCAGCAGGAAGAAGCCGGAGATCCACGTCGTGTAGGCTTCCCACTTGTGCCAGATGAGTTCGTCGGGAAGCTGGTCGGGGGCAACGAGATACTTCTGCACATGGTAGAAGCCGCCGCCGTGGACCTCCCACAATTCCCCTCCCTTGCCGGGCGGGAACGCGGGCGTGTTCTTCAGCGCAGCATCGATGTGCATGAAATAGAACGAGGAGCCGACCCACGCGATGGCCGCGATGATATGCAGCCACCGCAGCAGCAGGCTACCCCATTCGAAAACAATCCCGTCCATCTGGCCCTCCGGCCTCGGCGCAGGCGCCGGTCACGCTCGTCACGCCGTTTGTCGCCGCCGCTCCAGTCGAATGCAAGCGCGGGGCCGAAGCAAACCTCATTAAAATGCGAGTGGCGAACTTGAAATTGCTTCGCTTCTGCGCTAGCCGCTGCGCAATCTTGGCCTTAGGATTCGACCCTGCTTAAGCTTGTTGATTTTTTCGCCATGAGTTCGAACGTCAAGCATCTGAATTTTTTCGTAGTTGGACAGACGCGCTTGCCGGTGGACATCGTCAGCGATCTGCTCGCCTCCTCCGTTTCCCTGACCCGTCTGGCCGGCGCCGCCGACCCCGAGCAGGAATTCAGCAGGACGAATTCCGATTTCGTCGTCGCCGACCTGGGCCCTGCGGACCACGCCCGCCTCAAATTGCTGACGCGATGGGCCAGGGTTTGCCCTGTCGTGATCGTCTCGGCGTCCGCGACGCCCGCCCAGCGCGCGTTTGCGCTGGAGAACGGCGTGGAGGACGTCGTAAGCCCGGCCGCGGCGGACCGCGAGATCGCGCTGCGCATCGAGCGGGCGCTCGGACGGTGGCGCCGGAAGCGCCAGAACGAGGATATTCTGATCCGGTTCAAGGATTTCGAACTCGACCCCGGGGCCCGGGTCCTGCGCCGCCATGGACAAGGGGCGGTGCCGCTGTCGGCGTCGGAAGGCAGCCTGCTCCGGCTGTTGCTGGCGAAACCCGACCGCCCCGCCTCGCGCCAGGAGATCACGCGGCGCTGCCTGAAGACGCCCTTCCACGAACGAAGCCGCGCGCCGGACATGCTGGCGAGCAAGCTGCGCGCGAAGCTGCGCCAACTTGGCGAGGCGCAGGCGCTCGAAACGCTGCGGGGCGAAGGATACCGGTTGCGGCTGGATCAGCCGCGCGCCTGATCGCGCTTGCGCGCCACTTCGCTCGGCAGCGCGCCGAACCGCGCGCGGAACAGCGCGCTGAACTGCGACATGTGCGTGAAACCGCAGGCCAGCGCCACTTCCGTCACGCTCGCCTTGCCGAAGCTCAGCATCCCGTAGGCCGCCTTCAGCCGTTCTTCACGAAGGTAGCGCATCGGGCTCACGCCATGAACCCGCATGAACTGGGATTGAAGCGTCCGGCGTGACACGCCGGCGACGCGCTCGAGTTCGCTGAGCGTCATGTCGTACCCGAGCCGATCGAGCATGTAGGCGCGCACCCGCGCCACAGCCTGCGCGCCGTCGCTCGCGGTCGAGCAACGCTCGCGGAACGCGAGGGCGTCCATGGTAAGGGAAGCGATGGATCGCAACACAAGGTCGGCCGCGTTGGCGGGCGAGAGAAAACCGGGCCGGGACCTCGCCTCGAAGGCCATGCGCGTCGCACCGAGCAGCATGTCGCGCCAGCCATTGCGCACCATGATCTCCGGAACCACCATGATGTCTTCGTCAGGCAGCATCCACGCTTCGCGGCCGCTGATCGTGCGTCCGACCTCGTCGAGCGCGGATGCGTCAAAGGTGATGACGACGTTCGCCGTCGTGCTCCATTCGGCGGAAGTGATCTCCGGACTGCAGACAAGCGCCTCGCCGCCCGCGCTCAAAGAATAGGAGCCGTGGTCGGCGAACCCGAGGCCGGACCCGGCGAGATAAAGGCTTAGCGTCCGTTTGTCGCGCGCCCCGAAATTCGCCTTTCCGTCGGTGCATGCGTGCAGACTTATATCCACGCCGCAATGCGACACTGCGGCGAAAGCGTTTTCGAAACTGACGCCGTTGCGTGCTTCGAAGCTCGCCTCGCCGCCGTGCAGGCGTTCAATGAGATCCTCGAAGCCGCGGCGGTCATTCGTGTATGAGATGTCGCCCGGCGCGCACGGAAGCAGGTTCACGAGATGGGCAATCTGTGAGCGGCCGGGATCGAAGGGGAAATTCATCGGACGCACGGTACGGCAATCATTCGTTCACTTCCCCTCCGCCGCGCCTGCCCCGGGGAAGGCTCAGCACAGCGCGTTCAGCGGCTTAAGCCACGGGGAAGCAAAGTCAAGGCCAGAGAGGCTCAAGGCCTTCGCGGCCAAAGTCTTTATCTTTGCTTTGGAAAAGGCGAAGGCCATGTTTACGGGCGATGGTGGGACCGATGCTGGGGATTGCGCCCGTCGGCCTGTGTCTCAGCCCGGGCCGCTCTGGTAGGTTGCGCCCATGTCGATCGCCGAAGCGCACGCCCCGAAGGAGCCCAAGGCGCCGTCCGCCGCGGACGCTGCGCGCGTCACGCCGATGATGGCGCAGTACATCGAGATCAAGGCGGCCAATCCGGACTGTCTCCTGTTCTATCGCATGGGCGATTTCTACGAGCTCTTCTTCGAGGACGCCGAGATCGCCAGCCGGGCGCTCGGCATTGTGCTCACGAAGCGCGGCAAGCATCAGGGCGCGGACATCCCGATGTGCGGCGTGCCCATTGAGCGCGCGGACGATTATCTGCAAAGACTGATTGCGCTTGGCCATCGCGTGGCCGTCTGCGAACAGGTCGAGGACCCGGCCGAGGCGCGCAAGCGCGGGGCGAAGTCCGTCGTCAAGCGGGACGTGGTTCGCCTCGTCACACCGGGAACGATCACCGAAGAAAGGCTTCTCGAGCCTGGCCGCGCCAATGTGCTTCTGGCCATCGCGCGCGTGCGCACGTCGGACGACGACTGGACCTATGGACTGGCCGCCGCCGACATTTCCACGGGCGCCTTCACGCTCTGCGAAACCTCGTTGCAGGGGCTGGCGGGCGAGATCGCCCGCATCGAACCCTCCGAAATCGTCGCGCCGGATTCGCTCCACGACGACGCGCGCGCGAGGCGGATTCTCGATGAGAGCAAGGTCGCGCTGGCGCCGGTCGGCGCCTCGCCGTCGGATGTGAGCGCGGAGCGCCGCCTGACCGGCTTCTTCGGCGTGCGCACGCTCGAGGGCTTCGGCGCCCTGACCCGGGCGGAGATCGCGGCCGCGGCTCTCGCGGTCGGCTACATCGAGCGCACGCAGATCGGCGTGCGCCCGCCGCTGCGTCCTCCTGCGCGCATGGCGCGCGGCGCCACCATGGAGATCGACGCGGCGACACGCGCCAATCTGGAGCTCACGCGCACGCTTTCCGGCGCACGCGAAGGGTCGCTGCTCGCGTGCATCGACCTGACGGTCACTTCGGCCGGGAGCCGCCTCCTGGCCGAGCGGCTTGCCGCTCCGCTGACGGAGGTCGCCACGATTGTCGAGCGGCTCGACGCCGTGCAGTTTTTCGTCGAGCAGCCGGATCTGCGCGCAAGATTGCGCGCGCAAATGAAGGCCGCGCCAGACATGGCGCGCGCGCTGTCGCGCCTTGCGCTCGGGCGAGGGGGACCGCGCGACCTAGCCGCCATCCGAGACGGTTACCGCGCGAGCCTCGCAATCGCAGGCGAATTGCATGACGTGCGCGACGCCCCGGGCGTCATCGCCGACTGCGCGCGGAGCGCCGCGTGCGTCAACGCGGATATTGAGCGTGTCTTTTCGCAGGCGCTCGCCGACGAGCTTCCCCTGCTTCGCCGCGACGGTGGTTTCGTGCGTCAGGGCTTCGACGCGACACTCGACGAGACGCGCGCGCTGCGCGACGAGACGCGCCGCGTCGTCGCCTCGCTTCAGGCGCGCTACTGCGACCTCGCCGAAACCAGGCAGCTCAAGATAAAGCACAACAACTTTCTCGGCTGGTTCATCGAGACGCCGCAGGCGCAGGGCGAAAGGCTTTTGCAACCGCCGTTCAATGCACACTTCATCCACCGGCAGACAATGGCCGGCGCGATGCGGTTCTCGACGACGGAGCTCGGCGATCTCGAAGCCCGCATCGCATCCGCCGCAGACCGGGCGCTGTCTATCGAAAGCGCCATATTCGACGATCTTTGCGGGCGCGCCCAGGCGGAGGCCTCCGCCATCAAGACCGCGGCCGACGCCCTGAGCGCCCTCGACGTCTACGCGGCGCTCGCGGAACTCGCCTTGCAGCGCGAATGGACGCGCCCCGTAATCGACGACTCGCTGACGTTCGTGATCGAAGGCGGCCGCCATCCGGTCGTCGAGGCGGCGCTGCGCAAATCCGGCGACGGGTTCGTGGCAAACGATTGCGATCTCTCGGGCGATGGCGCAGGCCGCATCGGCGTGGTCACCGGCCCCAACATGGCGGGTAAATCGACCTATCTTCGTCAGAACGCGCTTGTCGCGATTCTCGCGCAGATGGGCAGCTACACACCGGCGGCGCGGACGCATCTGGGAGTCGTGGACCGGCTTTTCTCGCGTGTCGGCGCGGCGGACGATCTTGCGCGCGGGCGTTCGACCTTCATGGTGGAGATGGTGGAGACGGCCGCCATCCTCAATCAGGCGACGCAGCGTTCGCTCGTCATTCTCGATGAGATCGGGCGTGGAACGGCGACATTCGACGGACTGTCGATCGCCTGGGCCGCAATCGAACACCTGCACGAGACGAACCGCTCACGCGCGCTGTTCGCCACGCATTTTCATGAGCTCACGCAACTCACCAGGAAGATGCCACGGCTTGTAAACCTGACGATGCGCGTCGCCGACTGGAACGGCGAACTCGTCTTCCTGCACGAGGTGACGAAAGGAGCCGCAGATCGCTCCTATGGAATCCAGGTTGCGCGCCTTGCGGGTCTGCCGGAAAGCGTCGTCACGCGGGCGCAGACGATCCTCGCGGAACTCGAAGCCGGCGAACGCAAGAAGCCTGACGCGCTGATCGACGATCTTCCGCTGTTCGCGGCTGCGCCGCAGCCGGCCGCAGCGCCACGGCGCGACGAGGTTCGCGAAGCGATCGCGGCGGTCAACCCCGACGAACTCAGTCCACGGGCGGCGCTCGAAACGCTCTATGAGCTGAAGCGGCTTGCATCGAACAACGACGGGCGCAAGTGATCGCCGCCCGTTCGCGCCACATGTTCCAAATCAATAGCCGCCGCCGGGGGTCCCGGCGGGCCGCTGGGCGCTGACGCCCACCGAGGCGTTGCGCGCCTGCATTTGCGCCGCGTTCTCCGACGCAAATTTGACGCTGTCCCCGAGGCTGAACGTTGGCTGGCAACGCGGTGAGCAATCCCAGGTCTCCCGCTCCATGCCCCTCTGCACGATCAGGCCCTGCGAAGAAGCGGACACGCGAATGATCGACTCGCCCACCGAACGCCCCTGTCCGTCGAGCGCAATCAAGTTCGTCTCCCCGAAACCCTTGCCGGTGAGCACCATGTTCTTCGTGCGCCGGACAAGCGTCACATCCGCGACAGCCGGATTGCCGACGACGACCGTCACGGCGTTCGGCGGCAGTTGAAGCACCTTCGCCCTGTTCAGCACGAGATGAATCGCGTCAGACGCCGGCGCATCCTGCGCTTGGGCGCCGCCCGCATGAATTAGCGCCGCTCCCAGCCCCAGGACGAGGGCGCCGGGCAAGCTCCGCAGACCGAATCCACGCATGGTCATGACTCTCGTTGATGCACGGCGCGACAATGCGATGGAATGGTGAACAAATACTGAAGCTCAAGATAATAGAGAAAATACCGCGTGTTCTTTGTCATCTGGCGTTCGCTTGAACGCGGCTTTCCACAGCCGAAGCGGCAAATCGCCCGCCGGAAGGCAATTGCGAGCTTCGGCTTAACCTCCGAGAAAGAGAACCGGAATAGTTTCGCTTGTGTTGGGCGGACGGCGGCAGGTCGACGTCAAGCCTCAGTTGGCCAAGGACGCATCGAGCGTGGGTCTGGCCGCGCATGAGTAACTATGGAGTCGTACTATGCTTAGGGCTTACTTCAATCGTTTTGCTTCGGACGAGTCCGGCGCCACGGCCATAGAATATGGCCTGATCGCCTCCCTGATCGCGGTCGCGATCATCGGCGCCGTGACGACGCTCGGCACGAAACTCACGACCACCTTCGGCTCCGTCAGCGCGAGCCTGAAGTAATCGGCAGCGGCGCGCTCGCCGCCCGCGCGCGCCGCTTGATCTCATTGGACGAAGCAAAGGCACATGCCGCATGCGCGGCCGGTCCGCTTCGGTAGTGACAGGAGCCACTGAAGTATGAAGGATCGCTTCTCGAGGTTTTTAAGGGACGAACGCGGCGCGACCGCAATCGAGTATGGCCTGATCGCTTCGCTGATCGCCGTGGCGATCATCGGCGCGGTGACGACGCTGGGCACGAAACTGACGACCACGTTCGGCTCGGTCAGCGCCAAACTCAAGTGACCCCATCCAGCCCTCAGGGCTTCCCGGGCCTGGCGTTCCTCGTGACGCCAGGCCCGTTTCGCTTTCGGGGGCCGCACCCGAATTCGAAGCATTGTCTTAACCATATCTAAAGGCGCCGCTGCAAGATTGAGGGCATTGCTCAGTTCGAGTTTTCCCATGATCGAGTTGCTGGCTCTTCTCGTATTTCCCGCGCTGATGGCGTTCGCCGCCTCGTCAGACCTCCTGACGATGAGGATTCCCAATCGCGTCGCGATCGCGCTCCTCGCCGGCTATCTCGGCTTCGCGGTCTTCCTCCAGGCGCCCTTGCAGACCGTCATGCTGCACCTCGCCTGCGGCGCGCTGGTGCTCCTGATCACGTTCGCCATGTTCTGCTTCGGCTGGATGGGCGGCGGAGACGCAAAGCTCGCTGCGGCCACCTCGGTGTGGCTCGGCTGGTCCCTCGTTCTGGAGTACAGCCTGGTCGCCTCCATCGCGGGCGGCGCGCTGACTCTCGCAATTCTCGTGGCGCGGCAATGGCCGATGCCGCCGTTCCTGATGGGGCAACGCTGGATCGAGCGCCTGCACGACGCGCGCACCGGAATCCCTTACGGCATCGCCCTCGCATTCGCCGGGCTGGTCATCTACCCGCACTCCTACGTCTGGCGCGCGACATTCGGCTGAACGCGCATCTTGAGCTTTGCTTAACCAAACTTTGAAGTTTTGAGGTCAACCTCAAGCCAGATTCGCTGCGGCATTCCTTTCGTCAAAGGTTTTTCAATGAACAAAGCACGTCTGGCAATTCTTGCAGTCGCGCTCGCCGGAGGCGGGACAGCCGCCATGTTCGTCGGCGGATCGCCCCCGCCGCCCAAGCCAGATACGAAGGTCGTCGTCCAGCAGGTTCCTATGGATGGCGTGCTGGTTGCGGCGCGCAATCTCGATGTCGGCGCACGCATCCAGGCGGGCGACCTGCGCTGGGCCGAGTGGCCGAAGGACTCCATCGCATCCGAGTTGATCCGGCGCTCCGGCGCTCCGCAGGCGCTCGAAGAATACAATGACGCCGTGGCGCGCAGCCAGTTCTTCGCGGGCGAGCCGATCCGGCGCGAACGACTCGTCCAGGGTCAGCGATCCGGGTTCCTCGCCGCCTCGCTGCCTCCTGGCCGCCGCGCGGTGGCGATCACCATCGACCAGACAGGCGCGACTTCAGCCGGCGGCTTCATCCTGCCCAACGATCGGGTCGACGTCATCAGCACGACGCGCGACGGGTCCGGCTCCAACGAGAATTTCGAGTCGCGCACGATCCTCTCCAACGTGCGCGTCCTCGCCATAGGGCAGAACGTGCAGGAGCGTAACGGCGAACGTTTCGTCGTCGGCGGAAACGCGACCCTCGAGGTCGATCCGGCGCAGGCGGAAACCCTCGTCCTCGCCCAGCGCATGGGACAGCTGTCGCTGTCGCTGCGCAGCATCATGGACCAGGGTAAGGCGGAGAATCCGGAAGAGACGACGGAGAGTTCCGAGTCCTCCATCACCATTGTCCGGTACGGCAGCGTCTCGAGCAGCAGACGATGAGAACGCGCGCGTCAGTGGAGCTCACGATGTCCATATACTTCCACCTTCACGCGATCGCCGCGACGGCGCTCGGCGCGCTCACGATGGCGACAGCGCCGACGCCTGCGCTGGCGCAAACCGAGGTCACACAGATCGCACGCACCGACAATTCGACGGGCGAACGCCTGAGCATGGGCGTGGGCAAGTCCGTCATCATAGATCTGCCGCGCGACGCTTCGGAGATATTCGTGGGCAATCCCGCGGTGGCGAACGCCGTCGTGCGCTCGCCGCGCAAACTTTACATCATCGGCGTCGCCAACGGCCAGACGACCATCTTCGCCCTCGACGCGCGGGGCGCGCAGATCAAAAAGATCGACATCAACATCGGCAGGGATGTTGGCGAATTGCAGCGCATCCTGCGCGCCGCGCTGCCGGGCAGCGAAATCTCGGCGCGAACGGTCGAGGACTCGATCATCCTCACCGGCAGCGTCGCGACCGCGGGCGACGCGCAGAAGGCGGTGGATATCGCAAACGGGTTCGTGCGCAGCGACGGCGCCCAGCCGGGCGGCGCCACGACAGGACAAAGCGCGGGATCGTCGCGGGTGGTGAACTCGCTCACGATACGCGGCCGCGACCAGGTGATGTTGAAGGTCACCATTTCCGAGGTGCAGCGGCAGGTGCTGAAGCAACTCGGTATAACTGCGGCCAGCGCCAGCGGAGGCTGGGGCCGGCTCGTGATGGACAATCCTCTCTCGCTCAACCTGCAAAATACGTCGGCGACCGCATTGACGTTGAACGGCGCGGGTAACTTGCAGTCCACGCTGCAGGCGTTCGAGCGTTACGGCGTCGCGCGCATTCTCGCCGAACCCAGCGTCACGGCCATCTCGGGCGAAAGCGCGAAATTCATGGCCGGCGGCGAACTGCCCATCCCGCAGGGACAGAGCTGCGCGCCGGACAACCTGGGCCGCATCACCTGCACAACGCAGGTTCAATACAAGCCCTACGGCGTCAGCCTGAATTTCACGCCGGTTGTGCTGGCGGAAGGCAGAATCCTGCTGCGAGTCGCAACGGAAGTGACCGAGGTCGACCAGACGCAATCCTTCACGTTCTCCTCCGTGAACGTGCCGGCTTTCCGCACGCGCAAGAACGAGACGAGCATCGAACTGCCATCGGGCGGCTCGATCGTTTCGGCCGGCCTGATCCAGGTCAAATCGCGTCAGGTCGTGAATGGACTTCCAGGCCTCATGAACTTGCCCATTCTCGGGGCCGCCTTCCGCTCGCGCGATTTCCTGCGCGAGGAATCGGAACTCCTGATCATCGTGACGCCCTACATCGCGAAGGCCGTCAGCCCGAACGAACTCGCGCGGCCTGATGACGGATTCATGGAGGCGACCGATCCGCAGACGTGGCTGCTCGGCCGTGTGAACCGGCTTTACTCCACCAAGAGCAATCCGCAAGCGGCGAAGGGCCTGACCGGGCGCTTCGGCTTCATTATCGACTGACATTCATTCTTGCAGGACTGAAACGAATGCGCGAGCCTCTGACTGGACGTTGCTTGCCAAGGGCAGCAAACCGCATCGCCTTCCTCGTCGCGCTCACCGCGCCGGCGCTTGTCGCCTGCGCTCCCGACCGCGTCCTTGAGAACCCGTCGATCCCCTTCGATTATCGTGGGCGCCATCCCATCGCTCTCACGCAGGCGCCGATCAGCGTCGACGTGTTGCCCGCCGACGGAAGGCTCGACGCGCGCGCGCGCGAACAGGTTCGCGCGTTCGCAGCCGATTACAAGCGCCTCGGCAGCGGCCCGATCGCGGTGCAGGCGCCTGCGGGTCCGCGCCCGGGCCATACGCAGGCGGCAGTCGATGGGATCCGCCGCGAACTCGCCGCCGCAGGCGTGAAAAGCGGAGTCTCCGTCTCAAGCTATCAGCCAGCCGATCCGGCGCTCGTCTCGCCCATTCGTTTATCCTACACCGGCACGAAAGCTGTCGTCCGCTCGCGCTGCGGCGAGTGGCCCCGCGATCTGGCGTCGGGAGCCACATCCGAAGGGTGGCAAAACAGGCCCTACTGGAATCAGGGTTGCGCCTACCAGCAGGCTTTCGCGAGCCAAATCGCCGATCCACGCGATCTCGCGGGCCCGCGCGCCGAGGCGCAGGCCGACGTCACGATGCGCACCCGCGCAATCGGCAAAGTACGGGAAGGCGCAGACCCCGGCACCGAGTGGAAGATCGAGAACAGTTCGATTGGAACGGTTGGAGCCAATTGATGAACGATGCGCACACTCTCGAAACGCGTGAGCCGGAAGCGCATATCGCGCCTGTGCCCCGCGTGACGCTTCAGGCGTTCTGCGAGCGTCAGGATACCGCCTCCGCCATTGCGGCCGCGGCGTCCGACAGACGGATGCTGAAGGCCCACCTGAAGCTGCACATGGGCGGCGCGCCAGCCGCTGTGGAAGCGTTCCGCGAGGCCCCAACGCCAAATGTCATCGTGCTGGAGGCGAATGGAGGCCGCGACGCCCTGATCCGGCAACTCGACGAACTCGCCGAGTTCTGCGACGCCGGCACAAAGGTCATCGTCATCGGAGCGCACAATGACATCCTTCTTTACAGGGAGCTGATCGCACGCGGCGTTAGCGACTACATTGTCGCCCCTCTTACGCCTCTGATGTTCGTGCAAAGCGTCTCTTCGCTTTATGCCGACGGCTCCGGCAGGGCCCTCGGCCGCGTCGTTGCGGTGACGGGAGTCAAGGGCGGCGTCGGAGCTTCGACGATCGCGCACAACCTCGCCTTCCTTGTCGCCCGCAATTTTGATACGCCGACGGTCCTCGTCGATCTGGACCTGGCGTTCGGAACGGCGGCGCTGAACTTCAATCAGGATCCGCCCAACAGCGTCGCAGACGCGCTCAGTTCGAATGGTCTCGACGCGGCTCTTCTGGACCGCCTGCTCGCGCGGTGCACGGACCGGCTGAACCTTCTGGCTGCGCCGGCGACGCTCGATCGTGTTTACGATGCTGGCGAGGAGGCTTTCGATGGCCTCATCGATATCCTGCGCGCGACGACTCCGATGATCTTCCTCGACATGCCAACCGGATGGACGGCCTGGTCACGGCGAATGCTGGTCGCCGCCGACGAGATCGTTCTCGTCGCCACGCCGGACCTCGCCTGCCTGCGCAACACAAAGAATCTGTACGACATTCTGCGCGCGGCGCGGCCCAATGACGCGGCGCCGCGCGTCATACTCAACATGGCCGGCGTACCCAAACGTGCGGAAATCAGCATGGCGGATTTCACGAAGGCGATCGAAACGCAGCCCATGTGTTCAATCCCCTTCGACGCCAAGATTTTCGGCACCGCAGCCAACAACGGGCAGATGCTGGCGGAACTGTCGGATGCCGCGAAGATCACCGAAATGCTGTTCGACGTGACGCGCGCCTTGACGGGACGGGCTGAAGCAAGGCTCGCCAGGAGGGCCTCTCTGCTGGCCCCGCTGACGACGCTTCTGTCGAGGAAGAAGGCTTCCTGAAACACCTGAAACAAGAAGACAAGCATGTTTGGCAAGAGATCGAACGTCACTGAGCGTTCCGCGCACGCGCCGCGCGCTGCGGCCCCTGCCGCTCCTTCTTCCAACGTGTCCACAATCGCGCCGGCTACGCCGCCCCGCGCGGCTTTGCTCGAACCGGAAGCGCCCGTCCGGTCGAAGGAATACTTTGAAACGAAGAGTCTCGTCTTCAACGCGATGATCGAGGTCATCGATGTGTCGATGCTGTCCAGGATGGAACCGGACACGGCTCGCGACGAGATTCGCGACGTTGTGAGCGAAATCATCGCTCTCAAGAACATCGCGATGTCGATGAGCGAACAGGAGGACCTGCTCGACGACATCTGCAACGATGTCCTTGGCTATGGCCCTCTGGAGCCGCTTCTTGCCCGGGACGACATCGCCGACATCATGGTCAACGGCGCATCGCGTACGTTCATCGAAGTCGGCGGAAAGATCCAGCTCACGAATATCCGCTTTCGCGACAACGCGCAGTTGATGAACATCTGCCAGCGCATCGTCAGCCAGGTTGGCCGTCGCGTTGACGAAGCCTCGCCGATTTGCGATGCGCGCCTGCTCGATGGCTCCCGCGTCAACGTGATTGCGCCGCCGCTCGCCATCGACGGTCCGGCGCTCACGATCCGCAAGTTCAAGAAGGACAAGCTCACCCTCGACCAGCTTGTGAGGTTTGGCGCGATTTCCCCCGAAGGCGCCGAGGTTCTCAAGATCATCGGACGCGTGCGATGCAACGTTCTGATCTCGGGCGGCACCGGGTCGGGCAAGACCACTCTGCTCAATTGCATGACGAATTACATCGACGGCGACGAGCGCATCATCACTTGCGAAGACGCCGCGGAGCTCCAGCTGCAGCAATCCCACGTGGTTCGGCTCGAAACCCGGCCTCCAAGCCTTGAAGGCACAGGCGCCGTGCACATGCGCGACCTGGTCAAGAACTGCCTGCGCATGAGGCCGGAACGCATCATCGTCGGCGAGGTTCGTGGTCCGGAGGCCTTTGATCTTCTGCAAGCGATGAACACCGGCCACGACGGCTCGATGGGCACGCTGCACGCCAACTCGCCGCGTGAGGCGCTGAGCCGCCTGGAATCGATGATCACGATGGGCGGATTCTCCCTGCCCGCGAAGACGATCCGCGAAATGATCTGCTCATCGGTCGACATCATCATCCAGGCAATGCGCATGCGCGACGGTTCGCGGCGCATCACGCACATCACGGAAGTGATGGGTATGGAAGGCGAGGTCGTGACCGTTCAGGATCTCTTCGTTTATGACATTCTGGGCGAGGATGCGAACGGCAAGCTCATCGGCAAACATCGCTCGACGGGCATTGGACGGCCGCGCTTCTGGGATCGCGCACGGTATTACGGCGAAGAGAAGCGCCTGGCGGCTGCGTTGGACGCCGCCGAGATCGATACAAGCAGCTGACGCCGCCCAAGGACCTGCCAAGATGCTTGAAAACATGAGCCCGGCCGCGATGGTGATAGGAGCTTCGCTCATGGCGGCGGCGCTCGTGCTCGTCTTCCCACTCCTCATGGGAGACTCGAAAAGCGAGAAGCGCAAGAACGCCGTTACCGCAGGGCGCGGCGCCCGGCTCCAGCAGGATTCCCAGCGCAGAAAGAACGTTGCGGAAAGCCTCAAGCTCATCGATCAGCGCGAGACGAAGAAGAAGGTCACTATCGAGGGCAAGCTGGTCCAGGCCGGGCTCGACTGGACCAAGACGAAGTTCTTCCTCGTTTCCGGGGTCGTCGCGGCGGTGACCTGGTTCGCCGTGCTTCTCATCAGCATGAGCCTGCCATTCTCGGTCCTCGGCCTGCTGATCGGCGGGCTCGGCCTGCCGAACTGGTATCTTTCGCATCTCAAGAAGAAGCGGCTCGCCAGCTTCATCGAAGCGTTCCCCAACGCCCTCGACATCATCATCCGCGGCGTGAAGGCCGGCTTGCCGCTGGGCGAATGTCTCAAGATCATAGCCAACGAGTCGCCGGAGCCGCTGAAGTCCGAATTCAGGTACGTCATCGAGGCGCAGCAGATGGGGCTGACCCTCATGGAAGCCGTGCAGCGCCTGGCCGAACGGACGCCTTGCGCGGAATCGAACTTTTTCGCGATCGCGCTCGGGATCCAGCAGAAATCGGGCGGCAACATATCCGAAACGCTCGCCAACCTGTCCCGCGTTCTGCGCGAGCGCAAGAAGATGAAGATGAAGATCAAGGCGATGTCGACCGAGGCGACGGCCTCGGCGGCGATCATCGCCTGCATGCCGCCGGGCGTCGCCCTCATGGTTTATCTGTCGAACCCCGATTACATTTCGCTTCTTTGGACGACGTCCACCGGCCAGATCACTCTGGTGATTTCTGCGACTTGGATGCTTTTTGGCGTTCTGGTGATGCGCAAGATGATCAATTTCGAGGTCTGACCGATGTTTGCGCTGATCACTGAATTTCTGCTCGATCCACAAATGCTGCTGCGGCTGGTGATCGCGGCGGCCGCCGCCGCCGCGATCTTCACCGTCGCCGCGCCGATGTTCGATACTGATCCCCTCAGCCAGAGGATGAAGGCGGTTTCTGATGAACGCGCCCGTATCCGCAAGCGCGAACGCGAACGTCTCAACAGCGAAAAGGGCCGGCTCCGCGACGATTCAAACAAGTCCCTCAAGAGCATTGTTGCGCGGTTCAGCCTTGCAAAATGGGTGGGCGCGGATGAGGACAGGCTACGCCTCGCGCAGGCCGGCTACCGGCGCCCGGGCGCGCAATACGCCTTTCTCGTCGCGCGAGCCGTATGTCCCGTCGCATTGCTGTTGTTCGGCGGACTTTATCTGTTCTTCGTCCTGCCGAACGATTATGCGTTGACCACGAAGATCGGCGCCGTCCTCGGCGTTGGCTATCTCGGCTTCAAGCTGCCGGACATCTGGCTCAAGAACGAAGTGCAGAAACGCCAGACGTCTATCCGGCGCGCGTTTCCGGACGCCCTTGACTTGCTGCTGATCTGCGTCGAGTCCGGCATGCCCATCGAACAGGCGTTCAAGCGAGTGAGCGAGGAGATCGGGGTTCAATCAATCCCGCTCGCGGAAGAGCTCGCGGTCACGACGGCTGAGCTCTCCTATCTGCCGAACCGCCGCGCGCCCTACGAGAGCCTTGCGCAGCGCACAGGCCTCGAGGAGGTGCGCAACATCACAACTGTTCTCATCCAGGCGGAAAGCTATGGCACGCCGCTTGGCACAGCTCTGCGAGTCGTGTCGCAGGAAAGCCGCGACACGCGCATGATGCAGGCCGAGAAGAAGGCCGCCGCCCTGCCGCCCAAGCTCACGGTGCCGATGATCCTGTTCTTCCTGCCGGTGCTCTTCGCCGTCATCCTGACCCCGGCCTTCATCCAGATCGGCAAGACCAACCTCTAGGCGGGCGCGCTTTCATCGTTTCGCGGCCGCTTTCTTCATGCCGCTGCGCTCATTGTCGCGCCAGACATCGGAGCGCGCGATCATCTGACGGATCGCCGCCACATTCGCCGCGGCTTGCTGCGGAGACATATCCTTGACGAGGATCGCTTCGGCTTCCTGAAGCTTCCCTTGCAACGCCAGAACCAGCGCAAGATTTTGGCGCACGCGCCCATCCGCGCGCGGGTGCGCCGCCGCCTGGCGGAGAGCCGTCTCCGCTTCCGGGAGTTTGCGCGACAAGGCGTAGGACAATCCAAGATTCGAGAGAACGGCAGGCTCGCCCGGCGCGATTCGAAGCGCCGCTGCGTAGTAACCCTGCGCGGATTTCTGATCTCCCATCTGATCGGCGATCGAACCCTGGGCCGAAAGGACGGACCAATCCGGACGTTCCGGCGTGTGTGCGCTCCTGAGCACGTCCGCCGCCTCCTTCAGGCGGCCCGTTTCCGCAACGGTTTTGCCATATGCGGCGAGAACCTCCCGGTCATTCGGGTGACGCGCCGCAAGCCGTTGCAGCACGGCGGCGGCTTCACTCTGACGCGATGCGCCGCGCAGGGCCTGTGCGTAGGCGATTGCGACCTTCTTGTTCTCAGGCGCCCGGTCATATTGCGCGGCGAGAGCCGGGACCCGGGAGACTGCTTGCCCGGCTCCGATCGAGCCCGTCACGTCGCCGGACGAGCGGCAGGCGGCGAGGGCTCCTCCCAGCACCACGACGGCCAGTCCGCGACCCAGCGCGCTTGCGAAAGATGGGCGCACGAACCGGCGGCTGAAGCCGCCCATCGGAAAATTGATCATCAGGCAATCGCTTTCGGCGCTTGTTCGGTTAGCAATGGTTAAGGAATAAAATGTTAACCCTAACGACCGGTTAAGCCCGAGCAGCAGGAGACCAAGGATGTCGGAGGCCTTTGCGCGCAGCGTGCGTGGCGCGCGCCCCATCTGGTTCGTGACGAAAGCATCGTGGTCTGCCGGCGCGCCGGACATTCCGCCGCGCGCACGCGCCTTCACCGAAGCGAGCGGATTCACCGGCGCTTCTGGACAGATCACGATTTGCCCTGATGACGAAGGCCTTCCTGCGGTGGCAATCATGGGGCTTGGCGACGACAACGGACGCCGGAGGGACGCCTTCCTGCCCGGCAAGCTCGCCAGCGCGCTTCCGCCCGGCGCATGGCGTTTCGCCAACGCGCCCGGCGACGACCCGCGCGCGTCCGAACTCGCGGCGCTCGCTTTTGCGCTCGCGACGTATTCGTTCCGGCGGTACCGCAAGCCCGCGGATATCAAGGCGAAGCTCGCTCTTCCCGGGGGCGTAGACGGCGCACGCCTTTCGCGCATCGTGGACGCCGTCGCCTTCGCGCGCGACCTCATCAATACGCCCGCGAACGACATGGGGCCGGAGGCGCTTGAAGCCGCCGCCCTCTCGACGGCGAAGCGATACAAGGCGCGCACGAAAATCATACGCGGCGACGATCTTCTGAAGAAAAACTTTCCGCTCATTCACGCGGTTGGACGCGCGGCGGCTGAAAAGCCGCGCCTTGTCGACATCACATGGGGGCCGGAGAAAGGCCGCAAGATCACGCTGATCGGCAAGGGCGTCTGTTTCGACACGGGCGGGCTCGACATCAAGCCGTCTTCCGCAATGCTGCTGATGAAGAAGGACATGGCTGGCGCCGCCGTCGCGCTGGCGCTCGGCCGCATGATCATGGATGCGGGCCTGAAGGTGCGGCTGCGCATTCTTCTGCCCATCGTAGAAAACTCTGTTTCCGCGCCGTCCTTCCGCCCAGGGGACGTCTATCCGTCACGCAAGGGACTGACGGTGGAAATCGGCAACACTGACGCGGAGGGCCGTCTCATCCTCGCGGACGCGCTGGCGCTCGCGGACGAAGAACACCCCGAGTTGATGATCAATTTCGCGACGCTCACCGGGGCGGCCCGCGTGGCGCTTGGCCCCGATCTTCCGCCCTTCTATTGCACGAGCGACGAGATTGCTGACGAAATGCTCAAGGCCGGGTTCGACGCCGCCGATCCCGTCTGGCGCATGCCGCTATGGGACCCGTACGACGCGCTCCTCGATGGCAAGATCTCCGACATCAACAATGTTTCCAGCGGTCCATTCGCTGGCTCGATCACGGCAGCCCTTTTCCTGCGCCGCTTCGTGGACAAGGCGGCGCAAGGCAAGTCAGCCTGGGCGCACTTCGACATCTATGGATGGAACCCCTCAACCAAGCCGGGACGGCCGGAAGGAGGAGAGGCGCAGACGGCGCGCATGCTCTATGATCTGATCGAGAAGCGCTTCGGCTGACGCTTCGCGCAGCCGACGCACCGAACAAGTGGGCCAGTCATGGCGATCGAGATCAAACCTTCCCAGGCGTTGCGTCTGATCCATGACGTGTCGCTTGGCCTCGTTCGCGAGGGCAAGCTCGAGGACGCGCCGGACTTCACGCTGCGGCAGTTGACGATCCTGCTGACAATCTATCTGGAGACGCCGCCGCATACAGTGCGCGGACTCGCAGGCAAGCTCGGGGTGACCAAGCCCGTCATCACCCGCGCGCTCGACTCGATGGGCAAGCTCGATCTCGTCAGCCGGCGACGCGACGAGGCGGACCGCCGCAACGTCATCGTCCAGCGCACTGTGAAGGGCGCGCTTTATGTCGAACGGCTCGGCGATCTCGTCGTCGAAAAGGGGCGCAAACTTCCATGACAACGAATCGCGGACATATCGCTGGTTTCGATCGCCGGCTCACGCCCGCGCGGCCGGACCTCGCTGCCGCCTATCTGCGCGGGAAGGTCGATGCGCCGCGTTATGTCGAAGGCGAGCGGATGCGGGTCATCGCCGAAGCGATTCCGCTGCGCGGCGAGCCGAACCCCGAGGATGGCTTCGACACGCAGGCGCTCTACGGCGAAACGCTCACTGTCTACGATGTGGACGACGAGGGCTGGGCCTATGTTCAGCTCGCGCGCGACGGTTACGTCGGCTACGTCTCGGCAAATGCGCTCTCCCCCGTCGAGGAAGCCGCGACACACCGCGTTCGTACGCCGCGCACGCTCGTCTATCCCGGCCGCTCGATCAAGACGCCGCCGCTTCTCGCGCTGCCCATGCTGGCCGAGGTCAGCGTGCTCGGCGTCGAGGGCGCATTCGCGCAGATCGCGGGGGGCGGCTATGTCTGGGCCGGGCATCTCGCGCCTGTCGACGCCGCCGAGCCGGATTTTGTCGCCGTTGCCGAGCGGTTCGAGCATGCGCCGTATCTCTGGGGCGGCAAAACCTGGGATGGCGTGGACTGCTCCGGCCTTGTGCAGATCGCGTTGCAGGCTGCCGGCGTCGAGGCCCCGCGCGACACCGACCTGCAGGCGGGCGCGCTCGGAGCGGCAGTTGGCGAGGGCGCGAATTACGACCACCTGCGCAGGGGCGATCTCGTGTTCTGGAAAGGGCATGTCGGCATCATGTGCGACGCCAAAACATTGCTGCACGCCAACGGTCATCACATGCAGGTCGCGCGCGAGCCTTTCGACATCGCGCGCGCGCGCATCGCGCAGAAGAGCTTTGGCGAGGTGACGTGCGTGCGGCGCCTGTGAGCGCCGTCAGGCAACGCGCACGTTCATCTCGCCGATCTTCTCGATCCATGCGCGCATGGTGCAGCCGGAGGTGATCTCGCCCACGCCGTCGGGCGTGCCAGTCATGATCACGTCGCCGGGGTTGAGCGCATAGACGCGCGACGCGCGTTCGATCAGGTCCGGCACGTCGCAGATCAGGTGTCGCGTGTTGGAAAGCTGGCGTTTCTGGCCATCGACTTCGATGCCGAATTCGAGATTGCCCGGATCGCCGATTTCGTCAGCCGTAACGAGCCACGGCCCGAGAACCGAATAGGTGTCGGCCGCCTTGCGGAAGCTCCGGTCCTCGGTGCCGCGCACGGTGATGTCGAGGCCAATGCAATAGCCCGCCACGTGCGAGAGCGCATTGTCGCGCGAAATGTTCTTGCCGCCGCGACCGATGACGACCGCAAGCTCTACTTCGTGATCGTTGCGCCTGCCCGGCCAGTGAAGCACGACGCGCTGTCCCGCACCGATGACGCCGGTCTGCGACTTGAGAAAAAGTCCGTACTTGTCGATCGGCGTCGCGAAGCCTTCGTGCGTCGGCATGTGGACGCCGTGGTTGATCGCGGGATCGGCGGACTCCTGCACATGCAGGGGATAATTCAGCGGCGCGGCGATCACGTGCGGCGGGTTGGCGACCGGCGACTTGAGGGTGACAGCGGACAACGGCAAGGCGCGGGCGGTTGGCGCCGCAGCCTCGATGGCCGCGCGAACCTTGTCGAGGTTGGCGATCAACAGGTCGCCGATGGGCAAAGGCCACGTTACGGAGGGAAGCGCGGAAGCGGCCGCTTCCGTCACGTCTCGCACCTGCTCGCCTTCGACGAGGCCGACGCGATCATCGTCAAACCGGCAAATCTTCATTGGGTCATTCCATGCATGGCCGCAAGCCGCGGCGATCGGGGTCTGGCTAAAGCAGGTGGGCGGCAGGCGCAAGCCGCCGCCCGGGACCCGTCAGGACTGGACGGGCGTTCCCATGAAATCGCGCTTGCCGATCTCGACGCCGCAGTGGCGCAGGATGTCGTAGGCTGTCGTCGTGTGGAAATAGAAGTTCGGCAGGCTGAAATTGAGCAACAGCGTCTGGCCGGTGAAGCGGCGCTCGCCGCTGGCGAACTTGACCACGATCTCCCTGTCTTCCATGCCGTCAAGCTGCTCGGGCCTGAACGTGCGCACGAAGGCGATCGCCTTTTCGATGCGCTTCTTGAGATCGGCGATGTTCGCCTCGTTGTTTTCAAAAGCGGGAAGGTCGACGCCGGCGATGCGCGCGCACGCGTTGACCGCATGATCGCAGGAGGCGCGCACCTGGCGCGTGAAGTTATGCATGTCGGGGTAGAGCCGCATTCCCATGAAGAACGTTTCGTCGAGCTTCTTCGCGTCGACATGGGCCTGCGCCTTGTCGAGAACGCCTGAAAGCGCGGTCAGAAACTGAATGAAGATCGGAACGGACACTTTATACATCGAGACGGTCATCGGCTTTCCTCCTGTCATGCGTTGGCTATTGGCGGCGGCGCAGGCCGGCCGCGGATCATATCGGATGCCTTCTCGGCAATCATCATCACACAAGCGTTGATATGCGCGGAGACGAGGTCGGGCATGACGGAGGCGTCGACCACGCGCAGGCCTTCCGCGCCGAAGACCCGCAACTGCGGATCGACGACGGCCCCGATCGCGCAGGTCCCGCATGGGTGATGCGCGGTGATGGCGGTCTTGCGAAACCACTCGTCTATCCCGGCGTCGGACCAGGATCTGGCGGCCTCTCCTGGCATCCGGTAACTGTCGAGCGGCTTTCGGGCCGCGACGTCGAGCGCCCGGCGCGACCCTGCGATGATGGTCGCCATGTCGGCGGGATCGGTGAGGAAGTTGAAGTCGATACGCGGCTTCGCCAGCGGATCGGCTGACCTGAGCCGCACGCTGCCGCGGCTCTTTGGATGCAGCAAGGTGGGGCGTATGCCGAAGGTATCGGGCGAGGGCCTTCGTACGCCGGGAAACCAGATCTGCGGCGCCGGATGATTTGCGCGGAACATGAATTCGATATCGGGAACGTCCGTCTCGTCATTCGTGCGAACGAAGCCGAAAAGCGCCGTCGGAACGGTCGTCGCGGGCCCCGTGCCGAAAAGATAGGCGCGCGCCATCGCGAGCGCGATCCGGTCGGCGCGCATAAGGCCGGTGAAGGCGCCCGCGCCATTGCGCGTCCAGGAGAACCAGGCGGCCAGATGATCCTGCAGGTTTCTCCCGACCGGCAGGTCCAGCAGCGCCGGCGCCCCCGCCTCCTTCAGATGGCCTGCGGGACCGACGCCCGACAACATCAGCAATTGCGCGCTGTTGAAGACGCCCGCGGCGAGAATAACCTCGCGCCCCGCCGTGACGCGCCGAGCCGCGCCGTCACGCAGGTATTCGACGCCCGCGGCCCGCGTCCCGTTCATCACGATGCGCGTAGCGTGAGCGCCGGTCTCAACGGTGAGATTCCGTCGCTTCATCGCCGGACGCAGATAGGCGGCGGCCGCGGAATGTCTCCGCCCGTCGCGAATCGTGAACTGGACGCGGCCGAAGCCTTCGCACGTCGCGGCGTTGAAGTCCGGGTTGGCCTTGTAGCCGGCGCATTCGCCGGCCTCGACCCACGACTCGAAGATCGGATCGGGCGAGCGCGCGCGCTGCACATGAACCGGGCCCGACCCTCCGCGCCATGTGTTTTCCCCGTCTTCCCACGTCTCGCCACGCTTGAAATAGGGAAGAACCTCGGCGTAGGACCACCCGCTCGCGCCGTTGCGCGCCCAGCGGTCGTAATCGCCGCGCGCGCCGCGGGTGTAGGCCATCACATTGATGGAATGGGAGCCGCCGAGCACCTTGCCGCGCATCGCCTCGATTTCGCGGCCCTGCATGTTGGGGTCGGGCTCGGCGTCGTATCCCCAGTCGTAGAGGCGGTGCTGATGCAGCTTGCCCAGGCCCAGCGGAATCTGGATGAGCGGGCTCGAATCCGTCGGTCCCGCCTCGAGAAGCAGGACGCTCGCGCCTTCGTCTTCGGTCAGTCTGTTGGCGAGAATACAGCCGGCGGAGCCCGCGCCGACGATCACATAATCATACGCTGATGCGCCCGCCATCGGCGGCGTTCCCCCTGTGCCCGACGTTTGGCGGCAACTTAGGACGGAACGCGCCGGCGAGGCAATGCAGCCGACCTGAGCGGACGACCCGAACGAACAAGGCCGCCGCTCCGTGTCGCAATGGATGCCGGGTTCAGTGAACCATCAGCACAGGCAGCGTCAGCGACGACAGGATCTGGCGCGTCGTGCCGCCAAAGATGAACTCACGCACGCGCGAGTGACCGTAACCGCCCATCACGAGGAAGTCCGCGCCTGTGTTTGTCGCATGGGCGATGATCGCCCCCCCGATGTCGTCGGCGGGTCCGAGCTGGCGGAGTTCCGCTTTCACGCCATGGCGCGACAGGTGACGCGTGATGTTGAAGCCGGGAAGCTCATCGACCGGTTCTCCCCTGGATGCGATGGTCACGACCTCCACGCGGCTGCACGTCTGCAAAACGGGCATCGCGCCCGCCAGGGCGCGGGAGGCGGCGAGGCCGCCGTCCCATGCGACGACCGCATGATCGATCTTCGCAGGCCCCTTCTGGATGTAGGGCACTATGAACACGGGCCGGCCGGAGCCGAAGAGTACGGCGGAGATCAGGCCAGCCTCGTCGCCGACACCGCCCTGATCGTCCTGTCCGACGATGGTGATATCGAAATGACGGGCGAGTTCGCCGAGCTTGGCGCCCGCGACCCCCGACAGCGCCTCGATCATCACCAGGTCCGTCTGCACGCCGGCGGGCGAGCTCGTCTGCAGCTTGTCGTAGGCGGCCTCAAGAGCCCTGCGTGACTGGTCGGTCGCCTCGGCAAGAAGATCGTAGGGATAATCTCCCGCAAACGAAACCGGAGCGACAAACTGCAGCGCGACGCCGACAGCGGTGAGATGTGCGCCGACCTTCTCCGCCAGCGACTGCGCGAATGCGTGAGCCGCACCCTGCTTGCCGTCGGGGTCGAGCACGACGAGCAGATCCTTGATTGCCATTTATTCCTCCAGTGCTGATCGGCGCAGCTGTCGTTATCGTAATCAACGATAGACTAATACAGGTACGGTGGTGAGCGCCAGCACGCGCGCCGTGACGCTGCCAAGCAGGAGCCGGTTGACGCCAGTGCGGCTGTGCGAAGCCATCGTGATCAAATCGCAACCGTGCTTTGCGGCTGCCTCGACGATGGCCTCGGCAGGCTTCATGTCCTTCATGTGAACCGTCTCGCACGGCACGCCGGCCTTCGAGGCCATTGCGGCGGCGGCCGACAGCACCTTGTCCGCATGCGCCGCCGCCAGCTCCTCGTAGGCCTCGATCGGGTTCCTTCGATCGTCAGCATGGCGCGTCATTTCGATGACGGACCACAATTCGGTGGTCGTGACGACCGTGACCTTGGCGCCGATTTGCGCAGCGAGCTCCAGCGCGCGACTCATCGCCTGCGTGGCGCGATCGGATCCATCGGTCGCAATCAGGATGTGCTTGTGCATGGGTCCCCTCCGTTCTTGTTTAACGCGCGCGCAGGCTCAGGATGTAAGCGGCCAGCGCGTCGATTTCGGCTTCGCTGAGTATCAAGTCGGGCATGTTCCCGTGGGTCGTCTTGAGGAACACCTTGATCGCCACCGATGTCGTCGACGGCATCGCCGCTATGGCGGCGAAAGAAGGCGCGTCCACCGCGGGCTTCACCTCGTTCCCGAGCAGATGGCATTGGGCGCAGGCCTCTCTCGCGATGCGGCCGCCCTCTCCGACGAGGCCCGCCTCCTCCACCGCCCAGCCCGGCCGGGCAAGTGAAAGGAAGATCAGGGCTGTTGCAGCCAATCGTTTCATTCCCACACCCCTCGGAGCGGACCTGCCCGCCTGATACGTGTGCAAGCTAATCGCATCACGATTTCATGACATTGAGGCGGATCAAGCAACGCTTTTCGCGCAGTTCCGGGCCGATTGCCGCAGGAGGCATCGGCGCCTGCGCGGCATGCGTCTTGCGAGACGCGCCGGGACGCGCTTTATACGCAGCGCATCATAATCAGGGCGGGGTCACCCGCGACCCGAAGGAGGAGTAAGGCATGGGCCAGTTCGGAATCGGTCAACCGGTCAGGCGCAAGGAAGACTCTCGCCTCCTCACGGGGCGCGGCCAGTTCACCGACGATCTGAATTTCGACGGACAGGCATGGGCCGCCTTTGTCCGGTCGCCCCACGCCAACGCAAGGATCCTGGGCGTCGACGCCTCCGCGGCCCTCGAAATGCCCGGCGTGATCGCCGTCTACACCGGCCGGGACGTCGCTGAAGCGGGGCTCGGCAAGTTGCTCAACGACGCGAGCTACAAGGATCGCGACGGAAATCCGATGCACAAGACGCAGCGCGAGATCATGCCGACCTCGCAGACGCGATTCGTCGGGGAAGTGCTGGCGATGGTCGTCGCCGAGAGCCACCATCAGGCGCGCGACGCCGCCGAAGCGGTCATCTTCGACTTCGAGCCGCTGCCGGCAGTCATCGGCACGGCGAGGGCCATTGAGGAGGGCTCCGCGAAAGTCTGGCCCGAATTTGGCACGAACGTCGTCGTGCACTGGGAGTACGGCGACGAGCGCGATGTCGAGGCCAAGCTGGCGTCATGCGCGCACCGCGTGAGCGTCGATCTGGTGAACAACCGCCTTGCGGTGAGCCCGATGGAGCCTCGCGTGGCGGCGGCCATTTATGACGCGGCCGAGGAAAGCTTCACGGTCTACACGCCGAGCCAGGGCGGCAGGCGCCTGCAAGTGGCGCTGGCGGAGAACCTTCTGAAAGTGCCCGCCGACAAGGTGCGCATCATTTCAAAGGACACCGGCGGCGGCTTTGGCATCCGTTCGAAGATGTACCCCGAAACGGCGATGGTCGCCTTCGCGGCGCGCAAGCTGAACCGGCCGGTGAAATGGCGTGGCGACCGTTCGGAGACCTTCGTTTCCGACTATCACGGCCGCGACCAGGTGAATCACGCGGAAATGGGCCTCGACAAGGACGGCAAGGTCGTCGCCCTGAAGGTCGCGACGCTCGTCAACGTCGGCGCCTATCTCTCGGAGAACGGCGTGCGGCTGCCGATGGAGGGTGGCGGACGCATCATTCCCTGCGCCTATCACGTGCCCGACTTCTACTTCTCGGTGAAGCCGGTCTTCACCAACACGATCTCGACAGACACCTATCGCGGCGCGGGCCGGCCTGAAGCGAACTTCATCATGGAGCGACTGATGGACGCCGCCGCGGGGGCGACGGGCCTTTCGCGCGCCGAGGTGCGCAGGCGCAATTTCATCCGCGAGGACCAGATGCCCTACAAGACGCATCTCGGCTTCACGATCGATTCCGGCGATTTCGCCGGAACGATGGACAAGGCGATCGAGGCCGCCGACTGGAACGGCTTCGAGGCGCGCCGAATGGAATCGGCCGCGCGCGGCAAGAAGCGCGGCATCGGCGTTGCGGTCTTCATCGAAGGCGCGGGCTCGCGGCCGACCGAGGGCATGCGGATGAAGTTCGACGAGAACGGCGACGTGACGCTGTTTTCCGGCACCTATGCGCACGGTCAGGGACACGAGACGGTCTATTCCCAGCTCGTGAACGAGTTCCTGGGCGTCCCCTTCGAAAACGTGAAGCTCGTTCAGGGCGACACGAAACTCGCGCCCAAGACCTCGTTCGGGTCGTTCGGTTCGCGCTCCTCGATGGTCGGCGGCATGGGGATCAAGATGGCCAGCGAGAGGATCGTCGAAAAGGGCAAGAAGATCGCCGCGCATCTGCTGCAGACACAGGCGGAGAGCGTGACGTTCAAGGACGGCGTGTTCGCGACGAAGACGTCGAGCGTGACGCTGCAAGAAGTTGCGAAGGCCGCGCACGATCCGTCCAGACTGCCTGACGGACTTGAAGCCGGCCTCGACGAGGAAGTGACCTTCAACGGCAAGGCCGAGAACTTCCCCAACGGGGCGCATGTCTGCGAATGCGAGATCGACCCCGACACGGGCGTGATCGAGATCGTCAACTATGTCGCTGTCGACGACTGCGGCGTGGTGCTCAATCCGTTCATCGTGCATGGACAGGTTTACGGCGGCGTCGCGCAGGGCGTTGGCCAGGCGCTGACCGAGAACATCGTCTACGACGAGGACGGGCAGCTTATAACCGCGTCCTACATGGACTACGGAATGCCGCGCGCGCATCACCTGCCGAGCATCGACGCTCACTTCAATGTAGTGCCTGCGAAGACGAACGAACTGGGCGTCAAGGGCGCCGGTGAAGCGGGCGCCACCGGCGCGCCGCCCGCGGTGCTCTCGGCTGTCGCCGACGCATTGAAGGACTACGGGGTCAGCCACATCGACATGCCGCTCACGCCGGAGCGTGTGTGGCGCGCTATCCAGGGCGCGAAAGCGGCCTGAGCATTCATTCTACTTGCGCAAGAGAAAAGGCCGGGGTTGCGCCCGGCCTTTTTCCTGCTTCCTGGCAGCAATCAGGCGACCCCGACTCGCAGCAGATCGTGCAGATGAACGATCCCTTCTGGCCGGCCCTCCCCGTCAAGAACGAAGAGCGCGCTGATCTTGCGGCTGTTCAGCACTTCGAGCGCCTTGGCAGCGAGAAGATCAGCTGTCACCGTGCGCGGGTTCGCCGTCATCACGTCGCGCACGCGCGCGGTGACGAGGTCGGGCCGCATGTGCCGGCGCAGGTCGCCGTCGGTGACGATGCCGATGAGCCTGCCATCCTGGTCCGTGACGCCGACGCAGCCGAAGCCCTTCGTGGATATTTCCAGTATCGCCTCGCCCATGGCGGCGTCCGGCGCAACCAGCGGCAGCCTCTCGCCCACATGCATCACGTCGCGCACGAAGCTCAGGCTGGCGCCCAGTTTGCCGCCCGGATGAAACAGGCGGAAGTCGCTGGCGGAAAATCCCCGCGCCTCAAGCAGCGCGATCGCCAGGGCGTCGCCAGCGGCGAGTTGCATCGTGGTCGATGTCGTCGGCGCGAGTCCGTTCGGGCAGGCTTCCTCCGACTTGGGCAGCCGCAGGCAGATATCCGCCTGCCGGCCGAGCGCGCTTTCGGCGGAGGACGTGATCGCTATGAGGGGGATCGCGAACCGCTTCGCGTAGGTGATGATGTCCGCAAGCTCCGCCGTCTCCCCCGACCATGACAGCGCGAGGATGACATCCTCCTGCCGGATCATGCCGAGGTCGCCGTGGCTCGCCTCGCCGGGGTGAACGAAATAGGCCGGCGTTCCGGTGGACGCCATGGTGGCGGCGATCTTGCGCGCAATGTGGCCTGACTTGCCCATGCCCGTCACAATGGTCCGGCCAGAGGCGGAGGAGATGCGCGCCACCGCGCGGTCAAAAGCGTCGCCGAGGCTGCTCGTGGAGCGATCAAGCAGCGCGTCCTCGAGCGCGGCTATGCCGGCGCGTTCGAGGCGTAGCGTGCGCAAGGCCGACGCGCGCGGCGGCGTTGCGACCTGATCCTGCGCGAGGTCCGATGCAGTCATGGGCTCGTCAATACATCAGCGCCGCCGCGGAAACAACGCGGCCGACGGTTCAGAGCGCCAGCCGCCCGACAGCCGCCTCCACCATTCCGACGAGGTCATGAGCCGCATAGGGTTTGTCGAGCTTCAGGCCGTGCGCCAGCGGGTCGAGGGGATGCGAGCGATAGCCGCTGACGAAGATGATGGGCGTCCCGGCCTCGTCCAGCGCGCGGGCCAGCGGCTCGATTCCCGCGCCGTCCAGATCGAAGTCGAGGATGGCGATGTGGGGTGGGTCGCGCGCCATAAGGGCGAGGCCCTCGGGAAGCCGGTGGACCACACTCACCTTCATGCCGAAATGCGTGATGAGCACCTGTTCGATGTCCAGGGCGATGAGGGCGTCGTCCTCGGCGATCAGCGCGTGAATATGGGCAAAAGGGGCGAGTTCATCTCCCGTATCCATCGATCTCCGGCCTTGCCCGTCACGCGCCGACGGAATTGATGCGCCCCCAGCGCGAGAACGAAATGTGACCGAGCCGGGGCGGAACGTCTGTCCACTAGTCGACGTTTCCCTTCTACAAACAAGGGGTCGCACATGAATTCTCTCATTCCCAACAGCGTGGAAGCCCGGCGCAGCTGCAACCGCCTGCTGATGATCCTGCGGGACGAGGACTGGCGGCGGCTGGCGCCGCATCTTGAGTATTGCGAATTCGCCCGTGACGAGGTGCTCTTCAACGAAGGTGAAGACGTCACGCGCTGCTGCTTTCCTTGCGACGGGCTGATTGCATCGCTGCGAATATCGGATTCTGACGGGGCAATGTGCGAAGTCTGCACGATCGGCCAGGAAGGCGCGGCGGGCGGCATTATCAGCAACGGTCATGCGCCGGCGTTCACCTCGGCCGTCATCGCGGCGGAAGGCTCCGCCCTTTGCATCCCTGTCGCGAGGCTTGATGCCGTCAAGGAGGAAAGCCCCCGCATACAAAGCCTTTTCGCGCGCTATGCGGACTGCTTGCTTGCGCAGATCATGCAGTCGTCCGCCTGCAACGCCCTTCATGGCGTGGAGCAGCGCATCGCGCGCTGGCTGCTTGCTTTCGACGACCGCATCGGCGGCGGACGCATCAACGTGACTCAGGAAACACTCGCCGCGGCGATTGGCGTAGGCCGCCCCTACGCAAGCCGACAGCTCAAGTCGCTCGAGTGCAAAGGCCTCATCCGGCTGCGCCGCGGGGCCATCGAAATACGGGACCGCCGCGCCGTCGAGAATTACGCATGCACCTGCTACGGAGCCGTTCGAGGTCACTTCGCGACCGTGATCAGCGGTCTCTATCCGCCCGCGCCTTCGGAAGCGATGATCGCCTGACGATCACGAAAGCGCGCGGGAAGACATCGCGCCTCCGCGCACGAGCACGCGTGTTCCGGTCGGCGCGCGCTCGTACAGATCGATCACGTCCTGGTTGAACATGCGGATGCAACCGCTCGACACGTTCTCGCCGATGGACCACGGCTCGTTCGTGCCGTGGATGCGATACATTGTGTCGCGCCCGTTGTTGTAGAGATACAGCGCGCGGGCGCCGAGCGGGTTTTCGAGCCCCGGCTCCATGCCGCGCGCCCAGGGACCGTTCTTCTCGGGATTGTCCGCGATCATGCTCGGAGTCGGCGTCCACCGCGGCCATCTCGCCTTCCGGCCGACATAGGCGTTGCCGCTGAACTGGTAACCGGCGCGGCCGACGCCCACGCCGTAGCGGATCGCGCTGCCTCGGGCATGCACGTAGTAGAGGAAGCGCTCGGCGGGATCGACGACGATCGTGCCAACCGGCTGGGAGAGCGAAAACTCGACTTCCTGCCGCAGGAAGCGCGGTTCAACCTCCGAAAGGTCTACGGCGGGAAGCGGAAATTCCTCGTCGGGGCGCGGTCCGTAGACGGCGTAATACTCCGGGTGAATGTTCGGCCCGCGCGCAATGACGGGCACGCGCTGCGGAGCGCAGCCGGCCAGGGCGGTGACGGAAGCGGCGGCCAGGAAGCGTCGGCGGGAAACTGGGGTCATGATCGGGAATGCGGCTCCAGAAATTTCGGCTGGCAAGGAGCAGATGAAATGCGGCGGAGGCGAGTCAAGTTTCTGACATGAATAGTCTTGCCAATCAGGTGTTGCAATGCAGCAACAAGCCGAAAGCCCGTTCGACCCGCCAAAAACGCCATTTTCGACCTCACGTTCCCGCGAGCGCCCGCCCCGCGCCGGCGTCCGCCGATCGAAATATGGACGTTGCTATACCTTGTGCCTGGCGGCCGCAAAACACACCCGGCGCCAACATGCTCAGCAAGATCGAATCTCTAGTGAAGATTTGCCGCCTGCAGGCACATGTTATAGACGGGTCTATAAAGGCGTCCGGCATGGAGTCTCGGCCGCCCCGGCGGGAGCGTTCAGCGGGCAATGGCGAAGCGAGCGAAAGCGCAGGCGCAGGGCGAGGCGGCGCCATCCCTGATTGCGGCGGAAGATCATGTCGAGAGTTTCCGGCAGGCGCGCGAAGCGCGGCGCACTGAACTCACGGAAGACTACGTCGAATTGATCGCCGATCTCCTCGACGACGCAGGCGAAGCCCGGCAGGTTGACATCGCCGCACGCCTCGGCGTTGCGCAGCCCACGGTCGCGAAAATGCTCAAACGCCTCGCTGACTCCGGCCTCATCGTGCAGAAGCCCTATCGCGGCGTTTTCCTGACCGACTCCGGACGCGCGCTGGCTGAACAAAGCCGTGAACGCCATCAGATCGTCGAGGAATTCCTGCGCGCGCTCGGCGTCAGCGCCGATGCGGCGCGGCACGATGCGGAAGGCATCGAACATCGCGTCAGCGCCGAGACGCTGCGGGCCTTCGAACGATTCACGCGCTCCAGGACAGGCTGAGACGTTTCACCAGGGCGTCCCGTCCTTTTTCGTGAAAACCCTTTGCCCGTCCTGCATCGTGGCGACGAGATCGTCGTGCGGATAATCGACCCGGTCGCCCTCGCTTCGATCGCCGACCTCGATGTAGTCGACCGGTTCCGCGGTGCGATTTTCGAGATGATGACTTCCCTCGCCGGCCGGAAACCCGGCGCACATTCCAGGCCCCAGGACCGTCTCCGCATCGCCGGTGACCAGCACGGCTTCGCCGGACAGGATGTAGATGAATTCATCCTGCGCGCTGTGGCGATGCTGGAGTGCGGAGCGCGCACCGGGCGCGAGCGTCGTCAAGTTCACGCCGAAATTCTTCAGGCCGAACAGATCGCCCAGCGGGCGCTTGATGCGGGCGCCTGTCTTTGCATGAAAGACGGCCGGATAGGCGGGCGGACGCGTACGGGCCGCGGCTTCCGCCGCCCTGATCGCAATCGGCTTGGGCATCTGAAAAGGTCCCCCTTGCTCCATTATCGCGCCGGCGCGCCGCCTTCCGCCACGGCAAGCGCCTCACGGGCGCGGCGCGCGACCTCGGGCGGGGTGGCGACGATCTCCTTGACAATCTCCTGCAGCTTCGCGCCGCGCACCGGCGCGATCTCCACGCCGCTATCCTGAGCCTCCTTCAGAAGCGCCGGGTCGTTCATTGTGTCCATAAACGATTTCCGCAGGATCTCGACGCGGTCGGCGGGAACGCCAGGCGTCGTCAAAAAGGGACGTCCCAGCGCGATGTCGGCTGAAAACAGCTTCAGCAACGCGCGGTCCTCCGGCGTCCGGCCGAACTCCATCATCAACGGAAGATCCGGGAACTCGGGATCGCGCTCGAGCCCGACCTGCGCGATGAGAGTGATCTTGCGGTCGCGCAGCCAGTCGCCGTTCTCCATTTTCAGACTATTGAAATTATTCCCCGCCCGGCCCTGGACCTCGCCGCGCTCCAAGGCGAGATTGACCTCAGCCGTGCTCTTGTAGCCCAGCACGATCTTGAACTTCGTCCCTGCGATGGCGTTCATGATGGCGGGATAAATCATTGTGTACGACCCCGCGCCGGTCGCGCCCATCAGCGTCTCATGGGTCCTGGCGTCCTCCATGGTCTTCACCGGGGACGTGTTCCACACGTAGAACGTTGAGTTGTTCGCTGCCGAAGCGCCGAGCCAGCTGAATTGCGCCGCGTCGAACTGAATGTTCTTACTGGTTTGCAGCACCTGCGAGAGCACAAAGGATGGAACGAGCGCGGCGACCACCGTGCCGTCCCGCGGCGCCTGGTTCGCCATGAAATTCGCCGCGCGCAGGTGGCCCGCGCCTGGCATGTTCTTGACCACCATCGCCGGCGCGCCCGGTATGCGCCGCGGCCAGTGGCGCGCGATCAGCCTTGCGTTGGCGTCCTGCCCGCCGCCGACTCCGCTCGATACGATCAAATCGACGGTCTTGCCCTTGTAGAAGGCCCCTCCAGCCTCCTGCGCCTGGGCGACACAAGCCGCGCCGATCAACACGCATGGGACAATCAAGAAAACAGCGCGCAGCTTCATTCCATCCTCCCGCGTGGCTCTTTTGGCGAAGCATCGCAGAGGCCCGGCAGGCGCGCAACTCCCCTTGATCGGGCATGAAAGACCGATAAACTCGCGTCCAACCAACGGGAGGAAGCCGCGTGCGCGCGCAGATCAATCACATGGCGATGGTCAATCCGAACTGGCCGATGATGGGCCGGTTCTACGAGGCCATGTTCGGTTTCAAACAGTCAGGCAAGGTGAGCCGGCCCGCCAACGGCATTTCGGTGGGCGACGGTTACGTCGGCCTCAACATCAACCCGCTGCGCGACGGATACGTCGGCGGGCTCGATCATTTCGGCATGGTCGTCGACGACATCGAGGAAGCGCGCGCGCGCATGCAGCGCAAGTTTCCCAAGGCCAACATCGTGAAGCGGCCTTCAACTCGGCCCTTCGCGCAATACTCCGGGCACGACCCGGACGGAAACGTTTTCGATCTTGCAGAGCCCAAGAGCACGCTCAACGAGATTTACGCCGAGCAGCAGGAAAAGGGCGGCTGGACGCAGGATCGTTATCTCAACAAGTTCGCCATCCGAACGCCGAACGCCGAAGCGTGCGCGGAATTCTTCCATGAAGTGTTCGACCTGCAACTGACCAACAACAAGGGCGACCCGAACGGATTTTATCTCTCCGACGGACGCGTGACGCTCGCGATCCTGCCCTGGTCCATACCCATTTTCGAGGGCATGGCGATCAAGCGGCCGGGGCCGGACCACATCGGCGTCAAGGTGGAAAGCGTAGAAGCGTTCGCGGAAACCATGCGAAGCGTCGCAGGCTCAAATCCCTACCTTGCGCCCATGCCGCTCGGCGGCAGCAAGGAGTCCGACGCGCGACGCGACTTTCTGAAGCGCTCATGCGGCGGAAAAATGCAGATCGCCGATCCCGGCGCGGTGTGGATCGACATCACCGACGAATAATCGCGAAAACGCCAATAATATCTCAGGAGGAACCATGTTCGCCAGGATCAATCACCTTGCGATCTCGACCGACTACTACGCCGTCAATGCAAAATTCTATCAGGCGCTGTTCGGCATGAACACGTCGAGCAACCCGCGACCTGCGCGCGCCGTGCCCGTCGGCGACGGACAGATCGGTCTCAACAACATTCCGCGCCGCGACGGACGGCGCAGCGGTCTCGATCACTTCGGCATGGAAGTGGAAAGCATCCCGCAGACTCTCGAACGCATGCGGAAGTTCGACGCCAGCCTGTCTTGGGTGCAGCGGCCGTCCGTACGGCCGAACGCCGCCTACAGCGCGCACGATCCAGACATGATCATCTTCGATCTTGCCGAGCGCAACTCAGGCAAGGCGCAGGACATTTTCGCGGAAAACAAGGGCGGCGACCTGCCGAAGCGCTACATCAATCACATCGTCCTGCGCGTACGCAATCCCGAACGGAGCGCCGAGTTCTACTCCAAGGTTTTCGAGCTCGACCTCCTGAACGACCGAAGCGGCGACAGCTATCATCTGTCAGACGGCCGCGTGCGGCTGGTCCTGATGCCGTGGAGCATGAATAATTTCATCGGTCACGATCCGATGCCGCCCATGCTCGATCACTTCGGCTTCAAGGTTGAAAGCGTCGAAGCGATCAAGAACGAGATGATCGAACTCATCGGCTACAATCCGCAAATGGTGACGAAGCCGCTCGGAATCGGCGCTGAAGGCGAGGCGCGCCTTGCCCTCTTCAAGCAATGTCCCATCGGGGAATTTCATCTGACCGACCTGGAGGGCGTCTACATCGACGTGACCGAACATTGAGGCGGCTGGCTCGAACCATGCTCGGCGCGGCGGCGGCGACCGCTATCGCCGTCACGGCGGCGCGGGCTGAAACCGTCGCGGAGTTTTACGCGGCAAAGCCGGTCACGCTCATCATCAGCACCGGCGCCGGCGGCGGGCTCGACGCGAACGCGCGTCTCGTCGCGCGTCACATGGGCAAGCACATTCCCGGCAAGCCGTCGATCGTCGCGCGCAATATGCCCGGGGCCGGACATATCCAGGCGACGAACTTCATGGCGAACCAGGCGCCCAAGGATGGCTCGCATATTGCGGCGATCCTGCCGTCCTTCGTGCTCTACCAGATCATCGACGGACGTGGCGCCCAGTACGATACGCGCAGGTTCAACTGGCTGGGATCGAGCGACGTCGACAACATGAACGTCTACGTCTGGCATACCGCGCCGGTTAAGTCCGTCGAGGACGTGAAGCGCACGGAAATACTGATGGGCGGCACGGGCGCGGGATCGTACACGATGCTTTATCCGGCGCTGATGAACAATCTCATCGGCACAAAGTTCAAAATCGTGTCCGGCTACAAGAGCACCAATGAGATTCATCTCGCGATGGAGCGCGGCGAAGTGCAGGGCCGCGCGGGGAATTTCTTCTCCAGCCTCAAGTCGCAGAACGCCGACTGGCTGCGCGACGGGAAGATCAGGCTCATCGCCCAGATCGGCGAAGAACGCGATCCAGAGTTCGCAAACATCCCGCTGCTGCAGGACCTCACGAACGACGCGGAGGCCAGGCAGATCTTCCGGTTGTTCTCCGCCGAGATCGCCATGGGCAAGACCTATCTGACGACCCCCGAGGTTCCCAAGGAGCGGCTTGACGCTTTACGCCGGGCCTTCAATGCAACGATGAAGGATCCCGATTTCAGGGCCGAGGCGAAATCCGCCGGCATCGACGTGCGTCCGCTCGGCGCCGAAGCGGTCGCAAAGATAGCGAACGATATTCTCGACACGCCGAAGGGGCTTGTGGAGCGCGCCGCGGAAGTGCGCGGCAAGACAAAGTGAGCAATTTGCGTCCATGAAAATCTGCATTATCGGAGCAGGCGCCATTGGCGGACTGCTAGCAGCGCGTCTCGGGAAAAGCGGCGAGGACGTCACGATTGTCGCGCGCGGGCCTCAGCTTGCGGCGATTCGCGACAACGGCCTCACTCTCATAGACGAAGCGGGCGAGAGGATTACGGTCGCGCCACGCGCGGTGGAGCGCCTGAACGATGTTGAAAATCAGGACCTCGTCGTTCTCGGCATGAAGGCCCATCAGGTATCCGCAGTTGCGGCCGCCGTACCGGGCATGTTGAGCGCGCGGGGTCTTGTGCTGACCGCGCAGAACGGCATCCCCTGGTGGTATTTCCTCAAGATCGGCGGCGAGCACGAGGGACGCAAGCTCGAAAGCGTCGATCCCGGCGGCGAGATCGCGCGGCATCTGCCCGCCGATCGGGTGATCGGAACCGTGGTCTATCCCGCCGCGGAGATCGCGGCTCCCGGCGTCATCCGCCTGATCGAGGGAAATCGTTTTTCGCTCGCCGAAATAGACAATTCGAAGTCTGACCGCGTGCAGGCTGTTTCGGCTGTCTTCACCGCCGCCGGCTTCAAGGCTCCGGTTGTGACGGACATTCGCGCCGAAATCTGGACAAAGCTTTGGGGCAATCTCAGCTTCAATCCGATCAGCGCGCTGACAGGCGCGACGTTGGCCGGCATCTGCCGCAATCCCCTGTCGCGCGCTCTTGCCGCCGACATGATGCGCGAGGCGCAGGCGGTTGGCGAAGCGCTGGGCGTGCGCTTCCGCATTCCACTGGAGAAACGGCTTGCGGGGGCGGAGGCCGTGGGCGAGCACAAAACCTCGATGCTGCAGGATATCCAAGCGAAGCGCCCCACGGAAGCGGCGGCGCTCGTCGGCTCCATTATCGAGTTGGGGCAGATCGTCGGCGTCCCGACGCCCAGGATCGAAGCTGTCTATGCCTGCGTTCGCCTGCTGGAAGAGACCAACGCCGCAGCGGCATGACTGTCACGACTTGAGGAAAGGAACGGCGAGGCGCGCGACATCCTTTTCCGCGTCCCACGGCACCAGATGCTTGCAGTCCGGCACGATATGCAGATTCAGTTGCGGCGCAAGCTCCTTCAGCTTCGTAGCACGCTCGAATGCGTTCGCGCGGTCATTGCGGCCGTAGATCAGCAGAAGCGGCGCGCGAATTTCGCCAAGGCGCTTCCACATGGGAACAGCGTCGCCGCTCCCCTTCGCCTTGTTTGACGGTTGGTTGCTGCGCGCCACGAAGGCCTCGAACGCCTTGCCGAGGCTGCGGCTGTGACGAAGCGCGAGTTCTTCGGGGGTAATGAGGTCATGGTGATATAAATTGGCCTCGAGGAGCTTGCGCGTGTCGTCGATGGAGGGCTCTTCGGTCGCCATGCGCCGTTCAAGACGCGCCTGCGCCGCGGCGTCGCGCCCCTCGCCACGGTCCTCGAGCGGCGGCAACAGGCTCCCGGTCCCAAGAATGACAACGTGCGACCAGGCGTCCGGCAATTCGAGCGCGAGCTGAATGGCCATGTTCCCTGCCTGCGAGTGAGCAACCAGGGCAGGCCGGTTCAGCCCCAGCGCCTTGCAAAACGCCACGACGCCCTTGCGGCGAAAGCCGACGGAATGGTCGTCCGGCGCGTCCGAGAGGCCGAAACCCGGCTGGTCGTAGGCGATGGCGCGCAATCCGCCCTGCGCGAAGGCCGGCAGGTTCCGGATGAACACATCGGCCGACGACCCGAGCGAGGCGCCGTGCAGAAAAATGACAGGCGGCCCCTCGCCCTCCTCGATGTAGCGAATCCTGAGACCGTCGATCGTGACGAACTTGTCCTGGGGTGCCGGCATGTGCGGGTGTCTTTCCTGCTGATCACTAGTTGGGCGCGCTGCTCATTGCTTCCTTTGCGGCGGCGACGATTTCCGGCGGCAAAGAGAATGCGTTGCGGACGACTTCGGCCACCTTCTCGCCCGGCACTTCATCGATTTCAATATGCTGCTTTTCGGCTTCAGCAATGAAGCCCTTGTCATTCATGGCGTTGTGGAAGGCCTTGCGCAAGAGTTCGACGCGTTGCGCGGGCACGCCCGGGGGCGCGAGGATCGGCCGGTCCATTTCCTGCGGCGCGAGCACGAGCTGCAGGATCTGCTTTTTCTTCGCGTCCGGCACGATTTCGACCACGGACGGGACGTCCGGCAGGTCAGGAGAACGCTCCAGCCCGATCGCAATCGGCACGAAAATCTTCTTCTGCGGGAACCAGTCCGGCCGGGTCGAGCGAATGGAGGAGACAAGCCCCCCGCAGCGCCCGCTCACCTCGCCGCGCTCCATCGCGAGGTAAACGTCATTGCCGCCCTTGTAACCCGATACGATCTTGATCTTCGTGCCGTACAGCTTGTTGAGAAGCGCCGGCAGCGTCTCCATCTGCGACCCTGCGCCTGTACCCCCGACGATGTATTCCTTCTCGAACAGATCTTTCCACTCGCGCACGCCGGATGTGTGCCAAGCGACGCAGATCGCCGTAGCGCGGCTGATGCTCCCGATCCAGTTCATCTGCCGAGGATCGAAATTGGCCCCCTTGGTCCCATAAAGCGGCGCGAAGGGCACGCTCGAATGAACCATGCCGATCGTCGTGCCGTCCTTTGGCGCGACATTGGCGAGGAACATCATGGCGCGGATGCCGCCGGCGCCGGGCATGTTCTGGATGACGATGTTCGGGTTACCGGGGATGGCCTTTTCGAAGAAGGGCGCGAAGGCGCGGGCATAACTCGAATAGCCGCCGCCTTCGCCGGCGCTCAGGACCCAGTTGATTTGCTTGCCCTTGTAGAAATCCTCCTGCGCCGACGCAGATGCGAACGGCAGCGCCAGCGTAGCAGCCAGCAGGCTCGCGATACGGAGCATTCGTTTCCTCCCCTTTTTGCGCGTGGCTGTGTTCAGCCTTCGTGCGCGTCGATAAGGTTGCCGTCGCAATCCGCGAAATGCATTTGTCCGAAGGGGCAGGATCGCTTGAACAATTGTTCAAGAGCCTTGCCTTCGGCTCCCGTCGACAGGGGCTCGGGCGCGATGCGCGGATTGTCGTCGCCGATGCGCTGAATGTCTTCCTTCAGCGCCGCGATGCTCTCCACCTTGAAGCCGATATGGTCCATTCCCTGCGTGATGATGCCGGTGCCGTCGTAGTCCGTGATGTCCCACGGCATGATGACGAGCGTCACATGGCCATCCGTGAGGTAGTAGTTTTTGTCGTCCGCGCCCTTGTTGGCGGGCGCAAGTTCAAAGACGTCACGATAAAAATCGGCCGTCTCCTCCGGGCGCATCGTACGGAAGGCGACGTGATGGATGTGGCGCGCGTTCGCGTTGCCGTCATTCTCGACATAAACGGAGGTGCGGTTCGACATGTCCTTCTGTGAAATATCGAACATGTTGCCGTCGGGATCGTGCGTCGAGACGCCGGCGAACGGGCGCGTCGACGGGCGTTTCAACCACTTCACGGTCGGGTATCGCTTGCGCATCCGGTCGTAGACCGCCTCCGTATCCTCGACCTGAATGCCGAAATGATCGAGGCCCGCGGAGCGGCCGGCCCGCCGCGGATTGATGTTAAGGCCGACGTAGCCGTCGCCGACGGTGACAGCGCGCGCCGGCCGGGTCTTGGCCGATGTGCGCATGCCGAAAACGGCCTCGTAGAACTTGGAAAGCTGCGCGTAGTTTTCGCTGACGATGGCGACGTGATTGATCTTTGCAAAAGCCATGGATTTCCTCCCGGCGGGCGCCCGTGGCGATGCGGCCGCCCCTTGATTTGCAAAGACTATGCGACGGCCCTGCGCGCTTGGCAAGGCGGCGCAAGAGCGCCCATTCAGGCCGCGCACAGGACGGGACGCGTGTTGACTGGCGCCACGCCGGGTGTAGCATCACCTGCCTAATATAAGCGGCCGGACAGCGGTCGCGACGGGAGGAAAACATGCGGCTTTCCGCGGCGGCGATCGCGGCTCTGGGCCTGGCCTTCACAGGATCCCCGAAAGCTGACCCGGTGTCCGACTTCTACAGGGACCGGCAGGTTTCGCTCATCCTGAGCGCTGGCGAAGGCGGGGGCTATTCCACCTACGCGCGGGTATTCGCGCCGTTTCTCGCCAGCCAGATTCCGGGCAAGCCGAACATCGTGGTCCAGAACATGCCCGGCGCCGGCGGGATCCGCGCGATGATGTACTTTCAATCGGGGGCGCCCAGGGATGGCTCGTCTATCGGCCTGGTGCATTCCGGCGTTCCACTTGCGCCGCTCTTCAAGCTGAACGGCGCCAATTTCGACAGCCTCTCGATGCACTGGCTTGGGGCGCTCACGCGGGCCGACGCGATCTGCGTCGCATGGCACACATCGAATGTGAAGACCTGGGACGACCTCTTCACGAAAGAGTTCATTGTGGGCGGCACAGGCGCGGGGTCGCAGATGGAAACCTACCCTGCCCTGCTCAACGCGCTGTTCGGCACGAAGATCAAGATCGTGTCCGGATACAAGGGCGGCAACGAAGTCTACATGGCGATGGAGCGCGGTGAGGTGCAGGGGCGATGCGGGGGCGGATTCGCGTCGCTGGAAGCGACGCGGCCGCAGTGGCTGAAGCAGAGCCTGATCACCGTCCCGGTGCTGTTCGCGCTCGAACGCAGTTCTGAACGGCCGGGCGACGTGCCGCTCATCGAGCGCGCGAAAGACCTGCGCACCAAGCAGATCCTGCAGCTTGCGCTGATGCCTCAGGCCATGGACCGTCCCTTCCTCGCGCCCGCCGGCGTTCCCGAGGATCGCGCCAAGGCGCTGCGCGCGGCGTTCGCCGCCGCCGCGAACGACAAGCAGTTCCGCGAACAGGCGGCGAAGCAGCGGCTCGAGATCGAGCCCGTCACGGGCGAGGAGGTGGAACGCATGCTGAAAAGCGCGTTCCAGCTTCCGCCTGAGGTCGTGAAGGCCGCCGCCGTCGCGATGCGCATCGAATAGCATTCTTCCGGAGAGCGATTTTCATGTCGAGCAAACTCAATCATGTCGCCATCGTCAGCGAAAAGTACGCGCTGATCACGAAATTCTATGAAGCCCTGTTCGGCATGAAAGGCTCGTCGCGCGTGACGCCGCACTCCGCGCAGACGGTGGGCGACGGCTATGTGGGCCTCAACATCAATCCGCGCAAGCCGGGCCGGCCGGCTGGCCTCGATCACTTCGGCATCGAGGTGGACGACGTGGAATCCGTTCTCGACAAGATGAAGACGAAATATCCGGCGGCGCACTGGATCCAGCGGCCGAGCAATCGGCCCTTCGCCGGCATCACGGCCAACGATCCGGACGGCAACGTATTCGACCTCTCCCAGAAGAAGATGGAGAACCGCCGGCATGTCTATGAAGAGAATTCGGGCGAGCAGAACCAGCGGTACATCAGCCACGTCGCGGTACGCACGATGCGGCCGGACGAAATGGCGCGCTTCTACGTCGACGTGTTTGGCCTTGCCGAACAGAACGCTTCCGCCGGCGATCCGAACCATTACCTGACTGACGGACGTGTGACGCTTTCGCTCATTCCCTACGACATTTGCAATTTCGTCGGCCAGAGCATCCTGCCGACCGGCATGGATCACGTCGGCTTCACCGTCGAGGACATGGACGCGTTCCGCACCGACCTGGACAATCTCGTCGGCGGGAATCCTGTCATGAACGCGCCGACGGTCGGCTTTGGAAAGGAGGGCGCTCAACGGCTGGACCTTCTGAAGCGTCAAGCGCCCTATGCCGAATGTTTTATTTCCGATCCCGACTACACGATGATCGCAGTGAAGGGCGCGAACTGAAAGCGACGGAGATTTGCTTGAGCATCGAAGTCGAACAGCTGCATCCGCTTTACGCCGCCCGGATTCACGGCGTCGATATCCGCAGGCCGGTCAGCGAAGCCGTCTTCGCGGAGATCATGGACGCCATGGCCAAGTATGTGGTCTGCGCTATCGGTCACGACGCGCCGCCCACCAATGAGGAGCACATCGCCTTCAGCCGCCGCTTCGGGCCGATGGAGCGCAGCACACGCAAGATCGCGGCTACGGAAACGCGTGTCCCGCACTCCGAGATCGTCGACCAGAGCAATATGGATGAGGTCGGCGAAATCTACGCCGACGACGACCGGCGCCTTGCCTACAAGCGCGCAAACCGCCTGTGGCACACGGACATGAGTTTCTATGACGTGCGCGCGACCTACTCGCTTCTCGCCGCGCACCTCATTCCGCCCGCCGGCGCCGACACCCAGTTTGTCGACATGCGCTCGGTGTATGACGAATTGCCCGGCGAACGAAAGCGCGAAATTGAAGGCCTGATCGCCGAGCACTCCTATTGGCACAGCCGCGTACTGGGCGGCGGTCCGGAGCCAACGGACGAAGAACGTGTCACGCGCCCGCCGGCGCGTCACGCGCTCGTTCACCTCCACAAGCCATCCAATCGCAAGACGCTCTATCTGGCGTCGCACGTGTGCGGTGTGGTCGGCTGGCCGGTGGAGACGGCGCGCGCCCTCGTTCAGGACCTGATGGCGTTCGCGACGCAGCCGCGCTTCGTCTATGCTCACAAATGGCGTCTTGGCGACGTCCTCATTTGGGACAATCTCGCGACGATGCATCGGGCGACCGAGTTCGACGACCGGACATACAAGCGCGACATGCGGCGCACGACCTGCCGGGAGCGCGCCTTGTCTTGAAGCGCCGTCATCACGACGGCGCTCGGAGGGGGAGGGATACCAATGCGGAAGCATAAATTGCTCGCAGGCCTGGCGCTTATGCTGGCCGCCTTCGCGGCGCCCGCAAGCGCGCAAACAATCGTCGATGAATGGCCGAGCGTGAAGATGCCGGCGCCGCCCGCGCTCAAAACCGCAAAAGTCGATCCGAAGACGACGGCGCTGCTGCTTTTCGACTTTACGCACCAGACGTGTTCGAAAGAGCGTCGCCCGCGTTGCGCCGCCTCCGTTCCGAAGCTCAAGAAACTTCTCGACGACGCCCGGGCGAACAACATGTTCGTCGTATGGTCGATCGCGACAGCCGACTCGAAGCCGTCCGACATTCTTCCCGAGATTGCGCCGCGCGCGGGCGAACCCGTTCTGCCATCGCTCGGGCCCGACAAGTTCATCAAGAGCGATTTCGAGAAGATTCTGCGGGACAAGGGCGTCAGCACTGTGATCATCACGGGAACCGCGGCGCACACGACAGTGCTTCACACGGGCGGCGAAGCGGCGCTGCGCGGCTTCAAGGTCGTTGCGCCGGTGGATGCGATGTCCTCCAACGACCAGTTCACCGAAGCCTATACGGCGTGGCATCTCGCCAACGCCGCGCGCATCATGAATGCAACGACGCTGACCCGCGTCGACATGATCTCGTACTGACGGGACCTTATCTGGATCGCCCTGCCTGCCGCCTCGATGACGGCGGGCGAGGCGTGACAGACCTCGACTGCTCGCCCGTTCGCGCACGCGCCAAAATATGATCTATTGGGGCGTCTTTTCACCGCGGGCGAACGCGAACCATGCAGGGACTACTTCAAGGCGTCCGTATCCTCGACCTGACGAACGTGCTTGCGGGGCCGTTCTGCGGGTACCAGCTGGCGCAGGTGGGCGCGGACGTCGTCAAGGTCGAAGCGCCGGCGGGCGGCGATCTCGCGCGCCAGCTCGGGGCGTCCCCGGCCCTTAACAAGAGTTTCATGGGCGCTTCCTTTCTGGCCCAGAACGCAGGCAAGCGCTCAATAGCTCTCGACCTCAAGAAGCCCGGCGGGCGCGATGTCTTCCTCAAGCTCGTTGCAAGCGCCGATGTGGTGCTCGAGAATTTCCGCCCCGGCGTGATGGAGCGCCTGGGCTTCGGCTACGAAGCACTGAAAGAGGTGAGGCCCGGCATCATCTACTGCGCGATCTCCGGCTTTGGCGCCACAGGGCCGCTGAAGGACAACCCGGCCTACGACCAGATCGTGCAGGGCTATTCCGGCGTTATGAGCGTGACTGGCGACCAGAACAGCACGCCGCTGCGTGTGGGTTATCCAGTGGCGGACACGATTGGCGGGCTGACCGCGGCATTCGCCATCGCGGCGGCGCTGTTTCGCCGCGAACGCACTGGACAGGGCGAGATGATCGATGTTTCGATGCTGGAGTCGACCCTCGTCACGATGGGCTGGCAGGTTTCGAACTGGCTCATTGCCGGCGTGCGCCCGCAGGCGCTCGGGAACGAGAACATGACGGCTGCGCCGTCCGGCACGTTCCGCACGGGCGATGGACTGCTCAATATCGCCGCCAACAAACAGCAGCAGTTTGTGGCGCTGACAAAGATAATCGGCCGCCCCGACCTTGCAACCGACGCTCGTTTCGCCGACCGCGAAGACCGCAAGCGAAACCGCATGACGCTGAAGGAGAACATCGAAATGGCGCTTGCCGCCGACAGCGCCGAAAACTGGGCTGCGAAGATGAACGCGCTGGGCGTTCCCGCAGGCCCAGTCCTATCTGTGCCGGACGCGCTCGATCATCCGCATGTGCGTGCGCGCGGACTCGTCAAGACATTCGACAGCGCGCCCGGCGTAAACAAGCCCGTGCAGGTGGTTCGCACGGGCTTCAAGCTTGCTAGCGGCGACCCAGAACCCTTCGCGCCGCCGCCCGCGCTCGGCGAACACACGAGCGAAATCCTGCATTCGGTGGGCTTTTCCGATGCGGATATCTCAAGACTTGCAAACGAAGGCGCCATCGGCGTCCACGTGCCGCCGAAGGGCTGAAGAGGAACGCGCAGCATGACGGATCGTCCCAGACAGACGCCGGAAGAATGGTGGTCGACCGATATCATCGACATGTCGCCAGGCGTCATCCGTTTTCGCGGTTACGCCATCGAAGACCTGATAGGCCGGATCACTTTTGCACAGATGATCTGGCTGATGACGCGGGGCGAACTGCCGGACCCGCGCGCGGCGAAGCTTCTCGAAGCAGCGCTTGTCGCCGCAGTCGATCATGGGCCGCAGGCGCCGTCGATTGCCATTGCCCGCATGGCGATGACTTGCGGCGTTGGCATCAATAACGCGATGGCGTCCGCGACGAATGTGCTGGGCGACGTCCACGGCGGCGCAGGCGAGCAATGCATGGCGCTTTATGAAGCCGTTTCGAAGCGAATGGACGAAGCCGCCGGCCCGGTGAGCCTCAACAACGCCGTAACGCAGGAGATTGAAGCCCAGCGCAAGGCGGGCGTTACGCATTTGCCGGGGTTCGGTCATCGCTTTCACCCCGTGGATCCGCGCGCGCCGCGTCTGCTTGCGCTCGTCGATGAAGCGCGCGCGCAGGGCATAGTGAGCGGACGATACGCGAAGATCGCGCGCGCCATCGAGGAGAAGATCGCGCAGAAGCGATCGGGCCGCCGCGTGCCAATGAACATCGATGGGGCCACCGCGGTGATTTTCGCGGAACTGGGCTTCGCCCCGACGCTCTGCCGAGGGCTGTTCATTCTTTCGCGGTCCGTGGGAGCGCTCGCACACGCCTGGGAGGAGAGCCAGTCGGGCGCGCGTAACAAGGGACCGATCCCGCGCGATCTCATCCCAGCCTACGGCGGCCCCGCACCGCGCAGACTGCCCGACGATTACGGGGCGTGAATTCATGCAAGCGACAAGAGATGCTCCTCGACTTCGGCGAGGCGCATGACGTCGGCGTACTTGTGAGCCATATCGAACATATTGACCTTGTGAGTTAGTTCAGTCTGGTCAAACGTGCATTCCTCGACGACGTTCATATTGAATCCTGACGAATAGCCGTCAACCACGCTGGCGCGCACACAGCCAGACGTCGCCTCGCCGCATACGATCAGCGTTTCGACGCCGAGCAACTTCAAATGCGAGACGATGGGCGTGCCCTGAAAGACGCTCGCCCGCTGCTTGCGAATGACGATGTCGCTCTGCTCCACCGGGAAAGCGGGATGGATGTCGTAATCGTCTGTCTGCGGCGGCGGCGAACGCCGCTTGGTGGAGACCGCCCCCAGCGGGCGCGAATGGGCGCGAATGTCCTGCGTACAGAATATCACCGGCAGCCCGGCGCGCCTTGCCGCTGCAAACAGGCGCTGCGTCGGCTCAATCGCCTGATGCGCGTAAATTCCGCACGAACTGGGATAACGGTCGACGAGGTCGATGGGTGGATAAGGTCCGCCGCGGTAAACCAGATTGTAAAGGTCGATCGCCAGCAGCGCAGGCTTTTGTCCCACTTTCGTGGGGCGTGTGTAGGGCTCGTAGATCCGCATGTCCGTCGCCGGAACAACGTCCTTCCAGCAATGATCCTGAAACTTGTCCTTCGCCGCCATGTTCGCCTCCGTGCTGATACAGAATGAAGCAAGCCTCAGGCCAAGGACGCATCAATACGCGTTCGGCAGCAGCATGCGGACGCCGATAAAGACAAAGAGAATGAGGAAAAGGATCAGGGAATCCTTCTGCACGTTCGGATCGTCCCGCCGGAAGATGAGGTACGCGAGTGCGATCGAGGCGGAGAATAGCATCGCCAGGCCAAGCGGTGCGATGAGATCCTGAAATATCATGCCTGTCGTTCGGGCTCCTGCGGGTTCGGACGCCAGGCAACGCTATTGCGCCGCCCCACGAGGGGCAACCGGGGCAAGCCGGGAACAGGCGCAATCTGGAGGGACGAACCAATCCGGGCTATGCTGGCGGCCAGCGTGACGGCTGAACGCGCACGGCATGGGAGGACGCCAAATGATCGGGCGAACGCCATATGGCGGAACGGGACTCATGGTCTCGAAGATCGGTTTGGGCTGCTATGGCATGTCGGGCGTCTATGGCCCAGCGGACGACACGGAATCTATCGCGACGATCCGCCGCGCGCTCGAACTCGGCGTCAACCTGCTCGACACATCGGCCAACTACGGCAAGGGACATAATCACCGCCTGATCCGGGAGGCGATAGGCGGGCGGCGCGACCAGGTGATCATCCACTCCAAGAGCGGCAGCCCAAAGGAAGGCGACGGCATGCGCGGGGGCGGCGACCCACGCTACCTGCGGCGCACCTGCGAGGAGAGCCTGAGGAACCTCGGAACCGACCATCTCGACGTATTCTGCATGTCCCGCGTCGACCCGAATGTTCCTGTCGAGGAAAGCGTTGGCGCGATGGCGGACCTCGTGCGCGAGGGCAAGACGCGCTTCATCTCCCTGTCGGAATGCTCGGCGGACTCCTTTCGCCGCGGCCTGAGCGTGCATCCGCTCGCCTCGATCCAGATGGAGTATTCAATCTTCTCCCGCGACGCCGAAGCGCAAGGGCAACTGGACGCCTGCAAGGACGCGGGGGCCGCGTTGCTGGCGTATGCTGTGCTGGGGCGCGGCCTGATCACGTCCAATGAGATCAAGGCCGATCGTCTCGCCGAGGGCGACATCAGGGTGCGTCTGCCGCGTTTCCAGGCGGAAAACCTCGACGCCAATACGTCGCTGCGGCGAAAACTCGAAACGTTTGCGCTCGAACGGCGCCTGACGCTCCCCCAGCTTGCCGTCGCGTGGACCATCGCTCGGGGCGCGCGCTTCGGCGCGACCGTCATTCCGATTCCAGGGGCCAAATCGCGCCCGCATCTTGAGGAGAACCTGCGCGCCGCCGGCGTCACGCTATCGGCCGCGGACCTCGACGAGATCGAGCGGATCGCGCCCTCCGGCGCGGCGGCGGGAACGCGCTATCCAGCAGGCCAGATGAAGCGCGTGAACGTCTGAGCGATGGTTGACGCCTTCCAGACGCTGCCGCAAACTTACTGAAAGAAGTCAGGGAGGCGGCGCCATGCGGCGTTCCAGCAATGCGGCGGATGTTCCCGCCGGTTCTGCTTTTGATATCGCCTGCGGGCGTGGAGCATGACGGCGCGCGTCAGCCTTGTCGTATGCCCCGGGACCCTGCCAAGCCAGGGCATGCACCGCTTCGACATCACGCATTACAATATGCGATTCAGCGGCAAGGGGCGTTTGACGGCGCGGGAAATGCTCGCGCAGCTTCCGGAAATTTCGGGCTTCGCCCATGTCGAGCCCGACGACAGCGATCCCATGCCCGTTGCAACGCATGGCGATCTCGCCCGCCTCGCGCGTCACATGCAGCGCACCATGGATCGCGGCGACATCGACGGCGCCGTGATTGTGCAGGGCACGAACACGCTCGAAGAAACAGCCTTCTTCCTCAATCTCGTGCTGAAAACCGCAAAGCCGGTGATCGTGGTCGGCGCGCAGCGGCCATTCACAGCCGTGAGCACGGACGCGCATCTCAATCTCGCCAACGCGGTCCGGGTCGCCGCCTGTCCCGAGGCGCGCGGCAAGGGCGTGATGGTCGTCACGAACAGCGAGATCAACGCCGGCCGGGACGTCACGAAAACTTTCACGTTCCAGTTACAGACCTTCCGGAGCCGCGACCTCGGCGTGCTCGGCTACGCCGATGCGGACCGCGTCGTCTTCTACCGCACGCCGACGCGCACACATACGATGGAATCCGAGTTCACCCTCGCCGACGCGGACAATCTGCCGAAGGTGGAGATCGTTTACGGCCACACCGGCGCCGACCCCAGGCTTGCCCGCGCGGCGGTCGATCTCGGCGCGAAGGGCATCGTCATTGCGGGCGTCGGCGCGGGCGCAATGGGCGTCTATCTCGACACGCTCGTGGGTCTTGCGCGCGAAGGCGTAAAGGTGGTGCGCAGCGCGCGCGTTGGAGAGGGACGCGTCCTCGCCACGGGCAACGCCCATGAGGAAGGAACCATAGCAGCCGACAACCTCAACCCGCAGAAGGCTGCGATCCTTCTCGCCTTCGCCATGGCGCGCGGCAAGGACAACTCCGCGATACAGGCAGTTTTCGACACCTATTGAAAGGTCCGGCCGATGAAATTCACGAGGCTTCTCGCGAGCATTGCGATGGCGCTGTCGGCGGCGGCCGGCGCGCATGCCCAGGACGCGCCGTTCTACGCCGGCAAGACCGTCGCCATCCAGGTCGGGACAAGTCCCGGCGGCTATTATGACATTGCCGGACGCACGGTTGCGCGAAATTTCGGCAGGTTCATTCCCGGGTCGCCAGCGATGGTGGTGCAGAACGTCCCGGGCGCGGGCGGACTTGCGCTCGGCAATCGGCTGGCGAACACGGTTGCACGCGATGGCCTGACGATTGTCGCCATGAACCGCGCCCTGGCGCAACTTGCGCTCGTCGGCGATCCCAACGCGCAATTTGATCCTCTTGCGCTGACCTGGCTTGGCAGCCTCTCTTCCTATGAGGAAGACGCCTATCTCATGGTCGTGCGCGACGAGCATCCGGCGCGCAAGATGGAAGACATCAACAAGCAGGCAAAGCCCATCAAGCTCGGCGGCACACGTGCGGGAGCGACGAACATCGTGTTTGCGCTCATGGCGCATGATCTTCTCAAGCTGAAAGTCGATCTTGTTCGCGGATACCCAGGCGCATCGCAGATCTGGCTCGCGATGGAAAGCGGCGAACTCGACGGACAGTTCGTCGACATCAGCGCCATTCTGGTCGGGCGACCGAATCTCTGGAAAGAAGGCAAGCTGCATCCGCTCGTCGCCTTCGGACGCACGAAGCGTCTCCCCGGTTATCCGGACGTGCCCATTGCACGCGAACTGGTGAAGGAAAAGCATGACTTGGCGCTTCTCGAGTTCGCCGAGCTTCCCTTCTTCATGGCCCTGCCTTTCGCGGCGCCGCCCCAACTGCCGCCTGATCGCGAGAAGACGCTTACGGATAGTTTCATGAAAATGGCGTGGGACAAGGATTTCCGGGCCGAAATGCTGAAGGTCGGCATCATGACGAGCCCAATCGACGGGACGGCGGTGCGCGCGCTCATCAACCGTGCGGCCAAGACGCCGACAGACATTCGCGAGCGGTTCGCCAAAATTCTCGCCAACTAGCCATCAGCCGGAACAACCAAGCCATGCCCGAATATTATCTGCTTGATATCCTGCGCGACGGACAGATCGCGACGATCCAGCTCAAGCGCATCGAAAAACACTTGCGTGAGAAAATCGCGGACGGCAAGGGCGGCGGAGCGCAGCGCGCCGCCGAAGTGGGGCGCGCGCTCTACGAGCTTCGCGACGACAACAGCGTGCGCGTGATCGTGATCACCGGGAAGGAAGACGTCTTCACGATGCCGCCGACATCCTACGGACATCATGGCAATCCCGGCGGCGACTGGGACATCATGACGGGCGTCACGCGCGCGGTGGAAGCCATGTGCACCATCGAGAAGCCCGTCATCGCCAAGGTGAACGGCCATGCTGTCGGCTTCGGCGCCAACCTCGTGCTCGCCTGCGATTTCATCATCGCGCGCGACGACATCGTCATCGCGGATCACCACATGAGCGCGGGAGATCTCGTCATCGACGGCGAACGGCGCGGCTCCGCCGACCATTGCATGGTGACGGGCGACGGCGGCTCGGTGTTCGCGCCTCTGAAGATGCCGATGAACTTGGCGAAAGAGTACCTGATGCTTGCGCGCCCCTTCACGGCGAAGGAATTGGCCGCCATGGGCGTCGTCAATTACGCGGTGCCCGCCGATCAGCTCGACGCCAAGACCAACGAGATCGCCCAGCGGCTGCTCAAGCGCAACGCATATGCGCTGGCGCTGACGAAAAGGGTGCTCAACAAGCAAATGCTCGCGAACTTCAACCTTGTCCACGACGCCTCGCTCGGCTACGAGTTCCTGAACTTCTACATGCAGACGCCGCAGGCCAAGGAACAGGGCAAGGGACGCGGCGAAGACCGGCTGTAGCGCCCGTCACATTCACCGGGTCCCACGCGCGCCCCAGCGGAACATGACGGTTGCGAGGGACAAAAGGACGAGACAGCCGAGCAGCCCGCCCCGATAGCCCAGGCCCGTATGATCGCTCAAAAGGCCTGTGACAAGCGGCCCGAGGATGAGAGACAGATCCTGCATGGTGCGCAACAGGCCCATTGCGGGGCCGCGCATGCCTTCGGGCGCGACTTCGGCGACATAGGCGTTGAGCGTCGGCGAGGCGACGCCTGCGGCTGCGCCGAACAGGATGGACGTGATCCAGAGGAACGCCTCGTGCTCGCCGAACGCCAGCATGGCGCAGGCGACAAGAGTAAGAACGCTGGACAGCGTGATGACCTGGATGCGACCGAAGATGCGCACCAGCGCGCCCACGGTCGACAGCACGGTCAGGTTGGCGATGGCGCCGCAAGTCAGGATAAGGCCGATCGTCGTGAGTTCGAGATTGAACTTTGATTGTGCGATCAGGGGCAGCAGCACCCAGTTCGACGCGACGCGCACATAGAAGATGCTGAAATACATCAGGCCAATGCCCATGCCCTGACGCGCCAGTCGTCCGAGGCCGCCGCTTTGGGGCGCTTGTGCGCGCTTGACCTCTTCCTGCTTCGGCCAGGGCATGAGGGCGAAAGCGACCATGCCGACAAGCGCCACGACGCCGTTGATGAGGAACGGCGCGCTGTAGCCCCACATGCCCGCCGCCACGCCGCCAATCGCTGGCCCCATGCTTGCGCCGACCATGTTGGCCGCCTGGTAAAGAGACATGTCGCGCAACCGCTTGCCCGGCTGGCCGAGATCAGCGACGGCTGCGAGCGCCGACGTCATGAACACGGCCGATGCGCCTCCCATGATGAGGAGGCAGACGAAGAAGGCGTCAATGCGCACGAGCGCCATCGCGGCGAAGGACGAGGCGCCAATCAAGGCGCACCCTGCGCTCATCATCGCGCGGCGGCCCAGCCGCTCCGAGACATAGCCGGAAGGGATATTCACCAGCAGCCGGGCACCGCCGTAGGCCGAAATCATCAGGCCGACCACCGCCGCGCTCGCCCCAAGCGACTGGCCGTAGATCGCAAGGATGGACCAGACCATTCCGTTGCCGGCCTGTTTCATGAACACAAGCAGCAGAAGAACCGCAAACGGACGCGAGGGCGTTTCTGGAAGCAGACTGCGGATGTTGTTGACGAGCGGCAATTTGCGGCGGCCTGTCATTATGCCTGCTAAGTTGCGGAGCGCGGCGCCGGGCGCCGCTTGTTCTCATCGTCCTTTCGCGCAGCGCGGTCAACTGTCCCGCGCCGCTGGCGTCGTCCCCTGGCTTCAGCTATCCTTCGGATCAAGACCGTCGGCGCCGTACGGGACGCACAGGCGATCATCAGGGGAGGAGTGCGCCATGCGCGTCGATCTGCTTCGCCACACGATTTCGCTCGCCTCGATGGTTGCCGCCGGAGCCGCCTGCGCGCAATCCGGCGCGGACTTTTTTTCCGGCAAGACGGTCAACTACATCGTCGCGACGGCGCCGGGCGGCGGCTATGACACCTATGGCCGGCTCGTCGCCGAGTACATGCAGAAAAACCTGCCCGGCTCCACCTTCATCGTACGCAACATGCCTGGCGCCGGGCATCTCGTCGGAACCAATGCGATCTACGCGTCGAAGCCCGACGGGCTGACGATCGGGACGTTCAATACGGGGCTGCTCTACAACCAGCTGATGAATTACAGCGGCGTCAAGTTCGACCTGACGAAGATGTCCTGGATCGGCAAGGCGGCCTCCGATCCGCGCATCTTCATCGTGACGCCGCAGTCGAAGATCGCGAACTGGACGGATTTCATTCGTTCGAAGGATCCGGTGAACTTCGCGACCGCCGGCGTCGGCGCCGCAGCCTACGTCGAGACGATGATGCTGACGCGGGCGCTGAAGCTGCCGATCAGGATCCAGACGGGATATAACGGCACGGAGGACATGCAGGCGATGCGGCGTGGAGAGATTCACGGCGCGATCGCCTCTCGCTCATCGTACGAAGGGTTTGTCGCGAACGGGTATGGACGCTTCATCGCGCAGATCGGCGGGAAGGACAAGGACCTCCCGCAGGTCATCACGCTCACCGACGATCCGAACGCAAAACGTCTCGTTGCGCTTGTACAATCACAGGGCGACATATCGCGTCTCACAGCGGGTCCGCCGGACATTCCTGCAGACCGGTTGGAATCGTTGCGCGCCGCCTATCGCAAGGCGATGGAGGACCGGGAAGCTCAGCAGAAGGCCGAAAAACTCGGCCGCCCTCTCGAACCCGCCTATGGCGACGACGTTCTTGCCCAGATCAAGACGGCGCTGGCGCAATCGCCCGAAACAATCGCGCTTCTGAAGGAAACCATGAAGGACCAGAAATAGGCGCCCGCGGATTCAAGCGGCAGGAACAAGTAATGAACGCAGGACCATTGAACGGAAAGGTCGCCCTCGTCACAGGCGCTTCGCGAGGCATCGGCCGGGCGGTCGCTGTCGAACTCGCGCGGCAGGGCGCACAGGTTATCGCGGTGGCGCGCACGGCCCGCGCCCTCTCGCCGCTCGTCGAGGACATAGGCCCGGCCTGCTCTCCCGCGCCATGCGATCTCAGCAGCCAGGAAGAACTCGAAAAGCTGGCCAGTTTCGTTCGCACCAAATGGAGGCGGCTCGACGTGCTCGTGGCGAATGCGGCCATCATGGGTCCGCGCACGACGCTCGGGAAGCTGGAAGACTCTGATTGGCGCGAGGTGATCGACACCAATGTGACCGCAAACTGGCGGCTCATCCGCCAGTTCGACACCCTGTTGCGCGCATCCGAGGCCGGGCGGGCCGTGTTCGTTACCTCCGGCGCCGGCAGCCGCGGCAAGATGGCCGCCGGGCGCGGAGCGTATGCGATCTCGAAGGCTGCGCTGGACGCGCTCGCACGCACCTACGCTACTGAGACGGAAGAGTCGCGCGTCCGAGTGATGCTGTGCAATCCCGGTCCGCTGCGGACGGAACTGCGGGCTTCCATCGCGCCGGATGAGGACCCGATGACCCTGCGCACTCCTTCGGACTTTGCGCCGAAGGTCGTCCAACTCTGCCTGCCGACATGGACGCAGACCGGGAAAATGTATGACTTCCCGCAGGACAGGATTCTTGAATTCCGCGGGCCCGCCTAGCGCATGTGAAAGCCAATGATCGCACCAGGGAGGAACAGATGAAGGCCATCGTCAGCGCAGCCGTGCTTGCGACGTTGAGCGTTCCCGCCTTCGGCCAGTCGCCGGAAGAGTTCTACAAGGGCCGGACAGTCGAACTCGTCGTGGGGACGAACCCCGGCGGCGGCTACGATCTCTATGGCCGGCTCATCGGGCGCGCAATGGGCAAGCATATTCCGGGCGCACCGGTCATCGTCGTAAAGAACATGCCCGGCGCGGGCCACCTGAAGATGACGAACTGGCTCTACAACGCCGCGCCGAAGGACGGCACGGTGATGGGCACGGCGCCGCAGGCCGTCGCAATCGAGCAGGCGCTCGGCACCGAAGGCATCCAGTACGATGCGGCTAAGTTCACATGGATCGGCCGCGTCGCCCCGGTTGTGGAAGTCACTTACACCTGGCACACATCGCCAACAAAGACGCTGGAGGACGCGCGCAAGCGTGAAACGGTGATGGGAGGCTCGGGCGCAGCATCGCCGACCGTGTTTTACCTGAAGGCGCTCAACCAGCTTGCCGGCACGAAGTTCAAGATCATCGCGTCCTATCCCAGCAATAACGACACCAATCTTGCGATGATGCGCGGCGAGGTCGAAGGCGGCAGCAAGGCGTGGGCGTCGATGAAGGTGGACAACGCCGACTGGCTTCGCGACAGGCAGGTCAACATCATCGTTCAATACGCCGCCGAACGATCAGCGGACCTGCCTGACGTTCCGCTGATGATGGAGCTCGGCCGCAACGAGGACGAGCGCAGGGCGCTTCAGCTGTTTGCGCTCGGAAATGCGATGGGACGCTCCATCATGGCGACGCCGGGCATTCCGGCGGATCGGGTGAAGGCGCTCCGCAAGGCGTTCATGGACACGATGAATGACCCCGAGCTCAAAGCCTTCGTCACGGAACGCAAGATCGACTTCGGCCCGGCGCTTTCCGGCGAGGAGCTTGAAAAGCTCGTTCAGAAGACGCTCGCCGTAAGTCCTGCCGTCGTGAAGCTCGCCAAGGAGGCGCGGGGCGGATAAACATGGGCGAAGCGCAACAGAATTTTCGGGGGCGGGAATGACGGATGAAGCAAACGCGCGCCTTGCCGGCGGCGCGCGCAGGATGGGACGGACCGACTTCATTGCAAGCCGCATCGGCTATGGCGCGATGGAGCTTGCGGGTCCGCCCAAGGCGCGCGACCTCACGGAAGCGGAGGCCGTGCGTTTCATCAATCAGGTGATTGACGCAGGGGTCAATTACATCGACACGTCGATAGATTATGGCCGCAGCGAGACGCTCATTGGCAAGGCGGTCTCGCATCGCCGCGGCGACTTCCTGCTCGCCTCCAAATGCGCATGCGAGGTCGGCGTCGACCCTTACAACGTGAAGAGCCTCGACAAGCACGAGAAGCACACCTACACGGGCGCCAACGTCATCGCGGGCGTCGAGCAGAGCCTGAATCGGCTCAGGACGGATCATCTCGATCTGGTGCAGGTGCATGGCAACCCGACGCGCAAGGAGCTTGAAGACGGCGGCGTCGTCGAGGCCCTCCTGAAACTGAAGAAGGAGGGCAAGATCCGCGAGGCTGGCATATCAACGCGCCTGCCGCTTCTCGCCGAGTTCATTGACGTCGATTACTTCTCCGTCGTGCAGGTTCCCTATTCCGCGCTTCAGCGAACGAACGAGGACGCGATCGCCGCATTGCGCGCAGCAGGCAAGGCGGTGGTGACGCGGGGCGTCACGGGTCGCGGTGCGCCGGCGAAGGGCTGGGCGACGCGGCCCATCGGAACGGCGGAGGGGGAAGTGCGCGACGTGTGGGAGCGCGCGCGCCTCGATGACCTGCTCGACGGCATGACGCGAATAGAGTTCATGATCCGCTTCGTTCTCGCCAACGACAACGTGGACGTCGCGCTCGTCGCGACCACCAATCATGAACATCTGCTCGCCGACATCGCCTATGCGGCGAAGGGACCCCTTCCGCAGCCGGCGCTTGACGAGGCGAAGAGCCGGCTTTTGGCCGCTGGCTGCGGGCCGGGCCTTGGCAAGTACAAGGGCGGCGGCCCGAGCCCGGTGCTCTAGCGCGCCTTGCTCCCGAGAAACCGGCCGGCGGCGCGCGCGATCAGCGGCCGCACGGGCAGGAAGGCGCGGTAGGCAAGCTCAAGCGCAAACGTCACGCCCGGCAGGGAGGCGAACCGCGCGGCCCAGCGCCAGCGCGGCAAGGCGCTCCATACGCTGACAAAGGCCCGGGCGCCGGAGAGGACATCGCCCCCGTCCGTGCGCACATGGAATCGCTTCATCGCCTGTTCGTTGCTCATCCCCGGCGGCATGCGTGCGCCGGGCTGGGAGACATCGACAAAGCAGAGCCCTTCGGCGCCTTCCTGAGCGCGATAATGCGAAATCTCTGCGCGGCACAATGGGCATGATCCATCGTAATAGACGGTCGAGGCCTTCTCAGTGGACATGCAAGCACTCCGGACGGGTGTGCGACCTTGCCCCGCATTCGACGCGTTGACCGGGGCGCAAGGCGCCGGATGCCCCTTGGCGCGGGCGGGCCGTCATGACCGCAGCGCCGACGAAAGCGCCACCGAACCATTTCGCCGCAACCCGCGGCGCAGCCAGCCCCGCCACGCCCGCGCCTGTGACCGCAACACGCCCAGCCATGAGACCTCCTTGCAACTTTCAATTTACGGACGGCGGATGCGGGCGGACCTGATACGTCCGGTCGCATGCCTGCGCAGGACGCCCTGATTTGACCGGAACGGGGTGAAGTCGTTACATCGCGCGCCCCGGCGCGGCCTTCCAAGAGCCGCGCGGGGGCTGCGAAGGGAGGTTTGAATGAATACCAAGCGCAAGTTCCCCGTGTCTGCGGCGATCGCCGCGGGGACCATTTCCGCCATTGCGTCCGTTTCCACCGTGTCGGCGCAGGATTTCTACGCTGGCAAGACGATTTCCATGCTGGTCAGCAGCGATCCGGGCGGCGGCTATGACACCTACGCCCGCCTGCTTGCGCGTCACTACCCCAAATACATCCCAGGCTCGCCAACCATCGTCGTGCAGAACCAGCCCGGCGGCGGCGGTCTGCGCGCGGCCCAGCAGACGTTCACGGCGACGCCGGACGGCACACGTATCGGCAACCTGCGCGCAAGCACGCTGCTCGATTCCATCCTCGGTATCCGCGGCATGGAGATCCAGCCCACCGCCTTCGAATGGATCGGCAACATGGCGAGCGACACCGATCTATGCTCGTTCTGGCATACGGCGGGCGTAAAAACGTTCGAGGATCTCCGGAACAAGGAAATCCTGGTCGGCGGCTCCGGCAAGGGCGCGCAGAATTATTCGTTCACCAACGCCATCAACAGCGTGCTTGGGACGAAGATGAAGATCATCCTCGGGTACAAGGGCATGGGCGACCGCATACTGGCGCTGGAGCGCGGCGAACTGCAGGGCAATTGCGGGACAAATTCATCGAGCATCATGGCGCTGCATCCGCAATTGATCGCGGAAGGCAAGCTCATCCCGATCATGCAGTCGGGGCTGCGGCCCTATTCAGCCTTCCCGAACGTGCCCCTGACGCAATCCTTCGCGCGCAACGAACGCGAGAAGCAGATCCTCGTCACTATCTTCAGCCAGATGGACATCGCGCGCATCTTCGCTGCGCCGCCCAAGACCCCGGGCGACCGGCTCAAGATCCTGCGCGATGGCTTCATGAAGGCGATGGCGGACCCTGAACTGATCGCTGAAGCCAAGAAGCAGCGTATGGACCTCGACCCGATGGACCATGCGGAAGTCGCCAAGGTCGTCGCCGCCATGTCAAACATTCCAGAAGACATGAAGCAGGAAGTGCGAAAGGCGATCGGCGAGTAAGAGCGCCGCCGAAGCGCACGGCGTCCTACCAGCTTGACCTTTACCCTTATAGCGCCGGTCACGTGAGAACGTGGCCGGCTTTTTTTGCCTAGCGGCAGGCGCCCTCTCGAACTGGTGGGCCGCGCCGGATTGCGCTAGGAGTGTCGCACGGGAATGGACAGAGGCGCGACATGGCCGACAAGCAACAATACCACGCCGAGGTGGACAAGGAGGTCCTCTCGCTGCTCGGCGCATACTCGAAGTTCTATCTGAAGAACAAGGAAATCGAACGTCGTATCGACGACGCCTGCGACGCCGGCCAGCCTGCGCATGTGACCGCGGCGCAGATCGCAAACGTCATCCGCGCCGAGAACAAGCAGGACAAGCTCGACCAACTCGATCTTTGACCCGATGGCGGCCTCACAGGCTGCGGTTCGTCAAGACGATGAAGTCGGTGCCTTTGGGTGTCGTATCCGGCCCGAGCCCGCGATCCGTGATCGCGATGGAGGAGCCGGGCGTCAGCATTCGCGCGATGCGATTCTTCACGTGGTCGGGTAGCGAGAACCGCGCGAACGCCGAAGCGGCGCCCCGCTCAACCCCTGATTCCAGCTCCATGGCCGTCCAGCGCGCCGTCTGCGCGTCACGGTCGACGTCGATTGCGGTGAGAAGATGCGTTCCCAGCGAAAGCTGCGGGTCCGTGATGCTTACGGGCGCGTCGAACACCGGCTTGAAACTCTGGCGGACATAAATTCGGCCTGTCGGCGGCGCGCCCTTCCCCGCCGCCGCATAGAGGCGCACGATCAGATCATCGGAGATCGCGCGAGTCTGCGGCAGTCCCTGCGCCACCTGGAAGGCCCCGATTGCGGCGCCCGTCCGCGGCCCCATGTAACCGTCCGGCTCGCCGGGCTCGTAGCCCAGCTCCTGCAAGACAAGCTGCACGTCGCGCAACCGGTCGCGGCCGGACCAGCGGGTGAGAAGGATGCGAAGCGGCGCGTCGAAATAGGCCTCCTCGACGCCGTGCGGATCAGGTCCGGACGAATCGATCGGCGTCAACGACGCAATCTGCGCGCCGGAGGCCGCCGCGCGCGGCGCGGGCTTCGGCAGCGCATCGTGCGCAATCTGCACAGGCGCAAGGCGGCCTAGCGCAACGATCACATGGGCGCCTTGCTTCGTCCTGCTGAAAAGCCCCGCCGCCACGTTATCCGGCAATCGGATGCAGCCGTGAGAGGCCGGGTAGCCGGGCAAACGCCCGGCGTGAAGCGCGATGCCCGACCATGTGAGTCGCTGCATGAACGGCATCGGCGCGCCGCTATAAATATTGGAATTATGGAAACGCCTTTTTTCCAGGATGCTGAACACGCCGGTCGGCGTCTCATAGCCGGCCATGCCTGTGGATACCGGATGACGTTCAATGAAACGGTCGCCCTCGTAGACGTCGAGCGTCTGGTCCAGCAGGGAGACCACAATCTTCATCGGCATGTCGCCAGCCGCCCACGAGGGCGCCGAAGGCGTCGAAAGCAGTACCGCGACAAGCAAACGTGCAAGGACCATGGACGCGGGCCCCGGGGCGCAGCCTGCCTGCGCTGCAATGATGAAGGCGATGACGCAATGCGCCATCGCCATTATCATCAGCTTTCATAGAAAAAGCGTAAACGGAAAGACAGCCAGCCTTCCGCGCCGGCCGCCGGCTTGCGCGCGTTCAGCCGAATGTCTGCTCCATCGCGCGGCGCACCGCAGGTCGTTCGGACACTCTCTTCATCCAGGCGGCGACATTCGGAAAGTCGGCGACCTTCACGCGCTCGTGATTGACGCCGTTGATGCGCGTGAACGGAATGATGTCGGCGATGGAGAAGGCGCCCGCGAAGTATTCACGGCCGGCCAGGTGCTGGTTCATCGTGTCGAACTGCTTTAGCGCGTTCTCCTCGAAGGAGGGGTGATCGATGCGGCCGAGACTGCCAAGGGTGCAAAGCACGTTGGTCGCGTGAAACATCGACCATTTCAGCACGTCGGGGTGCTCCGCGCCCGTGCCGAGAAACTTCCCGCACTTCTCGGCCAGATAAAAACAGATCGCGACCGACTCGAAGACGGCGGCTGGCTTGCCGCCGGGGCCGTCGCTGTCCACCAGCGCGGGAATCTTCCGGTATGGGTTGATCCTGCCGTACTCGGGGGTCTTCTGGTCGCCCTTCTGGATATTGATCTGATGCAGGGTGAACGGCAGCCCCGACTCCTCGGCCATTACCAACGCCCGGCGGCCATTGGTGGTGCCCCATGCGTACAGATCGATCATTTTCCTTTTCCTCCGTTGGACGCGACACGCCGCGCTTGCCGAATTCGATTTGGCAGGAACGGCGCCGCATTGGCAAGCCGCGACGCTTGGCCCGGGCGCTTGCCCCTTCACAACGGGCGCTCGATCCCCTAGCCTCCTGGACAAACTTTTTACGGGAGGAAGATCATGCTCGCCATGGCGCGTTCTGTGGCGTCCGCAATCGTGATGGCGCTGGCCGGCAATGCAGCCCTCGCCCAGACGGCGCCCGAGCAATATCCGCAGCGGGCCGTCAAGTTCATCCTGCCATTCGGTCCGGGTTCAGGCTCGGATATCGCCGCGCGCCTCATTGGCGAAAAGCTGCAGAACAAGTGGGGCAAGCCGGTCATCGTGGAGCCGCGCCCCGGCGGAGACGGGCTGATCGCGATCAACGCTTTCACCGGCGCCAACGACGATCACACCCTGCTCTTCGCCTCCACCGCCTCTTTCATCGTCCACCCGTACACGCTTCAGGCCAAACCGCCCTACGACATGGATCGCGATCTCGCGCCCATCGTCCGCGCGGTCGACTCCGGCCTGGCCGTGGCCGTTTCCACGGGATCGGGCGTCAGCACCCTCAAGGAATTCGTGGAGCTCGCGCGCAGGAATCCGGGCAAGCTGAACGTCGCGGGCGGCGCGGGCCTCGCCGAACTGACCGTGCGGGCCTTCGTCGCCGAGCAAAAGCTCGATGTGACGATCGTCCCCTATCGCGACATCATTCAGGCCGGCTCCGACCTGGCGGAAAACCGGATCCAGCTCGTTTCCGCATCGCTCAGTATGCCAATGCCCCACGTACAGGCCGGGAAGGCGAAGGTCGCCGCCATCGCCGCTCCCAACCGGACGCCGCTTGCGCCCGATATTCCCAGCGCGGCGGAGGCAGGCTTTCCTACCCTCGGCTACGAGTCGACCATTGGCCTTTATGGGCCATCCGGAATGAGCCTGGAACTGCGCAGGCGCATCGCGGCTGACGTTATTGAAGCGCTAAACGATCCGGTCGTCTCCAAGCGCCTGTTCGCCGCCGGAATGGCAGTGAACGCGCAGGGGCCCGAGGAGCTGGCGGCGGTGGTCGCCCGGCAGAAAGCCGCCACCGCCCGGCTCGCGGAGATACTGGGCATAAAAGTGAAAAATTGAACCGGCGCCCAGAGGCGTCGAAGATCAGCTTGCAACTGGAGAACAAAATGACACCCGGCCGCTATCAGATGTACAACAACAACTCGTTCAAGCTGGGACTCTTCGGCGCAAATTGCTCCTCGGGCCGCGCGATCAACAAGACCCCCGAGCGCTGGCTCGCCGACTGGGCGAGCTGCTCGAAGATGGCGAAGATCGCCGATGAAGGCGGAATCGATTTCATCCTGCCGATAGGCCGCTGGAAAGGTTACGGCGGGCCGACCAATTTTCAGGGCACGACCTTCGAGACGGTCACCTGGGCAAGCGGCCTTTTGGCGCAGACGAAGAAGGTTACGGTCTTCGGCACGGTGCATGCGCCGATGTTCAATCCGCTCGTTGCGGCCAAGCAGATGGTGACGGCGGATCACATCGGCGAAGGCCGCTTCGCCCTCAACATTGTGGTCGGCTGGAACGAACCGGAGTTCGACATGTTCGGCGCCAAGCAGCGTCAGCATTCCGACCGATACGCCTATGCGGAAGAATGGATTTCCGCGATCAAGGAAATGTGGCGCAATCCGGGTCCTTTCGACTACGATCAAACCTACCTGCACATGCACAACGTGGTGTCGGACCCGAAGCCGTTCGGCGGCAACCACCCCTTCATCATGAACGCGGCGGCGTCTGACGTGGGGCGCGAATTCGCAATGCGCCACTGCCACGGCTTCTTCACAAGTTTCCGCGAATTCGACGTGCAGAAATCAACCGGCATCGTCAAGAACATCAAGGAAGAGGCGCGCGCCATCGGGCGGGAGCTGGATGTCTACACGCAAGGCCATATCGTCTGCCGCCCGACACGCAAGGAAGCGGAAGAGTATTTCCATTACTTCACCACGGAAGCTGCGGACTTCGAGGCGATCGACACGATTCTGGCGCTCAAGGGAGTCACGCGCGAGAACACGCCCGACTACGAGGAGCGGCGCAAGGCGATTCCGTTCATGAACATCGGATACCCGATCATCGGTTCGCCAGATGACGTCGCCGAGAAGCTGGGACGCATTCATGGCGCCGGCATTTCAGGCATCGCCTTCTCGCTCGTGAACTACGTGACCGAGCTGCCGCTGCTCGTGCAGGAGGTTCTCCCGCGGCTCGAGCGTATGGGAATGCGGGCGCCCGCGAACGCAAACGCGATGGCTCATTGACCCCTAGAGACGCAACTTGTCTGCGGGGGCCATCATCGTCCACCGCAGCCCGTCTCTCGCCCACTCCAGGTTCAACGCGCCATCCAGCGAGGCGACGGCGCTTCGTATGACGCGTGAGCCAAACCCTTGGGATTTAGGCGGCTCCGTTATTTCGGGGCCGCCGGTTTCGCGCCACGAAAATTCGTAGCGGTCGTCGCGCTGTTCAATCCGCAGCAACACCAGGCCGTCCCGGCTGAGCGCGCCATACTTGGCGGCGTTCGTCGCTCGCTCGTGCAGGATGAGAGCCAGGGCGGAGGCGGCCTTCGGGCCGATCTCGACGTCAGCACCCTCCACTTTCACGCGATGGACGCCATTGCTCGCGTAGGGTGCGAACAGAACGCCAAGTAGCTCGCTGAGCTTGCCGGAGACCGTGAGTCCGTCGACAGACGGCGTAACGCAGGCGTAGGCTGCGGCCATCGCGCGAAAACGCCCGGCCAGTTCATCGAACGCGGCGCGCGCCTCCATGTGTTCGCGCGCGGACATCGCCGTCATGCCCTGCACCACAGTGAAGATGTTCTTGATGCGATGGGACAGTTCGTTGGCGAGAAGTTCCTTATGCTCTTCCACCGCCTTGCGTTCACTGATGTCGACCACGGCGCCCGGAAATCGCGTCGGCTTCCCTGCCGGATCAAACTCGCAGCGGCCAGCCGCCAGAAGCCACCGGATGCGCCCGTCCCCCGTTCGGACCCGATACTCGCAACGGTAGACGGCGTGCTCGCGCATCGCATCCCTGAGCGCCGTTTCGACGCGCGCGCGGTCGTCCTCGACGATGGCGGCGAAGAACGCTTCCATGGGAACGCCGCGAGCGACTTCATCGATATCGACGCCGAACGCCTTGGCGAAGCGGTGATCTGCGACAACCAGGTTGCGTTCGACATCCCAAACCCAGGTGCCAATGCCTTGGGAAGCGTCGAGCGCAAGCTGCAACTGTTCAGACGACCGACGGAGCGCCTCTTCCGCCTGTCGCTGCTCCGTCACGTCCGTGTTGACGCCCGCCATACCGACAAAGGCGCCGGAGGGCGAAAAGCGCGGCCGCGCCGATGTCCGCAGGATACGGTAAACGCCATCGAAGCGGCGATATCGCGCCTCGACCTCGAACGGCGCCTGGTCCGCCATCGCCTGCATGTATGGTTCAGCCAGACGCGACAGATCGTCCGGATGTACGGTAGACCCCCAGTCGAATCCCGACAGATCGGCGTCGCCGACGCCCCAGAAACGCCTCTGCTCGCGATTGAGAAATACGCAATGGCCATTCTGGTCCCCGAGCCAGAGCATTGCGGGCGCGCACTCGACAAGCGTGCGAAACGCGTCCGTATCGTCCGCCTGCAAATGACTTGCGAGATCGGGCACAAGGAACTCCAGTTTTGCAACGCGCGAGATGGCGGCGCAAACTTGCTAAAGGAATAGCGCGAGGATTAACAGCATAAGCAAGCGTGGCGTTTCACGAAATCTTATCGTGCGATGCATATGCGCCGCAGACATCACAGCGTCCGCGCTCTCCAGCCGCCCGGCTCACGCTTGTCCTTGCCAGAGCTCGGCGGGACCGCCATTATGCGGATAACCGATCTGGAGGAGTGAACAGATGACGTTTGAATCGTCGCTCGAATTGCGCCGGGAGATTGTGCTCGCATGTCGGGTGCTAACTTACTTTGGCATCGTCGAGGGCTTTGGCCATGTCAGCGCGCGAGTTCCGGGAAGCGACCGAATCATCATCACGCCGCGCATCGCGCTCGGCCTTGTGGAAGAGAAAGATCTCTGCGAATTTGATCCGGCCGGAAAGCAGGTCGCAGGCGACGCCCGCCCCCCGCTTGAAACCGCGATGCACCTTGGCGTGTACAAGGCGCGGCCGGACGCAAAGGCGATCGTGCGCGGTCATCCGCGTTGCGTCGCAGCTTACGCCTGCGCCGGCGAGCCGCTGAAGATCGCACATGGATTCGGCGCCAACCTGGGGCCAGTCGTACCTGTTTACGATCAACCTTTCCTTGTGGCGCACGCCGACATGGGCGCGGGCGTCGCGAAGGCCCTCGGCGATAACGTGGGCGTCATCCTGCAATCAAACGGGATGCTCGCCGCGGGCCAGTCCGTGCCGCATGCAAGCGTGCTCGCGCTCTTCATGGAAGAGGCCGCGCAATTGCAACTTCTGGCGCAGGGCGCTGGCATGACGCCGAAGTTCTATTCGCCGGAAGGCGCGGCGCGGCGCCATGGCGACGACCGCGAGCACGAACCGATCCGCGCCTGGGATTACTACGTCGCGGTCACGGAAGGCCGCATCCGCATCGCGCGCTGAAACATCATTCCACGTCAGGACGCTTCATGTCGTTTGGATCCGGTTTCATCGCCCGCCACGGCCTGTGGAGCGACGACGACCGCAGTCTCGCAGAAGAGATCATGCGTCGCGTCGAAGCGGAGAATCTGAATCTCATTCGCCTCGTCTGGGCCGATCCGCACGGATACTCACGGGCGAAGGCGCTCACGGTTCCCGGCATCCGCAGCGCGCTGGAGGGCGGCTACAACATCAACGTTGCGACGACGACGCTCGACTCGGCGGGCGCGCGCACATTCTCGTCGTTCGTCCGCGGCGGCGGAATGGGCCTGGACGAGATGACGGGGTCGCCGAACCTGACGATCGTGCCCGACCCGACGACCTTTCGGATCTTGCCGTGGGCTCCTCGAACCGGCTGGATCCTTTGTGACGAGTATTTCAACGATGGGCGTCCGTTTCATTTCTCGCCCCGCCAGCTGCTGCGCCGCGCGTTAAAGCCTCTTGAAGCACGAGGCCTCAAGCATGTCGTTGGCCTCGAAATCGAATGGTACCTGCTGCGCGTCACCGGCGAACTGGGGCCAGAAAACATCGGTGCGCCAGGCGTGCGCGGAAAGCCTGTGGCTACGGCGCCGGTCGAGCCCGGCTATCACTATCATTCCGAAACAAACATGGATCTCATGCAGCCGGTGCTGAGCGCGCTGACGGATGGCTACGAAGCGCTGGGCCTGCCGTTGCGCTCCATCGAGAACGAATGGGGTCCCGGGCAGGTCGAGTGCACGTTCGCGCCACGCGACGCGCTCACCGCCGCCGACAACGTGCTTATCTTCCGAACGGCGACGCGACAGATCTGTCGGCGCCTGGGCTATTTCGCGACGTTCATGACGCGTCCCGGCGTCAAGGGCCTTTATTCAAGCGGCTGGCATCTGCATCAGTCTCTGGTCGACGCGCGGTCCGGACGCAACGTGTTCATGCCCGAGGAGGAAGGGGCCTGCCTTTCTCCGACCGGACTCAACTATCTTGGCGGGCTTCTCGACCACGCTGTGTCCTCGACCGTGTTCGCGACCCCTACCATCAACGGCTATCGCCGTTTCAAGCCGAACTCCCTTGCGCCGGATCGCGCCTCGTGGGGCTACGATCATCGCGGCGCAATGGTGCGCGTGCTTGGAGGACCCCGCGATCCAGCCACCCGCATGGAAAACCGCATGGGCGAGCCGGCGGCCAATCCATACCTCTATATCCTTTCCCAGATCGTCTCCGGCCTGGCTGGCATGGACGCCAAGAGTGACCCCGGCGCGCAGGACGACGAACCCTACGCCGCGAAGCGCACGCCCTTGCCAGCCAATCTGCTCGATGCGCTCTCGGCGCTGGAAGGATCGAAGCTTTATCGCGACGCGCTCGGCGATGTCTTCGTCGACTATTATCTCAAGCTGAAACGAAACGAGGCGGGACGTCACCAGCGATTCGTGGAGGCGAATGGCTGCGACCCGGAGGAAGTCTCCGAATGGGAGCAGAACGAGTACTTCGACTTCTTCTAGCGCCGCCGTATGGAGCACACGCATATGTCAGGATCCGAAACCCGCCAGGCGCCGCAACCCGTCCGCACAACCCACGAGTACGACTGGGACTATCTTGTGCAGGAGGATCGGGTGCACCGAACGATCTATACGGACCCGGAAATCTTCGCTGCGGAAATGACCCATATCTTCGGGGCGACGTGGGTTTATGTGGCGCATGAAAGCGAAGTCGCCAAGCCCAACGATTTTGTCACGCGCAAACTTGGGTTGAGACCCGTCATCGTGGTGCGTGACAGCGACGGTCAGTTGCGCGTCCTTTACAATCGATGCACCCACCGCGGCACGACACTCTGCAGGCAGGAGCGCGGCTCCGCGCGCAATTTCCAGTGCCCTTATCACGGCTGGAACTTCGGCAACAACGGCAAGCTGCGCGGTGTGCCATGGCCCGACGGCTATTCGCAGGATATCCGCGACGCACGCTTCAACCTGGCGCAGGTCCCGCGCGTGGAGTCCTACCGAGGCTTCATCTTCGCAACGCTCAACATGAACGCGCCCGACCTGCGTAGCTGGCTGGGGCCGATCACCCGGCCGATCGACGAATGGCTCGATCGCAATCCAGGCGGCAAGATCGTCGTCTGCGAGGCCAACCGGTTCAAGTACAGGGGCAACTGGAAGCTCGCCTACGACAACTCCTCGGACGGCTATCACGTCATCTATTCGCACCGCTCGTTGATCGAAACCGAGAACCGGATGACAGCAGAGCCCAACAAGGGCATGGCCTATTATAAGAACTCGCCCGACTCGCTTGCGATGTACGTGCAATACATGGGCAACGGCCATCACTTCAAGGACAAGCGGCCGAACCTGCAGCCCCGACCCGGCGGACTTTGGGCCCTGGAGTCGCTGCATCCGGGCATGGAATATTACGAGGCGGAGTTCCGTCACAAGTATGGTGCGCGCGCCGACTCGCTTCTTGATCTCGCAGCTTCGGAGCCCGTAAACATCAACATCTTCCCTAACCTTTCGCTGCTCGGCAATCACATTCAGGTCTTCGAGCCCGTGAGCGTCAACGAAACGAACGCAGTCTGGTATGGCACGCGCATTGAGGACGTGAACGGCGATATCGGCGATGCGCTGGAGGGCGTGAATGCGCTGCGAATGCGAACGCAGGAGGGATTTCCGAACTTTGGCGAGGTCGATGATCTCGCGAATTTCGAACAAATCCAGCGCGGTCTCGACTGTCTGGAAGACGAGTGGATTTACATGAACCGGGGCCATGGCCTGCCCGACCGCATCAAGCATCATCCGGATGGAACGATCACGGGTCCGGCGACGGACGAAGTCTTCATGCGTGAATACATCAAGGAGTGGAAGCGGCTGATGCGCGGGCCCGCCAACCTCACCATTCAGCGGGAGCCCTGAGATGAACGATCGCATCAAGGACCCCTCGCGCTCGTCATACTACGTGGACGGAGAATTCTACCGCACGCTGATTGCGCGATTTGAGAACTGGCAGAACGACGCGCGGATCGTCAACGACCTCGCCGAGCGAGACGCGTTTCGTGCTCTGCTGGAACGGGAGGCGCGACTTCTCGATCAGCATCGCTACGAGGACTGGCTGAAGATGTTCACGCCGGAGTGCGTGTACTGGGCGCCGGGCCGGCCCGATGGCGGCGATCCTCGCACGGAGATCGCGGTCATATTCGACGATCGGCGACGGCTGGAGGATCGCGTGTACCGGCTTCGCACCGGATATGCATGGTCGCAGGCTCCGCGCTCACGCACCGTGCGGCTTGTCGGCAACGTGGAAGTCTTCGCGACGGAAGATGCGTCCAGGCGCATGGTGCGCGCGAACTTCCTCATCAGCGAATTCTGGGACGACGAGACGCGCCTGCTCTCCGGCTGGTGCGGCTACAACATGGAGCGAGCAGGCGGCGGCTGGCTCATCCAGGCCAAGCAGATCAACCTCATCGACTGCGACCAGTGCATCCGCAATCCCAGCATCATCCTATAGGACGCAAAATGTCACGACTTCGACTGACGCTCGCCTGCTGGGAGTATGACCGCAACCGGGCGATCATCGACGGACGCATCAAGCCCGACGGGATAGACTTCGACGTCAGGATCCTGCGGCCGCGCGAAACATTCCAGCGCATGCTCGACGACCAGGAATTTCAGGTTTCAGAGTTGTCGCTGGCTTCCTACACGGCGCTCAAGGCGCGCGGGCAGTGTCCGTTCGTCGCAATTCCTGTTCCGCTGTCGAAAATCTTCCGCCACTCATGCATCTATGTTCGCACGGGCGCGGGCATCGACAAGCCGGAGGACCTGAAGGGCAAACGCGTCGGCACCTCGCAGTATTCCTCCACCGGCCTGACGTTCCTGCGCGGCATGCTACAGCACGACTACGGCGTGCGCTCCCAGGACATGATCTGGCACATGGGCGGAATGAACACCTTTCGTGAAAAGCCGCTGATCGCGCTTGATCTGCCGAAAGACATTCACCTTGAATTCCTGCCTGAGGGCGACACGCTGGAAGCCAAGTTCGCGCGCGGTGAACTCGACGCGCTGCTCTCGCTTTACATTCCCGATCTCTTCCTCAATGGCGATCCGTGCATCAAGCGGATGTTTCCCGACTTCAAGGCGGTCGAACAGGATTATTACCGGCGTACGCGCATCCATCCGATCATGCACACGGTGGTGCTGCGCGAGGACATCTACAAGGAGCATCCGTGGGCCGCGCGCGCCATCTTCGACGCCTTCTGCGCTGCGCGCGAGGAAGCTGTCGAGGGTCTCTACGACACGGACGCCCTGAAACTCACGCTGCCGTGGCTTCTCGAACACGTGGAGGAGGCTTGGCGCGTTTTCGGGAAGGATTACTGGCCATATGGCGTCGAAGCCAACAGGCCTACGTGGCAAGCCATTGGCCAGTATGTTTATGAGCAAGGGCTTGCGCCACGCCCGGTCAGCGCCGATGAATTGTTCCCGCCGGAGTTCACCTGATGCGCAAACCGAAGTTCACGCCGCCACCCGGCGCCTGCGATACGCATCTTCACATTTACGGACCGTTCGACCGGTTTCCTCTGTCGAGCGAGAAGGTTTACGACATTCGGCGAAGCGCGTTGCTGGAAGACTACATCGCCCTGATGGATCAGCTGGGACTTGAACGCGCGGTCGTCGTCAATGGCGGGGGCAATGGTTTCAACAACGCTGTGACGCTCGACGCCATCGCGCGCACGAACGGCAAGTTGAAAGGTCTTGCGCTGGTCCGGCCGGATGTGACCGATGCTGAACTGCGAACGCTGCATGAGGGCGGTATGACCGGCTTTCGCACCCGCGCGAGCGGCAAGGCCGCGCCGAGCCTCGCGGAGGCGGCGCACATCGCGCCGCGCGTGAAGGACTTTGGCTGGCACGTTGAGTTTCATGTGCGCTCTGTTGAAGACGCCATAGAGGCGGTTCCCCATCTTCAGAAGCTCGGACTCCCCTACGTTCTCGATCACGTGTCGTATCTTGGTCCTGAACGGCCGCTTCATGATCCGATGGCGCAGACCATTCTGCGGACGCTGCGCGATGATGAAAACTGCTGGGTCAATCTTTACAGTTTCTACCAGCGCTCGCTGAGCGGCCGGCCGGCCTATGCGGACATGATCCCGATTGCGCGCGCCCTCGTCGAAGCCGCGCCGGATCGCGTGATCTGGGGCACGAACTGGCCGCATGTCGTGATCGAGGTGGCGGAGCCGGACAATGTCGATTTGCTCGACTTCCTGTTCGACGCGCTGCCCGAAGAGGAATTGCGGAACAACGTGCTCGCGACCAATCCTGCGCGGCTTTACGGCTGGGCCAGCTAGCGCTGCGGCCAGTCAAGAATATCTTCTGATAGAATCAATCTTTTTTCCTCAAGCAAATCGCGTTGTGGCGCCCCGCGCGCCACGCGGACCCAACGCAAGCTCACCGCTTCGGGCGATCCACCTGACGCGTCGTCACGGGACTGAATTCATCGGCAGCGCGACGCGTGTGCGAGCGCACAGAGGATATCTCCGGCTCAATCTTATAAGCTGGGCAGCGCCCAGACGATCGGGCGGATCCGGAATGATGGAGAACTCGATGTTGAACCGGCTTGCGATTGGGTTTGCGCTTACCTTTCTGGCCATGACGCCTGGCAGCGCACAGGCTCAGCAGCGCCTCCAATCAGGCGCGGTCCCGACCGCGGACGTCGGATCGGTTCGCGAGCCGCAAGGTATGCCGCGATACGCCGGCAGCATTCTCGCCGGAGGATCGCTCGCAGCGTTCGACGAGATGGTTCTCGTGACCGCTCCGCTGGTTCGCGTGCCGGGACGCACCGACAAGCGCAACAACGCAGTCTATCTTCCGCCGGAGCCGAAGACAGTTGAAGGGCGGCGTACGCGTCTCGTTTACCTGATCCCGCAAGATCGATCGCCGCTTGAGGTGATCCGCGGCTATCAGCAGAGCGTTCGCGAAGCCGGCGGCGCGGCGGTGTTCGAGTGTGCGGGTGACGACTGCGGCGGCGAAACGCGTCTCGGGGCGACATCGGGCGGCAATCGCACCGGCGTCCTGCAACTGATGCTGCCGGGCGATGACGTAACCGGCCGGGGCGATCCGGTCTCCTGCGTCGCCGAAAACTCGTCACGCAGCGGGCAGCGGTACGCATTGATGAAGCTGGCGAACGAGAGCGGGCATGTCGCGGTGCTCAGCTACGTACTCGGGGATTATGTCGCCGGTTCGCCGTGCCATTCCTGGAAAGGCCGCACAGTCGCGATCGTGAACGTCGTCGAGACAAAGGCGCGCGAGCAGCGGATGGAGCTCGTGCGCGCCGACGCCATGAGCAGTTCAATGGCGCGCGATGGACGTGTGACGTTCTACTCAATCCTCTTCGACACGGCGCGTGCGGAAATTAAGGCCGAAAGCAAACCGCAGCTTGCCGAGATGGCGGCGTACTTACGCGGCAATCCGGGCCTTCGCGTGCTGATCGTCGGCCATACCGACAGTCAGGGCGGCCTAGACTACAACGCCGACCTTTCCCGCCGGCGCGCAGCTTCGGTGGTCGGGGCGCTCATCGCGCAGGGCATCCAGGCCAACCGGCTCACGCCTCAGGGTGTCGGCATGGCCGCGCCAGTTTCGACCAATGACACCGACGAAGGCAGGGCGCGCAACCGCCGGGTTGAAATGGTCAAGTTCTAAGCCACGCGGGCGACAGGGATGAAACGGCTCTTTCGCTTCACCGTACTGACGATCGCGCTTTCCGCGCCGGCAGCGGCGGCAGAAAGCACAGGGGCGCCCGTGTGCGACGAATTCCTTCGCGTGTATGAGGCGTGCGTCACCCAGCGCACGCCTGAGCCAGAGCGGTCGGAGTTCCTGCGCGGAATAGAGCTGGCGCGCGAACAATACCGGCGCATGGCGAGCAACAGGTTCAAGCCCGATGTGGCGGGCGCCTGCATCGAGGCTCGCAAGACTGTCCTGAACCTCCTCTCAAAGAAGTATGGTTGCGCCTTCGAATGAGAGTCGGTCATCCGCAAGACTCCGGTGAGGACGAGCCCCACCCTCGCACGGGACTGGGCCGCATAATAGCCCCGCATCGGGTTCAGGGCGCCGCTTGCAATCTACTTGCGCAGAAATTCACTAATCATGTCACATACGCGCCTGGGAGCTTCCACATGCGCTGCATGGCCCGCTCCTGCGATGAGTTCAAGCGGGCCGCCCCCTGGCAATTTTTCGGCATAGGCTCGCCCGTGCGCAACGGGCACGAGACCATCCATTTCACCCCAGATGACGAGAGCAGGCATCTTCGCGCGGTATAATCTGTCGATCAGGCTTCGATTGTAGAGATAAGGCGGCTTGAAGCCCACGAATGAACAGAACCGCACCATCTGGTAGCGCCGCGTCTCCTCGTCAATGTTTCCACGCCCGTTGGGATAATAGCGCAACGCCATCGGAAGATCGGCCGACGAGAAGTACATACGGCGAAGCGTCGTGTAATCGACGCCGCGTTCTGGCTGCGTGTGCATGAAGACGTCGCCGATCGGCTCACCGGAAACGAATAGACCAGTTGCGCCGATCAGCGCGAGTTTGCGAACCTTCTCGGGATGACGCACTGCAATCTCAGCCGCAATCCATCCGCCGACGCTGTGCCCGACAAGATTGAAATCCCGCAGGCCGAGCGCATCAAAGACCTCAAGGTAATGGAAGATTACGTCCTCGATCGAGTGCGGCCCAGGCAGGTCGTCCGATCCATTGCAACCGGGATGAGCGGGCGCGATCAGGCGCGTGTGTGCGGCCAATCCCTCGTGAAACGCCATCAGGCCATTTTCCACGCCGTGCACATCAGCGAACCCATGCAGATAGACTGTCGGCTCGCCCGAACCGGCCTCGATCAACGACACCATGCGGCCTGCGACTTGAAACAGGTTTGCGGACATTTTCTTTTCTCTCAGACCTTCGCTGCATCCAGGGCGGCGGCGCGCCCATAACGTTCGTTGAACATGCGCGCGGTTTCCGTCTTGAGGCGCGGCGCAACTTCGTTCCAGAAAAGGCGCATGCTCTTGCGCGCGCATTCGTCGGGCATGTTGCCCATATGGAACTGAATGAGAAGATGACCGACCGGCGCGTGTTCGAGAATTCCCATGAAGCGTTCGAACACAGTATCCGGCGACCCGACAATGATTGACTGCGCGCGCTGGAGATCGCCCCAGTCCTGCGTGTCCCCAAGCAGAGGCGTCGTGGGATCGGAATGCGCGAGATAGTCACGAAACTCCGCAGGCGGAATATAGGGTACGCCGGGGCCGAAAGTGAGTTGACGACCTTCACGCCTCTGATGGCCTTTCAGGCAATTGCGCAGGAAGTACCAGATGCCTTCCCGGGATTCTTTCTGCGCGACCTCGTCGGTTTCGGCTACGTAGGTCGAGAGCAGGATGCCCATGCGTCGGGGTAGGTAATGATCACCATGCGCCTTGAGAACGTCCGCAAAGCGGTCGACGGAACGGGCGGTGTCCTTGCCATGGCTGCGCGATGAAAGAAAATAGCAATAGCCGTTCCTGGCGATCTGGGTGAGCGTGTCGCGCGAGCGGGCGCCGGGGATCCATATTTCCGGATGGGGACGCTGCGTTGGCTGCGGCCACGGGTTTACATAGCGCAGCGGATAATATTCGCCCTCGAACATGAACGGCCCTTCGCGGGTCCATGCCTGCCGGATCAGCTCGACAGCTTCCCAGAACTGGTCACGAGAAGGGGCGGAGGCGACGTTGTAGTTGAACGTCTCGGGACCCGAGCCGGGCGCGAAGCCCGCGATCAGCCGGCCATCGGACATGTTGTCAATCATTGCGTATTCTTCTGCAACACGCAGAGGATTGGCGTGCAGCGGAAGGAGGTTGCCGAGCACCACAATCTTTCCGCGCTTCGTCTTCTGGGTCAGCGCCGCGGCGATGATGTTCGGCGACGGCATCAGTCCATAGATGTTCTGATGATGCTCGTTCAGCACCATGCCGTCGAATCCGAGTTCATCCGCATACGCAAGCTGGTCGATGTAGCTATTGAGCAGACCGCGCGAGCGATCCTTGTCCCAAAGCTTGTTGGGAACGGTCACCCAACCTGAGTCGTACTTCTCGTCAAAATCTGCCGGCAAATGCGGATAAGACATGAAATGCCAGGCGTAGAGCTGAACTGGATCGATCATTTTGCCGTTCCCTGTCCCATGGACAAAAATGAAGCGCGCGATATATCGAACTCACGGGCTGCCGAAGATCGAGCGCACGCGCTCCCGGATTGCATCCGACACATTGACCGTCCTGTTCACCGTCGCCTCGAGCTCCTGGTAAGTCGCTGGCTCGAGGTCGAGCTTCGCCTTGTCGAGGTCGGCCTTGAGCTGCGGGTCCTTCACCATGTCCTGGAAGGCCTGCCGGAGCGCGGCGGTGACGGAGGCCGGCAGCCCCGGGGGGCCAGAAATCGCGCGTCCAATGGCCCCACCGGAGGCGTAGAGATTGAGGAGCTTCTTGTCCTCCTCGGTCTTGCCAAATTCGAGAAGCGCCGGAACGTCCGGCAATTCGGGATCGCGCTCCGGCAAATCCTGCAGAATCACCTTGACCTTCTTCTCGCGCAGCCAATCCTGTTTGGTAGCCTTGATCGCAGCCCATGACGTTCCCGCGCCATCGACCTCACCGCGCTCCATCGCAAGCATGCCCGGACCCGACGATGCGTATCCGCTGATCACCTTGAACTTTGTACCGATCAGCGCATTCAGAAGTTTTGGCACGGTCTCCGCAAGGTTGGCGGGCCCCGTACCGGCGACGGTCATCTCGTACTTCAAGGCGTCCTCGACCGATTGCGCCTTTGACGTATGCCAGACGAGATGAATGTTATTGGACGATGCGATGCGCCCGATCCACGTGAGTCTTGAGGCGTCGTACTTGACGCCGGGATTGCGCAACGCCTGCTCCATCGCAAGCGTTTCGCCAAGCGCGCCCAGGGCCGTCCCGTCCTTCGGCGCAACACTGTAGAGGAAATTGGCCGCCTGGAGCGAGCCTGCGCCAGGCATGTTGGACGGCACAACCGCCGGTTCGCCCGGAACATGCCGTCCAAGATGGCGAGCGACCATTCGGCCATAGAGATCGTAGCTGCCGCCCGGCGCATATCCGATATAGAGATTGATCGTCCGGTTCGTCCTGAAATGGGCCGCCGCGTCCTGCGCAACGGCGCAGGGGGCGTGAAACGCCGCGCCTGTGATCACAAAGGCGCAGATAGCGATGTGACGGATCATCATTGCTCGCTCCCTTCGATGTTCTTTGCGCTTGTGAACGGCGCCAGCCTCCAGTTGGCCCAATGTCCGACCCGCCAAAGCGGAGGGTGTGCGGCGTCGCGAAGCCAAACCTGCAAGCGAAACCCTCACGCGCGGCGTTTCCTCCATGCGCCCGACAGGGCGCTTCTCGTTGCCCCGAAGATGAACCGGGCGGCTCCGACGAGTCAATTGCGCAGCGATGAAGCTCCTGCTCCTAAACCCACATTGGCTCCTCATCCTCCGTCTCGGATTCGAGTTCGATGATGGCCTGCATGTGGCCGGCGACCTCGTATTCACCCGTCCAATAGGCGTACTTATCTTTCACCACGGCGACATCGATACGCCCGCGCGCAACTTCGATCCTCGCGACGCCATTCGCGTCGGTAAAGGATCGGTACAATCCTGCCGTCACCTCGGCGTTTTCGACAGCCTGCCTCTTGCAGTCAATCACAACAAACTCAATCAATGTATCGGGCGGCATCATCAATCGGCACATGACGCTGTCGGAACATCCCTGATACGGCACAGGCAATTCTGCGCCATCCATGCTCACTTGCAAATGAATGACGCCTGCGTCCTGAGAGGCCGGCGCAACCACCTCTGTCCAATAGAGCGCCGTCGTGTCTCCCCAAGGGGCGTCGCCCAAAGCCGCCTCGGCTAAAACTTCGCCGTCTCGCATGACGCTGATCCGCGCCCCAGCCAGCGCAAGGCCATCAGAAGATGTTACGCCAACCTTGAACGTGAAGGGCTGCCCCACGCTGACCGGGGCTGGCATATCCCAGATCGCCATGCTGGTCGTCTGCGGCGTGACATCAAACCGAAACTCCAGCCTTGCCTCCTCATACAGGACTCCCTTGCAATCCTGCGGAGGGAACACCAATTCCACGCTTTGCACGCCAATCGCGGCCGGCGCCGCAAGGCGCAGTGCAGCGCAAGGCACATCTGGATCGCTGGTTCTCAAATCGGGCGGCAAATGGTCCGGGTCGACCGGCGTTGTCACAACGGCGTGAGCGACGAACTCGCCGACGACAGCCTGCACCTTTGCGCCGACAAGATCCATCCCATCTGCATTCAGTACACGAACTCGCAACAGGAGCGCCTGCCCCGCTCGCGCACTCGCTGGCGGCGGATCGATGAGCTCAACGCATGGCGAAGCGGCAGCGGCCTTCGACCGCTCTACTTTCGTCATTTCATGAGCACTCCTTCACTTTGGTGTCTTAACGTGAATTCGTTGAGCGGCGGCCTGCAACGAGGCCGCCGCCTTGTCTTATGTACGGCGCGGAACGCGGCCGATGGGCGGAAGAGGCTTCGCGCGAGGCGCCGGCTCGCCATTCACGGCATGCATCGCCGCAAGATGACCAAAGACGAACGATTTGCCCAAACCGTGCTGCGCGAATCCGCCAGAGCAATCGCCGGTCGCGTAAAGGCCCGGAATCGGAACTCCATCCGTGTCCAGCGCCTGCCCGTTCACATTGATGCGGATACCTGCGTAGGTATCGTGGATACACGGCGTCGACCATGCGGCATAGAAGGGCGGCTTCTGTATCTTGTAGATCGGCTTTGGTTTCTTGAAGTCGTCGTCCTGCCCCTTGTCGACAAAGGAATTGTATCGATCCACCGTCTGCTTCAACGCCTCCGGGGGCATGGGCCGCCACTGATACTGGTTCTTGATCGCCCGCGCGAGACCTTCGATCGTATCCGCCTTGAAGAAATAGCCCATCGTATCGACATAGGGTGGCGAGACGTTCCACTTCTCGCGCTCGACTGCATCAGCGTCGAAAATCGCCCAGATCGGCCCGCCGCCGTTGAGCTTGTTGGGATCGCCAGTCCAGTCCATCGCAGCGGCGAAGTACTTGTAGTCGCGTACGCCCACCATCTCATTATAAAACCGTTTGCCATTCTCCTTCACGAGGATGACGTTCTGGTAATTGCGCACCCGCAATCCGGTAGCCCGCTCCCGGAAGAAGTTCGGCGCATCCGGATGCCACGTAAGCCCATGGTAATTGGCGCGGCATCCAATACGGCCTTTCGACAACTGTCCGTCAGCTTCATTCGTCTGGTTGGCGAGTCCCCATAGCGACGCGCCGACCGCCATAGCTGCGATCTCTCCGTCCGCCTCCTTGGGGGACCAATGCTGTCCGTGGACCTGATACTCTTCGGTCAGACGCGGATCGAACATGCGCCTGAAGTTGACGTTCATTGAATGACCGCCCGTGGCGACTATTACGCCCTTGCGCGCCCGGATGTTGACCTTCTTGAACGTCGGCTGAAACCAGCGATCCACCTCCATCGCCGTGATGCCGATCACCCGGCCCGAGTTCGGCGTCTCGCGGTGAATTTCCTTCATACGGTGCATGAGCAGAAATCGGACGCCCTTGTTGCGCGCCGCAATTTCGAGCGGGCGAATGATCCCGGAACCGCCCTGACCCGGCACGACGACTTCCTTGGGATTCGGCCATTCGTCCGTCCATGCCCGACGCGGCACAGAGTCGATTCGATCAGGCGCGCCGAGCGGCTTCCACTGGATTCCGAAGGACGTCATGTACTCGAAGGTCTTCGGACTTTGTCTGGCATAGGCCCAGACGAGCTCGCGGTCATTGTAGCGTCCGAGCGGATGATCGGCTCGCGTCCAGTCCTTCACAATGGCTTCCGGGGAATCCTCTATGCCCTGCGCTTTCTGCAAGCTTGTTCCACCGCCGAGATAGGCGCCGCCGCCGCTGATGATCGCGCGCCCCCCGACGTCGAAGTTCTGTTCGACCAGCACAACCGAAGCGCCTTCGTCCGCGGCCGCAAGAGCGCCTAGCAAACCGCCGGGACCGCCACCGACGACGACCACATCGACTTCCATGTCCCATTGGATTTGCGGCGCGTCCGCCTGCGCAGACGTGACGCCGCTCGCCATTGCAGCGCCGCTCACCCCCGCCACAGCGCCGCCCTTCAAGAAGTTGCGGCGACTCACTTCATGGTTTTCGGCACGCGACTTTGACCGCGTGAATAGCGTCTTCATGAACGTCTCCTCCGTAATGCGCGCCCCGCCTTCTTTTGCCGAGCTTCCGATAAAGTTGACACGCCAAGCTTCATTGTTCAAGCTTCAACAAATTAAGGTAGGGAGGACTGAAGCAGTGGGCCTCAAGCGCGCTATGGCGTTTGCATTTGTGTCGCTTGCGATCGTTTCACAGCTCGAAACCGCGGCTGCCCGAACAATCTGGGATGGCGTCTTCAGCGAGACTCAGGCAAGCCGCGGAGAAGCGCTTTATCAGGAGCACTGCGCTGGTTGTCATGGCGCCGAACTGGTGTCATCCGATCCGGACTATCCAAACCTGACCGCCCCACAGTTTCGGTGGAACTGGGGCAAGAAAACGCTTGCCGAACGATTGCAGCGCGTGCGTTCATCGATGCCGCCGACCGCGAAGGATAGCCTTCCCGTACAAGACTATCTCGACGTCATCACGTTCATCCTGAAAGTGAATGGCTATCCCGCGGGCAGTGGAGAGCTCAAGGCTGACTCAACCGAACTCTCTGCGATCATCGTCGATCCGCCGAAGCAATAAAGCTCGATTTTGCGGCTCACTTCGGCGGAGCGGCCAGGGCCAATACTTTGTCGACGACCGACTTCGGCGTACGTTCGATCGCCTTCACGCGGCGATCGATTTCGTCCGGCGGCATATAGCCGACATCGAGGCCAACTTTCTTCGCTTCGGCCAGAAACGACTGATTTTCGAGAGTGGCCTTCAGGGCGGACCGCAGGGCCGCCAGACGGTCTGCGGGAGTTTCTGCGGGCGCTGCAAACGGTCGCCCATAGGCCCAGAAGCCGTACACGAACTCCAGCGCCTGTCGCTGCTCGTCGGTCGCCGCGAAATCAATCGTGTTCGCCACGCCCTTCAGGTCCGGATCGTTGCCTGGCGGCATCTGCAATATGACGCGGAACTCGCCGCGCTGATAGGCGCCCCAGTACTGCGCTTTGATCGCAGAGGAGAGAAGTATACACGCGCCGTCGATCTCGCCGCGCGCTCCGGCCAGCATGATATCGGCCGAACCCTGATAGCCGGAGACGATACGAAACTTGAACCCGAACATGGATTTGAGCAAAAGCGCGCCAACGCCGGAACTGCCGGCTGCGCCAGAACCTCCGAATACAAGTTCGCGCTTGCGCAGGTCCTCAGCGCTCTGCACCTTGGCGTGCGGCCACACATGACAAGTGCTGACTTCGGAGTTTGCGCTGCCGATCCAGGCGAGTTTCTCCGACGTGTGCTTGGCGACGTCGGGAGTCATGAGCGGCGCCGTCGTCACGGAGGGATTGAGCAAGCCTATCACCGATCCATCCTTCGCGGCCACCGTGACCAGATGATCCATGTGCCGCAGGCCGCTGGCGCCTGGCAAGTTCTCGATCACGATGGCGGGCTGTCCGGGTATGTGCTGCGGCATATGACGGCTGAGCACCCGCGCGTAGAGCGTGAAGCCGCTTGCAGCCGCAGACCCAACGGTAAGTTTCAGTGGCCTGGCCTTGTAGAATTCCTCGACCGTCTCAGCGGAAGCCTGCGCGCAAACGAATGGCGCGATGATCGCCGCGCACAACAGCGTCGCGTGACGTTTCGATTTCATTCAATGCTCCCGACCGGTTTCGTGCGCATCCGCGCCAGTCATTCGGCGGCGGCTTTCGGGCGGTACTTGTCGCAAACCGTTTGCCAGTAGGCGACGCGCGCGCGCTGCTTCTCAACCACGTCATCAGGAATTTCAACGAAGGGCGGACGCAATGGACCGGGGTCGACATACCCCGCCATGCGGACAGCTATCTTGGAGGCCGTTTCGCGCCAGCTCAGATTCGGCGCGCCTCCGTCGCGTTGCGCCCTCAAATCCGCCGTGATGGCCTGCGCCGCGATCAGATCGCCAGCCCCGATGGCGTCGCGCAGCGCAAATTGCGGCCATGGCCCCATCCACGCATCAATGGACCAGAAGCCGGCGGCGCCGTAGCCCGCGTATTCGGCATACTGGTTCTGATTGACCATGACGCTCATCTTGCCGCGGATCACACCCATCAGCTCCTCGAATTCGTCCGGGCTTCGATGGCTGTCCTTCATCGCGATCACGGCGGGGTTCTGTGTGATGCGCTTGAACGCCTCGACCGGAATTTTCACGTTATGGAGCGCCGGGTTGTGATAGATCATAATGTTGAGTTTCGGGAACGCCTCCCCGACATCCTTGAAGAAGTGCACGGCGTTGTCGACCGTCGACGGAAAATAGAATGGCACGCCGACAAGTATCCCGTCGGCTCCTGTCTCGCTGACGATGCTGCATTTCTGCATCACCTCGCGCGTGTTTACGGAGGTGACGCCGATGAAGAGCGGCACGCGCTTCGCGACGATCTTCGCCGCTTCGTGCGCCAGCGTGCGGAACTCATCAATCAGCAGCGTATGAAATTCACCGAAGCTGCCGGTCGTCGAGATCACGTTGGCTCCGTCACGGATCATCCGGTCGAGCCCGACGCGCATCCGGTCGACGGATACAGTCGAGGTCTGGCGATAATCCGCCGCATCGTCGGTCGCAAATGCAGGCATCATGGCCATCAGGCCCGAGATATCCTTCGCGGACAGCATGAACGTCTCCTCCAAGAGCTTTTTGGTCATCACACCCGCTGGAAAGCGTCGTGTCAACCGCGGGTCCATGCTCCCGCCATCCGCATACCTCCAGGCTGCGTGGTGTTCCCGTCCGAGTTCCATGGAAGGCGCGAGCAAGCTGCGCGTGGCCAAAGTGCGCCGCCCGCGACCGCGCGCCTCGCTCCGCCGTCGTTCCAAATCGGTAAACCGACGGCAACGGGCGGGAGGACGGCCGCCCGTTTCAAGCCTTAGTCGCGGATTGCCTTCGCTGCGAGCTCTATGATGCGCTGCGGCGTCGTATACATCTTTTCGACGACCTGCTGCACCCTTTCGCCAGTGGCAGGCGTGACGTCGAGACCCATCTTCTCGGCCTCTGCGAGAAGTTGGGCATCCTTCATCGCGCTGTCAAAGGCGGCGCGCATGATTTTCACCGATTCCGCGGGATTGCCCGGACCCATGACAAAGGGACGGCCAAAGAATTGCTGCGCGACGATCAGCTCAGTGACCGCGCGGTTGTCCTCACCCTTGGTGAAATCCATGATATTGGGAACGCCGAGCGCGTCGAGTTCGTCGTTCTTGTCTACGGCGGCCTGCACGAGCACGTTTATCTTGCGTTCGCGGACAAGCTGTGGCCGCTGCGCCTTCACGCTCGACCAGTCGAAACCACAAACGGTGTCGACTTCACCACGCTCCATGGCGAGCAGAATGTCGGCCATCCCCTTGTAGCCCGGCACGACCGTGAACATCGCGCCCGACATGTTCTTGTGAAGGTTCGCATAATCGAACGATGAGGCGCCACGGCCCGCTGCGCCTGCGATAACCTTCTCGGTCATGGCCTGCTTGTAGGTCTTGATCTTCGAGTTCGGCAACGTGACGCAAACACGTGTGCCGGAGTCAGCGCTTGCGAGATATACGAGCTTGGTGGCGTCATACGTGGGCTTCACGTCCTTGTCGAACAAAGGGCCTACGACAGCGCCAGGCTGGATCAAGGCAATGGTCAAGCCATCTTTCGGAGCGGTCGCGTAGACATGCCCCGCAGCGCGCGCGCTTCCCGCGCCGGGCATGTTCTGCACGACGACGCCCGGTTTGCCCGGAATGTGATTGCCAAGATGCCGCGAAAACAGTCGCGCGTACGTATCGTAGCCGCCGCCCGGCGCGCTGCCGACGACGAGATTGACTGTCTTGCCGACGTACATTTCCTGAGCATGGGGGGAGCCGGCGACGGCGAACGCCGCAACACCTGCGAAAGCCGCGCAGACCAAGGCTGGGCGGAGATGATGCCTGACACGACGATGCTGCATTTCAATTCCCTTCCCTGACGCGGCGCCGGTCCGGTGGGCCGGCGTTCTTCGCAAAACAAGACTGGTGTTCCTAAGCGCACCCGTCAAGCGGCGGCGAAAAATGCGGCGGGCCGGCGGCTAGCTTCCCGCCCTGAGCGCGCCGACGCGGTTCTCGATCCAGCGCATGAGGCTCACGATAAAGATGAGCGGCATGATCTGGATAACCCCCAGCGCGCAGACGGCCCCGAAGCTGCCGCCCTCCTCCCACATGGTGAGGCTGATCGTGCCCAGAACATGCGTGCCGGGACCCGAGAGGAAGATGGAAGCCGAGAGTTCGCGCACCGCCAGCACAAAAATGTAGAGCCAAGCGGCCAGGAGCACGGGCGCGAGCAACGGCGCAAGGATACGGCGGAAGGTTTGCAACAGGCCCGCGCCGCTGGTCGCAGCCACTTCCTCTAGTTCGCGATGTATCTGGACGATGCCGCTCGATGCGAAACGCATTCCGTAAGGCAGGTTCATCGTCACGTAGGCGATGAGCAGGATCCAAATCGTATTGTATACGCCGATCGGGATCATCAGATAGGCGAAGAGGATGCTCGCGCCAACGATGACGCTCGGGATCGCAATCGGCGCGAAGGCGAGAACGTCGAGCGTCCAACCGTACTTGGTCGACGCGCGGTGCGAAATCCAAGCCATGATGAAGGTGAAGCCCACGACGATCGTCGCTGCCATTGCGCCGAGCAAGAGGCTGTTCTTCACGGCGCCCAGGAAGATCGGGTAGTGCAGGATCAGATCATAATTCTGCAGCGTCATCTTGCTGACGGCGTCGAGGTTCGGAGCGGTGACGTTGGCGAAGAGGGATTGCCAGACGAGCGTAAATAGCGGCAGGCCAAGTGAAACCAGAAACAGGAAGGAGACGGCGATGGCGACAGGCCAGCGCCAGGCCTCGAGTTCAACCTGTGTCGGCTTGTAGCCCTTGCCCGTGATCGTCGCGAACGCATCCCCGTTGCGCGTCGCACGGCGATAGAAATAGACGCCAATGACACATAGCAGAAGCAAAATGACGCCATGCGCGCCCGCGAGACCGAATTGGGGTGGAACATTGCTGGTCGCGGTCTGGATTTCCGTCGTGAACACGAAAATACGGGCGGGCATTCCCAGGAGACGCGGCACTTCGAAGGATTCGATGCCGCGGATAAAGAGGAGCAACATGGTGGACAGGATCGCCGGCCGCAGCAGTGGGAACGTCACGCGCCGCGCCACTTGCAGCTTTCCGGCGCCGGACATGACCGCAGCCTCCTCCATGCGCGTGTCGAGCACGCGGAACGCCGGACCCATGAGGAGATAAGCCAAGGGAAAGTAGTGGCTGGAGAGCGCCCAGACCATGCCGGTCATCGAGTAGATATTGAAGGGGGCGGACGAGAGCCCGAAAACGCTCTGCAGCAACTTGTTGAGCCAGCCGATATTGGGGCTGGCGATCAGTATCCACGCCATTGTCGTCAGAAGACCGGGAATGGCGAAGGTGAGAAGCGCCATCCGGTGGAACCATTCGCGGCCCGGCGCGTCCGTGCGCTCCACGACCCAGGCGACGAACGCGCCCATGGCGAAAGTGAGCGCCGCCGTGCCGCCGGCGAACGTCATCGTCGTCACGAACAATTCGGCCAGATGCGGACTTGTCAGGACGTCGATGAAATTCTGCAGCGTGAATTCACCCGGTCCAAGCGGCGTATCCTCGGCGAATGCGGTGTAAAGCAGCGCCGCGACCGGCACTATGACGAGCCAGCCGCATATGAGCGCGCTGAGGGCAAGGAGGATGACGGTCGGGTTCAGCGCCCCGGCAATGGTTGCGACAAGACCGCGACGTCCTTCCGCGGCGGTGGAGTGCTGAACCGTGTTCTGAATGGTCATGGAGGCCAGTCTTCGATGCGGGCAAGGGCGGCGCGCATCCAGCAGATGCGCCCGCCCTGTTCGGGGTGCTTTATCAGTCGCCGCCGGTCAGCGCACGTTGAACAGCGTCCGGAATTCCTTCTGCCACCTGTTTTCCTCGGCGGGCGTCAGCGTCGCGCCGACAACCTTGTGCTTGGCGATCTCCTTGAGGATGCCGGGAGGATTGGTGTCGACGCCTGGACGGGTCGGGAAGCGCCCCCTCGCGGTGATCGCGACCTGTCCCTCGACACTCATCATGAAGTTCGAAAGCAGGCGCGCGGCGTTCGGACTCGGCGCCTTGGCGTTTACGCCAACCTGACCGTAGAAGACGGCGATCGGATCGATCAGCCAATAATCCGTCGGCCCTTTCGACATTTTTACGTTCAGCGTGAGATTCAGATAATTATTGAGCGCGACATCATATTCGCCCGCCCCGACCGAGCGCGCCAGCGCGAGGTGGCCCTTCACGACGACGGGCTTCAGGTTTGTGATAATGTCCTGAACGATCTTCCTTCCCTTGGCCTCGCCATACATCTCGTAGACAGCGGCAAGCCACTCATTGTCGCTGAAGTCAATCGCGACGCGGCCGGCCCATTCCTTCTTCTGCGCGAATTCCTCGAGGGTCTTTGGCAGGTCCGAAGGCTTCACCTTGTTGGTGTTGTAGGCGGGCGCGTTGTAATTGGCGTAGACGCCGTACCATTTGCGGGCGGGATCCTTAGCCTCCGCGGGAATCGCCTTGGCTTCAGGCACGTCGAAGGCGGCCAGCAATTCCTGAGGCATCTTGTTGACGGCCGTGGTCTGAATGACGTCCCAGCTTTGCTTGCCCGCACGCGCCTCGACGAGAATGCGGGACAGGAGGCCGGAATCGGAATTGCGCACGTATTCGACCTGCACGCCGCTGGCCTCCTCGAAAATCTTGAGAAGCGGCAATCCCTCCTGCTCGTTGATCGAAGAGTAGAAAGTGACCTTGCCCTCCTTTTTCGCCGCGGCGAGCAGCGCCGGATCGAGCCAGGACGCCTGCTGCGCCAGCGCGGCGGAGCGCGGCAATGTCATGAGCGCCGCGCCGCCTAGCGCCGTGCGGCCGAGAGCTCTGCGGGTCAGCGAAGTCCTTTTGTCGAATGCCATGTGGTCCTCCCCTCCGGCGCTGCTGGCGAGACGCGCGGCGCGATTGATTGCCCGCAGCCTAGCAAAATGCGCTCCGGGCGCAATAGAGCGGACACCGGAAATCGACCGGGGCGCCCCTTGCCTTGACCACCGCCCGCAGTGTTAGCTTGCTCTCAATCATAATCCGCGCGGCCGTCGGCCCCGAAGCCTCCCGATGAAGGCACAAACGTTGCTTGGTATGGAGAAGCGGCAGCGCGATCAACGGAGGAACAACCCTTGAAGTTCGGATTGTGGACCCCGGTTCCGCATGTCATTCGCAACGAGGTGCGGATGACCCGGGCGCTCGAAAGTCACCAGTCGAGCACGGATGTGAACGGCGACGAGGCTTTCGCCTTCGCCGTGGACGTGATCCGGCAGGCGGAGGCTTTCGGTTTCCACAACACTCTTGTCGCGCAGAGATTCCTGGGCCCCGACCTCGAGGCCTGGACCCTCGCCACGGCGCTCGCCATGCGAACGAGCACAATCGAGGTGATGGTGGCGGTTCATCCCGGGATGGTCAGCCCGCAGGTCGTCGCCAAGATGGGAGCCACCCTCGACCGCATCAGTTCCGGGCGCTGCGCCATCAATATCGTCAACGGTCACTGGGTTGAGGAATTCCAGCTTTTCAGCAACGGCTCCTGGATCGCCGATTCGGAAACGCGCTACCGCCGGATGGAAGAATTCATTCTTGTGATGAAGGGCCTCTGGACGAATCCGGATTTCCGGTTCGACGGCGAGTTCTATCGGGCCGACGTGCCGGGCTCGCTCGAAAACCGGAAGCAAAAGGTAACGGTTCCCGAAGCAGGCCATATCCAGGTGAAGCCCTTCGGCCATCACGCGCCAGCGCTTTATGCGGCAAGCCGCGCGGCAAGCGGCAAGCGCATCATCGCGGAACACTGCGACGCCTGGTTCGCCGAGTACAGGCCGGGCTATCGCAACTTCGAGCAGAATCTGCAGAAGATCCGGGACGATGTATCGGACATGGCTCTCGTCTGCGAGCGCGCAGGGCGGCGGATCGGGTTTGGCCTCAATCCTCTGGTGGTGTGCGAGAGCACGATGGAGAAGGCGATCGCTGTCGCCGATCACATCGAGGATCCCAAGAACGCAGACCGCATCGCGAACTCGCTCGGAGCTGGCCTCGTCGGCACACCTGCGGTCATCGCGGAACGCATCGCCAAACTCGAGGAGGCGGGCATCGACCGCCTCATGCTGCGATTCACGCCGATGGGCGAAGGCCTCCAGAGATTCGGCACGGACGTATTGCCCCTTTTGAAATAAGCGAACGAGCGCACGCGAAGGAGAAAAGCATGGCGAAGACTTTCAGAGCTCTGACCGCTGCATTGCTCCTCGCGGCGGTCCCGGGCGTCGCGCGCGCAGACGCGGTTGAGGACTTCTACAAGGGACGCCAGGTGAATCTCATCGTCGGCTCCGGCACGGGGGGCGGCTACGACAGCTATGCGCGTCTGGTGGCGCGGCATATCGGCCGGCACATTCCAGGCGCGCCATCCGTCGTGGTGCAGAACATGCCCGGCGCCGGCAGCCTCAACATGACGAACTTCGTCTACAACGTCGCGCCGAAAGATGGCGCGACGCTCGGCGCCTGCCAGAACAACGTCGCCTTCGAACCGCTATTTCACACGCTTTCTCCGGGCGGCAAGACAGCGCGCTTCGATGCGCTGAAATTCAACTGGATCGGCAGCGCGGCCAAAGAAAATTTCATCCCGTTCGTCATGAGCGACACCGGCGTCACGACCTTCGAGGAATTACAGGCAAAGCCCCTGCGCTTTGGCGCGAGCGCCCCGAGCACGGACAATGCGATTCTGGCGCTCATGCTCAATCGCGTCTTCAACACCAAGATCGAGATCATCCATGGTTATCCTGGCAGCACGGCGTCGCTGATCGTCGCGCTCGAACAGAAGGAGATCGACGGTCTCGCCGGGATGCCCATGGCGAGCCTTCGCGTCAACGCCTCGCACCTTATGAACGCAAACCGCATCCGGTTCCTTGTTCAGGTCGGCATGAACAAGCACCCCGACCTGCCGGACGTTCCCCTGCTGATCGATCTTGCGAAGAATCCGCAGGACAAGGAGATGCTGAAGGCGATCATCGCGCGCTACGAAATGGCGCGCCCGGTTTTTGCCGCTCCCGGCGTTCCGGCCGAGCGCGTTGCGGCTTTGCGGCGCGCCTTCGAGGCGGCGGTCGGCGATCCGGCGCTTCTGAAGGATGCAGCGACCCAGGGACTCGACATCCACCTGGTGAAGGGCGAGGAAATAGAGGCGATGGTGGCTTCCGCCTACCGGCTGCCGCCGGATCTCATCGAGCGCGTAAAGGCGGCAATCAATCTCGAAAAGTAGGCAGCTCCCGCCGCAGACATCACCAACCAATTCGGGAATCGTCTGCATGTCCGGCGCTCCCGATTGACAGACCCGCCCCTCCCCATAAGATCGCACGAACAAAGCTGCACCGCAGCGTGACACATCAACGGGAGGAAATCATGGGCTTCGGCAAGCTAGTCGCGCGGTCGCTCGTCTGCGCTATCGCGCTCACAGCGGGGAGCGCAGCCAGCGCGCAGGCGGTGGACTTCGCGGGCAAGACCATCACCATCTTTTCAGGGGGCGGCGGATATTCGATATACTCGCGCACGCTGGCGCCCTATTTCGCGAAGCAACTGCCCGGGCAGCCGACGATCATCATCAAGGAACTTCCGGGCGCAGGATCGCACATCGCCTCGAACTACATCTACGAAATCGCGCGCAAGGACGGCACCGAAATCGCTGCGGTGGGAGGATCGGCGGCGACCGTGCAGCTCTTCAAGACGCCGGGCATCCGCTTCGATCCCCGTCGCTTTGTTTGGCTTGGCAGCGTTTCAAACGAAGTGGGAGTCGTCGCCTCCGGGCGGCATTCGCCCGTCAAGAAGATCGGTGATGTGTTCGAGCGCAAGATGATTGTGGGCGGCGGCGGCCCGACATCCGGCAATACCCTGTTCCCGACACTTGCGAATGGACTGCTCGGCACCAGATTTGAAATTATTCGCGGCTACAAGAATTCGGAAGAGATCGCACTCGCCATCGAACGGGGCGAGGTCGAAGGCGTGATGAGCTGGAACTATTCGAGCATCCGCGCGGGCCGTCCAGACTGGCTGCGTGACGGGAAAATCACGATCCTGTTGCAACTGGCGCTCACCGGCCATCCCAATCTGAAGGGTGTGCCGCTGATCACAGACCTTGCAAAGAACGAAGAGCAGCGCGCCGCCTTGAGGCTCATTTTCGCGACACAGAGCATGGCCCGCCCATACATTGCACCGCCGGGAACCCCGGACAATATTGCGGCGGTCCTGCGCAAGGCGTTCGACCTCGCCGTGGCGGACGCAGACTTTCGCGCAGAAGCCGAAAAGCGCGGTCTGGACGTGAACGAATCCATGACAGGCGCGCAGATCGACGCCCTGATCGCGCAACTCTACGCAACGCCGGAAGCGGTCGTGACGAGAGTGAACGAGTTGATGAATTTGCGCTGAGCGGGGTTTTATCGCGCGGAGGAAGCGGCGCGAAAGATGGAAAGGAAGCGAATGTCAGGGCTGAAATTCGGGGTCTGGACCCCGGCGCCGCAAACAATCCGGCCTGATCCGCCTGTCCGGCCATCGTTCGCTGCGCTGACGCAACATGGGGGCGGCGTTGACGAGTCGTACATCTATGCGGCGGACGTACTTCGGCGTGCCGAGGAACTGGGGTTTGAGATCACCCTCATCGCACAGCGTTACCTCGGGCCGGATCTCGATTCCTGGATATTCGGGACTGCGCTCGCGACGCAGACGAAAACAATGAAGATCATGGCCGCGTTGCATCCGGGCATCGCCGACCCGCGCATGGCCGCCAAAATGGGCGCCTCGATCGACCGGATCAGCGGCGGACGCTTTTGCATAAATATCGTCAATGGGCTTCGAAAGGACGAGTTCGCCATCTACGGAGATTGGCTGGACCAGGATCTGCCACGCTATCGGCGAATGCACGAGTTCATAAAGGTGATGAAGGGCCTCTGGACGCAGGACGAGTTTACGTTCGAAGGAGAATACTATTCGATCGAGGGCGGTCGCCTGCCGACGAAGCCGGTGCAGACTCCGCATCCACCGTTCTATGCCGCAAGCCGCGTGGACGAGGGCATGGACGTTGTCGCGCAGGAGTGCAGCACATGGTTCGTCAACTACGACAAGGACCGCCGCAACTACGCCGCAAGCCTCAGGCGAATCGATTCGGAAGTCAGCGTCATGGAAAGCCGCATCCACGCGCTTGGAAAGACGATGACCTACGGCATCAACGCGATCGTCCTGATCGGCGAAACAGACGAACAGGCTGAGGAGATGGCGGAAGAGCATCTGCGCGCAGTCGCCAGCGATCCCTTGACTGCGGTGGGAACATCCGGAGTCGGCGCCGCGCTGATCGGAACTCCGGAAACGATCGCCCGGCGCATCCGCACTTACGAGTCGCTCGGAATCAGCCTGTTCATGCTGCATTTTTACCCGATGCGGGAGGGTATGGAGGCGTTCTCCAAACGCGTCATGCCCCTCGTGACGTAGGCAGGGCGCAGGATGCGAAGAAGAATAACGGTGAGGAACGCGCTATGAAGAAATTGCTGCTTACAGCTGTGATCGCCACTGGCGCGGCGGCTGGCGCTACCTGCTCGTTGGCGTCGGACGGAGGGGAATTCTACAAGGGCAAGTCCGTCAATGTCGTGATCGGTTATCCGGTGGGCGGCGGCTATGACCTTTACGCCCGCGCGCTTGCGCGTCACATCGGCGCGCACATTCCCGGCAAGCCTCAGGTCGTGGTTCAGAACATGCCTGGCGCCGCGAGTCTCACCGCCACAAACTATCTGTTCAACGTTGCACCGAAGGACGGCACGGCGTTCGGGGCGTTCGACCGCTACATGGCCCTGCTGGCGCTGCTCGGCGGTAATTCGAACATACGCTTCAAGCCGGAGCAGTTTACATGGCTCGGCTCGCTCTCCCAGACAAAGGACGACGCTTTCGTGCTCTGGGCGCGCAAGAGCTCCAAGGTGCAGTCGGTAGACGACCTGCGGCGCAAGGGCGGACCGGAACTCACCATCGGCACGACGGCTGCCGGCGCGACGGACAACGACATCGGCGTGTTGCTTCGCGATGCGCTCAACCTAAACATCAAGGTCATTTCCGGCTATCCAAGCACCAGCGCAATTGCGCTCGGCGTCGAGCGCGGTGAACTCGACGGACAACTGATCGGCTTCGTCAGCACCAGGGTGGTGAAGCCGGAATGGATCAAGCCAGACAGCGACATGCGCGTCCTATTGCAGTTTGCGCGCACCAGTCGGCTGCCCGAACTGCCCGATGCGCCCACGGTGCGTGAGCTTGCGCGCAACGACAAGGACCGCCGCCTTATCGAAGCCGCAGAACTTCCCTATCAACTCGCGCGTCCCTTCGCTGCGCCACCGAACCTGCCTGCCGAGCGCGCCGCCGATCTTCAGCAAGCGTTCAGGCTCACGACTGCGGATCGCGCCTTCCTTGCAGACGCAGAGAAAATGAAACTTGAGATCAGCCCGGTCTATGCGGATGAGGCGCTCAAACTTATCAGGGAACTCGCCGCGACCCCCGAAGACGTGCTTCAGCAGTTACGAAACCTGCGATAGCCCAAGATTGATCTCCTTACCGACACCCGCGCCGTAACTATCGTAGATTTGTCACCACGCGACTGACGAAAGAGCCAATTCTGATTTGCGTCAGAAGACGCGGCAAACGCGAAGCGCGGGTTCAGCTTCTCATTGCGCGATAGAGTTTCGTGCGATCAAGTACGGTAATCGAGGCGTAAGAAACGCTTATCACACCCTCTCCGACGAGTTCGGCGAGCACTCTCTGGATTGTAGATCGCGTCACGCCAAGCAGTTCAGCGATCTTGGCCTGTGTGACTGTCACCTTGTCGGTAGACTTGGCGAGCCTCAGCAACATTGTGCAAACCCGCGCCTTGTTTGATGCATTGAGAGCGCGAGCATACTCCAGAATAGCGAGAGTGGCGTTAGCATGGCTCAATGCATAGAAGCAGCGCCAGAACTCGGGCGACCGCTCGAGCAACTCTAAAATCCTTACTCCTGCTATGCGAAACACCCGGCTTTCTGTCGCAGCGGTCAGTGACATCGTGCGCGTTGCATGTGACAGAATTGCGGACTCTCCTGCCCAGAAGCCGAGTTCCGCGAAGTACACACTGGCGACCTCTCCGTCGGGCAACGGAACGGACACCTCAAGACAGCCCTCGGCCAACCCGTAAAGCGCATCAGGCGCCTGGTCCGCTTGATACAAAGACTGACCCCGCCGGTACGTGCGCCAGCTTCCAACCCGCGCGGCCCACTCCTGCAGCGAGCCGGGTTGCTTCGATAGCCAGCCCACACTGTCCAACGGCGCCAAACTGACCATTCCCATTCCTCACAATTGCAGCAAATCAGTCAGTCCTGAATCCGCAGCGTGCTAAGCTATAGTTATAGTTATGTTAAGTAGCCCTCCAGCGGAAAGGTCCGGCCATGGTCACAAAGCGAGACTTCATTCAGGGGGCGCCAGCGATTGGAGCGGCCTTCGCGATCGCTGGCAGTGTTGTCCTGGATGAGAGCCCCGCGCGGGCGCAAGCGGCGGCGCCCCTTAAAGGCCACTTTCACCCCAAAGGGAAGGCGCCCTCCAGCTATACGGTGGAAATTCTCCGTAAGGCCAAGGACACGCTGCCTTTCAGCGACACCCGCGATCTGGAGGAGAATAAGCGCGGCCTCATAGCAAGTATGGCCGATCTCAAGATTATGGCCGACGCGGGCCACGTGGCTTGGGATATGGAGCGATTCAAGTTTCTCGATCAACAGGATGAATTCGATTCCATTCATCCCTCGCTGCACCGAATTTCGCGGCTCAACAATAACTTTGGACTCTATGAAGTCATTCCTGGAATCTACCAGATTCGAGGTTTTGATCTGTCGCAGGTTTCATTTGTCCGTGGTCGCACTGGTTGGATCGTCTTCGACGTGGCAGTCACCGCCGAGGTGGTCCGTGCAGGTTGGAAGCTCTTCCAGCAGCACCGCGGCGAAGGACTGCCTGTCAGCGCGGTCATCTATTCCCACAATCATGGAGACCACTGGGGCGGAATCCGCGGAATTGTCGACGAGGCGGACGTTCGATCTGGGAGAATACCGATTATCGCACCGCGCGACTTCATGCGGCATACCGTCGAAGAGAATGTGTACGCCGGAAACGTGATGAACCGCAGGCTTTTCTTTCAGTACGGCCTGCTATTGCCCGCCGCCCCCCACGGTTACGTAGGCCAAGGCCTCGGGCAGGCCGTGTCGGCAGGGGCTTCCGGCCTCATCCCGCCGACCCGCATCGTGGAAAATGACATCGAGGAGATCGTCGTCGACGGCGTGCCTATGGTGTTTCAGAATACGCCGAACACCGAAGCTCCCTCGGAGATGAATACCTGGATTCCAGGCATGAAGGCGCTTTGGATGGCGGAGAATGTTAACGCCACGTTGCATAACATCTATACGCTTCGCGGCGCACCTGTCCGCGATCCACTGCGCTGGTCGAAGTACATCAACGAGGCGCTCTATCGCTTTGGCGTCCACGCAGATGTGATGTTCGCGTCTCATCACTGGCCGCGCTGGGGGAATGCGCGCGTTCAGGAAGTGCTGCGCGGCCAGCGTGATCTCTACGCCAACATGAACAACCAGGTTTTGCATCTCGCAAACCAGGGGGTAACGATCAACGAAATTCACAATGTCTACACCGTGCCCAAGGGGCTGCAGGAGAAGTGGTACTGCCGCGGCTATCACGGATCGCCCGAGCACAACAGCCGCGGGGTGGTTCAACGGTTCCTCGGCTTCTGGGATTGCAATCCGACAAACCTGATACCGCTCTCGCCTTCGGATTCCGCGCCGCTTTACGTGGAAATGATGGGAGGCGCCGATCGCATTCTTGCACGCGGCCGCGAACTGCATAACGAGGGGCAGTACAAGCACGCGTCGGAGATTGTCAATAAACTGGTTCTTGCGGAGCCGCAGAACGCGGCCGCCAAGGAGCTTTTGGCGGATATTTTCGAGCAACTCGGTTACCAGCAGGAGAATCCGGGACTTCGTAACAGTTTCCTTGCCGCGGCATATGAGTTGCGCACCGGGATCCCGCAGGGACAGACCGCGCGGTCGAACAGTCCGGATGTCATTCGGGCGATGACAACCGAACTGTTTCTGAACTTCCTTGGCATTCGCATGGATGCACGCAAGGCGGACGGACTGCGTTTCACGATGAACCTGATCACCCCGGACAACGGCGAAAGATTTATCATTGAGCTCGACAATGCGACACTGACAAACATTCAGGGATTTCAGGCGGAGACGCCCGACCTCACTCTTACGATCAACCGGTCGGACCTTGAACAGGTCATGGCGGGAGTAAAGACGCTGGAGGCGCAGATCGCGGAGGGGGTAGCGAAGGTCCAGGGCGACGTCGAGATCCTGCAGAGGCTTGCCGCCACGATGGTCGATTTCGACCCTCGCTTCGAGCTTATGCCTGGAACCAGGCAGCGGACTTCAAGTGTCGCAGCCAGAAATTCCTACGAGGCCGCCGTGGGGCAAGTAATCTCGGAGTGAGACGACAGCTGCAGGAGGTGATTTACCTCAACGGTCGCGAGAATCCCTTCAGTCAATCCACATGCCTCGGCAGAGGGTTGGCTGTGGGGAAAGCGACATGATCTGAGCGATATTCAAATCAATAGTGGGCTTTTCGCACCTGCGCGTGGAAAGACTGTGCGAACCCGCGACCGGCGAAGCAACCGGCATCACTTGAAATTTTCCTGAGCTAACGCCGCCGAGGATAGGTCAAGGCTACGGTTGTTCAAAGCCGGATGATCTCCGGTTTTGACGCTGGATCTTGAGAATCCTGCTTCTGTGCTTGCAAATTATCTCATGTATGACATTATTATAATTATAAATGGCAGTGGCGAGCGGCTCCGAGTATTGAGCGTCCATTACGCCGGTCCTCACGAAGCTAATGGGAGCGCGCATGAACAAGCTTGCGCAGATTGCCTTCATTATCCTGTCGGCATTTCTCATCACACAAGCCGCTGTCGCAGCTGACTATCCTCCGCCGAAGCAAGCGGTCTGGACTGCCAAGGATTTCAGGTTCCATTCAGGCGACGTTCTTCCCGAGCTTCGTATCGGGTACACGACCATCGGAGATCCTGGCGGTGAGCCAGTTCTCCTCATGCATGGGTCCGGATCCAATGCTTCTTACTTCCTCACCAAGCAATATGCAGAGGAATTGTTCAGACCAGGTCAGCCATTGGACGCCACCAAGTATTTCCTGATCTTACCGGATGGAATCGGAAGCGGGCGAACCAGCAAGCCGTCCGACGGAATGCGAACTAAGTTCCCGAAGTATAACTACGTCGATATGGTTCATGCGCAGTACCGCCTGCTGACGGAAGGTCTCGGCGTCAAACACGTTCGTCTGGTCTCGGGAAACAGCATGGGAGGTATGGAGGCATGGCTTTTTGCCGAGCTTTACCCCGACTTCATGGATGGAGTCGTTCCCCTCGCATCCACGCCCGCTAAGATGTCAGGCCGGAACTGGCTCACGCGCCGCCTTCTGATCGAGACCATCAAGACCGACCCCGAGTACCAGGCCGGAGAATATGCTCAGCAGCCCCAAAGCATGAAACTCGCGTTCGCGTGGTTCGGATTAACCACGAACGGCGGTAACTTGGCGCTCGTTTCGCGGGCCGCTGATTCGGCGGCTGGCGACCAGATTGTTAGAAGAGCTTTGGAAGCTCCCCTGCGCGGCGACGCCAACGACCTGATCTATCAGTATGAGGCGTCGGCGGACTACGACGCCTGGTCGGCGCTTGCAAAGATTACGGTTCCCGTGCTGGCGATCAACTCGGAGGACGACGAGCGAAATCCCGCCGACCTCCAAGTTCTTGAAAGGGCCGCTCGGCAGAATCCAAAAATAAGCTACTTCGTGATTAAGACCTCGCCGGAGACCAGAGGCCATTCGACATCGGGAAACGCAAAGCTCTGGAAAGCCGAACTAGCCACATTTCTCGCCTCATTGCCGCGCAGGTAGGCGGGTGGCCAGCCGTGTCGCCGCAAGCTGTCAAGGCAATCGGGAAATCGCGTCCCAGTTTGCAATTCGCAACTCGCTTCACTCCGCTGCTTTCGCGCCCTGCGCATAACGGCTGACGGGGCGGCGCAGGCCGAGTACATCGCGCAGCGTTGGCCCTTCATACTCCCGGCGGAATATCCCGCGTTTCTGCAATTGCGGAACCACGAGATTGACGAAATCGTCAAGGCCTGTCGGAAAGACGGAGGGCACGAAATTGAAGCCGTCACATGCGCCGCCGTCGAGCCAGCGCTGCATTTCCGCAGCGACATCCTCGGGCGCCCCGACAATCGAATAGTGCCCGCGCGAGGCTGCGAAACGCTGGCATAATTCGCGCAGGGTGGGCTCGCCACCGGTAGCGCCCGGCGCCTTCGACCACGACTTGATCATGTCCGAGCGCGAAGAAATCACCACATTCTCGGGCAGCGGCGGCAATGGTTTGTCCAGTTCATAGTTCATAAGGTCATGGCCGATGCGTGCGGACAGCAGGGCGAGGCCGAGGCGCGGATGAAGCAGCTCCTGCAACTGCTGCAACTTGGCGTGCGCCGCTTCGCGTGTTTCAGCAACGATTACCGAGAGTCCCGGCATGATCTTTATGTCGTCGGCCTCGCGCCCGCATGCCAGAGTGCGTGATTTCATGTCGGCATAAAACGCCTGTGCGCTCTCCAAAGTGTCATGAGCGCAGAAGACGACTTCGGCTGTTTCCGCCGCGAGCTGGCGTCCGTCTTCAGACAGGCCCGCTTCAACAATCACTGGGTGGCCCTGCGGCGAGCGCGCGACATTGAGCGGACCACGAACATCATAGAACTCGCCGTGATGGTTGAGCTCGTGCATTTTCGATCGCTCGAAGAAGACGCCGCTGTCCTTGTCGCGCAGGAATGCGTCCGCGTCCCACGAATCCCACAGGCCCTTCACCACCCGCACGAACTCCTTGGCTTTGCGGTACCGCTCGACTTTGGGCAAATGCGGAACCTTGCTAAAATTTTCCGCCTCCTTGGGATTACCGGAGGTAACGACATTCCACCCCGCTCGCCCGCCGGAGATAAGGTCAAGCGTCGCGAAGCGGCGGGCAATATGGAACGGCTGGTCGAAGCTCGTGCTCGCCGTGCAGACCAGGCCAATGTTGTTCGTGTGTTGCGAAAGAGCGGTGAGCAGCGAATAGGGCTCCATCCACGCCACGTAATGAACGAGTTCGAGCGCGGTTTCGGCGCCGGTAAAGGCGGTGAGAGAATCGGCGGAGAACAGCATGTCGAACTTGCCGCGCTCGGCGGTCTTCGCCATTTCGACGAAATGAGCGAAATTCACGCCCGCATCGGCTTGGGCGTCGGGATGACGCCACGAGGCGATGTGATGACCACAGGGACGAATAAACAGACCGAGTTTGAGCTGCTTCGGCTTGGCGGCGGGTGCGGTCATGACGATTCCTCCTTTTCTTGTTCTTTACGTACCATTTCTAAAGGGACGATCATCGCCGGGCGTCGGCTCCGTGGCAAGCCGATCGCCGCCGCATCTTCCTTTGGCGTGAGAAACTCCGCGCGACATCATCCATTAGGAGCGCGCCAGGCCGCGGGCCAAGCAGTGCGAACTGAACGCGAAGAGTTTGGCGGTTCGACGGAGCCCAAGCTCCTTCCCTCCAACAAGCTCAAGCCAGCCGGAATCCGCCGGAGAGCGTCGGAAGATCCGCTTGTCCATTTGTTTCCTTTGGCGATCCCCGAAACGCGCCGGTTCGCAAGCGTAAAGTCATTCAAGCGCGCGAGCCATGTTTGCAGCGGGTTCGGCGGACCGGCGATCAAGCTACAATCTCGGTCATCTGCGCCGGATTCGCCCTGTCAACTCAGTCGCTGCGGCCAACGTGTTAGAGATCGTCCCGAACTTTCGAACGTTCGTATGCAACAGGTCCAGGCGCCTGTCGTCCTCGTCCGTGTCCACCACCAGATCGTACTCGATGGAGATGATCTTCGGCGGAGCGTCCTGCCGTACGGCGTGCAACGCCACCTCGACTCCGCGCAGATCAAACTTCAGCATCGGCGTGACGCGCTCGATTCCCTTGATGATGCAGGCCGCCAAGGCAGCCAGAAGCAACTCGGCGGGGTTGAAGGCGTCGCTCCTGCCAGCAAGAGCCGTATCAAGGATAATTTCGGCGTCCTTGCAGGTCGCGAAACTTCCGTTTGCGTCAGCCCGCTGCGCGCGGACCCGATATTCCAGAAGTGGATTGCTCATCTTAAAATTATGGCCTCCCCGCACACCATTCGCGATGACAGAGATCAATCGACTCCCCTGCATTTTTTTGGCGGTATTTGTTGCGCTAATGCGCATATACGCATATACAGGGTTTATGATTTCTCCAGTCGCCCTCTTGTCAGCATTGGCTGAACCAACGCGCCTCGCGGCGCTGCGCATCCTCTGGGATGGCGGCGAGCATTGCGTTTGCGAACTGATGCACAAGCTGGGAGCGAGCCAGTCTCGTATGTCCCGGCATATGAGCGCGCTAAAAGCGGTCGGACTGGTTGTGGACCGGCGCGACGCACAATGGGTGCGTTATCGCCGCAACCCTGCCCTGCCGCCTGCGCACCGCGCGATTGTCGATGCAGTGCTCGCAGTTTTGCCGGAAGAAAGGCATGCAGCATGACCATACCGGTCCCGGACAATCCGCATGGCGATCGAGGGGCATCTCCATGGATACTCGGCGTACTCGCCGCTGTTGTGGTCTGGTTAGCTGTGTATTGGCAACTTGTCCCGTTTTCCGAGTGGGCGGTGTCGCAATTGCCGCTTGCGCCCGGCAGCCATGCCTACGAGGCAGTTAAATTCTTCGTTTACGACACACCCAAAGTGCTCATGCTGTTAACCCTCGTTGTTTTCGCGATGGGCGTCGTGCGAAGCTACTTCTCACCTGAGCGCACGCGTATGCTGCTCGCGGGCAAGAACGAAGGGCTTGGCAACATCGCTGCTGCGGGGCTTGGCGTCTTCACGCCTTTCTGTTCCTGCTCGGCAGTGCCACTGTTCGTCGGTTTCGTCTCGGCAGGCGTTCCGCTCGGTGTCACATTCTCGTTTCTTATAGCCGCGCCGATGGTCAACGAAGTTGCGCTTGGCCTGCTGTTTGCCATGCTGGGGTGGAAGGTTGCGCTAACCTATCTGGCGTTCGGCCTGACACTTGCTGCGGTCGGCGGTTGGGTCATCGGTCGCCTGCGTCTAGAAAACTGGCTGGAAGATTGGGTGCGCAACGTGCGCGCTGGCGCCGTCGAAATGCCTTCCGAGCACTTGACAATAGCAGACCGGATCAAGGCCGGGATAGAAGCGGTTCGTGAAATCGTAGGCAAGGTTTGGCTATGGATCATCGCCGGAATCGCGGTCGGCGCCGTCATTCACGGTTACGTCCCGGCGGATATGCTGGGAGCGATCATGGGCAAGGACTCTTGGTGGTCGGTCCCTGCAGCCGTTCTTCTTGGCATTCCCATGTATTCCAATGCTGCGGGAATCATTCCGGTCGTTGAAGCTCTCCTTGGCAAGGGTGCGGCGCTTGGAACGGTCCTGGCGTTCATGATGTCCGTCATTGCCTTGTCGCTGCCGGAAATGATCATCTTGCGCAAGGTGCTGTCGATCAAGTTGATCGTGGTCTTTATCGGAGTCGTCGGCGCTGGCATCCTGCTGGTCGGCTTTCTGTTCAATGCGCTGTTCAAATGAATGAAGGAGAGGACAATGAAACAAGTTAAAGTTCTAGGACCTGGTTGCGCCCGCTGCAAAGCGACGGAGGACATGGTCCGAACCGCCGCTGAAAAGCTCGGCGTGGACGTCAGCGTCGAGAAGGTTACGGACTACGCTCAGATTGCGGGCTTTGGCATTCTCTCCACGCCGGGCCTCGTTGTCGACGGGAAAGTCGTTCACGCTGGCGGCCTTCCCAAGGCTGAAGACGTTGCGAAATGGCTGCAGGGATGATCAAGCGGCCCATGGAGCGCAGGTCCCCTCAACATCATTGGCCCCACAAGAAGAAATTCTGCGTCAACTATGGCCGCGATCTCGCCGACACGATATCGAGCGATTTTCGCGCGGTGACTGGTTCCTACTGGCGCCGGGATATGTTTCCGACTGCGAGGCGAGCGGAATACGCTCAGCGAGATCCTCACCATTAGGCGCGGCGGCCGCTACGCCACCTCGATCGGCGGCGTGGAGACGAGGACCTGCGCGCCGAACTCGCGACGTTTTCGTCATCCAATCACGATGATGCGCTCTCACAGTTGCTTGATCGTGACATCTTCGGGACCGCTGCGAATAATAGTCTAATCTGTCCTCACGTCCTCATCCCGGTCATTGACACGATCAAATCGGCGTTGGGCTTGTTTCATGGTAGCCCTCGAAACAAAGCGGCGTTCCTGAAGCAAGCGGAGAAGTACGGGGTCTTGCCCCTGGACGACCGCGCTTTCGAGCGTTACGTCGTCGAAGAAACTCGGCGCCGGTCATGCACAGGTGCGCCTCCAGTTTGACTACGATGGCTGCGGCTCCGCCAGGGGCGGCATCGCGACATTGATTGTCAACGGTGAGAAAGTTGGCGAAGGGCGCATCGCGGTGGCGCAGCCGGGTGTATTCTCGGCAGATATAAGCGCCGATGCGGGAATAAATCTCGGCACGCCAGCGCCCGAAGCCATCGGCGCCGAGGCGACGCCGCGCTTTACGGGGGCGAAACCCAAAACGTACTGTTGAGGTGAAGTGAAGGCCTCATCCCCAGCGCGGTGACTAAAGGCGACTAGACGGATCGCCTGTTGACATTTGAGCCTGTCCCGAATTGTTGATCTGCGATAATGCCGGTTCAGCCTCTGCCGCTATCATAATCAAATGAAGATGAGGAGGCGCAGATGAAATTCGTTCTTGCTTTGGTTGCAGTGCTTTCGGGCAGCATTGCGATGCTCTCGACGATAGAAGAGGCACAGGCTGTCGTGTACTGCACGTACATCGGTTATCCGAAAGGTTGCGTCGCAAGACCCGGCGTCGTGCTTCGCCCGCGTCCTGCAGTTCGGGCGGTGACACCGGGCGTCGGCGCTCCCGGCGTTGGCGTGCGTCCCGGCGTCCCGGGTAATCGGGGCGGACCGGTCAATCGCGTAGGCCCCCGCTAAGACCCACAGACGCGGAGTCTAAGAAGCAAGGTCCCATACAGAATCTCCGGCGGTGACGCCGGGGACTTCCCTAGCCAGCGCAAGCGTCCCGAAACTGTAAGGCAAGAACAAAGCTGCCTCGGCTACTGGGAAAACGCTGCCGACTCCGACGGCGTCAAACCGTGAACCGTGACCAAACAAAGCGTCTGCATCCCAAATGAAGCAATTGCACTTGCGGCCCCCATCGCCTGCGAGTGGTGCGACAGTGCGACGACCGGATGCTGGTGGTCATCCACCTTGGCGCACTTGGGCAGATAACGTTCGAGAATTTGAAAATTATACCATCCCGCCAAAAGTTGTCGTGACGAGTTCTTGGCCCAACTATCGCCTTTGTCATGGATCAAGGTTATTCTGTTCGCGGCGTGCGCTCATTAGCTTTTACGGAGGCTCTCATGAGTAAGAGAAAATCACTAGGGTTCCTTCCGGACGCCAGACGCGCTGTTCTTATGACGGCAGTGATAGCCTCAACGGCCTTTCTGGCAAGCTCCGTCAGCGCGCAGGTGGATGAGTCGCGCCGCATACTCAAGAGTATGTCAGACTACGTGTCATCACAAAAAATGATCTCGGGGACAATGGACACCGATATCGAAGTGATCACGCCAAACCTTCAGAAAATTCAGTTCGCGAGTTCAGGAACATTTGCTCTCTCCCGTCCTGACAGGTTTCGCGCAACCCGCTCCGGCGGCTATTCGGACGTGGAGCTGGTGTTCGACGGTGCGGCTGCGACGATCCTGGGGCGTCACGCAAACATCTACACGCAAGTCAAATCACCCGGCTCATTCGACCAACTCGTGTCTCGCCTCCGCGACGAATTCGCAGTGTCGATCTCCGGAGCCGATCTGCTTCTCACAAACCCCGGGGAGCAGTTAATGACCGACGTTCTTGAGATCGCTCACATTGGGCATGGAGTCATCGACGGCGTGGATTGTGATCATATCGCTGCAAGGGGCCAGGAAGTGGACTGGCAATTGTGGGTGGAGATCGGTCCGCGACGAATCCCGAGAAAATACGTTATCACAAGCAAGACCGTCACCGGGGCGCCGCAGTACACGCTCCGCATCAAGTCTTGGTCCACGGAGCCGATCAGCGCGGACTCATTCGTCTTCAAGCCTCCGCCGGCTGCCAAGCTGGTCGAACCCCGAGCAATGCCAGAAATCGATGAAGTGCCTGCCGCAGTGGTTAAGGGAGACAAGAAATGAGATGCAAGGCCGGAAGAACACTAGCGCTTGCGCTTGGTGTCGCGGCTGCCGCCGCCACACTGATGGTGAGCGAAACCGCGATCAATGGCGATGGCCTGCTTTCTTCGGGCGCTGAAGCACGCGTCGGTCGCCCGATGACGCCGATGAGTTATGCTGGCGTCGCTCGCAGGACGACCGCGCGCGCCGTCACCTATGGAGCAGCCGCTGGCGCTGCGGCCTACGGCGCGACAGTGGTCCCCGGCCAGTGCGTGCAGTCGGTCGATGCTTACGGGCGCGTGTACACGCAGTGCTACTAACCTAGGCGCTTGATCCCAGGGTTTGCTGGCGCATTCTTAGCCAGCAACTGGAATGAAGCACCATGGGTCAGAGTCTTCACGAGTGCACGAACACAACGGAGGCAATTCATCGAGCATGTTGATTCCCGCTGAGAGCTGGCCCGGGAAGCGCACGTTTTTCCGTCGATTTTGCCCACGCCGAAACCTTTTCCCGCGACGGGCGCGCGAGAGGACGGCGTGATTAGCATGGAGTTGTTGAGCGTCATCCGGCGCGCATGGCCAGCGGCCGCCGGAGCCCTTCATTCCGCTTCGCCTCATCATTCCGCCCAGGGCGGCGCCTCGACCTCGTGGGCGGGCTTGCGCGGCCCCTTGCGGACGTTGAGACGGAAGACGTTGCCCTCGGGGTCTTCCAGCACGCATTGCCGCGCATTGTAATATGTATCGTACGGCGCCTTCAGTACGCGGCCCCCGTGCGCCTGGGCGCCGCGCAGGGCTGACTCGAGAGCGGCCTCGCTCTCCATTTCAAAAGTAATGTAGGTAGCAAGTCCGTCGCCGCTTTCCGGTCGGCGCGCTCGTATGTTCAGAAGTTCCCCCGCGAGCGGAGCGTTGAACCCGAGCTCCACGCCGCCAGCGTCAATGCACCGGTAGATTGGCGAGCGATGGCCTTCGATCTCGCGAAAGGCGAACACGCCCATGTAGAAGGCCGCAAGCGCATCGATGTCCTTCGCGAGGATGTTCACATAGGCGAGCCGCGCCTTCATGCGACGGCCTGCTCATCCGGGCTGTAGCCGTAAGAGCGCCGGAACATTTCGTTGAGGTGTTCCGCAGACGTGCAGACAGGATAGAGCGGCGGCCTGTCGGCAGACACGCAAGTCGGGATCGGGGCGATCCGCGCATCGGGCTGCGGCGACATGAAGAACGGCAGCGAGTATCGGTCGCGTCCGCTGCGATTGTTCTTCACGCGATGCATGTTCGAGGAATAAACACCATTCGTCCAGCGCGCCATCAGGTCGCCGAGATTGATGACAAACGAGTCCTTCACCGGCGGCGCGTCGATCCATTCACCCGCAAGGTTGCGCACTTCGAGCCCGCCGGAATTGTCCTGCGCGAGAATCGTGATGCTGCCCCAGTCCGTGTGGGCGCCGGCCCCAATCTGGTTGAAGGCGGCGGAGGGCGGCTGCGGCGGATACTTGATAAGGCGCAGCGTCGCGGCCGGCGGTCCGAAGTATGGGTCGAACCATGTTTCCTCGACCTCGAGCGAGCGCGCGATCATGCGCAGGATGCGGCGGCCCAATTTCGTCATCTCGCCGTAATAGGTGACGAGCGTATCCTTCATTGCGGGCACGTCAGCAGGCCACTGGTTGTGGCCGTATCCGCGCAGCTTCTTGAGCGAAAGCGGATGATCCGCGGGAAGTTCGAGCCCGCAGTAGAACGATTCCTTGAGGTCTGGCGGCGCGGCCTCCGTAGTGGCGTCCTGACTGTCGAGGCTTTGCGCCGCGATTGGCTCATAGCCAGATTGCGCGGGCGAGTTGCGCATATGCAGCGCGTTCTTTGTGTTCTGCGGAAGGTCGAAGAATTCGGCAGACACATCGAAGGCGCGCGCAATCAGGTCGCGCGGTACGCCATGGCCGACGATGTAGAAGAAGCCGATGGTGCGGCAGGCTATATGAATTTCGCGGGCAACGCGGTCGCGTAGTTTGGAATCGGGCGAGTCCGCGTCCGAGAAGTCGATGATGGGAACCTGGGTCGCTGGGGCTGGTGGCGTATAGATGATCATCGCAAGAGCTCCATTGCGGCGGGCTTTCGCCCGCCGTCGTTGCTGGGACTTTCGGGATCAAATCTTCTTGGCGAAATTGGCGGCGATGCGCTGCAGCAGGTAGTCCTTCGCCGAGATGGGATCGTACATTTTGCGCGGCCCCTGAATGATCGCATCCGTGTTCGCCTGCGCAAAGTAGGCGATGGAGTAGCGGGGACCCTGGTACTCGTCGGGCTTCGGCATGCGCACGCGATGTAGGTTCGACTTGAGCTGATCGTCGCTCCAGCGCATCAACATGTCGCCGATGTTGCATGTGATGACGCCGGGCAGCGGCTCGACGCTCGTCCACTCATGCGAGTCGAATTCCTTGCCGGGGCAAACCTGCAGACCGCCCTGACCGGACTTCTGGTGCAGCAGCGTCAGGCAATCGTAGTCAGTGTGCGCCCCCGCGCGCCACAGCTTGAAGTCGTCGGGCTTCGCGTTTTCCATCGGCAGGTAGTTCAACAGACGCAACGTGCTCTGATAATGCGGCGAGGCCGGATCATGCCGCTCGGTGAAGAATTCGTCTTCGAAGCCGAGTTTAAGAGCGAAACACGAGAGCACTTTCATCGCAAGCGCCCAGTTCATCTTCTCGAACTCGAGCATAAGCGACTTGAAGCCGGCAAGCTCCTCTTCCGTGGGAAAGAGATCCGCCATGTGCGGCACGGTGATCTGGTAGGATTCCTTGCGGTCGGCGGTACCGGTGGATGGGCGCACCTGCGCCATGTACTCCCAGCCCCAGTTCGTGCCCTTCCGCATGGGATATTGCGCCTTGACCTCACGCGGCAGAGCGAAGAAGCGTTCTGACATCGCGAACGCCGCGTCAATCTTGTCCTGCAGCAGACCATGGTTGATCAGCTGGAAGAACCCGGTCTCCGTTGAAGCTATCCATAATTCGTCGGCGATTTCATTCTTGCGCTGGTCGAAGTTCGACAGGTCTATGCGAGGCACTTCGCGCCCCTTCTCGGCGCCCATGTCTCCAACGGTCGCCTCCTTGTTCAGCTCTTCAAGCGCATAGTTTACGGTCTGCATAGGAATCTCCATTCGAGGTTGCGGATCGCTCCGCGCGATTGAAGGAGCAATGACCGACGCCTTCGGCGCTGACTGCTTCTACTCCCGTGGCTTCACCGGCCGGCCGCGCCATCCCTGGGCCCATGTTCTCCTTTGCTTCACTTATGCTGCGACTTGCGCGGCCATGCGCGCAACGATTCGGTTTGCGTCCGCCGCAAGTTGCTCCATGTCGAGCCACGGTAGCTTGCCGTCGCGCACGATCTCGCGGCCCTGCACGAAGCTGTGACGCACCTGCGCCTGTCCGCCCGAGATGACGGGGCTCGCATAGCAATCATGCTGGCCGAGGTAGCGCGGATTCGTCAGGTCGAAGATCGTGATGTCCGCCGACTTGCCGGGTTCGAGGGTTCCCGCCGAGTCGATGCCGAGCACTTTCGCGCCGCCCGCGGTCGCCCATCTGAGGATTTCATCGGCCGCGACAGCGCCCGCACCCTTCGTGGCGCGGTGCACGGTGAAGGCGGCGTAAAGCGCGGACGCCATGTCGGCGGCTTCATTGGCGGCGGCGCCGTCCACAGCAAGCGAGACATTGCCGCCCAGCCGCGAGAGCTTGTCGGCGGGCGCGACGCCCGAACCCAGCCGCGCGTTGGCCTGCGGGCAGTGCGCCATGCCGGTTCCGGTTTCGTACAGCGCCCGCACCTCGCTGTCGTCCATCGTTGTCAGATGTGCGAACCACACGTCGGGGCCGAGCCATCCATGCTTGCCGATCCAGTGGATTGGGCGCATGCCGTACTTCGATTCAGTCCAAGCGTCATAGTCGCTGGTCTCGGACAGATGCGTATGCATCCGCAAGCCATTGGCGCGGGCCATCTGCGCCATCTCGCGCAATTCGCCTTCATCGAGCGAGAAGGTCGGCGTCGTCGGCGCCAGAACCACGCGGCGCAGGGAATTGGGCGACGCATCGTGCCAGCGCGCGGCGCTCTTCTCGACGGACGCCAGCATCTTGCCGAGCGGTTCGGTGGGAATCGGCTTGATGCGGCCCTCGTCGAACGACCTGCCCATGGTCGCGCCGCCGCGGCAGAACACGAAACGCACGCCGAACTTCGATGCTAGTTCGAACAGAAGATCGGCCGGATCGAAATCATAGGAGTCCGAGAAGATGTAATGATGATCAGCGATGGTCGTTGCGCCGGAGAGCGCGAGCTCCGCCATGCCGACCATTGCTGAGACGCGCAGCGCCTCTTCGTCGAGCTTGTCCCAATAGGTGTAGGGCACGACGCGCAGCCAGCGGAACAGATTGGAGTCGAGGCCGTCGGTGACGCCCTTCATCAGGCTCTGGAAGAGGTGATGATGAGTGTTCACGAGTCCGGGCGTCACGACGCAGCCGCTTGCGTCGACGATCTGTTCGCCGGCTTCCGGCGAGAGCGCGCCAATCTCTGTAATGATCCCGCCGCGCACACGGATGTCTCCCGTCGCGCGCGCCTCGTCGCCGGGCAGTCCCGTGAAGATTCCGCGTGCGCCCTTGATCAGAAAATCCGTCATCATCTTTCCTTCGGAAGGCTCCAGGGGAAGAAGACGCGCTGCGCCAGTTCCACGAGCTGGAAGAGGGCGAGCGACATGAGGACGAGGACACCGAGTCCGGCCCAGGCTTCCGGGAGCTTGAACAATGAAGTGGAGAACTGGATGAAATAGCCCACGCCCTTCTCGGCGGCGACGAACTCCGCCACCACGGCGCCGATAACCGCGAGCGTGATCGAGATTTTCAGCGCGGAGAAAATGTAGGGGATCGCATAGGGAATGCGGATCTGGGTGAATTCGCGCGAGACCGGCGCGCGCAAGCTGCGCGACAGTTCAATCAGCTCCGGAGGAGTGGCCATGAGGCCTGTCGTGGTCGATACGACCAGCGGAAAGAAGGTAATGAGAAACGTGATGACGACGCGCGGCGCGTCGTTGGAGCCAAGCACCACGATGATGATGGGCGCGATTGCGACAACGGGCGTCGACTGGATGACGACCAGCAGCGGATAGAGGCAGGACGAGAGCGTCTTGGACCGCGTGAGGCCGATTGCGATCGGAATCGCGACAACGATCGAGACGGAATAGCCGATCATGGCCACGCGCAACGTCGCCCAGACATGCTCCATCCAGCGCGAGAACGTGATCGACTCGAAGCCCATGACGATGCGGCTGGGGGACGGCAATACGAAGGAGGGAATGGCGAACGCGCGCGATGCGCCCTCCCAGATCGCGATGAGCGCGACAAAGGTGATGGTCGGCAGGATCACCGCCTTGCCGCGCGGCGAGGTCAGCGCCTGCATCCAGTTCGCGCTCGTCCGGTCGCGGCGCAGATCAGGAGGCGCGCTTGAGGAGGAGACTGCGGAGTTGTCCTGAGAAGTCATGCATCACCTTGGAGCTGGTCGTTTCGATGCTTCGCGGGCGGGGCAGAGGGACCTCAAGATCGCGTATGACGCTGCCGGGGCGCTCGCTCATCACCAGCACGCGGTCGGCCAGCAGAACCGCTTCGCTGATGGAATGCGTGATGAAGAGAACGGTCTTTGGGTGCTCCTGCCAGATGCGCAGAAGCTCGAACCCCATCTCCTCGCGCGTGAGGGCGTCGAGCGCGGAGAAAGGCTCGTCCATCAACAGGATGTCGGGATTGAGAAGAAGCGCGCGCGCGATCCCGACGCGCTGCTGCATGCCGCCGGAGAGCTCCGCCGGCATGCGCTTTTCGAAACCTTCGAGGCCGACCATCTTGAGAAGCTTGCGCGCCTCGATGCGGTCGTCCGCGTCGACTTTTCCGGTTTTGTGCTTGATCGGAAAAACAACGTTGTCCTCGACGTTCGCCCAAGGAAGCAGCGTCGGTTTCTGGAAGACGATGCCGATGTCGTCGCGTGGCTCCGTCACCGTGAGGCCGAACACTTCGATCGAACCGCTGGTCGGCTTGATGAGACCGGCGATGGAACGCAGAAGCGTCGACTTCCCGCAGCCCGACGGACCGAGCACGGCGACGAATTCGTGCCGGGCGACGGAGAAGTCTACGCTGCGAAGCGCCTGGAGAGGTCCGGACGCGGTCTTGAAGACCTGGCCCATGCCCTTGAACCGGATGGCTGCGGGAGTTTCACTCATGGTTCGCTTACTTCGGCATGAAGCTGCGATCGACCGCCGTTTCGGGATTGAGCGACTTCGGATCGAGTTTCAGCGAGGCGGCGGTGCGGTCCCACGTCTCGGCAAGGCGCTTGGGCTCGAAGGCGCCCAGGCCGTCGCGCGCGGACACTTCGTTGTGCATCAGTACGAGCATGTCCTTGAGCTGGCCCTCGACGTCGGGCGCCTTGAGTTCCGGCACCACCGCGGTCACGGCCGCGACAGTTTCCGCGATGTTGGACTTCGCGAACTCCATCGACTTCTTGTAGGCGGCGATGAAGCGGCGGGCCACGTCCGGACGCTCCTTGAGGAACCTCTCGGATGCGACGAGCGAGGCCGAGTAGAGATTGAGCCCTTGCGTCGACCACGGCATCACGACGATTTCGCGCTTGGCCGCAACAGCCTGATTGGTGTAGCGGCTCACGTCGGTCATCCACGCGATAATGACGTCGACGCCGCCGGTCATCAGCATGGGGCCAAGCGCGCCGGGGTCAGCCTTCGTGAGCTTGATGTCGCTTTCGCTCATGCCCATGTCGGCGAGCACCAGCGGCAGGAAGACGTTGGAGGCGGTGAAAGGAGACGTTGCGACGCGCTTGCCCTTCACGTCCTTCATCTCGTTCACGCCGTTGCCCTTCAGGGTGAAGAAGGCGTGCGGGCCCTGGTTGAAGATGGACATGACGGCCACCACGGGCACTTTCTCCCGCGCCTTGGCGGCGAGCAGCGCCTCCATGCCGGCTGATCCGATATCGGAAGCCCCGGTGCCGAGCTTTGTGATCGCCTCTGTCGACCCGCGGCCCGAGGAGATCGACACGTCGAGACCCGCTTCCTTGCAGAAGCCGCGGTTGATGCAGACGTAGATGGGCGCCTTGTCGCCGCCTGGCAGCCAGTCGAGCTGGAAGACGACCTTGTCCTGCGCGGAGGCGGACGTGAGGCTGGCGGCAAGCGCAATGGCGCCGGCGCCGAGGACGCCAGCGAGTCTCTTGATCGACATGAATGACCCTCCTGAAGACATGCAACGTGAAGCGCCGCGCGTGGCGAGCGTATCTTGCGCTGACGCCGCCCTACGGCTGGACGGAATTTGTGCGTGGAATGCGTAGACAGAAGCGTGCATCAACCTTCCCCCGAACCGGCGGCGGTGTGACGAGCAATGTCCCGGGCAAACCCTGACCGCTTCTACTCGCGCTTGGCTAAAAGCAATGTCCGTGCCAGCGCATTTGAGGCGACTTCTCAGAGTTTATGATCCCTGCGGCGCCGAATCTTTGAACACACAGCCGCAATCCGAGCCGCTTGCTGCTGGAAAAGTGGCCTCACCGCCTGCTTGTGCGGCTGTCTTCACTGCCGTAGCTTCACGGATAGGGCGCGTAACTTGACGGCCACCGGACCCAGATAACATCACCAAGGCGGGTCACTTCCTGATGGAAATCCCGGGTCAACTCTCAGTGGAAATCAATAACCGGCCTTCAGACCGCTGCTTTCGCGCAGGCGCCAATTATGTCGCGTAACCCACGGAAGTGTCGCGAGGTCTGCGTCGGCCGAGTGAACCGGGAAACTTCAGAGAGTGACTGGTGGCGGACGCAGTCATCAGAGAGCGGGTCTGCGGCTGAATTCCCAGATAAACAGGGATTTACAGGGAATTTTCTTCAAAACTGGTCTCCTGGCTCCGCAAGGCCGCTTTCAAGCCGCTGAAATCCAGCCATCTTTGGCGAAAATTCCCTGCGCAAATAACAGGGAATTTTTTTCGAGCGAACAGGGTATCGCGGAGCGGTTTCAGGGAGGGGAAAGGGCACATGAGGGATAAGACTACGCTTGCGTAACGTGCACGGCTCGGCAGGTTTATAGCTTTAAAAGGAGATGTCATTGAAGTTTTCGAAAATGACTTTCGGCCCGAGCCTATAATACAGGACATCAATTTTGTGCTTTATGAACGCTGATTTGAAGTATTTACTTTTTGGGAGCCCTTGGGTCACGAGAATTCGTTGAGGAGTTTTTGGAGCCTGTTCTGCATAAACTAACAACTGCCCTAATGCGGTGAAGGTGCTTTGAGCATCTCGACCTACCTTGATCTCGAACAAAGTGGAAATGTTGTCATTTGAATCTACTAAGTACAGATCGGGCCCGATGCCGCCGTGTAGCCGGCCGTTTGCCGGTTTCAATTGGCGTCGCTTTAGCGCAATAACGAGTGCCTTGTGAACCCGCTTGTGTATCCGCCGGATCGCTACCACCCGTTCGGGCGATAGATAGGCTCCCTCCGCGCCGGGCTCATCATTCAACTTCTTAGTGACCTTGTCCGTTACCGACAGACCAACCTCTGTCAGATTTTTTCGATAGGCTCGTTCGTCCTTTCTCAGTAGTCGGATGCGAACAGCTTCGCGCGTATACTCCGCGAGCCTTCGGAGAAAATCTTCTTCCTCAGGGCTGCCAATCACAAATAGCGGAAGCTCTTTGGCTCCATCCAAAACAACATCTCTTTCAAAGCCATCAATGAGATTACAAAACACTTCAACCGGTACCGAGTACTTCCCTCCTCCGAGTCCGCCCCGATGGGCGAGGCACAGTGCCCCGTCCTGATTTTTGACGATTTGACCAGCGGAGCGAAGCGTACGACGCGCTGGTATATTGATTTCAATTGCTGCTTGCTTGGTGGGTTTTCCAACGCCAACCCAGAAATTGTATGAATCCGATCGCCGCTGTTTGCCGAGGTACGCCCAAATGCCGAGATCTGCACGGACCAAAATATCAGCTTCGAAGGATCCGGCTGGCGTCGAGAGACGCCATTTTACTTTCTCAGCGTCCTTCGAAAATACCTTTAGAAGGTCGTGCCTAAACTCGCTTGCAGCGATCTTATTTGCGACTAGCTGGAACATTTCTGCCTCCCCGACTCTAGTAGGATGGCACGCGAGGCGTGCCCGTCAAGGCTTGTAAGCTCGCCTGCGAGGTAAACTGGACGCTTCATTCTTGAATGCTGTTTAAGCTCTTGAGAAGAGCGATGGGGCGCGTTTACTTGTCATTAAGCCTGTACAGCTCCGCAGGCCGATGGCGCCCAATTGCTTTACGGCCGACAGGTGTAAGCCAACGACGATCTTCGACGGTGCGCCTGAAGTTTCGCTTGTCCATCGGCTCACCTTTGAGGATTTCAAACGCGCGTTGCAGTTCAGCGAGTGTGAACTCGCGCGGAAGCATGTGGGCCACAATGGGGTCGGTTTCCGACTTCGACAACAAGCCAAGGACGCATGCGTCGATGATTTCCGCGTGATCGAAAGCGAGCGACGGCAGTTGATGGACGGAGAACCATTCCGCCCTCGCGGCGTCTGAGCCGGCCTGCAACACGGTTTCCTCAAAGCGGACACATGCGAAATTCGCCAATGAGATCACCCAGCCACGGGGATCGCGGTTTGGCTTGGAAAAAATGCGGCATTGAACTGCCCGGGCGTCGCGAACCCCCGTTTCCTCCGCCAGTTCCCGGTTCGCCGCCTCTTCAACGGTTTCGTTCTCATGGACGAAGCCGCCTGGCAGAGCCCACTTGCCGCGGAAGGGCTCCTCTCCCCGCTCAATGAGCAGGACGCAGGGCTCCCAATCCCTGAGTGTGAAGACGACAATATCCACGGCAAGCGCCGGCCTCGGGTGCTCATAGGTGTACATGGGCATCTTAGTGTCTTGACGACACTTCCTTTCTGTGAGATAGTGTTCATCTCACACATAGTCCGGTCGCCGGCGGAAAGGAAGCCCTTGATACGAACCAGCCAGTCCCACCCCCTCTCCATCGCAGACATCCACATTGCAGAAGGTTTCGGACGCATCGGCGTCACCTTTTGCCCGGGCAAGAAGGATGCGGGCGCCATGACCGGCGCGTGGGACAGGGATCTGGATCTGGACGCACAGGCGATCGCTGACTGGGGCGCCGCAGCAGTCGTCACCCTCATCGAAGATCACGAGTTCAAGCTGCTCGAGGTCAACCGCCTCGGCGACGCAATCCGCGAACGGCACATGGACTGGCTTCATCTGCCTATCCGTGACGTTTCTGTCCCGGGCCCAGAATTCGAGGCCCAGTGGCGAACAGCAGGTGAAGGACTGCGCGCGCGCCTTCGCGACGGTTTCGACGTCGTCGTGCATTGCCGCGGCGGCCTTGGACGGGCGGGCACGATCGCCGCCCGCCTGCTCGTTGAACTGGGTTTCCAGCCCGACGACGCGATCGACAAGGTCCGGCGCCGCCGGCCTGGCGCCATCGAGACCGCGGCCCAGGAACGCTACATCAGGCTCATTCGTCCCGCTGAAACGATGAAGCCCGCGACGACGCCGGCCGCAATCCAGGATCGCGCCTGCGGGGCTCTGCTAGGGCTTGCAGCAGGGGACGCTGTCGGTACGACGCTGGAGTTCTTGCCTCGTGATGACCGTGCGTCCCGGCTGACCGACATGGTGGGAGGCGGCCCCTTCAACCTGAACCCGGGCGAATGGACCGACGACACCGCCATGGCGCTCGCCCTCGCTGACAGCCTGCTGCAGGAAGGTTTCGACCCCAAGGACCTGATGGACCGCTTCGTCCTCTGGCGCGACCATGGCAAGTACTCCTGCACCGGCAATTGCTTCGACGTCGGAATCACCGTTGCCAGTGCGCTCGATCGTTACATGGCGACTGGCAATCCGATTGCCGGTTCGACGGACCCATTCAAGGCGGGCAATGGATCGCTGATGCGACTGGCGCCCGTCGCCATTAAATACTGGAACAACGCTGAAGCACGCCGCGCCATTGCTTCTCTCCAGTGCCGCACCACCCACGGCGCGGCGGAGGTGGTCGAGGCTTGCATCCTGTTCGCCGACATTCTGGCAGAGGCAATTGCCGGCGCGCCCAGGAACGAGGTCTTGCGTCCTCGCGCCGGAGATTATTCCGGGAAGATATCGGACATCGCTGCCGGCGGCTGGCGCGGCAAGTCGCGCTCGGCGATTCGCGGCTCCGGATACGTTGTGCACTCTCTCGAAGCCGCCCTTTGGTGCGTTGGCAGAACTGATAACTTCCGGGACGCAGTCCTCCTCGCTGCGAACCTCCAGGAGGACGCCGACACCACTGCTGCAATCACTGGACAGCTGGCGGGTGCTCTATATGGAGCAGAATCCATCCCCGCGGAATGGACGAGCAAGCTCGCGGGGGCGGAGAAGATCTGCGCTATCGGCCAACGCTTGTTCAATCGCCTCTCCGCCTGATCGCGCATGGAACCACTAAGCAACAAGATCACTCGCTGCGATTGCAGCGCGCGAGTGACGTGCTCGGACGAGAGTCGATTGACATAACCTTTCGCTTCCGTTCCAATTTAGAAAAATTGCGGCTCCGCACCGCCATAAGGAACAAAAGGAGTGATTGGAGAGCAACAGTGAATCGCTAGTGCACGGTACCCATTCAGACAAAGAGGACTTCAGACAATGTCGCACGACAATGGAACAGGCGCACTGAAACGAGGCCCATTTCCAGAATGGATCCGTGAAACAAGACGCCCTGCCCTGATGCCGCCCGCGGGGAGTTGCGACTGTCAATTCCATATCTATGGAGATCCCCAAAAGTATCCCCCCAAACGCCGCCCACTCTACGATCCACCAAACGCCACCTTCGAAGATATGAAACGAGTTCTGAGCATCCTCGGACTCGATCGTGGCGTTATTGTTTATCCAATGCCCTACGACACCGACAACACACTGCTGTTCGATGTCCTCCGCTCTTTGGACGTAAATGACCGCGCTCGTTTCAAGGCTGTCTGTATTGTCAAGGACGAGGTTTCCGACCGGGAAATTCTGGATCTGAAGGAGATTGGGGTCGTAGGCGCCCGCTTCAACATTGGCAAACGATGGATGGAAGGCGCCAGTAAGGAGTCCGTCCGCCGTAATCTGGAGCGAACTCGCGATCTCGGCCTGCACGCACGGTTGCATATCGCTCCCGAAGATCTCGACGAATGGGGCAGTGTACTTCGCTCAGTGAACGGGCTGACTTACATCATCGACCATATGGGTTCGATCGATCCCACACAGGGAGTAAATCAACCGGCCATGCGCTGGTACCTGGACGTCTTGAAGGACGAAAACTGGTTCATGATGATCTCGAATGGCAACCGCCATTCGAGTATGGATTTCGGCTGGGACGATGTAATTCCATTCGGGAAAACATTCGTCGAGCATTGCCCCCGAAAGCTCGTTTGGGGCACGGACTGGCCGCACGTGGCCTGGCGCAAGCCAATGATGAACGACGCCGAGCCTCTGGAGTTATTCTATCGCTACATCGATAACGACGCTGTTCTCATGCGGGAGATACTCGTCCAGACGCCGGCGATGCTGCATGGATTCGCTACCTGAAGATATCATTGTAGATGCTCATCCATTTGCTCATGCCATTCTCGATTTGCTCGGGAGTCATGTAGATAGCACGGAATTTGACTCCATCCGGCCGAAGGGCTGCCACGCGCGGGGGCACGTCAGGGTCCACGGGGATGTAATCGTTGTCCCTAAAGAGTTGCTGCCCTTCTTTGGAGACGAGGAAATCAACGAACAAGCGCGCAGCATTGGGGTGGGGCGCGTTTTTCGTCACGGAGGCCACAGTCATCACTGCGAGTCCCGGATTTATCGATTTCCAGACTGAGGGAGCGCCTTTCGCTGCACTTATGACCGACTGATGATTGAAGGTATGGATTGCTAATGGATATTCCCCGCTGATGACTTGATCCAGCACGAGGCGCGCAGACGCTTTCAGCCCGACAGGCTGCTGCGCGCCAAGCCTTTTGAGGTAATCGAGCGCCTTGGGCTCGCCCATCTCCTCAATCATCATTCCGATGAAGCCAGGTGCGGCAGATGCAATTGGCTGAGAACTCCAAACAAGCTTTCCCTTCCATTTCGGATTGAGGAAGTCGGCCCACACCGAGGGAGCCTCATCAGCCTTGACAAGTGTGCTGTTAAACGCGGGCGTAAAGACGAACTCATTGATCGCAACCCAATACTTCTCCCTATCCACGTATCGCTCGGGGAGACGGCTTGCCGAAGGAGGAACCCATTGCGCGACAAGCCCCTCCTTCTTGAGGTAAGGAACTGTACTTGAGCCGTCGAAAACGTCCGCGAGCGTTTTCCCTGCCTTGGCTTCGTTGCTGATCCGAAGAGCAATGACTGACGAATCGGCCCGTACGTACTCAACGCGTATTCCATACTTCTTCTCAAAAGCTTGAGCGGCTGGCCGCGCAAATTGATCGACGATCTGCGTCGTATACCAGACAATTCGCCCCTCGGATCTGGCGCGCTCGACGGCCTGCAGATCCTGAGCCAGGCAAGCCAAGCCGGGCGCCATGATCGCGGACGCAACAGCCAGAAATGAACTGACTATCGCCTTAGTTAAATTCTGCGGGACAGCATCCATTTCGATTCTCCCGATACTTTCTTTAGCATGCGCATTGGGCCTCTACTTCGCGGTGCCTCGGTGGCTGCATCGACAGCCACCCCTGAGCGGAAGAGATACCTCCATAGTCCAAAGATTCGAGTAAGTCCGCTGGCCTGCTGCCGGCTCGGTGAACACCGAGATAAGGGTTCCATTCTACGTCAATCACTTCGCAAGTCTTTGTGCCCGCTCCACCATCTCCCGAGGAAGCGCATACACCCTACGGACCACCTCGGCAATTTGCGCACCTGAAACTGGTTGGATATCCAGCTTCTGGGACTGCGCATCCATTAGGTACTCGGGATCTTTCATCGTCTTGTCGAAAGCTGTGCGGAGCGAACTGACTCGATCCTCGGGAACGCCCGACGGAGCTACAACGGGACGGCCAATCAACTGGGGTGTGAATATGAGTTCGAGGAACTGCTGATCTGCCTTGTTTTGTACGAATTCAAAGACAAGAGGCGCATCGATCGCCGGATCCTTGTCCATTCCGAGTTGCATAACCACTTTCAGCTGCCCGGACTTGATCATCGGCTCGATGCGGCTCCGAAATGCCGCAGATGAACCACCGGAGGCGTGTCCGTCCACCTCGCCACGCTCCATCGCGAGAAGGGCGTCGGGCGACCCTGGGTAACCCGGGATCACCTTAATTTTCGTTCCGAGCAGTTCATTGAGGACGAGTGGGAACACCGTCGGGCCCGAGCCCGGCCCCGTCCCGCTGACCGTGATCGGTTTCGATTTCATCTCTTCGATGGACTGAGCAGGCGACCTGGAATTGATGATGAATAATCCCAAGTCCTGCTGGGGGGTGCCGATCCAGTTGAATGCCGTCGCGTCAAATTGAAAATTGGCGGGATTTGGGGTCAGAAGCGGAGCCAGTCCGATCTCACGGGTGAGAAGCGCGAGAACAGTTCCATCTTTCGGTGCAACGTTCGCCAGAAAGTTGGCCGCGCGCCCCCCGCCTGCTCCCGGCATGTTCTTGACGATGATGGATGGGTGACCGGCTATATATCTGCCTATGTGGCGAGCCAGATGACGTGCGTACTGGTCGTAGCCGCCACCCGTGGTGTTTGCCACGATCAGATCAATTGAGCGCCCTTCGTAAAAGTCTTGGGCATTTGCCAGCGTTGCTCCAAACATGAGAGCGCCGGCCAAGACACCTGCCGCTAGATTGTTGATCCGTGTAGCCTTCTGGGAAACCGCGTCGTTGCGACCAATTGCCGGTGAATGCCAATTCGTCATGTCCAGCTCCTCGTCAGCGTAAGTTTATAGAGAGCCGCGATCCTCAGGGTTCTGGTTGCTCGTAAGGAATTGTCTCACGAGCAAGGCGCACCAAGTGACGGGAAGAGGCGGTCTGGTGCTCTTCCAGCACATGCCCTACGAGGCCTGCGCATCTAGAGACCACGGCTATGCCCCGAACCACCTCGCGAGGAATACCGATCTCCAGTAGAAGAGCCGCAAGCGCCCCAGTCGCGTTGATCGTGATGTGACGTCCAGCACTGTCGTCGATGACGGTTGAAAGGCGCAGCAGCAGCTGCACATACGGCCCGTCCAGCCTGGCCTCTCGCGCAACCTCAAGCAGCGGAGGCGTCCGGGGATCCACTGGCTTGTGAAGCCGATGTCCGAAGCCGGGAACTGCCTCACGCCGCGCGCGGTGCTCTGCAACTGTCCTGCGACACCATGCGTCCTTATCATCCTGGCTTATGCCTTCGTGCAGGAGAGCGGCACAGGCTTCCATCGTGCCCGCATGAACATCGCCAACGGCGAGTAATCCAGCTCCCAGAGCAATCTGAATTTGATCAGGCGCGCCTTCGGCGGCAAATCGGGCGATCAGTGCGGACGGCGTGAAGCCATGCTCCATCATCGCAACGAGGCAGGCGTCAAGAACCTTGACCTCCTCGGCGCTCGGCATTCGCCCGGTGGTCAGAAAATAGAACATCTCGGTGAAGGACCTCTTGCCAATGAGGTCCTTGGCGATGTCCATTCCACGGATTGTGACCGTGGCGGCGTCCGCCGTAGCGATACGTGTCTTTATGTCCGGCATCCCGCCCTCCTAGTCCTTCTTGTGCAGCAGTTCCGCATTATGTTCCCCAAGCGCCGGAGCGGCGCCTCGAATAGAGGGAGGGGTCTCCGACATACGGACCGAGTTGCGGATCAAAGGAACTTTTCCCAAGGTGGGGTGTGGCGCATCGACGACCATGCCAAGCTCTTCCACCTGAGGATCGCTGAAGACGCCCTTTAGGTCATAGAGCGGCCCTGCTGGCACATCTGCTGCTTCCAGCGCAGTGAGCCAATGTTCGCGCGGCTTCGACCGGAAGATCGCCGAAAGCTGGGCATGAAGGATCTCGTAGTTCGCGATTCTTCCTTTACGCTCCGCGAACCGCGCGTCGGTAAGCCATTCTGAGCGATCTACGACTTTGACGAGGCCTGCCCAGAACTTCGGGGGAGACGACAAGTGAATCACAAATGGGCGGTCATCCCCGGCGA